>NZ_QJUO01000015.1 GCF_004327335.1 Stutzerimonas kirkiae | reverse complement strand
ACCGGTAAACAGATCATCTGCGCGGCGATGCGCAAGCTCCTGTGCATCGTTTATGGCGTGCTGAAATCCGGTGTGCCCTTTAACCCCGAATTGGCACTTGCTCGGTGAGGGCCAAGACGGTATCTACGGCCATTGTCCGCCTGTCAGAGCTGGAACCTGGCGATATCTTCCTTCAAGGCTTCGCTGGTCCTGGCCAGCCCATCGCTTTCCTGATAGCAGTGGCGCATGGCATCGCCAGCCTGGGAGGCATTGTCGCGCACCGCAATAATGTTCTGGCTGATCTGCTCGGCAACGGCGCTCTGCTGCTCCGCCGCCGCGGCGATCTGCTGATTCATGCCATTGATCCGCTCGATCATGTCGACGATCCGCAGGACGGCGTCACCGACCTGCGAACTGCTCGATACCGCCTGCTCGCTGGAGGCCTGGCAATTCTGCATGGACTGGGCGCTTTCATCGGCGATACGTTGCAGGCTGATTATCAGGCCCTCGATTTCCGAGGTAGCGTCACGGGTACGACGAGCCAGGTTACGCACTTCGTCGGCGACCACCGCGAAACCGCGCCCGGCCTCTCCGGCGCGAGCCGCCTCGATGGCCGCATTGAGCGCCAGCAGGTTGGTCTGGTCGGCCACCGACTTGATCACGTCGAGCACCGTGCCGATATTGCTGCTTTCAGCCTTCAGGCGCTGCATGGCATCCGCCGAGTGATCGATGTCCCTGGCCAGCCCATCGATCAGCGAAACCGCGTGGACGGTCTTGTCCTGGCTTTGCCGAGCCTCGTGGTCCGCTTCATCGGCGGCGGCCGCCGCCGTTTCGGCGCTGCGCGCCACGTCCTGGACCGTGGCGGCCATTTCGTGGATGGCGGTGACGATCTGCTCGATCTCGAGCAGAGAGTTGGCGACGCCATCCAGACTCTGCTGTGTCTGCCCGCTCAAGGCCTGGCTGGATGTGGCCACGGACTGGGATGAAGCGCTGATGCGCAACGCCATTTCCCGAAGGTTGCGCTGCATGTTGCGCAAGGAGCCGAGTACGCTGTCGGCCCGGACGTTGCCGGAGTCCGAGTGGCGCAGATCGCCATCGGCCACCTGCCTGGCGATACGGTTCAGGTCATCCGGCTCGGCGCCAAGGGCCCTCAGCAGACGACGGGTAATCGATTGCCCCAGGACGACGGCAAACAGGACGGATATGGCGATGACCAGCACCAGCAGATTGCGCTGGGCACGATAATCCGCCGTATTGACTTCGATGCGCTCGGCGGCCTGCTGGGCGATAAACTTCTGGTAACCATCGATGGCGACTGTCAGTTCCTGCAGCAGGGGCGTGCATTGCTCGGCGATCATGCGAATGGCCGTGTCGTCCTCCCCCGCCAGCACATGCTCGGCGATCTTCCGGGCGACCGGCGCGTAGCGCTTCTCTATGCTTTCCACACTGGCGAACAGCTCCCTCGCCCCGCCACCCACATCCGTATCGTCGTGGATGGACTGGCGCCATTGATCGAGCCTTGCAATGACCATACGATCGGCCGCATCGATCACCGACTGCTGGCCCGCACGGGCCTGGACATCGGCGATCAGGACCAGGTTGCGCAGGGCCACGGCCCGGTCCTTCACCGCCGCATCCAACTGGCTGGCGAGCATCGCACGCTTTCCAGGCCCCTGGACGTAGCCGGAGAAGGCCTTGTCCGCCTTGGAAAGCGCATAGAGGGACATCCCCGCGACAATCAGGAGCAGTACGAGCAGGGTGATATAACTGGCGTAGAGCGTAGCTCGAGTGGAAAAACGGATGGCAGTCTGTTTCACAAGAATCCTCTGCGGGTATCTTCTCGTTCTGGCCCATCTCGTTCCGAGGGGCCGGTAAGGAAGTTCTTGCGTCTGGAAATTCTTCTTGTTACTCAGCGCATTGAACGACCGGATCAGGAGCACGGCAATGCACTTCTGCGGTGGCGCGTATGTTACAGAAGCCAAGTGACAGGGAAATGTAATAAGTTGTGTATTAACTGAAAATACGCATACCGAAAGAGATCATTTAAACTGCGATCCCGTCCAGCCAACCTGCTAGGATTTCCCTCCTGTGCCGCCGACGAGCGGTATTCCTAATACGACCCGGCAGGAACACAGGATAGCGATGCAACCGACCCCAGGAAGCCTGCACACGCAGACCGATACGCAGCCCGCCACGCTGCGTATCGCTGGCGACTGGACGCTGGCGCACTACCCGGCGCTCAAGCAGGCGGTGGCGCGCCAGCACGCGCAGATCGGCGAAGACTGGCGAATCGACCTGGATGCCCTCGGCGAACTGGATACCGCCGGTGCCGGCCTGCTGGTGGAGTTGCTCGGCCAGCAGCGCATCGCCACCCTGAACACTTGGGCAGGCGACCTGCCACAGGCTCGCGCCGCACTGTTGCGCACCCTGGCGAACGCCATGCAGGCCCCGGAAGAGACAGAGCCGCCGCGCCCGTTCGCCCTCACCGAAGTGCTGGCACATATCGGCCAGACCATGGAAACCATCTGGCGGCAGCAGCGCGACCTGCTCGGTTTCATGGGGCTGACCCTGCAGACGCTGCTGGCCAACCTGCCGCGCCCCCGGCGCTGGCGCATCACCTCGCTGGTGGCGCATATCGAGCAGACCGGGCTGGACGCCATCCCCATCGTCGCGCTGCTGACCTTCCTGGTCGGCGCGGTGGTGGCCTTCCTCGGCGCCACGGTGCTGCAGGAGTTCGGCGCCAGCGTCTATACCGTCAACCTGGTGGCTTTTTCCTTCCTGCGCGAATTCGGCGTGCTGCTCGCCGCCATCCTGCTGGCCGGTCGCACCGCCAGCGCCTTCACCGCGCAGATCGGCTCGATGAAGGCCAACGAGGAAATCGACGCCATCCGCACCCTGGGCCTCAGCCCGATCGAGCTGCTGGTGCTACCGCGGGTACTGGCGATGCTGATCACGCTGCCGATCCTGACCTTCATCGGCATGCTCAGCGGCATCCTCGGCGGCCTGGCGGTGTGCGCCCTGGCACTGGATATCTCACCGGCGATGTTCCTCGGCATCCTGCAGCGCGACATCACCGTCAGCCACTTCCTGGTCGGCATCGGCAAGGCGCCGGTATTCGCCTTCCTGATCGCGGTGATCGGTTGCCTGGAAGGCTTCAAGGTCTCCGGCAGCGCCCAGTCGGTCGGCGAACACACCACCTCCAGCGTGGTGCAGTCGATCTTCATGGTGATCCTGCTGGATGCCATCGCCGCGCTGTTCTTCATGGAGATGGACTGGTGACGAGCGACGAACCGCTGATCCAGGTGCGCGGGCTGGTCAACCGCTTCGGCCGGCAGACCGTGCACGACAACCTCGACCTGGATATCCGCCATGGGGAAATCCTCGGCGTGGTCGGCGGTTCCGGCACCGGCAAGTCGGTGCTGCTGCGCAGCATCGTCGGCCTGCGCCGTCCCAATGCCGGGCAGATACGGGTGTTCGGCCAGGACCTCGGCAACCTGAACGACCGCCAGCGCTCGCAGGTCGAGCGGCGTTTCGGCGTGCTGTTCCAGCGTGGTGCCCTGTTCACCTCGCTTAACCTGCAGGAAAACGTCGCGCTGCCGTTGATCGAGCACATCGGCCTCAAGCGCGCCGACGCCGAGCATCTGGCGCGGCAGAAGCTGGCCCTGGCCGGGCTGCCGGCGAACGCTGCCAGCAAGTACCCGGACGAACTGTCCGGCGGCATGGTCAAGCGCGCCGCGCTGGCCCGGGCGCTGGCGCTGGACCCCGAGGTGCTGTTCCTCGACGAGCCGACCGCCGGGCTGGACCCGATCGGCGCCGCCGCATTCGACCAGTTGATCCTGACCCTGCGCGATGCGCTGGGTTTCGCCGTGTTCCTGGTGACCCACGACCTGGATACCCTCTATACCATCTGCGACCGGGTCGCCGTGCTGTCGCAGAAGCGCGTGCTGGTGGCCGATCGCCTCGAGGTGGTGGAGGCGACCGACGACCCCTGGATTCGCGATTACTTCCACGGCCCCCGTGGCCGCGCGGCGCAACAGGCCGCCGCTGTGCAGGAGAAATGAGATGGAAACCCGAGCCCATCATGTACTGATAGGTCTGTTCACCGTGATCGCGGTGGGCTGTGCGCTGCTGTTCGCCCTGTGGCTGGGCAAGTCCAGCATGGACCGCGAATACCAGTACTACGAAGTCAGCTTCAGCCGCGATGTCAGTGGTCTGTCCAGTGGCAGCCCGGTGGAGTACAGCGGCATCAAGGTCGGCGACGTGGAACGGCTGTGGCTGGAGCCGGACGATCCGAACAAGGTGCGCGCGCGCGTCCGCCTCTACGGCGATACGCCGGTCAAGCAGGACACCCGCGCGCGCCTGGCGCTGGCCAACATCACCGGCAGCATGGTCATCCAGTTGCATGGCGGCAGCCCCGGCAGCCCCCTGCTCAGGGGCGAACGCAACGATCCGCCGGTGATCATCGCCGATCCGTCGCCGCTGAGCGCATTGCTGGAGAATGGCCAAGACCTGCTGACCAACATCAACGGCCTGCTGGGCAACGCCAACCAACTGTTCTCGAAGGAGAACACGCGCAATATCAGCCAGACCCTGGCACACCTGGAGCAAGCCACCAGCGTGCTCTCCGAGCAGCGCGGCGATATCGCCGAAGCACTGCAACAGTTCAACCAGTTGGGCCAGCAGACCGGCACGGCGCTGGAAGAGATCACCCTGCTGGCGCGCAATACCAATGGTCTGCTCGACCAGCAGGGTCGTGGCCTGCTGGAAAACGCCGGGCAGTCGCTGCAGGCCCTGGGGCGGGTCACCGCACGCCTCGATGCGCTGCTGGCGGAAAACCAGGACGCCCTGGGCAATGGCATGCAGGGCTTCAACGGCCTGGGGCCAGCCATCAACGAGCTGCGCACCACCCTCGGCGCCCTGCGCCGGGTTACCCAGCGCCTGGAAGACAACCCGGGCGCCTTCCTGCTCGGACGCGAACAGATTCAGGAGTTCACCCCATGAAAGCCATGCTTCCCGGCCTGATCCTGGCAACCGCCCTGCTCTCGGCCTGTTCGGTCCTGCCGGAGGCGGAGCCGATCCGCCTGCACCTGTTGCCGGCCAGCACACTCGGGCCGGCCCCGGCCGGGCAACCGGCGCTATCGCAGGCCCTGCGCATCGTTACCCCGGAGGCCAACCGGCTGTTCTCCAGCGCGCGTATCGCCGTCGTGCCGGAGGGCAACCAGATCAGCAGCTACCGGGGCGCACGCTGGGCGGACGCCGTACCGACGCTGTTGCGTGACCGACTGGTGGAAAACCTCCAACAGGACAGCCGCTTCCCGTCAGTCAGCCACGAGGATGCCGGCCTGCACGCCGACCTGGAGCTGGTCAGCGACCTGCGCGCCTTCCAGAGCGAATATATCGATGGCCTGCCGCAGGTACGCATCCGCCTGGATAGCCACCTGGTACAGGCCAGCAGCCAACGTATCCTCGCCAGCCGGCGCTTCGAAGTCCGCCAGCCCAGCGACGGCACGCAAGTGGAGGCGGTCGTCGCCAGCTTCGGCCAGGCCAGTGACGAACTGTCCGGGCAGTTGCGCGACTGGCTCTACCAGCAAGCCCGACTGACCGAAAAACCATGACCGCCGCACGTGCCAGGGTCGCCATAGGGTGCGCCCCCCGATTAGGTGCGCGCGGCGCACCACACCAATAGCCAAACCCTATCCTTCAGGGCCATTGCGCTATACCGTTATTCACCGCAAAGCGGCTTCGATAAAAGCGCTGGAGGCTGGAAAGCCGGACGAAAAACACCGGTTGCCACGCTCTTTCGTCCAGCCTCCAGCGCTCTTTTCGGCGCTTTGCCGTTATCCTTCCGCCACCCAAAGGAACCTGATATCCATGCGCATACTCGTCACCGGCGGCGCCGGCTTCATCGGCTCGGCGCTGATTCGCCACCTGATCGGCGATACCCGGCACGAAGTCCTCAACCTGGACAAACTGACCTACGCCGGCAACCTCGAATCCCTGGCCGGCATCGATAACGACCCACGTTACCGCTTCCTGCAGGCCGACATCGCCGACCGCCAGGCGGTCGGCCGCGCCCTGGCGGAGTTCCAGCCCGACGCCATCATGCACCTGGCCGCCGAATCCCACGTCGACCGCTCCATCGACGGCCCGGCCGCGTTCATCGAGACCAATATCGTCGGCACCTACCAGTTGCTGGAGGCCACCCGCGCCTACTGGAGCGGCCTGCCGGCAGAGCGGCGCGAGGCCTTCCGCTTCCACCATATTTCCACCGACGAGGTGTACGGCGACCTGCACGGTGTGGACGAGCTGTTCCTGGAAACCACGCCCTACGCGCCCAGCTCGCCCTACTCGGCGAGCAAGGCGGCCTCCGACCACCTGGTACGCGCCTGGCAGCGCACCTATGGCCTGCCGACCCTGGTGACCAACTGCTCGAACAACTACGGCCCCTACCACTTCCCGGAAAAGCTGATCCCGCTGGTCATCCTCAACGCGCTGGAAGGCAAGCCGCTGCCGGTCTATGGCGACGGCTCGCAGATCCGCGACTGGCTGTTCGTCGAGGACCATGCGCGGGCGCTGCTGGAAGTAGTGACACACGGCCAAGTGGGCGAGACCTACAACATCGGCGGGCACAATGAGCAGAAGAACATCGACGTGGTACGCGCCATCTGCGCCCTGCTCGAAGAGCTGGCGCCAGGCAAACCGGCCGGTATCGAGCGTTATGAAGCGCTGATTACCTTCGTCAAGGACCGCCCCGGCCATGACCAGCGCTACGCCATCGACGCCGGCAAGATCGAGCGCGAACTGGGCTGGACGCCCCGCGAAACCTTCCACAGCGGCCTGCGCAAGACCGTGCAGTGGTACCTGGACAACCTCGACTGGTGCCGCCACGTGCAGGACGGCAGCTACCGACGCGAGCGCCTCGGCGCACTGGAGACGGATCGATGAAAGGCATCCTGCTGGCCGGTGGCTCCGGTACCCGTTTGCATCCCATCACCCTTGGCGTATCCAAGCAATTGCTGCCGATCTACGACAAGCCGATGGCCTACTACCCGATCTCGGTGCTGATGCTCGCCGGCATTCGCGACATCCTGGTGATCTCCACGCCCCATGACCTGCCGCAATACCGCAACCTGCTGGGCGACGGCAGCCAGTTCGGCGTTCGCTTCAGCTATGCCGAGCAGCCCTCGCCGGATGGCCTGGCCCAGGCCTTCCTGATCGGCGAGACGTTCATCGGCGACGACTCGGTGTGCCTGATCCTCGGCGACAACATCTTCCACGGCCAGCATTTCACCGAAAAGCTGCAGCGGGCCGCCGCCAACGGGAAAGGCGCGACCGTGTTCGGCTACTGGGTCAAGGACCCGGAACGCTTCGGCGTGGTGGACTTCGACGAAGCCGGCAAGGCCCGCTCCATCGAGGAAAAACCCGCGCAGCCGAAGTCCAGCTACGCGGTGACCGGCCTGTATTTCTACGACAACGACGTGATCGGGATCGCCAAGTCGATCGAGCCCTCGCCACGCGGCGAACTGGAGATCACCGATGTCAATAATGCCTACCTCGCGCGCGGCGACCTGCATGTCGAGCGCTTCGGCCGCGGCTTCGCCTGGCTCGACACCGGCACCCACGACAGCCTGCTGGAAGCCTCGCAGTACGTGCAGACCATCGAACACCGCCAGGGCCTGAAAGTGGCCTGCCTGGAGGAAATCGCCTACCAGAACGGCTGGATCGACCACGCACAACTGTTGGACCATGCCAAGGCGCTGGGCAAGACCGGCTATGGGCAATACCTGTTCAAGCTGGCGGGAGAAAAACAATGAAGGTCGTGGCAAGCGCAATCCCCGAGGTCCTTATCCTGGAACCCAGGGTCTTTGGCGACGAGCGCGGCTTCTTCTACGAAAGCTACAACGCCGCCGCCTTCGAGAACACCACCGGGCTGCGCCGCAGCTTCGTCCAGGACAACCACTCGAAGTCCGCCCGTGGCGTATTGCGCGGTCTGCACTACCAGATCCGCCAGCCCCAGGGGAAACTGGTACGGGTCGTCGCCGGCGAAGTGTTCGATGTCGCGGTCGATCTGCGCCGCGGCTCTGCCACCTTCGGTCGTTGGGCCGGCGCCCACCTGAGCGCGGCCAACCAGCGCCAGATGTGGGTTCCGGAAGGTTTCGCGCATGGCTTCCTGGTCCTCAGCGAAAGCGCCGAGTTCCTCTACAAGACCACCGACTACTACGCCCCCGAGCATGAACGCTGCCTGCTCTGGAACGACCCGCGACTGGGCATCGACTGGCCGTTGCAGGGCCAGCCGCAGTTGTCGGCCAAGGACCAGGTCGGCTTGCCACTGGGCGAGGCCGAGCTGTTCCCATGAAGATCCTTATCACCGGTCGCAGCGGCCAGGTTTCGCGGGAGCTGCAACGGGCGCTGGCGCCAGCGGGCGACATCCATGCGCTGGGCCAGCAGGCGCTGGACCTGGGCAACCCGCAGAGCATTCGCCAGCAGGTGGCGGCCCTGAAGCCCGACCTGATCGTCAACGCCGCCGCCCATACCGCCGTGGACGCCGCCGAGCAGCAGCGCGAACTGGCCTTCGCCGTCAATGCCGAGGGACCGCGGGTGCTCGCCGAGGAAGCGGCGCGGCTGGGCGTGCCGCTGATCCACTATTCGACCGACTATGTCTTCGACGGACGCAAGCAAAGCCCTTATAACGAGCAGGACAGCACCAACCCCCTGGGAGTCTACGGCGCCAGCAAGCTGGCCGGCGAGCGGGCGATCCAGGCGGTCGGTGGCCAGCACCTGATCCTGCGCACCAGTTGGGTCTATGCGCGGCACGGCAAGAACTTCCTGCTGACCATGCAGCGCCTGCTGCAGGAACGCGACAGCCTGTCGGTGGTGAACGACCAGATCGGCGCACCGACCTGGGCCGGCACCATCGCCGACACCACCGCCCACTGGGTGGATGCCTGGCGCCATGGCCGGGCGGCGCCATTCGGCCTGTTCCACCTGACCTCGAGCGGGGAAACCTCCTGGTACGGCTTCGCCCAGGCGATCGCCGAGCGGTTGCAGGCCGAGGGCAAGCTGCGCGCGCGCCTGACGCCGATCCCCTCGAAGGACTACCCGACCCCCGCCAAGCGCCCGCAGGACTCGCGCCTGGACTGCTCGCTGCTACAACGGACCTGGAATATCCGCCTGCCGGAATGGCGGGAAGCGCTGGACCAGTGCCTGGCGGCGGCCCGCACCGAAACCCCATAGAGCGAGCCTGCCCACGAATAGGGCGCCGCCGGGCAAGAAAACTTCGCAGGCAAGCCCGCGCCCATGAAGCCTGTCCGCTGCGTGGCGACGGCTACGTCACGGGCGCCCGAACCGGCCCGGAGAGGCCCAGCGCCTGGCGCAACTTGCTCGCCATTTCATCATCGCGGAAAGGCTTCTGCACGATGATCGTACCTTCGGCCTTCAGCGCGCCAAGTTCGGCGTAACCGCTGATGAAAACGATCGGCAGCGATGGGTAGCGTTGCCGCACGACCTCGGCCAGTTCGGCGCCACTCATGCCCGGCATGGCGAAATCCGCCAGCAGCAGATCGACCTGCGCATCGATACAGGCCAGGGCCGCCGAAGCGCTTGCCGCCTCCCGCACCCGGTAACCCAGATTGCCCAGCATGGCAGCCGTGACTTCCCGAACCCTGGCGTCATCATCCACCAACAGAATGGTGCGGCTACCCTCATTCTCTTCATGCACCTGTGGCGTACTCGGCGCCACCCTGGCCTGGACCGGCACATTTCCGCTCATACGCGGCAGATAGACCTTCACCGTGGTGCCGCGCCCCAACTCGGTGGAAATCCGTACGCCACCACCGGACTGCTTGGCGAAACCGAATACCTGGGCCAGCCCCAGCCCCGAGCCACGACCGACCTCCTTGGTGGTGAAAAAGGGTTCGAAGGCCCGGGAGCGCACTTCGTCGCTCATGCCACTGCCGGAGTCCTCCACCGAAAGCACCACATAATCGCCAGGCTCCGGCTCCTCGGCGCGCAGGGCAGGGCTGTCGACCCTTTCGTTGGCCGTCACCAGGCGCAGGCGGCCACCGACCGCCATGGCATCGCGGGCATTGATCGCCAGGTTGAGGATGATCAGCTCGGTCTGGGTCGGGTCGATCAGCGCCAGCCAGAGATCGGGCGCCACACAGGTCTCGATCAGGATACTGCCGCCCAGCGTGCTCTGCAGCAGGGCCAGCATCTCCGCCAGGGTGTCGTTGAGGTTGACCGCTTCGGGCACCAGCCTTTGCCGCCGGGAGAAGGCCAGCAACTGGGTGGTGAGCTTGGCCCCCCGTTCCCCTGCTTCGCGGATGTTCTGCAGGCGTGCCTGGCTTTTCTCCAGCGCTCCGCGCTGCAGATCCCGGGCGAGAAAACTGGCGCTGGTCAGGACCACCGTGAGCAGATTGTTGAAATCATGGGCGACCCCCGCCGTGAGCTGCCCAACGGCTTCCAGGCGCTGCATCTGCTGCAGGGTGGCCTCGACCCGTTGGCGTTCCTCGATCTGTTCCAGCAAGCGCCGGTTGGTGGCCGCCAGCTCCTCCATCACCGCCCGCTCGCTGGTGATGTCGCGCGCCACGCCATACAGCAGGCCGGCATCCGGCACCACGGTCCAGGACAACCAGTGGTAACCCCCTGCGGCATCGCGCATGCGGTTGACGAAACGCTGGCTGATCTGGCCGCGGGACAGTCTCACGATCTCACGATCCGTGGCGGCCTGGTCATCCGGGTGAATCAGTTCGAGCAGGGGACGCTGGAACAGTTGCTCCGGCGCATAGCCGAGTGTGCTTGTCCACGCGGGATTGAGATTGATCGGGCAGGTATCCATACGCATCACGCACAACAGGTCGCGCGACAGATCCCAGGTCCTGTCGCGCTCGCGGGTGCGCTGCTCGACCCGTTCCCCCAGCCGGTCATTGAGTCTCTGCAGGGCTTCGGAGGCCAGCTTTTCCCGGGTGATGTCCTGCAATACGCCAGTGAAGCGCACGCATTCGCCGGCCTCGAAAAACGACCGGCCACGGCTGGACAACCAGCGCAACCCACCATCCTTGAGGCGCACGCGGTGCTCGACGTGATACTCGTAGCCTTCGTCGCTCAGCGCCAGGTCGAGCTTGCGCCGCAACTCCGGCAGGTCCTCGGGCAGGCAGCGCCGCAGGAAATAATCGAGGTCGACAGTGTCCTCCGGGGCCAGCTCGTACAGTGCCTTGCAACGCTCGTCCCAGAGCAGCCGACCGCTCTGCGGCAGGTAGTCCCACATGCCCAGGCGGGCCGCATCGATCGCCAGTTGCGCGCGCAACTCGACTTGCTGCAATGCCGCCTCGGCCCGCTGCCGCTGGCGTCGCTCATGCTGCTCGGCCAACGCCCGGGTCACGGCCTTGGGCAGGAAGTCGAGATTCTGCTTGAGCACATAGTCGACAGCGCCGCGCCGCACCATTTCCACCGCATGCTGTTCGCCCAACACGCCGGACAGGAAAATCAGCGGGGTTTTCGGCGCCAGCCGCTGGGCCACTTCCAGCGCCTGCGCACCGGAAGAGCCGGGCAACAGGTAATCGCAGACAATCAGGTCGAAGCTGCCCTGCTGCAGCTCGCGCTCCGCGCCACGGTGGTCGTGGACCAGCGTAGCCCGCACGTCCAGGCCATGGCGCTCGAACATCAGCAGGGCCAGCTCGGCATCATGGCGGCTATCCTCGACCAGCAGCAGGGTGAAGGATTTCAGAGGCATGGTTGAGCTGCCCTGGAAAACAACAGCGACATCGCCTTCACCGGCCCATGCCCTCCGCTTCCAGCGCCCTGCGCTGCAGGCGTAACGAGCCGGGAGGCGGTTCATTGAGAACGGCCCAGAAAACGCCGAGATCGGCGATCGCCGCAACGAAGGCCTTGAACTCGACCGGCTTGACCACGTAGGCGTTCACCCCCAGTTCATAGGCGCACTGCAGGTCGACCTCCTCCCTGGACGAAGTCAGCATGACCACCGGAATGCTGCGCAGGCCGGCGCACTCGCGAACCTGCCGCAACACTTCCAGGCCATCGATCCTCGGCAGCTTGAGGTCCAGCAGCAGCACGGCGGGGTTCCCTTCCGCGCGCAACGCGTATTCGCCCCTGCGCAACAGGTAGTCGAGCGCCTCGACGCCATCACGCAGCACGATGACATCGTGGGCCAGTTGGCTGCGTTCCAGCGCAACCAGGGTCAGCTCCAGGTCCCGTGGGTTGTCCTCGACCAGAAGAATGGGCTTGAGCATATGTATTCGGTTCCGACTCAGATTTCCTGCCTTGGGTCCGGCAGTGTGAAATAGAAGGTAGCACCTTCGTCCGGCGCCGCCTTTGCCCAGACGCGACCGTCATGGCGCTCGATGATACGACGGACATTGGCCAGGCCGATGCCCGTACCCTCGAAATCTTCCATACGGTGCAAACGCTGGAAGACGTTGAACAGCTTGTCGACATACTGCATATCGAAACCGACGCCATTATCCCTGACGAATACCTGCGTGCAACCGGACGACTGCTCGGCACCGATCTCGATGACGGCGGGGTTCCGTCCACGGCTGTATTTGAGCGCATTGGAAAGCAGATTGCGCAATACCTGGTGCAGATACACAGCATCGGCATGCACGACCGGCAGCTCGCCAATGTTCCAGGTGATCGCTCGCCCCTCGATCTCCGGTTGCATCTCATGCAGGACGGCCCCCAGCAGGCCTTGCATATCCACCGTGACCGGGTGCAGCGCGGCCCTGCCCATCTGCGAGAAGCTCAGCAGACTGTCCACCAGGCTACCAGCGAACCGGGCGGCATCGGCGATATTGTCGATGAAACGCCGGCCGCGCTCACTCAGGCGCTCCCCCTCGAACTCCTCCAGCAATTCGGCGTAGCCGGCGATATGCCGCAACGGCGCGCGCAGATCGTGGGAAACACTATAGGAAAAGGCTTCCAGCTCCTTGTTGCTTTTGCTCAGGTCACCGGCCAACTGCGCCATTGCCTCGGCCTTGCGCAGCACGATGCCGAGTATCGCATTGCGCAACTCGAGCACGGCCTGCAGCTCACGGGGGTGCCAGGGTGTGCTGTAGCCACGGCGGACTTCCTGCCAGCACTCGAAACTGTGCCGCGGGTCGAGGCTGCCATGCGCGTCAACGGACTTTTCCGGCTTGCCGGCCCAGTTCACCGTGCGGATGCATTCGTTCTTGAACCAGATCAGGTAGTGCGGATGGATTTGTGAAATGGAAACCGCCAGCAGCCCGGCCACCGAATCGGCCAGTTCCGGCAACTCGGGTATATCCCGCGCGAGATTATCGCTATGGAACGGCTCCGTGGCGTGGCGCCCGGCCAGCCAGTACGCCAGCGCCTCGACCTGTGGCGCTGCTGGCGTATGCCCGAACAGTTGGCAATCGCTGGCGTCGATGACCGCGGCACCATCGGCGGCCATGAAATCCAGCAGGGTCTGCGCTTGCTCGCGCAACCCATGCTGCACGCTGTCGTGGTCGGACATGGACGACAGCAACTGGAATACATAGTGGCGCAACGCCAGCATATGCTCGGCGCTGGCGCGCGACTCACGGCTCTCGATCTGCAACGACAGCAGGCGGCCCAGCAATTCGCAGACGGCACGCGTCTGCGGCGCGACGATGAGAGGTTGTACATGGTGGCAGGAGATCAACCCCCATAGCCTGCCGCCGACCACGATGGAGATCGACATGGACGCCTGCGTACGCATATTGCGCATGTATTGCAGATGCACCGGCGATACGCTGCGCAGGGCGGCCTGGCTCAGGTCCAGTGGCTGCGCGGTTTTCGGGTTCAAGGCCGGGACCAGCGGCGACGGCCGGTAGTCGGCATCGACGATCAGCCGGATACGGTTGACGCAATAGAGCGCCCGGGCCTGTTGGGGAATATCCGACGCGGGAAAGTGCAGGCCGAGATAGCTGGAGTAACCGGGGTCGGCCAGCTCGGCCAGCACCTGGCCATTGCCATCGGCATCGAAGGCATAGGCCTTGACCCGGCCGAAACCGCTCAGGCGCTTGATTTCCCCGATGGCCAGGCGGCATAGCTGCTCGGTGTCCGCGGCATCCTGCAAGCGACCGATGAAGGTAGCGAGCAACGGGTAAAAATCGCCATTGGCCGCGGCATCGCCGTCGACCTCTTCGAATTCGACGATCACCAGCCCCGCCGTGACATGGGCGGTAACCGCGATATCGCGCTCACGGCCATCATCCGGCCTCGCCAGGCGCAGATCGGCAAGGTGCCGTGGCGCCGGCTCTGCGGGCCCGAGCAAGGACAATGCCCGCTCCACCACGGCACCGGCCTCGCACAGATCGACCAGCCGCGCCCCGGCAAGACAATCAGCAGGCGCACCCAGCCAGTCGACGACATTCTCGCTGGCCTGGAGTATCGCCAGGGACGGGCTGTCGAGCACCAGCAGGAAACCATGCGGCTGGATGCTGCCAGGTATATGGATCGGCTCCCTGGAACAGTTGGCGACGGCAGCGACCAGCGGGTCGCTGTCATTGCATGGAACCTGGCTGTCTCGTTCGCTCAAGCTGCTGTCCTCGCTGGAATTTGCCCCACGACCGTTCAGACAGCCCGCACAGGGCAAAGACTCGGCAGATGGATTACCGATTCGAAATGAACGGGCGACTCCGCGAGTCTATACGTTCGGAGACTTGCGCTATGCACTGCGCAGAGCCGAAAAGAGCGCTGGAGGCTGGAAACTGGACGCAAACCTTCGCCGCCACGCGCTTCCGCACAGCCTCCAGCACTCTTTTCGGCTGTTTTCGGCGCGCTGCAACAGGAGGCGCGATCACTCTGATTTCCACAAGGTATCGAGCGACATTCCTATCTATACGTTATTCTGTAGCACTTTCTCCATTCAGGAAGACCTATCGTGCGTTCCTCGATCATCCTGCTATGCCTGCTGGCCGCCGCCACCCAGGTGCGTGCCGAAGTCCAGCTACTGACCAGTATCAAGCCCCTGCAACTGATTGCCGCCGCCGTCCAGGGCGATACCGGCAAACCGGACGTCCTGCTGCCGCCCGGCGCCTCGCCGCACCACTATGCCCTGCGCCCTTCCGATATCCGCCGCCTGCGCGAGGCCGACCTGCTGTACTGGATCGGGCCGGACCTGGAGAACTTCCTCGGCAAACCCCTGGAGGGCCGTAGCGGCACGAGCCTGGCCGTGCAGAGCCTGCCGGGCCTGTCCCTGCGCCATTACGGCGATGAGCATGAGCATGAGCATGAGCATGAGCATGAGCATGAGCATGAGCATGAGCACAATGATGATCACCCTCACGATGACGACGTCAAGCAGGACCATGACCACGACCATGATCACCGTCCCGGCTCGCTCGATGCCCATCTGTGGCTGCAACCGGCCAATGCCCGCGTCATCGCCCAGCGTATCGCCAGCGACCTCGCCAGCCTCGACCCGGACCACGCACAGCGCTACAGGGATAACGCCAAAGCCTTCTCCGCCCGCCTGGACAGCCTCGAGCGGGACCTGCGCGGACGGCTCGCTTCCCTGGCCGGCAAGCCATACTTCGTCTTCCACGACACCTACGGCTATTTCGAGAGTGCCTACGGACTGGCGCATGCCGGGGTGTTCAGCATCAGCGCCGACGTGCAACCGGGGGCCCGGCATGTAGCGCAGATGCGCGAACGGTTGAAACAGGCCGGCCCGAGTTGCGTATTCAGCGAACCACCGTTGCAGCCCCGCCTGGCACAGACCCTGAGCGCCGGCCTGCCGGTGAAGCTGGCCGAACTGGACGCCCTTGGCGCCGCTATCCCGGTTTCCACCAATGGCTATGAGCAGTTGCTGGAAAGCCTGGCCGGCGCACTGGAAAGCTGCCTGCGATAACGCGTCTCGGCGATGAAATATCGCCGTCGGGTGAGCCATGCACACCCGGCGGCGGCCTTGGCTCGTGAGGTCGTGAGCAGGTTCTTGCAGCCGCTACGAACTACCTATTGCCCGGGAAGGTAATGAGAAATATTCTCTATCTCCATTATCGACCATCGTCGCCTTCCCATCACGAGCCCGCATGTCACTCAACGACCCGCAGCCGATAGAGACGCTGTACGCGAACCATCACCCGTGGTTGAAAGCCTGGCTGGCCAGACGGCTCGGCTGTTCGCAGGAAGCCGACGATATCTCCCACGACAGTTTCCTGCGCCTGCTGCTCAAGCCGCGCCGCTTCGCCAGCGATAGCGATGCGCGGGCCTTCCTGTGCACGGTGGCGCGGGGCCTGTCCATCGACCGCTGGCGCCGCCGCAACATCGAACGGGCCTGGCTGGAGACCCTGGCGGCACAACCCGAATCCTTCGCCGCCTCGGCCGAACGCCAGGCGATACTGGCCGAGGCGCTGTGCGAGATCGACACCATGCTGCGCAGCCTGCCGGAGAAGGCGCGCACGGTCTTCCTGCTGGCGCAGATCCACGGCTACGGCTATCGCGAGATCGCCGCACGGCTGGACATCTCCGAGCGCATGGTGAAGAAGTACATGGCCCGCGTCATGCTGCAATGCGCGCTGCTGGAAGCCGGGCTATACAGTGCGACGGAGTCCTGACGGTGACCGACACCCATTACCGGCACCTGAAACAGGCCGCCGACTGGTATGCGCTGCTCTGCGACGAGACAGTCGACGAATCGCAGCGCGCCGCCTGGCGCCGCTGGCTGGAGCAGGACCCGGCACACCGCAAGGCCTGGAGTGTGGTGGAAAAGGTCGGAGAGCGCTTCGAGCCGTTCCGCGAGGAAAGCCACCGCAAACCGGCCTACGACGCCCTGCGGGCACCGGATATGGCGTCTATCGGCAGACGCCGCGCATTGCTCTCGCTCGGAGTATTGGCGGTCGCCGGCCTGGCCGGCTGGCGCACATTGCGTGACACACCATTGGCCGACCATCTGGCCGCGTTGACCACCGACTACGCCACCGGCACCGGCGAACGCCGCGAACTGGCCCTGGCCGACGGCAGCCGGGCCTGGCTGAACACCCTGTCCGCCCTCGATATCGACTACGGACCACGGCAGCGCCTGCTGCACCTGCGCACCGGCGAACTGCTGCTGGAAGCGAGCCGTGATCCGCGTGGCCCGCTGCGGGTGACGACCCGCCATGGCGAGGTCGCGGGCGAAGGCGCCACCTTTGGCCTGTGCCATCAGGCAGGCGGGCTCTGTGTCAGCGTATTCAGCGGCACGGTCGATATCCTGAACGGTGCGGGCGCCAGGGCGCGGCTCGAACAGGGCCGCCAGTTGACCTTCTCCGCCAGCGGCCCGCTCGGCCCGCCTCTGCCAGTGGAAGCCGCCCGGCGCTCCTGGAGCAAGGGCGTCTACGTGGCCGAAGGCGTATCGCTGCAGCGCTTCGTCGAGGAACTGGGCCGCCACCGCCATGGCTACCTGGGCTGCAGCCCGGAAGTCGCCGCGCTGCGGGTGGTCGGCAGCTTTCCCCTGGCGGACACCGAGCGCGCCCTGGACATGCTGCCACTGGCGCTGCCGGTGCGTATCCGCCGCGTCATGCCCTGGTGGGTCAGTATCGAAGCGGCCTGAGAACCGGTTCACGGGCCAAGACCGCCGCAGGGTGCGCCATGCGCACCGGCTTCTCCGCCCAGGTGCGCGGCGCGCCCTGCCCGAAGCCGATACTCGGCATCGTCACGCTAACCGAGTCAATTCACGCGGGAAAATCGTCAACTGGTTCCGACAATCCCACTCGGGGCATCGCTTCCAACTTATGGCTTGCAGCTTGCGGCTGCTCCTGTGGTTCCCCTTTCGCGGCGCTCGTTCGGTGTAGAGGAAAACCACAGTGCTTCCCCACGGAGACCGAGCATGAGCACCCGAACTTCCCTTCCCCTGCGCCCATTGGCGCTGGCGATCACCCTGGCCTGTGGCGGGCTGTTGCACAGCCCGGGTGGCTTCGCGGACAACCAGCGCCACTATGCCATCGCCGCCGGCACGCTGACCGCGCAACTGGCGCAGTTCGCCGAACAGGCCGGCATCGTGCTGGTCGGCAACGCCGCGCTGACCGATGGCCGCAGCGGTCCCGGCCTGAGCGGCGATTACGCCGCCGACGCCGGCCTGGAAGCGCTACTGCGCGGGCACGGCCTCAGTGCGCAGCGCCAGGCCGATGGCAGCTACGTGCTGGCCGCCGCGAACAGCCTGGAGCTGAACTCCACCTACATCGAGTCCAGCCGCCGCAACGCCTACCAGCCTCCGGCCAACGCCGCGATCACCCGTGGCAGCGCCAGCGCCCTGGAAGTCCCGCAGACGATCAACGTGGTCCCCGAGCAGGTGCTGCGCGACCAGCAGCCGCGCAACCTCGACGATGCGCTGAACAATGTCAGCGGCATCACCCAGGCCAATACCCTCGGCAGCACCCAGGACGCGGTGTTGAAACGTGGCTTCGGTGACAACCGCGATGGCTCGATCATGCGCGACGGCCTGCCCTCGGTACTTGGGCGCAACCTGGGCGCCAGCGCCGAGCGTGTGGAAGTGCTCAAGGGGCCGGCGTCGCTGCTCTATGGCATCCAGGATCCGGGTGGCGTGGTCAACGTGGTGAGCAAGAAGCCACAGTTGCAGCAGCGCAACGAAATCACCGTGCGCACCTCCGCCTATGCCCACGGCAAGCAGGGCGCAGGCGGCACGCTGGACAGCACCGGTGCCCTGGCCGACAGCGGCCTGGCCTACCGGCTGATCCTCGACCACGACGACAACGAGTACTGGCGCGAATTCGGCCAGTACCGCCAGACCCTGGTGGCGCCCTCACTGGCCTGGTACGGCGAGCGCACCACGGCCAGCCTGTCCTATGAGCACCGGGAGTTCGAAACCCCCTTCGACCGTGGCACGGCGCTGAATCCCACGACCATGAAGCCATTGGACATCCCCTATACCCGCCGCCTGGACGATACCCTCAACATCACCGAAGGCCGCTCCGACCTCTGGCGCTTCGCCGTCGAGCACCAGCTCGACGATGCCTGGAAGGCGAACTTCGCCTACGGCTGGAGTCGCGAAACCTATGACGACAACCAGGCTCGCGTAACCGCCGTGAACACCGATACAGGCCGCGTGACCCGCCGTATCGACGGTACCCATGGCGCCATCAGTAGCGACAGCTTCGCCACCGCCAGCCTGCTTGGCGACGTGGAGTTCGGTGGTTTCCGCCACGAACTGGTGCTCGGTATCGACAGCGAGAAGCGCAAGATCTACCGCGCCGACCTGATCCGTGGCGGCAACAATCTGCTCGACTACAACGACCCGCTCTATGGCACCGCACAGCCCTCGTCGGTAGCCGACCCTGGGGCCAGCGACCAGACCGACCTGCTGCGCACCGATTCGATCTTCCTGCAGGACTCCTGGCACCTGAACGAACGATGGATCCTGGTCGCCGGCGGCCGCTACATGATCTATGACCAGTACGCCGGGCGTGGCCGGCCATTCGATGTCAACACCAACCTCAATGGCCAGACCTGGGTGCCGCGCGCGGGCGTGGTCTACAAAATCAGCGAACAGGCCTCGCTGTACGCCAGCTATTCCGAGTCGTTCAAGCCCAACTCCAGCATCGCGCCCCTGGCCGGGATAAGTGTGGTCGACGCCTCCATCGCGCCGGAGGAAGGCAAATCCTGGGAGATCGGCGGCAAGCTGGCCATGGCGGAGCGTTTCACTGCCACCCTGGCGCTGTTCGATATCGAGAAACGCAACGTGATGGTCACCGACACCGACAGCAATGGCGACACCTTCCGCCGCGCCGCCGGCAAGGTCGACTCCCGCGGCCTGGAGCTGGATATCAGCGGTCAGCTCGGCGAACGCTGGAGCCTGATCGGCAGCTACGCCTGGCTGGATGCGCAAGTGAGCAAGGACCCGCAGTACAAGGGCAACCCTGTGCAGAACGTAGCGAAGAACGTCGCCTCGCTGTCGCTGGTCTACGATGCCGGCCCAGTGCTCGGTGGCGACGGCCTGCGCCTGGGCAGTGGCGCCCGCTACGTCGGCAAGCGCGCCGGCGACGCCGCCGACTCCTTCGAACTGCCGTCCTACACCGTGGCCGATGCCTTTATCGCCTACGATACCCGCATCGGCGCACATGACCTGGGCCTGCAGCTCAATGTGAAGAACCTGTTCGACCGCCAGTACTATCCTTCGGCGGTCAACCAGTATTACGTCGCCGTGGGCGATCCGCGCCAGATACAGCTATCGGCTACGCTGGGGTTCTAGGGTCTCGGCCTCCCGCCCCAGTGAATAGTAAGGCAGGGCATCCGTTGGCAGGCTCGCCTCGCCGCGCTGGAGGCGTTCAAGCATATAGCGGAAGCTCTGCATCGTCTGCGCCCTGAGGTGCTCGCCGGAAACCACCGCCCTGGCGTTATCGCTACCCGCGGCGTCCTTGAAGGCCTCCAGGGGCGCGACCTCCGTGTGGTAGTCCACGGTGAAGAACAGCGGGAATGCATAGCGCTCCTGCCTGACCTTGCGCACCCTGTGGCTGGTGGCGACATAGTAGCCATTGGTCCACAGCTCCAGCAGGTCGCCGATGTTCAGCACCAGTGCATCGGGGTCGTAGGGTACGGAAATCCATTCGCCATCCGTATTGAACACCTCCAGTCCGGGCGCAGTCGGCTTCAGCAGGGTGAAGCATTCGTAATCGGTATGCTCGCCGATCCCCGGTCGGTCGACCGCATCCTCGTTGTTGGGGTAGTGCAGCAGGCGCAACTGGGACGGCGGCGTGCTGACATAGCGCAGGAACAACTCCGGGTCCTGCCCCAGGCCCACGGCGAAGGCGCGGAAGATCACCTTGCCCAGCGCGAAGACCGCATCGTAGTAGTCCATCACGGACTCCCGGAAGCCTTCGAGCCGTGGCCATTGATTGGGGCCGAGCAACGGCGTGCCGGCCTTGACCGCGGGATGCTCCGGCGGCAGGTCGAGGGACAGGTCGAAGGCTTCCTTGGTGTCCGGGATGCCGGACGCCATGATTTCCTCGCCGAATGGCACATAGCCCCGGTGATTGTCGGAGTTGCCGATATAGACCTGCATCTTTTCCGCCTCGGGCAGCGCGAAGAACCGCCTGGTCGCGTCCAGCAGCCTCGCCTGCCTGCCCTCCAGGCCGTGCCCGATCAGTTGCGCGAAGCCCACATGATGAGCGGCGTCGGCCAGTGTCCGGACGCAGTCCGAATACGCCGGGTCCTGCGGGCCGGCGATCAGCGGCGCGACATCCAGCGTGGGGATTTCATTGAAGGATTTCTGATCGTTCATGGTCATTCTTCGCAATCGATTCCAGATGGGAAGGCGCCGACGGCACCTGTGTTGGCAACCGGCGGGCCTTCAAAGCTCGCCATTGGCGGCCATGCCCGTGTAACGGTCATCGAAGCGCAGCTTCACGTTTCCCCTGTCACCCCAGACCTTTCCTCCCGGGTAGGCGATGCCTATCGCCTCGGCCGAAGCGGCGCCGTTGCCAAGCAGGCCCTTGTCGAAGGAAAAGCGCGCGATGCTGGCCATCGAGTCCTGCAGTTCGGCGCCCGCCATCAGGTCGACGACACCGGCTGGCTGGTCGTACAGATGGGTGGCCTGCAGTTGCCGCTCATAACCCTCCAGGTCGGTTCCCGCCGCCTGCCCCATGGCCTCGCGGGCCAGGCGCCCCTGCTCGTCATCGCGCTGCATGATGGCCAGTGTCTCGAACCAGGCGCCGATCAGCGCCTTGCCCAGGGCCGGGTGCTCTTCGAGGGTACGGGTATTGACGATGATGCTGTCGGTCAGCTCGCCGGGCATCTTCCTCGAGTCGAACACATTGCGGGCGTCGTCGCGCTCCAGGATCGCGCTGGCCATCGGGTTCCAGGTCACCATGGCCTCTATCGAAGGCTGCGCGTACAGCGCCAGCATGTCGGCATCGGAGGTGTTGACCAGCGTCACGTCGCGCTCGCTCATGCCAACCGTCTGCAGTGCCCGGGCCAGGAAGTAATGGGAGATCGAATACTCGATCAGGTTGATCTTCTTGCCCTTCAGGTCCTGCAGGGATTCACCGTCCTTGAGGATGATGACGTCGTTGCCGTTGGAATAGTCCACCACCGACAGCACCGTCGAATCCACCCCGGCCGCCGCCGGAATGGTCAGGGCATCCATGGTCGCCATCATGCAGGCGTCGAAACCGCCCGCGCTGTACTGGTTGATGGCCTCGACGTAGTCGTTGACCTGCACCACCTCGATTTCGATACCGTACTTCTTCGCCCATTTATCGACGATCCCGGAGCGGCTGGCGTAGTCCCACGGCATATAGGCCGGGTACAGCGACCAGGCCAGGCGGAACGGCTCGGCGGCCTGTGCGGAACACGCCAGCACCCCCAGGATGGCGACGGCCAGGTGTTTGCTCATGCTACGGATGATCTTCATGGATAGTCCCTCGGCAGGTACGGGTCGGTGGATTCTTTGCTGAAGCGTTGGAAGTGCTCGCGTTCGCACGCGCCCATCCAGCGGTTGACCTGCCAGAGGTCCGCCACCGGCTGGTCGGTGAATGGCAGGGTGTGCAGATAGCGGTCCGGACCGAATTCCGGGGTCATGCTGCTGATCGCGTAGCCACGCTGGAGCTGCGAACGCCAGGCCTCTTCCCAGAAGCGCTGGTGGAAGGCCAGGCAGTCGGCGTATTCCGGGGCGGCGGGATGGGGCACCTGCGGGCCCTGCGGATAACCCACGCGGCCATGCAGGTGATGGACATTCCCGGCAAGCTCCAGCAGCAGTTGCCAGTCCGGCTCGGCATCCAGCAGGCGCTCGGTGACGACTATCCAGTGGCTGATATCCGCCGTCAGGCGCAGCGACGGCAGGCGCCGCACGATCGCCTCGGTGGCCCAGGGGTTGAACATCGAGCGGCTGCGGTGGGTCTCGAAGCTCAGCGTCACGCCATACCGGGCGCCGATTTCCTGGGCATCGGCAAAGAACCCATACTGCGTCTCCAGCGGCCAGCCATCGCAGCCCGCCATGACATTCAGCAGCAGTGGCCGCAATGGCGCGGCTTCGACTATTTTCCGCTCCAGGTCGGCCAGGTGCTCGGCGGGCGTGGCCCGGCGCTCGGGCACATAGCTGCCACCGGTGCATACCTCGGCAATGTAGCCAAGGCCGTCTGCCTCCAGGGCCATCGCCATCTCATCGCGCAGCACGGGATCGCTCGGCGCCGGCCCTTCGATACCATCGAAACCGGCTTCCAGCGCCTCGCGTACCGATTGCGGCAATGAACCGGAACTCCCCCACAGGGTTTTGAATAACTTAAACTGCATCGCTCTCTCCAGGCTCGCCATGAGCCGACGAGAGAGCAATAGCAACCCATGTGCCAGTATTCCCAGCCTGGCACTAAGGTGTTATTTTTCATGCAATTTTGCATGTAAGTGAATATTGCAAACCAACATGAGGCTATCTGTCACGCCTCCATACGGTGCATAAATATGCAAACTTGCACTATATTCAAGCCGGCGCAACGGAAGATGACGGAACCATGATCAGCACCACTCAGCGCAATCGCCAAACCGTCGCACAGGCTCTGATCGCGATGGACGAAAGCTGGATCGCCCTGTTCAGCGACATAGGCCTGAACGACCTGAGCTACAGCGACCTGCTCACGCATATGTGGCTGCGCCGCGGGCATCCCCTGAACAAGACGGATCTCTACAGCTTCATGCCCGGCATCAGCCGGCGCACCGCCGTCAAATATGTGCAGCACCTGATCGACCAGGGGTTGCTGACGGAGTCGGAAGCCGAACACGACAAGCGCGTACGGCAGATTGCCCTGACCGCGCCGCTGACGGAGCGCCTCGAGCGCTTCTACGACGAAACCATCGGGCATTTCTCGCTGTAATCCGCCTCAACGGCTGGCGGCGAAGAACTCGCGGGTATAGGGCTGCTCGGCGATGCCGGCGCGGACCTGGGCGGCGCTAAGTGCCTCAATGATGCGGCCCTGGTGCATCAGCCCCAGGTGCCCGCAGAGGTGGGCGACCACCGCCAGGTCGTGGCTGACCAGCAGGTAGCCGAGGTTGCGTTCGCGCAGCAGGCGTTTCAGCAGGTTGAGCACTTCGGCCTGCACCGAGACGTCCAGCGCCGAGGTCGGCTCGTCGAGCAGCAGCAGTTCCGGCTGCAGAATCAGGGCACGTGCGATGGCCACGCGCTGGCGCTGGCCGCCGGACAGCTCATGGGGGTAGCGGAAGCGGAACGCCGCACCCAGGCCCACCTCGTCGAGGATCGCCAGCACCCGCCGTTGCACGTCGCCAATGCGATGGATGAGCAGCGGTTCGCCCAGCACCTGCTCCACGGTCTTGCGCGGGTGCAGCGAGGCGTAGGGGTCCTGGAACACCATCTGCACCCGCCGCGCCAGCGTCTTGCCGCGCAACTCGCCCAGCGGCTGGCCATCCAGTCGCGCGCTGCCACTGTAGCCGTGCAAACCGGCCAGGCCGCGCAGGATGCTCGACTTGCCGCAACCGGACTCGCCGATCAGCCCATAGGCGGCGCCCCGCTCGATCTGGAAGGAAACGCCCTTGACCACCGCGTGGCCGCCATAGGCGATCGCCAGCTTCTCCACTTCCAGCAACGCACTCATGGCTGCTCCTCCAGCGGCAACAGCCACTCCGGCGTGCGCTGCGGCACCGGCAGCAGCTCCTGCGGGTACTCCAGGCTCGGGCGGCTGGCCAGCAGGGCGCGGGTATAGGGGTGGCGCGCCTGCTGCAACTGGCTGGCCGGCAATTGCTCGACCACGCGCCCGGCGTACATCACCAGGATGCGGTCGCAGAAGCCGGCCACCAGGTCCAGGTCGTGGCTGATCAGCAGCAGGCTGGAGCCCTGGCGTTGCAGCAGTTCGTCGAGGATACCGAGGATCTGCCGGCGCACGGTGACATCCAGCGCCGAGGTCGGCTCGTCGGCGATGATCAGCTCCGGCTCGGTGATCAGCATCATGGCGATCATGATGCGCTGTCCCATGCCGCCGGAGACTTCATGCGGGTACAGCCGGTAGACCCGCTCGGGGTCGCGGATATGCACCGCCTCCAGCATCGCCAGGCTGCGCTGGCGCGCCTCGCCCCTGGCCCGCGGGTGATGCAGGCGCCAGGTCTCGGCGATCTGCTCGCCGACGCGCATCAGCGGGTTGAGGGAGAACTTCGGGTCCTGCAGGATCATCGAGATACGCCGCCCGCGAATCTGCTGCATCTGCCGTTCGCTGGCGGCCAGCAGGTCGGTGCCGGCGAAATCCAGCCGGCGCGCGCTGACCGTGCCGCCCCGGGCGGTGATCTTCAGCAGGGCGCGGGCGGTCTGCGACTTGCCCGAGCCGGACTCGCCGACGATGCCGAGCTTCTCGCCGCGCGCCAGTTGGAAGCTGACGCCGCGCACCGCATGGCTGATGCCACGGGCGCCGCTGAAATGGATATGCAGTTCCTGTACGTCGAGCAGCTCAGTCATGGCGTGGGTCCAGGGCGTCGCGCAGGCCGTCGCCGAACAGGTTGAAGGCCAGGCTGGCGAGCAGGATCGCGCAGCCCGGTGCGGCGGCCACCCACCAGGCGGTCAGGCCGTATTCGCGGCCACTGGCGAGCATCGCCCCCCATTCAGGGCTCGGTGGCTGCGCGCCGAGGCCGAGAAAGCCCAGGCCGGCGGCGGCAAGGACGATCGCCGCCATGTTCAGCGTCACCCGCACCACCACCGACGGCAGGCACAGCGGCATGATGTGGCGGACGATCAGCCGCAAGTGCGAGGCGCCGAGCAGGCGCGCCGCGGAAATGTAGTCGGCATTGCGGATGCTCAGGGTTTCCGCCCGCGCCAGGCGGGCGATGGGCGGCCAGGCGGCGAGGGAAATGGCCAGCACCGCGTTCTCGATGCCCGGCCCCAGCGCGGCGGAAAACGCCAGCGCCAGGATCAGCCCGGGGAAGGCCAGGAACACGTCCACCACGCGCATCAGCACACGGTCGGTCCAGCCGCCGAAATAGCCGGCGGCGACCCCGACCAGCAGGCCGACCGGTGCCACGATCAGCGCGCAGAGCACGGCGATATAGAGCGTCAGGCGGGTGCCGTGGATCAGCCGCGCGAGGATATCCCGCCCCAGCTCGTCGGTGCCCAGCCAGTACTGTGCCGAAGGCGCCAGCAGGGTACGCCCGAGGTCCTGGGCGTTGTAGTCGCCCGGCGCCAGCCAGGGCGCCAGCAACGCCACCAGCAGCAGCGCCAGCAGGATCAGCGAGCCGGCCAGCGCCGAACGGTTGCCGGCGAAGCGCCGCAGCCCCAGGGCGGCCTGGCGGCGGCGCGCCTGCCAGATGGATTGTGCGATCGACTCGGATGCCATGCGCTTTTCTCAATGTGCCCGCGAGCGCGGGTCCAGCAGTCGGTACAGCCAGTCGCACACCTGGTTGAGCGCGACGAAGATCACCCCCACCAGCAGCGTACAGCCCACCACCGCGTTCATATCGCCGGCCATCAGCGCATTGGTCATGTAGCGACCGAAGCCGGGCCAGGCGAATACCGTCTCGATCAGTACCGCGCCTTCCAGCAGGAAGGCATAGGACAGCGCCACCACCGTGATCACCTGCACGGCGATATTGGGGAAGGCGTGCAGCCACAGGGTGCGCGTCCAGGACAGCCCCTTGACCCGCGCGGTGACGATGTATTCCTGCTGCAACTGCTCCAGCATGAAGCTGCGGGTCATGCGGCTGATATAGGCGAAGGCGCCCAGGCCGAGGATCGACGCCGGCAGCACCAGGTGCGCCCAGGCGTTGCGCCAGACCTGCCATTCGCCCTGCCACAGCGCGTCCAGCAGCACGAAGCCGGTGACGTTCTGGTAGTTCCACTGGTAGGCGAAATCCAGCCGGCCCGGCCCGCCGACCCAGCCGAGGGCGGCATAGAACAGCGCCAGCGCCATCAGCCCGAGCCAGAAGCCCGGCGCCGAGTAGCACAGCAGGCCGACGATGCGCACGCCGTGGTCGAGCGGGCCGTTGCGCCTGGCCGCCGCCAGCACGCCGAGGGGAATGCCCAGGCCGGTGCCGATCAGCATCGCCACTGTGGCCAGTTCCAGGGTGGCCGGGAACACCCGGGCTATATCGCTCAGCACCGGCTGGCCGGACACCAGCGAGTTGCCGAAGTCCAGCCGCAGCAGGTCCAGCAGGTAGTGGCCGAACTGCACCGGCAGCGAACGGTCGAGGCCGAGCTGGCTGTGCAGCGCGGCGTAGGCCTCCGCCGAGGCGCTTTCGCCGAGCACCGCCAGCACCGGGTCGATCGGCAGCAGGCGGCCGATGCAGAAGGTCAGCGCCGCCAGGCCGAGCAGCGTGATGGCGATGGACAGCAGGCCGCTGGCCAGGCTGCGCAACTGGCGGTGTACGCTCATTGGCCGCCTCCGCTGTCCCGAGGGGTTTTGCCGACTTCGGCGTAGTAGGTGCGCGAACCGTTCCAGCGCCAGTCCCGCAGGCGCTGGTGCAGGGCCGCCACCTGGTTGAGCTGGAACAGGTAGGCGAACGGCCCCTCCTGCATCTGCTGGCGCTGCAGGCGCTGGTAGCGTTCGATGCGTTTCGCCTCGTCCGGTTCCAGCAGCGCCGCCTCGACCTCGCGGTTGGCGGCGGAGGAGTAATAGCTGGCGAACACCGTCGGCATTGCGCCGGTGGCCTTGCGCGGCGTCGGGTCGGGGTTGAACACCAGCCGCGAGGCCATGCCGTGGGCATCCGGGATATTGCTGTCGAGGCTGTGCAGGCTCAGCTCGAACTGGTTGGCGAAGATGCGGGTGAACAACTGGCCGTTGGTCATGCGCTCCAGGCTCAGCTTGATCCCCACCTGCGCGGCGTTGTGCTGCAGGTGCTGGGCGATCGGCGCCGAATACAGCGGCGTGCCGTACAGCAGCTTCAGCTCGAAACCCTCGGCATGGCCGGCCTCGGCCAGCAGTTGCCGGGCTTTGTCGATATCCAGGCGGAACGGCTGGCCCTGCGCGGCGTCCAGCGCGCCGAAGGAGCCGAGCGGCACGAAGCTGGCGCGCGGCACGCCGTTGTAGCGCATCACCGAATCGGCCAGCGCCTGGTAGTCGAACAGGTAGCGCAGCGCCAGGCGCACCTTGGCGTTGCCGAGGATCGGATGGTCGTTGTTGATATCCAGGAAGTAGATCTGCGGCCGCTCCACCGCTTCGATGCGTACATCCGAGCTGCCTTCCAGCGCGCCCAGGTCCTCGGCATTGAGGTTGCGCGCCACGTCCACATCGCCGCGCTCCAGCAGCAGGCGCTGGGTCGCCGATTCGGCGACATGGCGCAGGATCACCCGCTCCAGCCGCGTTTCGCGCCAGTGCCCGGGGTTGCGCTCCAGTACCGCCACTTCGCCGGCATTCCATTCACGCAGGCGGTAAGGGCCGACACAGGCGCTGTTGCGCCCCAGCCAGCGGTTGCCGAGGTCGCCGTCCTGCTGGTTGGCCAGCAGCGTCTGGCGATCCAGCAGGCTGGAGAGGCGGTGGGCGCCGATCGCCTGCATGATCACCGACTGCGGATAGGGGCGGTCCAGCTCCAGTTCCAGGGTGTGCGCGTCGACGGCGCGGATACGCTGCTCGGCGTCTTCCAGGCGGAAGCCGTATTCGCGCAGCGCATTGGCGCCGGCCATGTTCAACTGCAGGTTGCGGCGGATCGACCAGGCCAGGTCTTCGGCAGTGGCCACGCGGCCATCGGCGAAACGCAGGTCGGGGCGCAGGTGGAAGGTCAGGCGGCGGCGGTCGGCGGACTGCTGCCAGCGCTCGGCCAGCCCCGGGACCAGCCGCGTGGCATCGGCGGGGTCGGGTATCACCAGGGTGTCGCAGAGGTTGGATATCACCTCGTTGGAGACGATATCGCTGCTGCGCGCCGGGTCGAAGGTGTTGATCGAGTCGATATTCCAGGCGATCACCAGCACATTGTCCGGCGTGCCCAGCGAACCGCCGCAGGCGGCCAGGCCCAGGCTCATGCCCAGCCCCAGCGATAGACGCCAGGCCCTGGCAAGCGCCTTCGCATGAACGGCTATCGCCACCGGAAGACGACGGTGCAGGCGGATACGGCTCCCTTCTCCCCTTGTGGGAGAAGGGCTGGGGAAGAGGGGTAGCGCCCGCCAGGGCGCCGCTGTACCCGTCAACCCACCAGGCTGCCTGGCGGCAGCCCCCCTCGCCCCGGCCCTCTCCCGCGAGGGGAGAGGGAGAAGAGCACATGTGTGCATTCCCTGGCCCTCGCACGCGAAGGAGCCGTATGGGGAAGGCCCTGCGCTGGCTGGCGTACAAGCCCCGAGCGTCTTGCGATCATCATTTTCGCTCTCATCAGGAGCAGCAGCGGGCCAGGGTCGCCTCCAGGCGGCGGTCGGGCATCGCATGGCGGCGCAGGGCGCTCGCTGTCTGCTCGACATAATCCCGCGTCGTACCGAAGTGCCCACGGGCATTGGCCAGCACCTGGCGCAACACCGGGTCGGGCAGGTTGCCGGCGAAGCTCGGCGTCTGCCGCCGCAGCACGAAGGCCAGGGCATTGACCCGGCTGCCATCGTCGAGCCGGCAGTTTAACCATTTCGGCTGGTAGGACGCATCCGGCATTTCCCGCTGCCACAAGGCCCGCAGGTGGCAGTCCAGGCCATCCTCCGCCAGCCGGTAGGCGAAACCGTTGCAGGAGCCGCCACGGTCCAGGCCGAACACCAGCCCCGGCTGCTCCGGCGTGCCGCGATGGCTGTGCGACCACAGGTAGAGGCCACGGTGGTAGCCGTGCAGGCGGGCGCGGCGCACCTCCAGCGACGGGCACTCGGGGCGCCAGATCAGCGAACCGTAGGCGAACAGCCAGAATGGCCGGTCGCCGCACTGCCGGCGCATCGCCTCCATCGACACCCGCATCTGCTCGGCGCTGAGCCGGGGGCTGGGCACTGGAGTCGGATAGTCGAAGGGGGAGATGGCCTGGTTCATGGTCCTGTCACTGCCTGTTCAGATGAATCACCAGCTATAGCTGACCTTGCCGTAATAGAAGGCGCCGCTGTAGCCGTAGGGGGAGAAGGTGCTGTACTTCAGGTTGCCGCCGGACGAGTTGGCCGCCAGCAGGCGCTCCGGACGCTCGTCGGTGACGTTGTCGCCGCCGACGGTGAACAGCCAGTTGCCGAGCGCGTAGTCCAGCGCCAGGTCGAGGAGCCAGGCGGCATCGAAGGTCTGGTCGTTGGCGGCGTTGTTCTGGTAGCTGGTGAACTTGCCGTAGCGCACCAGGTTGCTGCGCAGCGTCCAGTCGCCCAGCTTGAAGTCGTTGCCGAAGGTCAGCTTGTGTTTCGGCGTGGTATCGCCGAGCAGCCCCAGGCGCTCGCGACGGTCCACCCGCAACAGGTCCAGCCCAAGGCTGTCGAGGACCGCCGGGTTGGCCTTTACGTCGGTGACCCTGGTGCTGTTGTAGTTGTAGCCGAGGGTAGTGTTCCAGCGCACATCGTTGGCGAACTGCTGGCGGTAGCTGGCGACCAGGTCAAGGCCCTTGGTGCGGGTGTCCACGGCGTTGTTGAAGTAGCGGGCGGTGGTGTAGTTGATATTGCCCACGCCATTGGCCTGCAGGTAGGCGATGGCCGCCGGGTTGAGGCTGAGGTTGGACGACAGGGTGATGCGGTCGCGGATATCGATACGGTAGACATCGGCGGTGACCTGCAGGTTGTCCAGCGGGTTGAGCACCAGGCCGAGGCTGTAGTTACGCGACTTCTCCGCCTTCAACTCTTCCGCCCCCAGCAGGCGGGCAACCTGCGAATCGGCAGGGAAGGTACCCGCCTCTTCGAGGGTGCTGCCGATCAGTTGCGACGAGGTCAGGGTGAAGTGCTGCTGGGCCAGCGACGGCGCCCGGAAGCCGGTCGAGACGCTGCCGCGCAAGGCCACGCGCGGGGTGAAGTCATAGCGCCCGGACAACGAACCGCTGACATTCGAGCCGAAATCGCTGTAGTCCTCATGGCGCAGGGCGGCCGACACGCCGAGCTTGTCGGTCAGGTTGGTTTCCAGGTCCAGGTACTGGGCGACGTTGTGGCGACTCCAGTCGCCGGCGTCGGCATCGCGGAAACCGGCCAGCCCCTGGCTGCCATTGCGGTAATAGGAAGCCGGGTCGCCAGCTTCCAGTTCGTAGTTCTGGTGCAGGTACTCGGCGCCGAAGGCCACCGTCAGCGGATAGGGCAGCCAGGCCAGCTCGAAGTCGCGCGCCAGGTCCAGGTTGACCTGCTTCTGCTCGTTGCTCAGGGTGCCGTTGTGGAAGGAGAAGGGCGTGCTGCCGAAGTCGTCGTAATACTGGCGGTTGATGGTCCTGGTGCTCAATTCGTATTCGTTGCGGCCATAGTTGAGCGACAGGTCGTAGCGCCAGTCGCCCGCCAGCTCGCCGCGCACGCCCAGCGCCAGGGAGCGGTCCTCCAGTTCGCCGAGGATCAGCGGCAGGTAGCCGTTGGGCAGCAATGCCGGGATATTGCCGCTGTTGTTGCTGGCCCGGTAGAACGCCGCCGTCTCCCCCTTGCGCTTGCTGTAGCCACCGAAGGCATAGAGCTGCGCGGCATCGCCCAGGCTGTATTCGCCATTGAGGAACAGCTTGCGCTCCTCGGTTTCCGGCTCGCCCTGGCGGAACACCTGCTGACCATAGGTGGTGGAGCCTATGCTGGCGGGGCGCAGGTCGACGCCGGCACGGTTGGTGTAGTCGTTGTTGCCGCCTTCCAGAGTGAGGTTGAGGAAGCCGTTCTCGCCCAGCTCGAAGCCGCCATTGGCGCTGACCTGCCGTTGCGCGCCATCGCCATCCTTGTACTCGCCGTACTTGGCGCTGACCGAACCGCCCTGGGCATCCTGCTTCAGGATGACGTTGATCACCCCGGCGATGGCGTCCGAGCCATAGCGCGCCGAGGCGCCATCGCGCAGCACCTCGATGCGCTCGACCGCCGACAGCGGGATGGCGTTGAGGTCCGCCGGTGCCGAGCCACGGCCAATGGCGCCGCCCAGGTTGACGAACGCCCCGGTGTGGCGGCGCTTGCCATTGACCAGCACCAGCACCTGGTCCGGCGACAGCCCGCGCAGTTGCGCCGGGCGCGCCAGCTCGGCGCCGTCCACCAGGCTCGGGCGCGGGAAGTTGATCGACGGCACCAGGCGCGCCAGCACCGCCCCCAGTTCCTCGGAACCGGTGCTGCGCAGGCTGTCGCCGCTGATGATGTCGATCGGCGACAACGACGAGGCGGCGGTGCGCTCCTGCGAACGGGTGCCGGTGACAATCACGTTGTCCAGGCGCGGCGCCAGCGGCTGGCTCAGCGCCCCGGTGCCAGCCGCTACGCTGCCGGCCAGTGCGGCGCTGGCACTGACGACGATGCCGTCGGCGCTACGGCTGAAGCCCAGGCCGCTGCCGCGCAGCGCCCGCTCGAGGGCCTGGTCGACGCTCAGTTCGCCCTGCACCGCCGGCGCCTGGCGCCCCTGCACCAGCGCCGGGTCGAAGGAAATCAGTTGCCCGCTCTGGCGTGAAACGCCCAGCAGCACCTGGCCGAGGGAGCCAGCCGCGACATGGAAGGCCTGGGTCTGCTGCTGCGCCGGCGCGGCGACGCTGGCTACCGGCGCCAGCACGGCGCCACCCAGCAGGATCGCCAGGGCCAGGCAGGAAGGTTTGAACAGGGTGTCGACGCGAGTGTGCATGGCAGAAGTCTCATCCGTGGTTTTCTGCAATGAGCGACCAGTCGGAAAAAACTGCAGAAAATCCTTGGAACGCTTGGTCATTAGCTTATGCCTCCGAGGCTCAGGCCCGTTCGATGCTTATCCACAAGCCGCTGTAGCGACGGATGCGGATGGGCAGGGTGCGCGCCAGCAATTGCAGCGCACGTTCGCTGTCGTCCAATGGGTAAAGCCCGCTGGTGCGCAAGGCCGCCGCCTCCGGCGAAACGCGCAGCACGCCGTGGCGGTAGGCGCGCAGGCTGTCGATCACCTCGCCGAGCGGGCGGTCGTCGACTTCCAGACGGCCATCCAGCCAGGCGCTTTCACTGCCGCTGGCCGCCGCCACGACGAAGGAACCATCGGCGGCGAAACGCGCCGTCTGCCCCGGCAGCAGCCACTGCCCGCCGGCCAGTCGCACCCGGCCATCCAGCGCCGTGAGGCGCACCGGGCCGTTCTCGCGAGCGCTCAGCAGCAGCCGGCCCGGCTGCGCCTCGGCGCGCCCGGCGCGGCTTTGCAACAGGAAGGGGGTGTCGCCGGCGCTGGCCTCCAGCAGCAGGCTGCCCTGTTGCAGGCGCAGGCCTCGCGGTTGCGGGGTGACGCGGCTGCGCGCATCCAGCGTCAGCCGGCTGCCGTCCTCCAGTCGCAGCGTGCGGCGCTCGCCAACTCCGGTGTAGAGCTCGCCCGGCCAGGCGAAGCCGCTAGCGGCCAGGCGCACGCCCAGTGCGGAAACCCCTACCGCGCCGACCACCGCCAGGCTGCCCTGGATAAAGCGCCGGCGGCTCGAGGGGCTGTTCAGCGCCTGGATCACCTGGCGCTCGGACAACTGCGCCAGGGCCGGCTGGCGCACGACATCCAGGCGACCGGCCATGCGCTGGAACACCTGGGCATGGCGCGGATCGCCAGCCTGCCAGCGCTCGAACGCCCGCAGTTCTTCAGCCTGTATCTCGCCGGACTGCAAACGCATCATCCAGTGCGCGGCTTCGTCGATGATCGACTGCAGGGGACGTTCGCTCATGACTCCTCCAGGGCGCCGTAGCAGAGCCTGAAGGCTTCGGTCATGTACTGCTGCACGCGGCTGACGGAAATCCCCAGCTCGGCGGCCACCTGTGAATAAGTCATCCCGCCGAGCTGGCTGTGGATAAAGGCCGCACGGCCCTGCCCCGGCAGGCCATCGAGCAGCCTATCGATCTGCAGCAGGGTTTCGATCAACAGCTCACGCGCTTCCGGGGAAGGCTGCACCGGTTCCGGCACATGCTGGAACAGTTGCAGATAGGCGCGTTCCAGGTCACGGCGGCGCCAGCTTTCCTGCATCAGGCGCTGTGCGATGGTGGTCAGCAGCGCACGCGGCTCACGGATCGCGGCGGGGTCGGGGAGAGACAGCACGCGCACGAACGTCTCGGACACGATGTCATCGGCATTCTGGCTACAGCCCAGCCGCCGGCATAGCCGCGCATGCAGCCAGCCCTTGTTCTGCTCGAACCAGAAACCGACCAGTTGCCGCGCTGAATGCTCCCTGTCGTCCATAGCACCACCCCGTAGAACACGTGGACACTGTGCAAGAAACGACAAAGATTTAAAACGAATAAAAAATTACTTATATATTCCCTTAATATCTATTCAGCACTGTCGCGAGTTCGCAGGGGCAGTTGGAAGCAGGAAGCCATTGCCGGGTGCGCCATGGGCAGCGCCAGGCCATTTCGCCAGCGGCAGGAGCGGCCTTGGCGCGAATAAGGCCCGGCAGAGCAATGCCGTTGGCGCTACAGCGCGAATGGCAGCGGCAGTTCGCCCCGTTGCCGGCGCGACAGGTACAGATGGAATTCCGCCGGGTCCTTGACCAGAACACCCTGCCCTTCGAAAGCCTGCGCAGCGATCAGCCGCGACAGCCAGAAACGCACGCAGGCGATGCGCAACATTGCCGGCCAGAGTTCGGCCTCGGCCGGCGTGAACGGGCGCAGCGCCGCATAGGCACCCAGCAGCGCCTGGCCGCGCGCCTCGTCCAGCCCGCCGTCGACCTGCGAGCACCAGTCGTTCACGGCGATCGCCAGGTCGTAGAGCATGGGGCCGGAGCAGGCATTGTAGAAGTCGATCACCCCGGACAGGTGAGGGCCGTCGAACAACACGTTGTCGCGGAACAGGTCGGCATGCAGGTTGGACTGGGGCAACGCGCCGATGCGCAATCGCAACACGCCTATCTCATCCAGGACAGCCTCCAGCAAGCGGCGCGGCCCCTCCGGCAGGCGCTCGGCCTGCTGGCCGCCTTGCGCCAGCATCCAGTCCAGGCCCCGGTCACTCGGATGCTCGATCGACGGCCCACGGGTCGCCAGGTGCATGCGCGCCAGCCAGCGGCCGACTTCCAGGCAGTGGTGCGGGTTGGCCGTCTCGACATGCCGCCCGTCCAGCCGCGGCTGCAGCAGCGCCGGTCGACCGGCCAGATGGCGCCGCGCCTCGCCGCTGGTGTCGCGCAGCACATAGGGGACCGTCAGGCCGGCGGTATGCAGCACATCCAACAGCTCGACGACGAAGGGCAGGTCGCCCTGCCCACCCCGCTCGACCAGGGTCAGGACGAACTCGCCACGCTCCAGGCTGACGAAGAAGTTGCTGTTCTCGGTGCCGCCCTCGATGGGTTGCACATCCCGCAACCGTCCCAGCGGGTAGTCGCGCAGGAAATCCTCCAGCTCGCCGCGAGCCGGTTGCGTGAACACTGACATGGCTACCTACCAGCTGAAGATTTTCCAGGAGGGAATCAGCATGTCCGGCTGGTCGGCCCGCACGAAGTTGCCATCGTTGCCATCGGCCCGCACCAGGAAGTAGGGCTTGCCGTGCTTCGGCGTGATCTTCACCGCATAGAGGAAGCCGTTGACGCGGTACTCTTCCACCGTACGGTCACCCTCCTGGCGGATGGTCACATCGGGGTCGCCACCGACCGGCTCCTCGGCAAAACCGGCAAGCGGCACGCACGCCAGCAGACTGGCCAGCATCAGGTGTTTGATTGCGCGCATGATAACCTTGTCCCTTTATCGTCAATGGTCCCGGCATTCTAGCGCCGGTACCGCCGAAAAGGTTGATTCCGCTCATGAGCCAAGCGCCCCTCGTCCTGGTGGACGGTTCCTCCTATCTGTACCGTGCCTTCCACGCCCTGCCGCCGCTGACCACTTCAACCGGCAAGCCCACCGGCGCGGTCAAGGGCGTGCTGAACATGCTGCTGTCGCTGCGCCGGCAATACCCGGACAGCCCCTTCGCCGTGGTATTCGACGCCAAGGGCGGCACCTTCCGCGACGAACTCTATGCCGACTACAAGGCCAACCGCCCGTCGATGCCGGACGACCTGCGCAGCCAGATCGAGCCGCTGCACGCCTGCGTGCGCGCCCTCGGCCTGCCGTTGCTGTGCATCGAAGGGGTCGAGGCGGACGACGTGATCGGCACCCTGGCGCGCCAGAGCGCCGGGCGCCAGCGCGACGTGGTGATCTCCACCGGCGACAAGGACATGGCGCAACTGGTCTGCCCGCACGTCACCCTGGTCAACACCATGACCGGCAGCGTCTACGACATCGAGGGGGTGAAGAACAAGTTCGGCGTCGGCCCCGAGATGATCATCGACTTCCTCGCGCTGATGGGCGACAAGGTGGACAACATCCCCGGCGTGCCGGGGGTCGGCGAAAAGACCGCCGGCGGCCTGCTCACCGGTATTCCCGGCGGCCTCAAGGGGCTGTACGACAACCTCGACCAGGTCGCCACGCTGTCGATCCGCGGCGCCAAGAGCCTGGCCGCCAAGCTCGAGGAACACCGCGACGCCGCCTTCCTCTCCTATGAACTGGCGACCATCAAGCTCGACGTGCCGCTGGATGTGCAGGCGGAAGACCTCTACCCCGCCGAGCCGCAGCACGAGGCGCTGATCGCCCTCTACCGCGAGCTGGAATTCAAGAACTGGCTCGACGACCTGCTGCGCGAGGCGCGCCAGGCCGAGAACGCCGCCAGCGCCAACGACGCCGACGAGCCGGCAACGCCCCAGGCCGAGGCACGCTACGACACCGTGCTGGAGCAGCAAGACTTCGACACCTGGCTGGCCCGCCTCGAAGCCGCGCCGCTCTTCGCCTTCGACACCGAGACCACCAGCGTCGACGCGCAGAAGGCCGAGCTGGTCGGGCTGTCCTTCGCCGTCGAGGAAGGCGCGGCAGCCTATGTGCCGCTGGCGCACACCTACATGGGCGTGCCCGCCCAGCTCGACCGCGACACGGTGCTGGCGGCACTCAAGCCGCTGCTGGAAGACCCGGGCAAGGCCAAGATCTGCCAGCACGGCAAGTACGACATGAACGTGCTGATGCACTACGGCATCGAACTGCGCGGCCTGGCCTGGGACACCATGCTCGAATCCTACGTGCTGGACGCCACCGCCACCCGCCACGACATGGACAGCCTGGCCCTCAAGTACCTCGGCCAGAGCACCATCCGTTTCGAGGACATCGCCGGCAAGGGCGCCAAGCAACTGACCTTCGACCAGATCGCCATCGAGCAGGCCGGCCCCTACGCCGCCGAGGATGCCGACATCACCCTGCGCCTGCACCACAACCTGCACCAGCGGCTGGCCGCCACCCCGGCCCTGCTCGAGGTCCTCGAGCGGATCGAGATGCCGCTGGTGCCGGTGCTGGCGCGCATCGAGCGCAATGGCGCGCTGGTCGACGCGAACCTGCTCGGCCAGCAGAGCATCGAACTGGGCGAGAAGATGGTCGGGCTGGAGCGCGAGGCCTTCGAGCTGGCCGGCGAGGAATTCAACCTCGGCTCGCCCAAGCAGCTCGGCGCCATCCTCTACGAAAAGCTCGGCCTGCCGGTGCTGAAGAAGACCGCCAAGGGCCAGGCCTCCACCGCCGAGGACGTGCTGGCCGAACTGGCCGAGCGCGACTACCCGTTGCCCAAGGTGATCATGCAGTACCGCTCGCTGAGCAAGCTCAAGAGCACCTACACCGACAAGCTGCCGCAGCAGATCAACCCGCGCACCGGGCGCATCCACACCAGTTACCACCAGGCGGTGACCGCCACCGGGCGGCTGTCCTCCAGCGACCCGAACCTGCAGAACATCCCGATCCGCACCCCCGAGGGGCGGCGCATCCGCCAGGCCTTCGTCGCGCAAAAGGGCTACAAGCTGCTGGCGGCGGACTACTCGCAGATCGAACTGCGCATCATGGCCCACCTGGCCCGCGACGAAGGCTTGCTGAGCGCCTTCCGCGATGGCCTGGACGTGCACCGCGCGACCGCCGCCGAGGTCTTCGGCGTGCCCCTCGGAGAAGTCTCCAGCGACCAGCGCCGCAGCGCCAAGGCGATCAACTTCGGCCTGATCTACGGCATGAGCGCCTTCGGCCTGGCCAAGCAGATCGGCGTCGGCCGGCCGGAGGCCCAGGCCTATATCGACCGCTACTTCACCCGCTACCCCGGCGTGCTCGACTATATGGAGCGCACCCGCGCCCAGGCCGCCGAACAGGGCTATGTCGAGACGCTATTCGGGCGGCGCCTGTACCTGCCGGAAATCCACTCGAAGAACGCCGTGATGCGCAAGGCCGCCGAACGCACGGCGATCAACGCGCCGATGCAGGGCAGCGCGGCGGACATCATCAAGCGCGCCATGGTCACTGTGGACACCTGGCTGCAGGACAGCGGCCTGGATGCGCGGATCATCCTGCAGGTCCACGACGAACTGGTGCTGGAGGTGCATGAGAGCATCGTCGAGCAGGTGCGCGCCGAACTGGCCCCACTGATGCAGCAGGCCGCCGAACTGGCGGTGCCGCTGCTGGTGGAAAGCGGCGTCGGCGACAACTGGGACGAGGCGCACTGAGATATCGAATTTTTTTCGAAGCGGGTTGAACTATCCCCAAAGAGGCCTGGTCAGAGCTTGCGAAGGGTGTGAAAGCCCTTCGATGCTCCTTGTTGTGTTAAGTGTTGGCAGATCTCTGGACCTAGCGGTCCGGATTTGAACCTCGAACTTTCCCCTCCCCCAATGAAGTTCGAGGTTTTTTTTGCCCGCAGGAAAGTACCCGCGGCTGAACTCCATACGAATCCTGGCCCGTTGGGCGCGCCATGCGCCCCGACTCAAATATCCAGGCGCGCACGGCATACCCCGCAGAGCATCAGGTTTTCAGTGCCATGCCTTCCAACATGTTTGTGCGGCTTGCGGGAGAAGGGCTGGGGAAGAGGGGTCGCGCCCATCAGGGCGCTGCTGCGACGGCACTCCGCCAGGACTGCCTGGCGGCAGCCCGCGTGAGGAGAGAGGGGGAAATCCTCGTATGGCCGGCCGCCTGTAGCCTGTAGCCGCGCTTCCCCGCTATTCGTCCTGGCAAAGACATGGTTCTCAGCGCCTGTTCTCAAGCAGCAGGGCCGATGCGCAGCAGATCGTGAACAGATTCTCAGAGTTGCAGGCCGCCACTGGCCTTGTGCAGCGCCCTCAACCGTTCGGTGATCCGCTGCAGGTTCTCGTCGATGGCCTGCAACTCCAGGCGGCGCTCCTCGCCCAGCAGGTGCTGGACCTCCTGGTCCAGTTGTTCGCTGAGCTGGTTCAGGCGCGCCTGGCGCTGTTCGCTTTCGCGTTGCAGGCGCTGCCATTCCCCGGCCTGTGGCAGGCCATAGCCCGGACCGTCGAGCAGTTCCGCCGGGCGGCTCAGGTAGCCACTGCTGGCGAGGATTTCCTGCAACGCGCGGTCGGCCTTGTCCAGGGCCTGGTCGCCGCCTGCTCGCCCGCCGAGGTAGCGTTTCTTCAATTCCTCCTGGGCCATCAACAATTGCCGGCGCTGGGCCGCCTGCTCCACCAGCAGCAGGGCGGCATGGCTGCGCAGGTCGGCCTCGGCGAACCAACCACGGCGCTCGTGCGCCGGCAGCGCCAGCCAATCCTCCACCGTCGCCTGGGGTAGCCCCAGGCGTTGCCGGAGAATCTCGAACATGGCCTGGTAACGCTCGCGGTAGGAGTCGAAGCGATAGCCCAGGCGCAGCGCCTCGGCAGGGTCGTCGAGCACGCTGGCATCGGCCAGCCCGCGGCCGATCAGCAGTCGCAGCAAGCCACTGGGCAGGATGCTGTCCAACGCTTGCAGGTCCGGCTCGGCAGTGCCGCTGCGCAGCAGCTTGAGGGTTTCCACCGCGCAGTTGTTGGAGAGGAAGTAATAGTCGCCATCGTAGCCCCAGTGCACCTCGGCGCTACGCTCCAGCAAACCGTCGATCTGCCCGCGCGACAGCTTCAGCGGCACCGAGGCCAGGCCGCGCAGTTCCACCTTGGTGTACTCGTCGATCACCTGGCCGAGCGGCAGCACGAACAGCCGCGACGGGTAGACGCCGGTCAGCCCGTCCCAGCTGGAAATCTGCACATCGCCGACGAAGGCACGGAAGGACAGCACCAGGTGGTGTTCCAGGTCGAGCCGGCAATCCTCGCCACGCGCACGCCCCGGTGCGCAGATCACCAAACGCAACATGCTGTGGCCCCAACGGCTCATCCACTGCTGGTTGGCCTCGGCGAACAGGTAGTCCACCTCGAACACCCGCTCCGGGTCCAGCTCCAGCAACGGCGTCCGGCCGAAATCGCGCCCGGCGTTGAGGATCGGATAGCCGCTGGTACAGTCCTGCCGGGCAGGTGGCTGCCAGTCGAAGTGCTCGCTGAAATAGCGGAACAGCGATGGCCGGCGGCAGGCATAGCTGGGGTCGAGCAGGAAGTATTCGAGGTTGACCGCGACGAACTCCCGGGGGTTGCTGGCTTCGTAAGGGTCCGGGCTGCGCACCGACTGGGCGTTGTGCCGCTCGCGCTGGCCACGGCTGCCGACCCGCTGCGGCCAGCCCGCCAGGTCGAGCAGGCGCGGATCGTCGCTCAGGGTGAAACGCCGCGCCGTCTGGCCCCGGCAGGCGGCAGGCAGGCCGACGACCCCAAGATTCTCGGCCAACCGCCGGCAGTGGCCGAACTGGCTGCGTTGCGCGTCGGACCAGAGCCGGGCACGGTCATAGCGGTGGGCGACCTCGTGCAACACGGTGGCCAGCAGTTCCTGGCGCAAGGTCACATGGCTGCGCCCGGTGTACTGGTCCCTGGCCGAGCCATCGACCAGCGCCGGCAGCAGGCGGCGATTCAGGGCGATCCGCGCCAGACTGGCATGGCCGTAGGTTTGCTCCGCCATGTCATCGCGCCACTCGACGCGCAGCTCCCGCCCCAGCCGGGACCGCAGCATGGGCGGCAGTGCCGCCAGGGCTTCGTCCAGCAGCTCCCGGGAGGCTTCGCGCTGGCTGGCGGAGAGCCCTTCCTCATGCAGGACGAGCCGCAGTTCGGCCTTGAGCGGCGAACAGCAGGCCAGCAGCGCCAGTAACCCGACGCAGCGCCACTTCACAGCGCGAGGATGGCTTCGGCCAGTTCCAGGTCACTGGCGGCGCGGGCTTCGGAGGACTGGCGGCACAGGCTGTCGAAGGCCGCCTCCAGGCGTACGCCACGAATCCCGCCTTCGCTGGCGACGAAGCCGGCAGCCTCGTCACGTGCTTCGAGCAGCACTTTCATGTCGCGAATCGAGGTGGTGGTGTCCGATGTGAAGTCCAGGCTGCGATCCAGTGCCCGCACCAGGATATTGCTGGTGGCCACCAGGGTCTGCGCATGGCTGCTCAGGGTCACGGACAGCAGGCCCGCCGTCAGGCTGGCGATCAGGAGCTTGTTCATCGGGGGCATCTCTGGGCGAAAGGGATTATTGGACGAGAATGGCGGCGGCCAGTTCCAGGTCATCATCCGGCAGGTCGGCAATGCTCTGGCGCAAATGCTCGAACGCCGCCTGCAGGTAAGCGCTGCGTACAGCGCCATCACTGGCGATGAAACGGGCGGCATCGTCGCGCGCGGCAACGACTTGCTTGGCCTCGAACGGTGTAGTCGTCAATTTACTGGTGACATAGCTGCCACGCACCAGGCCGGCGCTCAGGGTATCCAGGCCGTACGCTGGCGCACAGGCCAGAAGACAGGCGGCGAGCGGAACAGGGGAAAATCGCATGATGCGTCGATCCGGATAACGGCAACCCGCCTGCGCCGGCTGCCGAATCCTCGTCACAGTGCCAGGATCGCTTGCGCCAGTTGCAGGTCGCTGGCCTGCAGGCCAGGCATCTGCCCACGAATGTGCCGCAAGGCGGCTTCCAGGTGCGAACCACGCAACGCGCCGTCACTGCCGACGTAGTGAGCGGCATCCTCGCGGGCCGCGCGCACGATCTTGCTGTCACCGATGGATGAGGTCAGGTCGGAGGTGCCTTCGACGCTGTTGGTCAGGCCGCCCAGGACCAGGTCGGTGCTGGCGGTGACACTCGCCGCATGGGCACTGCCCGCCATCAGCAGGGTGGAAGTGCACAGGGAAACAAGCAGGGCATTACGCATGTCTGGACTCCAGAGCGATGACCGGCCGAAGCGGCCGGTAGCGAAGTCCGAAGAATAAGCTCGGTAGCACGGGCTGTGAAGCGCGGGAAGCGCACCGAAAGACGCGGAAACATACCGCCGCACCCGTGCGGATGCGGCGGCAAGGATGGGCGAGGGCGATCAGTCGACCGCCTTGACCATGTCTTCCAGCACTTTCTTGGCGTCGCCGAACACCATCATGGTCTTGTCCATGTAGAACAGTTCGTTGTCCAGGCCGGCATAGCCGCTGGCCATGGAGCGCTTGTTGACGATGATGGTCCTGGCCTTGTACGCCTCGAGGATCGGCATGCCGGCGATCGCCGAGGTGGGGTCGTTCTTCGCCGCCGGATTGACCACGTCGTTGGCGCCGAGCACCAGCACCACGTCGGCCTGGCCGAACTCGGCATTGATCTCGTCCATCTCGAACACCTGCTCGTAGGGCACCTCGGCCTCGGCCAGCAGCACGTTCATATGCCCCGGCATACGCCCGGCCACCGGGTGGATGGCGTATTTCACGCTGATGCCACGCTGGCCCAGCTTCTCCGCCAGTTCCATCAGCGCATGCTGGGCGCGCGCCACCGCCAGGCCGTAGCCGGGCACGATGATCACACTGTCGGCATTGCCCAGCAGGAAGGCCGCATCGTCCGACGAGCCGGACCGGACCGGGCGCTGCTCCTGGCCCGCCAGCGCCGGCCCGGTATCCGCCGCGCCACCGAAGCCACCCAGGATGACGTTGAAGAACGAGCGGTTCATCGCCTTGCACATGATGTAGGAGAGAATCGCGCCGCTGGAGCCGACCAGCGAGCCGGCGACGATCAGCATCGAGTTGTTCAGCGAGAAGCCGATCCCCGCCGCCGCCCAGCCGGAATAGCTGTTGAGCATCGACACCACCACCGGCATGTCGGCGCCGCCGATGGGGATGATGATCAGCACACCGATGATGAACGCCAGCAGCACCAGCACGGCGAAGGCCGTGACATCGCCGCTCAGGGTATAGGCCAGCCCCAGGGCGACGATCGCCAGCCCGACCAGCAGGTTGAACACATGCTGGCCGGCGAACTGTACCGGCGCGCCCTGGAACAGGCGGAACTTCCGTCCGAAAAAAGAGCCGCCCGCCAGCTTGCCGAAGGCGATCACCGAACCGGAGAAGGTGATCGCGCCGATGGCCGCGCCGAGGAACAGCTCCAGGCGGTTGCCGGCTGGAATCGGCGCGCCGGCACTGGCGACGATGCCCAGCGACTGTGGCTCGAGCACCGCGGCAACCGCGATGAAGACCGCCGCCAGGCCGATCATGCTGTGCATGAAGGCGACCAGCTCGGGCATCCTGGTCATTTCCACCCGACGCGCCATCAGCGTGCCGAGGCTGCCGCCGACCAGCAGGGCGACGACGACATAGGCGATGCCGCTCGTCGCCAGCTCCGCTCCGAGCATGAAGATGAGCCCGACGGTGGTCAGTACGGCGATGCCCATGCCGAGCATGCCGAAGGCGTTGCCACGGCGCGACGTGGTCGGGTGCGAAAGCCCCTTGAGGGCCTGGATGAAGCACACCGAGGCACTCAGGTAGAGCAGGGTGATCAGGTTCATGCTCATGTCATTGCTTCTCCGCCGGGGCCTTCGCGGCCTTCTTCTTGAACATCTCCAGCATGCGCCGGGTCACCAGGAAACCACCGAACACGTTCACCGCCGCCAGCGCCACGGCCAGGGTGCCCATGGCCTTGCCCAGCGGGGTGACGGTCAGCGCGGCGGCCAGCATGGCGCCGACGATGACGATCGCGGAAATCGCGTTGGTCACCGCCATCAGTGGCGTATGCAGCGCCGGCGTGACGTTCCAGACCACGTGGTAGCCGACGTAGATCGCCAGCACGAAGATGATCAGGTTGTAGATACCGTCCGAAATCAGGTCCATGTCTTGTGCTCCTCAGGCGTTCTTGCGCACGACCCGACCGTCGCGGCACATCAGGCAGGCCGCGACGATGTCGTCTTCGAGATCGATATGGAGCTGGCCATCCTCGTCGATGACCAGCTTCAGGAAGTCCAGCAGGTTGCGCGCATACAGCGCCGAGGCGTCCGCCGCCACCAGCGCCGGCAGGTTGCCGTGGCCGACCAGCGTCACGCCGTAGCGCACCACCACCCGGTCCAGTTCGGTGAGCGGACAGTTGCCACCCTTCGCGGCGGCCAGGTCGACGATCACCGAGCCGGACTTCATCTGCGCCACCGTATCTTCGCCCAGCAGCGTCGGCGCCTGGCGCCCCGGGATCAGCGCCGTGGTGATGACGATATCGGCCTGCTTCGCCCGCTCGTGCACGGCACTGGCCTGGCGCGCCATCCAGGAGGCCGGCATCGGCCGGGCATAGCCACCGACGCCCTCGGCGCATTCGCGCTCCTCGTCGGTCTCGAACGGCACCTCGACGAACTTCGCCCCCAGTGATTCGATCTGCTCCTTCACCGCCGGCCGCACATCGGACGCCTCGATCACCGCGCCCAGGCGGCGCGCCGTGGCAATCGCCTGCAGGCCGGCAACCCCGGCGCCGAGCACCAGCACACGCGCCGCCTTCACCGTACCGGCGGCGGTCATCAGCATCGGCATGAAACGCGGATAGTGGTCGGCAGCCAGCATCACCGCCTTGTAGCCGGCGATATTGGCCTGGGACGAGAGCACGTCCAGGCTCTGTGCCCGCGAGGTACGCGGTGCCGCCTCCAGTGCGAAGGCGCTGACACCCCGCTCAGTCATGCGCGCCAGGTTGGCGTCGTCGAAGGGATCGAGCATGCCGACCAGCACGCTGCCGGGGCTCATGTGCACCAGTTCTTCCGCACTCGGCGCCAGCACTTTCAGCACCAGTTCGGCGGCAAAGGCTTCGGCGGCACCCGTGATACGAGCGCCAGCGGCCTCGTAGTCCCGGTCGGGAACGCTGGCTGCGACACCCGCACCTTGCTGCACGGTGACCTGATGCCCCTGGGCAATCAGCTTTTTGACGGTTTCCGGGGTTGCGGCAACCCTGGTCTCACCGGCATGGCTTTCAAGAGGTACACCGATGTGCATGTTTCTTGTTCTCCTGCGTGGATCGGCTGTTTCGTTCACCCACGTCCCAGCCCCGGCTCGCGGAGCGGCCAGGCCGCCTGGACAGGCATGGGAAGGCGGGGGCGCGGCATTTTGCATGCCGAACGATTTATCATCAATTGTTTTCAATGTGAACGACAAAGATATTTATAGTCATACACAGACTTTCAATTCATGACCAGACTGCCTTGGATGCAGAGCTATGCAACTTAAGACGCGCACGACCACTATCCTTTGGTAGTGAGGCCTGGCGCCCGATCTCCAGAGACCGGGAAGGCAAAGCGCGAGGCAGGCAAAAGCAAAGGCCGGGTCCGTTCGCAGGAGCAAACGAACCCGGCCTTTGTGAGAAGGGGCTTGAAGCGGACGCAGCATCAACTTCCGCCGGAAGCAAGGCACTCGCCCGGGGGCCGGCAATCATCCGCTATTTGTAGTGAACAACCCTGGAAGACATGGCGTTGAGCGCATGCCCCGGGAACTTACCGATTGATCACCTCGATACGATCGACATCGATCTCCCGCCCGAACAGGTCCCGGTCGACCTCGCCGCTCAGCCTGACAACGGTATTTTCATTGATAGCGACTGCCGGCCAGTCTTCATCGTCGATCTCGACACGGATAGTGCCGGTGGCATCGGTGAAATCGTATTTCTCATCCTTGACGCGTTTGACGATACGCCCCTGCAGGACCACGGCGCTTTCGTCACCGGCTTCGAGCGCGGCGCCAACCGTATCGATCAACTGGCTACCCGGCCCGGTGTAGCCAGCGGCCAGTGCATTCAGGGAAAGAAGCGGGGCCAGCAGCAGGGCAAATGCGGTGTTTTTCATAGGGGGCTCCATTGCATGAGAGAACATGAAGCCAGGATAGGTAGCGATGCTGAACGGAAACTGAACTGCCAGCCCCTCACCTTATGACCGGAATGCTGTGGCGCCCGGCCAGGATCACCAGCGCCACACCCCCCAGGATCGCCAGCGAGCTCAGCAGCAGACGCGCGGTCAGCGCCTCATCCAGCAACCCCACCGCCCCCAGTGCACTGATGACCGGCACGCTCAATTGCACGCTGGCCGCGCTGGCCGTGCTCAGTTGCTGCATGACGCCATACCAGATCGTATAGCCCACGCCGGATGCCAATGCGCCCGCCAGCACCGCGTAGACCAGCCCGGTCGTGTCCAGTGTCAGGCGGGATACGAAAGGCAGGCACATCAGCGCAGCCAGCAGTCCGGCGCGCCAGAAATTGCGCGTCGTGGCCACCAACGGTGCCGGCTGAGAACGGCCACGGACCGAATAGACCGCCCAGGCCACGCCCGCCAGCAGCATCAGGGAAGCATCCTGCCAGGATGGCGCCTCGATGCCCGGCAGCAGCATGATCACCAGCCCGGCGACAGCCAGCGCGAAGCCGCCCCACTGCCAGGCCCGCAGCCGCTCCCCGCGCCATATCGCCCAGCCGACCATGCTCAGTTGTACCGCGCCGAACAGCAACAGGGCCCCGGTCGCGGTGGCAAGCCCGATATAGGCCCAGGAAAACCCCGCGGCATAGGCGAACAGCGCCAGCGCCGAGCGCCAGTCGCCAGCCCCTGCGGGCCGTGCCTTGCGGCCCAGCCGCAGAATGGCTTCGAGCATCAGCGCCCCGGCCAGCAAGCGTACCAGGGTGAAAGTCGCGGCATCTATCGAGGTGGTGTCCAGGGCGGCCCGGCACAACAGGGAGTTGCCGGCGAATGCGAGCATGGCCAGCGCCGTCAGCGACAGGCATTGCGAGGTTTTCAGGGGAGTGGTCATGGAAGCCCGGCTCTTGTCATTGTCGAAGGGCTGGACAAGGTTATCGCATTCCATCCCAGCCAGCTTCGGCAGAAATATCGCAGCGGGCCATAGCACTGCCGCGCGCACCAAAGGGCGCGGTCATCGAAGAGCACCTCGCCCGAGTATCACGACCCGTCGGCGCTACGATTCCGCCATCGCGAAGTTGCGCATTACCGGGCCTACCCCGCTGGACGATACCGAGCGGACCCTCGCCATGCCGCAACGCCGCCTGCGGGGCAGTATTCGGCACCGCGGCCGCTGTCGGGTGACCATTACCGGCAAGGCGGCCTGACGTTTCACCCCATGTCAGCGCACGGCACCCACACCAGCCTGAGCCACTTGTGAATCGTTGGGACCATGTGCGCCACTCACACCGACAGCACCCACAACCTGCCCATCGACGATGATGGGAATTCCACCCTCCAGAGGTGTCGTCCCCGGTGTCGACAGGAAACTGGGGCGTCCATCATTGATGTAATCCTCGAAGTTCTTCGAAGGCTGGCGTAGCAACGCCGCTGTACGGGCCTTGCCAATCGCCACTGAAGGGCTGATGCCGATGGCGCCATCGGCCTTGTGGAAAGCCACCAGTTCCCCGCCCGAATCAACCACGGCCACGGCGATGACCCAGCCATTCTTCTCGGCCTCCGCCAGTGCCGCGGCAATCGCACGCTGTGCTCCGGCCTGGGCGATATCGGCGCGAGCCAGCGTCAGGGCCTGCGGGCTGGCCGTCGGGCCAGGGGATTGTGCGCTGACCGGGGCCGTGGCAGTAACTGCCGCCAGCGCCACCAGCAGGCCGGCCAACAGCCGTCCGCCATGGGACACGGCAGGGGAATACAACCGTACAGTGGACGTGGAGCGCGAAGGGAAACAACTCGGTGGAAATCTCATTGAAGTCTCCTGTAGAAGCGGAGAGAAAGCCGGGAAAGCGCCAGGGGCATAACCTCCGGAAGCGGCCGCGGCCAGACCTCCGAGCGTTGGAGTAACGCCCGGGCACGATACTCCCGGATATCCGATGACAAGGTAGACTATACCGATCGGTACAGACAATTACAGCGATGACCCCAGCAGGGGACCATAACCCCGCCGATACAGCGAAGGTATTCGCCGCAGTAGCGTGGCTCGGGCACCTGCCCGGTGGAGAAAGAAGGCCCGGAAATATTCCCCCATCAGCCGGAACAGGCTGTTCCGGCTTCACTTCCGTCAGTAGCAACTGGGGTTCTATGGGCTCCACGAAACCTCATGGTTTCAGTGAAGTACAGTCATCGAGAGGATCGCCGATCCATCCGCCGATTGCTGCGTGTAGCCCACAGCGACTCCCTTCCATATTGCCCATGCGGCTCTCCCGTACCGGAGAGGATATCGTCCAACCGCTCGGCAAACAGAATGCGCCCATAGCATTGGCCGTTACAGCCTTCAATCGTTGCGCTGGTAGATGATCTTGCGCGTACCGCCGTCGCAACTGCCGACCACCATGCCCTGGTCGCCGACTTCATCGTTGTCGACGATTTCCAGGGTGTAGCTGGGTACGCCGTTGGCCTGGATCTTCGCTTCGATTTCCTCTTTGAGTTCCTCGCAGGGCTTGGGCGCCGCGAAAACACAAGTAGTGGCCAGGCTGAGCAGCAGGCCGAATGTCCAGCGTTTCATGGTATTTCTCCTTGCAGGTCGCTATCGAGCAGTTCCTGTAGCCGCCCGTTCCTTTGTTCGAGTGGCATTGCCGCCAGGGATTCAACCCGTTGGTGAAATTCCTGCCAATCACCCTGCGACTGCTCGAACAGTCGGGAGAACGCCGCCACCCAGCGATCATAAAGACCGAAGGGCAGCAGCGTGGCATTGTTCAGCGGCTGCTGGAACCAGCGCTCGAATCCCGGCAGCGGCGGCTGCCCCGGCCGCTCGCGCAACAGCCGATAGGCGGTGCGCAGGCGGTCGAATTCGGCCTGTTTCAAGCGGCGCATGACGGCTTCGTCATGGGGCTGCGCATAGAGCGCACGCAGGCGTTCGCGGCTGTCCAGCAGCAGCTCGACCACCTCGCGGTAGGCCTCGCGTGCGGGCTGGCCATGCTCCGGCAGCCCTTGTTGCCGCCGCCATTCGCGCAGCCCCTGGCGCTCGACGAAGCTGGCATAGGATTCGTTGAAGGTGGTGTCGTCACGGACGTACAGGCGCTGGTGCGCCAACTCGTGGAAGATCAGCCCGGCCAGTTGCTCGTCGTTGCGCCGCAGCATGGTGTTGAGCAGCGGGTCGTCGAACCAGCCCAGGGTCGAATAGGCCTCGACCCCGGCCACATGGGTATCGAAGCCCTGTCGCCGCAGGACCGCGGCCTGGCCACGCGCCGCACCCTGGCGGTAGTAGCCCTGGTAGGCGACGCAACCGGCGATCGGAAAGCAGCGCGTCAGCGGCTCCACCGAGAACTCCGGGGTGGCGAACAGGTTCCACACCACATAGGGCCGACCGAGGTCGGCGTACTGGCGGTAGCTGCCGTTGTCCGGCAGTGCCAGCCGCTCGCTGGCGAAGCGGCGTGCCTCTTGCGCATTGGCCAGGCGTTCGCGCAACGCCGGGGCGGTACCCGGGTCGTCCACCAGCGCGGCGACCGGCTGGCGCTGGCGCAGCAGCTCGAGCTGCCCCGTGGCGAGCTGGCCGTAATAGCTGGAGCAGCCGGCCAGCAGGATCGGCGCCAGGAGGATTGCGCTATACGCGGTAACGCGTCGAAAAGAGCGCTGGAGGCAGGAAAACCGAACGAAAAACGCGGAAGGCCAGGTTCTTTCGTTCCGCCTCCAGCGTTCCCGCGCCTTTATCGAAGCGCTAACGGCATAGCGCGCTCGCCCTGGGGGGCGTGCCAGGGTAATGGACGGATATGGCAGCAAATATGGCATTGTGTCGGTCCGACGGAAAACGCCCTGCGAGGGTAAACCATGTTGCGTGCCTTGCTCGCCTGCCTGCTGCTGAGCGCTTGTGCCAGCCCGCTGCCCGAGGCCGATCCCGCCATGGCCTGGGTCGAGTTGCGCGGCCAGGTCTCGGATATCTTCATGGCCGACCGGCTGGACGGCGTGCGCACGGCCGATGGCCGTTATTTCCAGGTCACGCCCGGCGCCCACCGCCTGGAAGCCCGCTACGATTTCGAAATCAGCGGCGGCGGCACGGGCCTGTTCGGCGACAGCCAGCACCTGCGCTGCACACTGCTGGTACGCTACGACGCATTCCAGGCGGGCCAGCGCTATGTGTTCGAAGCCCGCTCGCTCGGCTTCCAGCCACAGGGCTGGCTGCGTGACGAACAAGGCAAGACGCTGGCAAGAGCCGAGGCCACCCGCTGCATCTAGGCCATACGCACCCGCAGGAGAAAGCGCTGCGCACGGCGCACCCGCAAAATCTTCCGAGGAGGAGAGCATGAGCAGTCTCGAACAGGTCCGCTTTTCGGCGCTGGAACTGGCGCCGGTACGCGATGACGGCAATGCGCGCCAGGCCCTGCACAATGCCCTGGCCCTGGCGCGGCACGTCGAGGCGCTCGGCTTCGAACGCCTGTGGGTGGCGGAACACCACAATATGGACGGCATCGCCAGCTCGGCCACCGCCGTGCTGATCGGCTACCTGGCCGCTGGCACCGAGCGTATCCGCCTCGGTTCGGGCGGCATCATGCTGCCCAACCATGCGCCGCTGGTGATCGCCGAGCAGTTCGGCACCCTGGAGGCGCTGTATCCGGGACGCATCGACCTGGGCCTGGGGCGCGCGCCGGGCACCGACCAGTTCACCGCCCGCGCCCTGCGCCGCGACCGTCTGGGCAGCGCCGATGATTTTCCGGCGGATGTCGAGGAACTGCAGGCGCTGCTCGGGCCGCGCCAGGCACAGCAACAGGTGATCGCCATGCCCGGCGTCGGCAGCCAGGTGCCGATCTGGCTGCTGGGTTCAAGCCTGTTCAGCGCGCAACTGGCGGCGGCCAAGGGCCTGCCCTATGCCTTCGCCTCGCACTTCGCGCCACGCTTCATGCATGACGCGATCCGCCTGTACCGGGAGAACTTCCAGCCTTCCGCCGTGCTGGACAAGCCCTACGTGATGCTTGGCGTACCGCTGCTGGCCGCCGACAGCGACGAACGCGCCGAATACCTGGCCACCTCCGCGTACCAGCGCATCCTCGCGCTGGTACGCGGGCAGAGCCTGCTGCTGCGCCCGCCGGTGAAAAGCATGCAGGGCCTGTGGCTGCCCCATGAGCAGGATGCGGTGGGTGGCTTCCTCGGCATGGCATTGATCGGCGGCCCGGAGAAGATCCGTGCGCGCCTGGAGATACTGCTGGAGCAGACCGGCGCCGACGAGTTGATCTTCACCTGCGACTTCTATGAAACCACCGACCGCCACCGCGCCTTCGAGATCATCGCCGGGCTGCGGCGGTAAGCACGAAGAGGTGTGCATACCGTAGTCCGCAAGGGGAGAAGGGAGCCGTAGTGCGCCACACCCGGGCCATAGGCTTGACCCAGCCGGCAGCGGAATTTCCCACCCAGTCGCATAAACACGTGGAAAGGCCAGGCTCCTTCATTGCTCATGCTGTCGAAGCCAGTGTTCGTTCAAATCCTGAGTGAATTCGTAGGATGGGTTGAGAACACTTCGGAATGGAGAGGTGGAAAGACCTGGCTCTTGAATCCCACAGGCGCCGCCGAAAGTGGCTGTGCGGATGCCAGGAGCGCTGATCCCGAGGGGCGAAGAGGCGTGCATACAGTAGCCCCTCGCGGGAGAGGGTCGGGGAGAGGGACTGCCGCCAGGCAGTCCGGGATTTGCCGTCGCCGTGAACTCAAGCATCGCTCAGGCGAAAGCCGATCTTCACGGTGACCTGGAAATGCGCGACCTGGCCATTCTCGATATGACCGCGGATTTCCCCGACCTCGAACCAGTCGAGGTTCTGCTGGGTACGGCTGGCTTCGGTAATAGCGTTCTGGATCGCCTCATCGACACTGTTGGGTGAAGAACCGACGATCTCGATTTTTCTATAGATATGACTATTAGACATAAAAAATCCCTCTATTAGTTAATTGCCTGATAAAAGTCCCCCAAACAGCCGGAAAGTGCAACAGCCTTATGCGCTCTGCATTCAAGGGGCCGACAAAAACGCTGAAGGCTGGACAGGTGGACGTAGAAGTCCTGGTTTCGTGCAGGATACGAACGGCTTTTCGTCCAGGCTCCAGCGCGTTTATCGAAGCCTTTGGCATGGAGGGCCCTGGCCTTGACCAGGGCCGCGCCTGCTGGGGCTACGGCAACAACACCGTCGAGCTGGTGGTCTGCCGTGCCGCCAGGCGGCGCTGGGCCTCGGCGGCCTCGGCCAGGGCGAAACGCTGGCCGATCTCGACTTCGATGGCGCCGCTGGCGATCAGCTCGAACAGTTCGTCAGCCATTCCTTGCAGGCGCGCGGGGCTGTCGGCGTAGCTGGCCAGGGTCGGTCGGGTGACGAACAGCGAGCCCTTCTGCGCCAGGATGCCGAGGTTGACACCGGTGACCGCCCCCGAGGCATTGCCGAAGCTGACCAGCAGCCCGCGCGGCGCCACGCAATCCAGCGAGGTTTCCCAGGTGTTCTTGCCCACCGAGTCGTAGACCACCGGGCATTTGCGCCCTTCGGTCAGCTCCAGCACGCGTTGCACCACGTCCTCGCGGCTGCTGTCGATGGTCGCCCAGGCACCCAGCGCCTGCGCTCGCTCGGCCTTTTCCGCCGAACCGACCACACCAATCAACCGAGCCCCGAGCGCCCTCGCCCACTGGCAGGCGATAGAGCCGACGCCACCGGCGGCGGCATGGAAGAGTACGGTCTGGCCGGCCTCCAGCCGATGGGTCTGGCGCAACAGGTATTGCACGGTGAGGCCCTTGAGCAGCACCGCCGCCGCCTGTTCGAAACCGATAGCCTCGGGTAGCCGGACCAAATGCCGCGCCGGCAGGTTATGGTACTCGGCATAGGCGCCCAGCGGGCCGGTGGCATAAGCGACACGGTCGCCGGGTTGCCAGCCGCTGACACCCTCACCGATCGCCTCGATCACCCCGGCACCTTCTGTCCCCAGACCCGACGGCAGGCTGGGCGGCGTATACAGGCCGTCACGGAAATAGGTGTCGATGAAATTGAGGCCGACCGCATGGTTGCGCACCAGCACCTCCCCCGGCGCGGGCGCCAGCGGCTCCACATCGACCTGTTCGAGCACCTCGGGACCGCCATGCCGGCTGAACTGGATACGCGTTGCCATATCGACTCCTTATCAAGAATGTTCCCGCAGGATGGGCCGAGGAGCATAGCCAAGATACCCATCGCTAGCCTATTACCCCAAGAGCCGACAAAAGCGCTGGCTGGACAGCTGAACGTAGCTGCCTTGGTTATGGGGAAAACACGAACAGCTTTTCGTCCAGCTTCCAGCGCTTTTGTCGGCTCTTGGCCCGGCCAGGCCGGCGAAACGAACCCGGATGTTATGCTTGCCGCCTGAAAATCGCACCCGCCTGCCGACCAAGGTGACCTGAGTGAACGACCGTATCGAATCCATCAAGACCTACCTGCTCGACCTGCAGGACCGCATCTGTGCCGCCCTGGAAGCCGAGGATGGCCACGCGCGCTTCATCGAGGATGCCTGGCAGCGCCCGGGCGGTGGCGGCGGGCGGACCCGGGTGATCGAGAACGGCGCGCTGATCGAGAAAGGCGGGGTGAACTTCTCCCATGTGTTCGGTACCGGCCTGCCGCCTTCGGCCAGCGCCCACCGGCCAGAACTGGCCGGGCGCGGCTTCCAGGCGCTCGGCGTGTCGCTGGTGATCCACCCGGAGAACCCGCACGTACCCACCTCCCACGCCAACGTGCGCTTCTTCAGCGCCGAGAAGGAAGGCGAGGAGCCGGCCTGGTGGTTCGGCGGTGGCTTCGACCTGACCCCCTACTACGGCGTCGAGGAAGACTGCGTGCACTGGCACCAGGTCGCCCGCGATGCCTGTGCGCCCTTCGGCGCCGAGGTCTATCCGCGCTTCAAGGAATGGTGCGACCGCTACTTCCACCTCAGGCACCGCAACGAGCCGCGCGGGGTCGGCGGGCTGTTCTTCGACGACCTCAACCAGTGGGACTTCGACACCAGCTTCGCCTTCCTGCGCGCCATCGGCGACGCCTACCTGGCCGCCTACCTGCCGATCGTCCAGCGGCGCAAGGGCACGCCGTTCAGCGAGGCGCAGCGCGAGTTCCAGGCGTTCCGCCGTGGGCGCTACGTGGAATACAACCTGGTCTACGACCGTGGCACGCTGTTCGGCCTGCAATCGGGCGGGCGCACCGAGTCCATCCTGATGTCGCTGCCGCCCGTCGTGCGCTGGGGCTACGACTGGAAGGCGCAGCCGGGCACGCCCGAGGCGCGGCTGACCGAGTACTTCCTGCAGGAGCGCGACTGGCTCGGCGAGGCGAACCGGTGATGGATCGTTACGGCGTCTTCGGCAACCCCATCGGCCACAGCAAGTCCCCGCAGATCCACCGTTTGTTCGCCGAGCAGACCGGCCAGGCGCTCAGCTACGAGGCGCTGCTGGCGCCGCTGGACGACTTCGAAGGCTTCGCCCGCGATTTCTTCCGCCAGGGCCGGGGCGCCAACGTCACGGTGCCGTTCAAGGAGCAGGCCTATCGCCTGGCCGACCAGTTGAGCGAACGCGCCCGCCGTGCCGGCGCGGTGAACACCCTGAAGCAACTCGACGACGGCAGCCTGCTCGGCGACAACACCGATGGCGCCGGACTGGTCGCCGACCTGCTGGATAACCGGGTCGCCATCGAGGGCCGCAGCATCCTGCTGCTCGGCGCCGGCGGCGCGGTGCGCGGCGTGCTGGAGCCCTTGCTGGCGCAGCGCCCGGCACGGCTGGTGATCGCCAACCGCACCCGAGCCAGGGCCGAGCAACTGGCCGAGGCCTTCGCCGCGCTGGGCGAGGTGTCGGCCAGCGGTTTCGATGAGCTGCGAGCGCCGTTCGAGCTGATCATCAACGGCACCTCGGCCAGCCTCGGCGGCGAGCTGCCGGCCATCGCCAACGAGGTAATCCGGCCCGGGCACAGCGTCTGCTACGACATGATGTACGGCAAGGCAGCGACACCGTTCAACCGCTGGGCCGCCGGACAGGGCGCGGCCAAGACCCTGGACGGCCTGGGCATGCTGGTCGGCCAGGCCGCCGAGGCCTTCCTGCTCTGGCGCGGCGTGCGCCCGGATAGCGCGCCGGTACTGGCCGAGCTGCGCCGGCAACTGATGGAGGGATGAACATGAGCGTGCGTGTGCGGGGCTACCATGCCCATGTCTACTTCGATGCCGACAGCCTCGAGCAGGCACGCAGCCTGTGCGAGGAAGCGGCGCGTCGGTTCCCGCTGCGCATGGGCCGCGTCCATCAGCAGCCGGTCGGGCCGCACCCCGACTGGAGCTGCCAACTGGCCTTGCGCGCCGAACTGTTCGCCCAGGTGATCCCCTGGCTGATGCTCAACCGCCAGGGCCTGACCATCCTGGTCCACCCGATCACCGGCAACGACCTGCGCGACCACCGCGACTACCCGATGTGGATGGGCAGCATACGCCCGCTGGACCTGTCGGTGCTCAGCGACCGGGACGATGTGGAATATGAGCTTTAGATAGCGGCACAAAGCCTTCGATTAAAAGCGCTGGAGGCTGGAAAGCTGGACGAAAAACACCGGTTTCCACGCGCTTTCGTCCAGCCTTCCAGCGCTCTTTTCAGCGCTTTACCGTGCATAACGCGATCACCACACCTGTAACCGCTCCTGCTGATAACGCTTCTCGATTGATGTAGTCTTGCGCGCCTATCGCCCGAGCGGGCAGGCACGACAAGGCAGGATCATGTCCCGTAGCGACTCAGCCGATCTGCTGGCAAGCTTCCAGGAGCATTACGATGATCTCCTGCGCTTCCTCGCCCGCCGCCTGGGCGATGTGGAGTGTGCGGCGGATGTCGCCCAGGATGCCTACCTGCGCCTGGCCAGGCTGCAGCCCGGCCTGCCGATCGACGAGCCGCGCGCCTTTGTCTTCCGCGTTGCCGGCAACCTGGCCATCGACCACCTGCGCCGGGTACGGCGCCTGGCCAGCCTGCATGCCGAGGAGTTGGAAGCGGCGGATATCCATGATCCGGGCTCGGGCCCCGAAGACACCCTGGCCGCAGGCCAGAGCCTGGCTCAGTTGGATGCGGCGCTCGACCAGTTGCCCGCCAATGCCCGCCTGGCGCTGCTGCTCAATCGGCTGGAAGGGCTGACCCATGCCCAGATCGCCGCCCGCCTGGGCGTCTCCGAGAGCATGGTGGGTAAATATATCGTCCAGGCCATGCGCCATTGCCGTGCCTGGCGGCGCCAGAGGGACAGCCAGTGAGCGAGCATTCCACGCAAGACCTGGCGCAGCTCGAGGAACAGGCCATCGAGCGACTGGTGCATCTGCATTCAGGTCGTGCCTCGGTGGCCGACCGGCAGGCTTTCGAACACTGGAGCCAGCGCAGCGATGCCCACCGGGCAGCGGCCCGGAGCGCCCAGGCACTGTGGGACGACATTCCACAAACCGAAACGGCCAGGCACTTCGTGCCCCCGGCGCCACGCCGCAAACCTCGCCGCCGGCTCGCCGCCGCCCTGGCGGCATCCCTGGCCATCCTGGTAGTGGGCGGCACACTGCTCGACCCGTTGCCAGCGCTACGGGCCGACCACGTCACCGCCGTTGGCGAGCGCCGCCAGCTACAGTTGCAGGACGGTAGCCAGCTCTGGCTGAACAGCGCTTCGGCCGTGTCCATCGACTATTCGCCAGGCAGCCGCACTATCCATCTCTACAAGGGAGAGGCGCTGTTCGAGGTGGCCAGGGACGCCGACCGGCCCTTTATCGTGCATGCAGGGGGCGGCACCGTGCGGGCCGTGGGCACGCGCTTCGACGTGGACCTGCAAGGCCGGAAAACCGACGTGGTGGTGAGCGAAGGGATCGTCGAAGTGGCCTCCGGCCAGCAGGCGGCATTGCGACTGGAGGCCGGACAAGGCGTGACCTACCAGGCAGGCCAGCCCCCTGGGCCGTTGCGCCAGGAGGATGCCCAGGCCAGCAGCGCCTGGCAGCGCGGCAAGCTGATCTTCAACCGCCGCCCGCTGGGCGAGGTGCTGGCCAAACTGGGACGCCACCTGCCCGGCAAGCTCCACCTCACCGACGGCGCATTGCGCGAGCTGCGCATCAGCGGCGTGTTCGAGCTGGACGACCCTCAAGCCGCGCTACGCACCCTGGAGCAGACCCAGCCGCTACGCATCACCCGCCTGCCGCTGCTGACGCTGATCCGCCCGAAGCCCTGAAATGTCGCCAAGGAGTAGGGTGCGCCATATGCACCAGGAATAGCGGCGCCAATCGCCCTGGTGCGCCCGGCGCAAGGCCGCCGTCCGCGACACTCGATCGTTGGCGCACCCCTGGCGATCCGGCGTTGGAAAAATTTTCCACCCGCCACGGCAAGGTCGGCGAGGCTGTTTCGTCGTAGGCATGAAGCGCGAAGTATTCGTATTTATCGCGCCACCGCCAACCCGCACCAGAAAGGGCCAACCATGCACGACCAACCCACCCGTTCATTGCGCCGAGCCATCGCCTTCGCCACCCTGCTCGGCTGCGCCAGCCCCCTGTACGCCCTGGCGGCGGAACAGCCGGCGCGCTTCGATATCCCCGCCCAGCCGCTGGACGGCGCCCTGACCCGCTTCGCCGACCAGGCCGGGCTGCGCATCCTGTTCACCTCCGACGACGTCGCCGGCCTCGACGGCAACGCCCTGAACGGCGACTACCCGCCCAGCCAGGCCCTGCAGCGGCTGCTGCAAGGCAGTGGATACGGCTTCCAGTTCGTCGATGAAAAGACCCTGACCCTGCGCAAGCTGGCGCAAGGCAGCGAACCGGTGGAGCTGGATGCGACCCGTGTGACGGGCCGGGCAGCCCACTATGCCGAGTCGGCCTACGGCCCGGTCGATGGGATAGTTGCCAGGCGTAGCGGCACGGGAACCAAGACAGATGCGGCCTTGAGCGAAATCCCACAGACCATCAACGTCATCACCCGGGACGAGATCACGCTGCGCGGCGCCAAATCGGTCACCGAAGCCCTGCGTTACACTCCCGGCATGACGTTTGGCGGCTTCTCGGATCGCGTCAAGATTTTCGACGAACCCACCTCCCGAGGCTTCTCCCCGGCACCGCTGTACCTCGACGGCCTACACCTGCCTTATGGCGGCGGCAGCACCGGCGGCGCACTGCAGATCGATCCATATCTGCTGGAGCGTATCGAAGTGCTCAAAGGCCCAGCCTCGGTACTGTACGGCCAGAACCAGCCCGGCGGCATCGTCAACATGGCCAGCAAGCGCCCGACCGCAACGCCACTGCGTGAAATCGTCATCGGCGGCGGCAGTTGGGATCGCAAGTACGGTGCCTTCGACTTCGGCGGTCCACTCGACGAGCAGGGCCGGTTCCTCTACCGCCTGACCGGAGTGGTCAACGACAGCGGCTCGCAGATCGACTATGCCGATCAGAATCGCATGACGCTGGCGCCGAGCCTGACCTGGCTACCCAACGACCGCACCACCCTCACTCTGTTCGCCCAGTATCAGAAGGATCGTGACACCCCGGAGGCTCAGGGGCTGCCGGCCTATGGCACGGTCTTCAGCACAACCAATGGCCGGATCAGCCGTTCGCTGTACATCGGAGAGCCGGACCTGAACGCTTATGATCGCGAGCAGTTCGTAGTCGGCTATGAGGTTGTCCATGAGCTCAACAACATCTGGACTCTCAAGCAAAATGCCCGCTATGCCTACGTCGACGACCGCTATGTCGCGCCACTGCACGGCTATTCGTTCCCGACCAATCCCGTCACCGGCCTGAACGACAGGAGCTATCAGACCCGTTTTGGGGTGGATTGGTCACAGACCAACAAGGTCTTCGGCATCGATAACATCGCTCAGGCGAAGTTCAAGACCGGTGAACTGGATCACACCCTGCTGCTGGGGGTGGACTACTACCACTTCAACTCGAAATTCCTCGGCCTGTATGACCGCAGCGGCCCTGCCATCGACCTGTACAACCCGGTCTATGGCAGCACGTTCAGCTTCACCTCGCCTTACCGCTGGGACAACACCATCAGACAGACCGGCCTGTACGTTCAGGATCAGTTGCGCTGGAACCACTGGATCCTGACCCTGGGTGGCCGCTATGACTTCGCCGAGACCGATAACAAAGTACCGTTGAGCGGCACCCACGCCAACATCGAGGATGAGAAACTCACCGTCCGGGCGGGCCTGGCATACCAGTTCGGCAACGGTATGACACCCTACCTGAGCTATGCCGAGTCGTTCCTGCCGCAAACCGGTACGAATGTGGCGGGCAGTCCCTTCGAGCCCACCGCCGGTGAGCAATACGAAGTGGGCGTCAAGTACGAGCCCAGGGGCATCGACGGTTTCATCCAGTTGTCGATGTATCAGATCGACCAACTGAACATGCTGACCGACGATCTGGCCAATCCGGGTTTCAGCACCCAGAGCGGAGCCGTACGCTCCCGCGGCGTTGAGCTCGAAGGCAAGCTCAACGTCACGCAGAACCTGCGGGCCTTGGCCGCAGTGTCGCGCAACCAGAGCAAATGGCGTAGCGTCAACGATGGTCGTGAAGATCGCAACATGGCCAAGATCGCACCACTGACGGCTTCCACGTGGATCGACTATACGTTCGACGCCACCCCGCTGGCCGGTCTGGGCGCCGGCATGGGGGTACGTTACGTCCGCAGCAGCTACGGCTCGGACTATCAGCCGAGCTCTTTCCAGATTCCCTCCTACACCGTGTACGACGCCATGTTGCGCTACGATCTGGAAAAATCCCCACTGCAGCTCAAGGGATTGGCTGTGAAGCTGAACCTGGAAAACATCGCCGACAAGAAATACGTGGCCAACTGCGGCGGCACGCTGGACTGCTACTACGGTGCAAGCCGGACCCTGACCGCCGACATAACCTATAACTGGTAACAGCATGCAGGATGGGTTGAACCGCCAGGTGATACCCATCATCTTGCGAACCGATGGCTATCGCTTCGCTCGACCCATCCTGCGGACTTGCTCGATCCGTGGACTGCTTCACAGTCTTTCCTGACGCTAATCGATACAGTCCGGCATCCCTCACCGACAAGGATGTCTACCATGCCCGGACTGCCCCTGCTCGACCCCAAGCTCGATGTGGTCTTCAAGCGATTGTTCGCCGAGGCCCCTGACCTGCTGGCCGACCTGATCAATGCCGTGCGCAGCGACGAACCACCCATCGTCGAGCTGCAGGTACTCAACCCGCAGATCCTGCCTGAGGATCTGACCGGCAAATTCATCGTCCTCGATACCCTTGCCCGCGATGTGAACGGGCAACTGTTCAATATCGAGATGCAGGCGCGTAATCACCAGGGCTGGCCATCACGCACCGTTTATTACCTGGCACGCAACCTGAGCCGCCAGCTAAAGCCGGGGGATGACTACAACCAGTTGCAACCGGTGATCGGCATTCACCTGATGGACTTCGACCTGTTCGACGACGAGCAGGCCTTCTGGCAGTTCGAACTGCGCGACCGCCGCCTGCAACTCCACCTGCTCGAACTGCCCAAGGCCGACCGCCTTCATTCCCAAGCGGGGGTGCTGTGGCAGACTGGATCGCGTACCTCAAGCACTGGCAGGAGGAAAGTGTCATGCAAGAGATCGAACGCCCCGCCATCCGCAAGGCCCGCCAGCAGTTGCAGGCGCTGTCCGACGACGAACAGGCCCGTTACCTGGCTTTCGTCCGTGAGCGCGCCTTGCTCAACGAGACGATCGTCATGGGGGCAACTGAAGCAAAGGGCAAACGAGAAGGCCGCAGCGATATCCTGCGCCAATTGCTGCAACTCAAGTTCGGTGCCCTGCCCGTGGCGATCGAGCAACGCCTGGTAACGGCCAGCGAGACCGAGCAGGTGCGCTGGGCCGAGCGGATCCTGTCCGTCGATTCGCTGGAGCAGGTGTTCGCCGAATGGACCGCAAGGGTGGGTTGAGCCGCAGCCCTGCGGACGGCCCACCTGAACAGCGGATAGCAAAAGCCCGCGATGAACGCGGGCTCCCAGGCTGGCCCGTAGAGCCTGACCTACGCGCAGCGGCTTACTGCACCGGCACCACCGAACCTTTGTACTTCTCTTCGATGAACTGCACCAGCGCATCGCTGTGCAGCGCCTTGGCGACTTTCTGCAGGGCTTCGGAGTCCTTGTTGTCCGGGCGCGCCACCAGGATGTTGACATAGGGCGAGTCGCTGCCTTCGAGGATCAGCGCATCCTCGGTCGGATTGAGCTTGGCTTCCAGCGCATAGTTGGTGTTGATCAGCGCCAGGTCCACCTGGTTCACCACACGCGGCAGGGTGGCGGCTTCCAGTTCGCGGATCTTCAGGCCTTTCGGGTTTTCCGCGATGTCCCGGGGCGTGGCGGTGATGCCGGCTTCCGGCTTCAGGGTGATCAGGCCGGCCTTCTGCAACAGCAGCAGGGCGCGACCGCCGTTGGTGGCATCGTTGGGGATCGCAACGCTGGCACCGTCAGGCAGCGCATCGAGGCTCTTGTGCTTGGTGGAATAAGCGCCGAACGGCTCGACATGCACGCCGGTGACGCTGACCAGCCCGGTGTTGCGCGTACGGTTGAACTCATCCAGGTAGGGCTGGTGCTGGAAGTAGTTGGCGTCCAGGCGCTTCTCGGACACCTGCACGTTGGGCTGCACGTAGTCGGTGAAGACTTTCACCTGCAGGTCGACGCCCTGCTCGGCCAGCGCCGGCTTGATGAACTCGAGGATTTCCGCATGGGGCACGGCGGTGGCCGCGACGGTCACGGTTTCCGCCGCCTGGGCATTGAATGCAACGGCTACGGCGAGGGCCGCAAAGATCTTTTTCATCGTTCGATTCCTTGAAGGTTGAGCGGGGTGCGATCGTACGCTCGCCCTTGGTATGTCACTTGCGCGAAAAATGTACCACCAACTTGTCGCCCAGGGTTTGCAGAATCTGCACCAGCACCAGCAGCAGGACCACCGTGACCACCATCACGTCGGTCTGGAAGCGCTGGTAGCCGAAGCGGATCGCCAGGTCGCCCAGGCCGCCGGCACCCACCACGCCCGCCATCGCGGTGTAGGACACCAGGGTGATGGCCGTCACCGTGACGGCGGCAATGATCCCGGGGCGGGACTCAGGCAGCAGGGCGTTGAAAATAATCTGCCGGGTACTGGCGCCCATCGCCTGGGTCGCCTCGATGATGCCGCGATCCACTTCGCGCAGGGCGGTCTCCACCAGCCGTGCGAAGAACGGTGCCGCACCGGCCACCAGTGGCGGGATGGCGCCAGCCACCCCCAGGGAAGTGCCCACCAGTTGCACCGTCAGCGGGATCATCACGATCAGCAGGATGATGAACGGCAGCGAGCGCAGCACATTGACCAACAGCGACAGCGCGCCATGGAGCGCCCGGTTCTCGAACAACTGGCGCGGGCCGCAGAGAAACAGCAGCACACCCAGCGGCAGCCCCAGCAGCATGGTGAACAGTAGCGAGCCACCGAGCATCAGCAGGGTATCCAGGGTCGCCAACCAGATTTCGTACCAGTCGACATTGATGAAGAAGGCACCCATCAGCGCAACACCTCGATATGAACATTGGCGGCTTCCAGGCGCGCCACGGCGGCGATCAGGTCGCCGCCCACCAGCGACAGGGTGAGCTGGCCATAGGGCGTGTCCTTGATCCGGTCGATGCGTCCGGCAAGGATGCTGTAGTCGACACCCGTCTCGCGGGCCACGCGGCCCAGCAGTGGCGCGTAGGTGGCCTCGCCACGGAAGGTCAGGCGCAGGATGCGCCCCGGCACCTGGGCGAAGTCCGCCAGTTGCTCATGCTCGTCGACCTGCTCGTCCTCCAGCACGAAGCGCTGGGTGGTCGGGTGCCGTGGGTGCAGGAATACATCGGCCACCGTGCCCTGCTCGACGATGCGCCCGCCATCCATCACCGCCACCCGGTCGCAGACACGGCGGATCACGTCCATCTCATGGGTGATCAGTACGATGGTCAGCTTCAGTTCGCGGTTGATCTCGGCCAGCAGGCGCAATACCTGGGCGGTGGTCTGCGGGTCGAGGGCGCTGGTCGCCTCGTCGCACAGCAGCAGGTCCGGCCCGGTGGCCAGGGCGCGGGCGATACCGACCCGCTGCTTCTGCCCACCGGACAGTTGCGCCGGGTACTTGTGTGCCTGCTCACGCAACCCGACCCGCTCCAGTAGCTCGGCGACCCGTCGATCGAGCGAAACCCGATTCCAGGCGCCGGACAGGCGCAGCGGCATGGCGATATTGTCGGCGACGGTCTTCGAGGACAGCAGGTTGAAGTGCTGGAAAATCATGCCGACCCGCTGGCGAAAACGCCGCAGGCCAGTGGCATCGAGGGCGGTTACATCCTCGTCGTTGACCAGGATGCGCCCTCCGGAAGGCTCTTCGAGGCGATTGATCAGGCGCAGCAAAGTACTCTTGCCGGCGCCTGAATGGCCGATCAGGCCGAACACTTCGCCCTCTTCGATGCGCAGATCGGTGGCATGCAGTGCAGGTATTTCCCGGCCATCGGCACGGTAGGTCTTGTGGACTTGCTGGAATTCGATCACGGGCGAACCTTGTGGGTGCAAGGCGGCCATTCTAACCGTTTTCGCCGAATGCTTGATGTGCCGACGTACGGCTGCAACCCATAAGCGCAGGCCAGGGTCACTGAATGGGAAGAATGAAGAAAGCACCTGCCGTAGAGGTCGCTTCTCGCCCTGTGAACCCGCCCCCGTGAGGCCTGAAATGACCAAGAAGAACGCACCCAGCCAGAGCGATCTGGCCGGCACCGATACGCTCGATCGCAGCAACCACAACGCCAAGCTGGACAGCCTGGCGACCTATCGCTCCGACGCCAGCGGCCAAGCCCTGACGACCAACCAGGGCGTGAAGATCGCCGATAACCAGAACACCCTGAAGGCAGGCAACCGTGGGCCCTCGCTGCTGGAAGATTTCATCATGCGCGAGAAGATCACCCACTTCGACCACGAGCGCATTCCCGAGCGTATCGTGCATGCCCGTGGCGTGGCGGCACACGGCTACTTCGAGAGCTACGCCGATCACAGCGCCCTGAGCAAGGCCGGTTTCCTCGCCGGCAAGGGCAAGAAGACGCCGGTTTTCATACGTTTCTCCACGGTGCAGGGGCCGCGCGGCTCGGCCGATACGGTGCGCGATATCCGTGGTTTCGCGATCAAGTTCTATACCGATGAGGGCAACTTCGACCTGGTCGGCAACAATGTGCCGGTGTTCTTCATCCAGGACGCCATCAAGTTCCCGGACTTCGTGCATGCGGTCAAACCCGAGCCGCACAACGAGGTGCCCACAGGCGCCAGCGCCCACGATACCTTCTGGGATTTCGTCTCGCTGGTCCCCGAGTCGGCGCATGCGGTGATCTGGGCCATGTCCGACCGCGCCATCCCGCGCAGCCTGCGCGCAATACAGGGCTTCGGCGTGCATACCTTCCGGCTGGTCACTGCCGAGGGCAAGTCGCGCTTCGTGAAATTCCACTGGAAGCCCAGGCAGGGCGTGTTCTCGCTGGTCTGGGACGAAGCGCAGAAACTCGCCGGCAAGGACCCCGACTTCCATCGCCGCGACCTGTGGGAGAACATCGAGCAGGGCAACTACCCGGAATGGGAGTTCGGCGTGCAGATCGTCGAGGAAGAGGACGAGCATAAGTTCGACTTCGACCTGCTCGACCCGACCAAGCTGATCCCCGAGGAACAGGTGCCGGTGACGCCGCTGGGCCGGCTGGTGCTCGACCGCAACCCGGACAATTTCTTCGCCGAGACCGAGCAGGTGGCTTTCTGCCCGGGGCATGTGGTACCCGGCATCGACTTCAGCGACGACCCACTGCTGCAGGGCCGGCTGTTCTCCTATACCGACACCCAGCTCAGCCGCCTGGGCGGACCGAACTTCCACCAGATCCCGATCAACCGGCCGGTCTGCCCGTTCCACAACAACCAGCGCGACGCCCACCACCAGGGCAGCGTGCACAAGGGCCGCGCCTCCTACGAGCCGAACTCGATCGACGGCGGCTGGCCCAGGGAAACCCCGCCGGCGGCCAGCGGCGGCGGTTTCGAGAGCTACCCCGAGCGTATCGACGCACACAAGGTACGTGAGCGCAGCCCGTCCTTCGCCGACCACTTCAGCCAGCCGGCGCTGTTTTTCCACAGCCTCAGCCAGCCGGAGCAGCGACATGTGATCGACGCCTACAGCTTCGAGCTGGGCAAGGTCGAGCGTGCGTGGATCCGTGAACGCCAGGTCAACGAAATCCTCGCCAATATCGACCTGGAACTGGCGGCGCAGGTGGCCGCCAACCTCGGCCTGCCGGCGCCGCACAGCGGCACCGTAAAGCCACCCGCCAAGCAGCAGCCTTCGCCGGCGCTGAGCCAGCGCAACCTGCTCTCGGGCGATATCAGGACGCGCAAGGTGGCGATCCTGGTGGCCGACGGCGTCGATGCCAAGGCAGTGGCGGCGTTCCAGAAAAAGCTGCATGCCAAGGGCGCCACGGCCAAGGTGCTCGGGCCGACCTCGGCGCCGGTGCGAACCGCCGCCGGCAAGACCCTGGAGGTGGATGCCTCGCTGGAGGGGTTGCCGTCGATCGCCTTCGACGCGGTGTTCGTGCCGGGCGGAGCGAAAAGCGTCGAGACGCTGGGGCAATCCGGGGTGGCCAAGCATTACCTGCTGGAAGCCTACAAGCACCTCAAGCCGATCGCCGTGCTCGGCGATGCCCGCGAGTTGCTCGAACGGCTCGGCCTGCCGGCGGACGATGGCCTGCTGGGCGGCGACGATGGCGCCGTGGCCAAGGTCTTCGCCCCCTTCACCAAGGCCCTGGCACAGCACCGCATCTGGGCCCGCGAGCCGCAGGCCAGGGCGGTGCCGGCCTGATCAGGCGTTGCGGCGCGGCGCGGCGAAGCTGAGCAGGAACAGCGTCGCCGCACTGACCACGATGGACGGCCCGGCCGGCGTGTCCTGGTACCAGGACAGCGCCAGCCCGGTGCACACCGCGACGATCCCCAGCAGGCTGGCGCCCAGCGCCATCTGCTCGGGGGTGCGCGCATGACGCTGGGCCGCCGCCGCCGGAATGATCAACAAGGAGGTGATCAGCAGCACGCCGACGATCTTCATCGCCACCGCGATCACCACCGCGATCAGCAGCATCAGTGCCAGGCGGATGGCGCCCACCGGCAAGCCCTCGACCCGTGCCAGTTCTTCATGCACGGTGATCGCCAGCAACGGCCGCCACAGCAGCACGAGGATCAGCAGCACCAGCGCGCTGCCGCCAAGAATCCACGCCAGGTCGACCGGCCCCACGGCCAGCAGGTCGCCGAACAGATAACCCATCAGGTCGATACGTACCTCGTGCATGAAGCTCAGGGTCACCAGGCCCAGCGACAGGGTGCTGTGGGCGAGGATACCGAGCAGCGTGTCAGACGCCAGCGGCTGGCGCTGTTGCAGGGTCACCAGCAGCACCGCCAGCAGTACGCAGCCGACCGTCACCGCCAGGGTCGGGCTGATGTCCAGCATCAATCCGAGGGCGACGCCGAACAGCGCGGCATGGGACAGGGTGTCGCCGAAATAGGCCATGCGCCGCCATACCACGAAGGAGCCGAGCGGCCCGGCCACCAGCGCCAGGGCGAGCCCGGCGAGCAGCGCGTTGAACAGAAAATCAGGCATGCTTGCAGCCATCTCCATGGACGTGCGGCTTGACCGGGCCGTGGATGCTCAGGCCCGGAACGACCCCGCCCTGCAGATCGTGGCTATGGTCATGGTGGTGGTGATAGATGGCCAGGCTGCGTGCATCCTGGCCGAACAGCTCGATGAAGGCCGGATCGGCGCTGACCTGCTCGGGGTGGCCGGAACAGCAGACATGGCGGTTCAGGCAGACCACCTGGTCAGTGGAGCTCATCACCAGGTGCAGGTCGTGGGAAACCATCAGCACACCGCAACCGTAGCGCTCGCGCAACTGCCCGATCAGCCGGTACAGCTCGGCCTGGCCGGCGACATCGACCCCCTGCACCGGTTCGTCCAGCACCAGCAACTCCGGCTCGCGCAGCAGGGCGCGGGCCAGCAGTACGCGCTGCAGCTCGCCACCGGAGACACGCTGCAACGGGCTGTCGATCACATGCGCCGCGCCGACCTCGGCCAGCGCCGCCAACGCCCGCGCCCGGTCCACCTTCGGCACCAGGCGCAGAAAGCGCAGTACCGACAACGGCAGGGTGGCATCCACGTGCAACTTCTGCGGCATATAGCCGATGCGCAGCCTGGGCTTGCGCCACACTTCGCCGCTGTCCGGCTTGAGCAGCCCGAGCACACTGCGCACCAGGGTGGTCTTGCCGGCGCCATTGGGGCCGATCAGGGTGACGATTTCGCCACGCTCGACACGCAACCGCACACCATCGAGGACCGCCTGGGTGCCGAAGCGCACGCCGACATCATCGAGGCGGATCAGGATTTCGCTCATGCCGCGCCCTGGCAGGAAGTGCAGAGCCCAACCACCTCGACCGTCTGCCCCTCGACGCTGAACCCTACCGCCTGGGCCGCCGCGACGATGGTCTCGGCGATCACCGGCTGCTCCAGTTCGATGGCGGTATGGCAGTGGCGGCAGATCAGGAACTGCCCCTGGTGCGGATGTTCCGGGTGGCTGCAGCCGATAAAGGCGTTGAGCGAGGCGATGCGGTGCACCAGGCCGTTCTCCTGCAGGAAATCCAGCGCCCGGTAGACCGTCGGCGGCGCCGCGCGGCGCCCGTCCTGTTCGCTCAGGACCGCCAGGATATCGTAGGCACCGAGCGGCTTGTGGCTATCCCAGACCAGCTCCAGCACGCGCTTGCGCAAGGCGGTCAGGCGCACCCCCTGGCGGGAACACAGGGTTTCGGCATTGGCCAGCGCATCGTTGACGCAATGGGAATGGTCGTGCGGCGTACAGGCCAACGGCATCCTGGCTTTGTAGGGTTTGAGCATGACAGCGCGCTCCGAAGGAGAAGGCCGTTATTCTATTACCCTTTCGCCGGCTTGTGTGGGTGGGCAAGCCTCAAGCCTCCAGCGCTCTTTTCGGCGCTTTGCCGTGCATAGCGCGATTGCCCTGTACCGCCTACAGCCACTCAAGCCCCGATCACACCACCGTCCGTCCGCGTGATCGCCAGCACCGAGGAGCGTGGGCGCCCGCCAGGCACATGGTCGGGGAAGCCGGAACCACCTTCCTCGCCAGGGTGCTGGATGCCGACGAACAACGTCCGGTAGTCCGCGGCGAAGGCCAGGCCGGTGACCTCGCAACCCACCGGGCCGACCATGAAGCGACGAATCTCGCCGCTCTGCGGGTCGGCGCAGAGCATCTGGTTGTTGCCCATGCCCACGTAGTCGCCACTGTTGCTGTACTTGCCGTCGGTCAGCACCCAGAGCCGCCCATCGCGGTCGAAACCCAGGCCGTCCGGGCTGTTGAACATATTGTCGGCATCGATCTGGCGCGACCCCGCATTCGGGCTATCGGGATGCGCCACAGGGTTGCCAGCGATGATGAACAGGTCCCAGTCGAACCTATGCGCGGCAGCATCGTCGCCATCCTCACGCCAGCGCAGGATCTGCCCGTAGAGGTTGTTGGCGCGCGGGTTGGGCCCGGCGACCGGCTGGCCGTCCTCGCCACGCTTGCTGTTGTTGGTCAGGGTGCAGTAGACCTGCCCGTCATGCGGACTGACCGCGATCCACTCCGGGCGGTCCATGCGTGTCGCACCGACCTGCCGGCCAGCCTGGCGGGCGCGGATCAGCACCTCGGCCTGGCTGGCGAAGCCATTGGCCTCGGTCAGCCCGTTGCGCCCATGGCTCAGTTCGATCCAGCGCCCGCGCCCCCTGGGCTGGTCGCGGTCGCCATCGCCAGCATCGAAGCTGGCCACATAGAGCGTGCCGTGATCGAGGATATCGCGGTTGGCGCGGGCAGCGCCGGGTTGCAGGCGGTCGCGGCTGACGAACTTGTAGATGAACTCGCCTCGCTCGTCGTCGCCCATATAGACCACCACCCGCCCGTCGCGAGTGCTGGCGAGCGCCGCGTTCTCGTGTTTGAAGCGGCCCAGGGCGGTGCGCTTGAGCGGCCGGGACTGCGGATCGAAGGGGTCGATCTCGACGATCCAGCCATGCCGGTGGAGTTCGTTCGGGTTGCGCGCGATATCGAAGCGCGGGTCGAAGCGATGCCAGTCGTTATTCACGCTGGCATGGGTGACGCTGTAGCACTTCTGGTCGGCATCCAGCACCTGTTGCGGATCGCTGCTGCCGAAACAGTCGGTGAAGTTCTCTTCGCAGGTCAGGTAGGTGCCCCAGGGCGTCTGGCCGCTGGAACAGTTCTGGAAGGTGCCCAGCACCTCGATACCCTGCGGATCGACGGCGGTCCGCAGCAACGCGTGCCCACGCGCGGGCCCGCTGACACCGATCGGCGTGTTGCCATGGATGCGCCGGTTGTAGGGCGAGCCGGATACGAAACGCCACTCACCCTGCTGGCGCCGCACCTCGATGACCGTCACCCCCTCGGCGGACTGCGCCTTGAGCACATCCTCCGCCGATTGCGGCAGGCCGCCATGGGCCAGCAGGTACTGGTAGTTGACGTATTCGTTGTTGATCGCCATCAGCGCCCGGTCCGCATCGTCCGGCCAGGGGAAGAAACTCATGCCATCGTTGTTGTCGCCGAACTGCTGCAACTGCTCGGCGGCACTGTTACCGCCGTCATGGCGAAATGCCGGGCCATCCTCGGCCAACGGCTGACCCCAACTGATAAGCACCCGGGAGCGATAGCCGGGCGGCAGGCTGATGGCATCGAGGGTGGAGGCGGCAATATTGTCGAAGCCGAGCAGCCGGCTGCCGCGCGCCGGGCCGGCATGGGCGCCAGCCAGCGGCAGCCCGCCGAGAAAGAAGGCGGCGGCGCCCAGGGCACCCATGCCGATGAAGCCGCGACGGGAAAGGCAGGTGATACGTTCGAGATCGGTCGGTTCTTGATCGTGCATGGCGGTGCTCCAAAGCTGCAAGCCGCTGACCTTAGGAGCCAGGCATGACGATTCCATGACGGCCCGCCCTCGTTCATCGGCCATGCGCATTTGCTGGACGGCGGCAAAGCTCTATAGAATGAGAACGATTCGAAACGAGCGGTATTCTCCGTGCCCGACTCTCCCTCCAGCAAGCTGGGATTCTTCTTCAGCGATCACCATCGGTGGCTGTTGCAGCACGTGCAGCGCCGCCTGAACAACCGGGCCGACGCCGAAGACATGGCAGCGGAAACCTTCTGCCAGCTCCTGGCTTCGCGCACCGACCCCGACACCCTCGAGCAGCCGCGCGCCTACCTCTCCACCATCGCCCGCCGCCTGATCTTCGACCGCCAGCGGCGGCGCCGGCTGGAGCTGGCCTATCTCGAGCGACTGGCCGCCCTGCCGGAGCGGTTCGCCCCGTCGCCGGAAGACACCAGCCTGCTGCTCGAAGCCCTGGTCGCCATCGACCGCAGCCTGGCAGGCCTGCCGCTGGCGGTGAAAAAAGCCTTCCTCTACAGCCAGCTCGACGGCCTCAGCCATGTGGAGATCGCCCGGCGCCTCGGTGTCTCCGAACGCACCGTGGGCCGCTACATGACCCAGGCCCTGCGCCAGTGCTACCTGGCCGAGCCGGCACCATGAGCCTGGATACGGCCGCCGAACAGGCCATCGCGTGGATGGTCCGCCTGCGCGCCGGCCAGCCCGACGCCGGCCAGCAGGCGGCGTTCGAGCGCTGGCTGGAGGCCGACCCCGCCCATGCCAGGGCCTGGCAGCACCTGCAGCAACGCCTGGGCGCCCCCTATGAAACGCTGCGCCGTCTCGACCGTAGCGACAGCGCGCGCGACCTGCTGCTGCAACCCGGCACCTCGCGCCGCGACTTGCTGCGCGCCTGTGCCGGCCTCGGCCTGCTCGGCGGCGGCCTCTGGCTCGCAGCGGGCAGCCGCCCCGGCCAGGCGCTGCTGGCCGACTACCACAGCGGCACGGGCGAACGCCGTGATGTCGCACTGAACGACGGCAGCCGGCTGTTCCTCAATGCCGACAGCGCCGTCGACGTGGATTTCAGCGCCAACCAGCGGCTCCTGCGGCTGCGCCACGGCGAACTGGTGATCCAGGCCGCCGCCGACCCGGCCCGCCCGCTGCGGGTGCTCACAGCCCAGGGCGAGGCCCGCGCCCTGGGTACGCGCTTCCTGGTCCGCCAGGAACCACGGGCCACCCGCGTGGTGGTGCTGGAACATGCGGTGCGCGTCAGCCTGGACGGAGGCGGCGCGCTGAAGCTGGGGGAGGGCCAGGCCGCCCTGTTGCACGCGGACAGCATCGAGCCGCTGGACGACCAGCAGCACCGTGCCGACTGGCTGCAGGGCCGCCTGAGCGTGCTGGACGAGCCACTGGAAGCCGTCATCGACGCCCTGCGCCCCTATCGGAGCGGCCTGATCCGCGTCGCCCCGCAGGTGCGCCAGTTGCGCGTTCAGGGTGTGTTCCCGCTGGACGACAGCGACCGCGCCCTCAGCGCCCTGGGGGAAACCCTGCCGATCAGCATCGAACGCTACGGCCCCTGGCTGACCCTGGTCGGCCCCGGATGAACAATCTACCGAGAGATCACAGCTAGCGCAGGGCACATCAGGAACGACGCCCCCGGCAACTCCACTTCCGGCTTGTGGCTTGTGGCTTGTGGCTTGTGGCTTGTGGCTTGTGGCGATAGACCGTGCCAGGCCTCTTCCGGGAAAAACATTCCCATCCGTGTCCGGTTTTCATTTCTCATCCCACCTATCTCCTGACAACACACAAAACAGGAGTGCTCCATGTACCAGCCCTGGCCTCTCGCCATCGCCATTTCCCTGGCCATCCTCGGCCCGGTCAGCCATGCCGCTGAAGCACCCGCCACGCAGCAGCGGCTTGTCGCCTTCGACTTGCCCGCCGGCAGCCTGGCCAACACCCTCAACACCATCGCCCGCCAGAGCGGCCGGGTCATCTCCCTCGACCCGGCGCTGGTGCAGGGCAAGCTGGCGCCGGCGGTGCGCGGCGAGCTGAGTGCACAGCAAGCCCTGCAGCGGGCTGGTGGTGTTCGTCAGCGATAGCGGCACACTCAGCGTACGCCCCGTATCGCAGGACGGGATGGCGCTGGAGATGGCGCCAGTGATGGTGGGGGCGACCCGTTCCGGCGATCTGCCGGAAGCCTACGCTGGCGGTCAGGTGGCGCGCGGCGGGCGGCTCGGCCTGCTGGGCAATACCGATGTGATGGATGCGCCTTTCAACATCACCAGCTACACGGCCAAGGCCATGGAAGACCAGCAGGCCTACTCGGTCATGTCGGTGATCCGCAACGATCCCGCGGTACACAGCTCCATGCCGGTGGGAGGGCTGGGCGAGTATTTCTACATGCGAGGCTTCTACACACAAAGCCACGAGTTGGCCTGGGATGGCCTGTACGGCCTGGTGCCCCACAACCGCACGCCATCGGAATTCATGGAGCGGGTCGAGGTGTTGAAGGGACCTGGGGCGTTGCTCTACGGCATGTCGCTGGGCGGCGCGGTAGGCGGCACGGTGAACCTGGTTCCCAAGCGCGCCGAAGATGTGCCGCTGACCCGGCTGACGACCTCCTATGTGTCCGATGCCAATCTGGGCGGGCATCTCGACGTGGGCCGCCGCTTCGGCCAGGACAATGCATTCGGCATCCGCGTCAATGCCCTCAGAGCGCATGGCGACCTGTCCATCGACGGGCAGGAGGAAAACCGCACGCTCGGTTCCGTGGCACTGGATTTCCGCGGTGAGCGGGTGCGCGCCTCGGCGGATTTCTACAGCATCAAGGAGCAGCAGCGCGGCGGCGTGCCGCTGCTGACCAGCTTCGCCAGCGCGGACATCCCCAAGGCCCCGGACCCGACCATCAACCCGTTGCCGGGCGCCTACATCAACTCCCGCAGCAAGGCGGCGATCGGTTCGCTCGAGGTCGACTTCAACGATCAATGGCTGGGCTATCTCAAGGCGGGCATCAAGGAGCAGGACGGCTCGGGTTACCTGACCAACGCCTTCGGCGCCAATGCCCAGGCTTCGGGGGACTTCACTGCGCGCTCGTTCGTCGTCAACAACTATTTCGACGTTCGCTCGACCGAAACCGGCGTTCGCGGTAGTTTCAGCACGGGCGGCATCGGCCACAGCCTGGTGGCGAGCGCCAACCTCATCGTTCAGGAAAGCGGCGCCGTGGCCAGCCTGATCACCTGGCCGTCTAACCTCTACAGACCGGGAACCCCGGTCCTGGCTGCAAAGCCGAATAGCTACAAGACCGCCGAGACGACGTTGAGCAGCCTTGCCCTGGCCGACACCCTGTCGTTCGCCGAGGACCGCTACCTGCTGACCCTGGGCGTGCGCCAGCAGCGGGTCGAAACCAAGGGCTTCGACTCCTCCGGCGCGGAAACCAGCCACTATGACGAGAAGGCCCTGACCCCCGCCGCAGGGCTAGTGCTCAAGCCCTGGTCGATTCCCGTTTCGCTCTATGCCAACTACATCGAGGGGCTGTCCGAGGGCGGCCAGGTCACCGATGCTTCGGCCAGCGACTACGGCAAAGTGTTCAGCCCGATCAAGAGCAAGCAGGTGGAAGCCGGGGTGAAATGGGACATGGGCGAGCTGCTGACGACCTTGAGCGTCTTCCAGATCGAGAAACCCACCGTCATAAAAGACAGCGCAATCAACACGTATGGCCAGGATGGCGAGCAGCGCAACCGCGGTATCGAATGGACATTCGCCGGGAAGGTCGCAAAGGACGTGCGTCTGCAGGGTGGCGCCATGTACCTGCGCCCGATCATGCTGAAAACCCTGAACGGCCAATACGACGACAACGACGCCATCGGCGTGCCACGCCGGAGCGGAACCCTGGGCGTCGAATGGGACCTGCCCTGGCTGCCCGGCCTGACCCTGACCGGCCGCGGCACCTATGCCGGCAACCAGTACGCCGACAGCGCCAACACCCAGGAACTGCCGAGCTGGACGCGCGTCGACCTGGGCATGCGCTACGCGACGAAGCTGGCAGGCCACGCCACCGTGTGGCGCGCCGACGTGATGAACGCCTTCGACAAGCGCTACTGGGAAGGCGTCTACAACACCACCGGAGCGGCGACCGTGGGTGTGCCGCGTATCTATCGCCTGTCGATGCAGATCGACTTCTGATGCCGCCGCATGCACGAGCGACAATGACCGCTCTCCTCGCCATTCCCCGCCGCCGGAACGGCACCGTGCCCAGCGGCGGCGCGCATCCGTGCCCGGGCATGCAATCGTCCGGCTGGGCACTGCGCCGCCCAGCCGGCGCAGCATGGGCCGGGGCGGCCGGTTTTCGTTTTCCCGCTGCGGTGCGGGCGTGGAGTGAACAATGAAGGATGGTTTCCGCCAGAGCATGGCCTGGCTGCACACCTGGTCCGGCCTGGTGGTCGGCTGGGTATTGTTCTTCGTCTTCGTCACCGGCACCGCCGGTTACTTCGACAATGAGATCGACCGCTGGATGCGACCGGAACTGCCGCTGCCGGAACGGGTCGGGGCCATCGACCGGGATGGCATGCTGGCGCGCTCGCTGGCACGGCTGGCGCAAGTCGCCCCGAATGCCAAGGAATGGCGCATCACCCTGCCGCACCAGAGCATGGCACCGCGCGAGCCGCTCGGCCTGTCGATCGACTGGGAAGACCTGCCCGAGCGCGGGCGGGGCCTCGGCCTGCGCGGCGGGGAACAGCTCGCCCCCCACAGCGGCGCGCTCCGCGCCGAAGTGGAGCCGCGTGCCACCGGCGGCGGCTGGCAACTGTACGTGATGCACTACCGGCTGCATTACCTCGACTACACCACCGCGATCCGGCTGGTGGGCATCTGCACCATGCTGATGCTGCTGGCCATCTTCACCGGGGTAATCACGCACAAGAAGATCTTCAAGGATTTCTTCACATTCCGCCCGGGCAAGGGGCAACGCAGTTGGCTGGACGCGCACAACATCAGCAGCGTGATGGCACTACCGTTCTTCGTGATGATCACCTATACCGGCCTAGTGTTCTTCCCCATGCAGTACCTACCGGTGGCATTCCAGCAGGTCTATCAGGGCCAGACCAACCGCTTCTACGACGAACTGTTCGACAGTGACAAGCTGTACCAGGCGGTAACGGCCCCCACTACCAACCTGGACGCGCTCGTCGCGCACGGCGAACGGCTGTGGGGAGAGGGCATGGTGGCCGGCATCAGCCTGAGGCACGAGCAGGGCCAGCCGCTCTCGGTGGACGTGCGGCGAGTGCGCGGCGGGCAGGTGGACTTCTACGACCCGCAGGTGCTGCGCTACCATGCCCATAGCGGCGAGGCGCTGGAGATTGAGGAGATCGCGAAGCCCGCGCTGAAGGCCCGTAGCGTGCTAATCGCCCTGCACTTGGGCCTGTTCGCCGACGCGTGGCTGCGCTGGCTGTATTTCCTCTCCGGCCTGCTGGGCTGCGCGATGATCGCCACCGGGCTGGTGCTGTGGACGGTGAAGCGGCGCAATCGGCACCTGAAACGGGGCGAGGAGTCTTCGCGCTTCGATGCCTTCGGCCTGCGCCTGGTGGAGGTGCTCAATGTGGGCACCATCGCCGGGCTGCCGTTCGCCGTGGTCATGTACTTCTGGGCCAACCGGCTGTTGCCGCTGAACATGGCGGCGCGCGCCGAGTGGGAGGTGCATTGCCTGTTCATCGCCTGGGGCTGGGTATTCCTGTATGCCACGCTGCGCCCGTTGAAGAAAGCCTGGGTGGAGAGTTTGTGGATGGCCGCGGCGGCCTGTGTACTGATACCGCCGCTCAATCTGCTGACCAGCGACCGTCACCTGGGCGTCAGTATCCCCCACGGTGACTGGGCGCTGGCCGGGGTGGACCTGAGCATGCTGGCCTTCGCCGCGCTGTTCGCCGGCCTGGCGCTGAAGCTCAAGCGAAAATGGCAGTACAGCGAACAACCCGGCGGCCAGGGTGCCGCTGTCGGCGGCGCGACGCGGCAGCGGCAGTCGGAGGCCAGCGCATCATGAAGACACTTACTCGTTATCGCTGGTCGGTGGCCTCACGTGTGTTCGCCGCCGTTTTCGGCGGCTATGCGCTGACCTCGGCCATCACCCTGCTGCTGGCGCTGGTCTGGCCGCTGCCGCGTGCGCAGGCCGTGTTGGCGGCCAGCCTGCCGAGTTTTCTGCTGTATGGCCTGATCGTGCTCTGGGTGTTCAGCGTACGCAGCGCAACGCGCGCCTGGGTCGGGCTGGCGGTGCCCACCCTGTTGCTGGACGGGGCGTGCTGGCTGTTGCTGCCGGGGGGGACTGCATGATCTGGCATCTGGGCATTTTCCTCTTCAGTCTGGCGGGTTTCGCCGCGCTCGCGCTGGCGATGGAGCGCCATTGCAAGCATCTGCTGCGGCGCAGCCTGCCACCGCCCTGGCCCGCACTGCTGTACTGGAGCGGCTGGGCACTGCTGGCCGTGGCGCTGGCGCTGGCGCTGCTGGCGCCGCCCTGGCGCTGGAGCATGGGCCTGGTGGTCTGGCTGGGCTGGCTGAGCCTGGCCGCAGCGGGCCTGGCGTTCTATTTTCCGTGGTGGCCGTGGCAGCCCCCGGCAGCGGCGGTATCGCGCAAGGGCGCAAATGCCCGGGTCAAGCCAGTCGCGACCGGCCCCGCCGCGCCGGCTCGCGGCGGGTTGCGCAGCGTAATACGCCTGGCCACCAGCGTGGCCCTGGTGGGGCTGCCGCTGGCCACACTGGCGCTCATCGCCAGTACACCGGAAAAGCCTCTGCTACGCGCCGATGCCGTACGCGGCAAGGTCGGCCCGTGGGACTTCACCTTTGCCGAGGCGGACGACAAGCTGCCCACCCTGGCGGCGTTCGGTACCCACATGAAGCTCTACCAGGTACGTTTCTGCGATGCCTGCGACCAGGAAATCCGCAACGCCTACCTGCGCCTGCGCAAGCCGCGCTCGCGGCGCGGCGCGGGGATCGTCTTCGACGGTTCGCACTGGAACCGCGAAGTGGAAATCAACCTGCCCCGCAACACCCGTGCCGACGATGAGCTGTGGCTGACGGTGGAAGGCAAGGACGGTTCGGTGCATCAGGCCAGCATTCCGCTAGCGGCGGCATCACCGGCTTTTTCAACCTGGCTGCGGACCCATGGGGGAGAAGCCTCCAAACGTCCGTGAGAGAAACCGGGACGGACCATGGGGCGGCGGGATTTTCCTTCAGACGCCACCAACAGTGGCTATGCGGATGCCATGGTGGAGCGGTAGGAAGGCGCGATTCTGAAGCCGCCAGTGCCGTGAACTGCCTCACGACTCACCACGGCGAAAATCACTGATCCCGGCACTCGCCATCGGCAAGGACGCCGCACCCGCCCCCTGCCGGCGCGGCTGTTTGCAAAACCCTCCCTCCCGCCTACAATCGCGATCAATTCCTATCCGTACCGGCCCAGGCCTGGGAGATTCGGGTGTCCAGCACTCCGCCCCCGTCATCGCGGCAAACCGTCGATACCCTCTACCGCGACCACCATGCCTGGCTGCAGGGCTGGCTGCGCAGGCGCCTGGGCGACCGCGAACAGGCGGCCGACATCAGCCACGACACCTTCGTCCGGCTGATCGCCGGAACCCTGGCCCAGCCCCTGCGCGAACCGCGCAGTTTCCTCGCCACGGTGGCCAAGCGGGTGATGGTCGACCATCTGCGTCGGCGCAGCCTGGAACAGACCTACCTGGAAGCCGTGGCGCGAGAGCCGGAACTGCGGGCCTGCTCGCCGGAAGAGCGCCTGCTGATGCTCGAAGCTCTGCTGCAATTCGATGCGATGCTCGACGGCCTCGGCCCCAAGGTGCGCCAGGCCTTCCTGCTCGCCCAGTTGGACGGCCTGGGCTATGCCGAGATCGCCCGGCGCCTCGGTGTATCGGTCAGTTCGGTGACCAAGTACATGGCCAAGGCCACCGAGCAATGCCTGCTGTTCGCCCTGGACGCGCAAGCATGAACCTCGCGGCACAGCGCCAGGCCCTGCGCGATGCCGCCCAGTGGCACGCACGCCTCGGTGCCGCGCCGGATTGCGCCCGGACCCGCGAGCGATGGCAGGCCTGGCACGGGCAAGCGGAGATTCACCAATGGGCGTGGCAGCGCCTCGAGCAGTTGCAGGACGAGTTGCGCCGCCTGCCCGCCCCGCTGGCTCGACGCGCCCTGGCGGACGGGGTGACACCGCCGGGGCGGCGCACGCTGCTCAAGGGGCTGGTGCTTGGCCTGGGCGTTTCCAGCCTGGCCTGGAGTGGCTATCGGCAGGCGCCGATGTGGCTCGCGGACCAGCGCACCGCCACCGGCGAACGCCGCAGCCTGGACCTCGCGGACGGCACCCGGCTGACCCTGAACACCGCCAGCGCGGTGGATATCCGCTATGACGACGCCCAGCGCCTGATCGTCCTGCACGTCGGGGAAATCCTCGTGGAAAAAACCGCCCGCGACCCGCGCCCGTTCAGGGTGCGCAGCGCCCATGGCGAGATGCGCGCCCTCGGCACGCGCTTCAACGTGCGCCAATACGACGATCGCACCGAACTCAGCGTGCTGGAACACACGGTCGCCGTGCGCAACGCGGCGAATGCCGAGGAGATCCGAGTGGAAGCCGGCATGCGTCTCGACTTCGCTCACGGCCCCCTGCCCGCGCCACGCCCCGCCGACCCGAGCCATAGCGCGTGGAGCCAGGGCCGCCTGGTGATCGACGACTGGCGCCTGGACCGCACCCTGGCCGAGCTGCAACGCTACCGTCCAGGTTTCATCGAATGCGCTGACGAGGTTGCCGGCCTGCGCCTGTCCGGCGCCTACCCGCTGGACGATACCGAGCGCGCCCTGGCCGCCATCGCCCAGGCGCTGCCGATACGTATCGAGACCCGTACACGCTATTGGGTACGGGTGCTTGCTCGCAGTTGAAAATATTTTCCATTATCGATTGTCGATTTCCATGCGCTCGCTCGACCTCTCCTGAAAACAGCCAACCAGGCATTCGCAGGAGCCAACCATGAAACGCACCCCCCATACCAGAAACCCCCTGGCCGCGGCCATCCTCGGCGCCACCCTGACGCTGCCGCTCGGCCTTGTCCCGCCGCTGCCGGGTAGCGCTGGCCAGGCGCACGCCGAAGAGCGCGCCCGGACCTACGCGATACCCGCCGGCCCGCTGGGTGCGGTACTCGGTCGTTTCGCCAATGAAGCGGGGCTGGTGCTGTCCTTCGATGCGGCGCTGACCAACGGCAAGCGCAGTGGGGGATTACAGGGGCGTTACAGCGTGGAGCAGGGCTTCGCGCAGTTGCTGGCGGGGAGTGGATTACAACTGGTTGCCGGGAGTGGCGGCAACTTCAGCCTGTCGCCTGCCGTGCAGGCGGTCAGCACGCTGGAGCTTTCATCCGTCACCATTTCTGGCAAGGCACCCGGCTCCACTACCGAAGGTACGGGCTCCTACACGACCTGGTCCGCCAGCAGCGCCACGCGCCTCAACCTGTCGCCGCAGGAAACGCCGCAGTCGGTCACTGTGCTGACCCGGCAGCGTATGGACGATCAGCGGCTCGACAACATGATCGATGCGCTGAACGCTACCGCAGGCGTTATCGTCCAGAACTCCAACATAGGCGCCGACAGCCCCGACTTCATGGCGCGTGGTTCCAGAATCAACAATTTCCAGGTCGACGGGGTACCAACCTCTTCCCTGTTGAGCAATGACCTGCATAGCACCGCCATCTATGATCGGGTCGAGGTCGTACGTGGCGCGACGGGCATGATGAGCGGGCTGGGAACCCCGTCGGCAACGGTCAACCTGATTCGCAAACGCCCGACTCACGAACCGCAGGGCGGCCTCACTGCCGAGGCGGGCAGTTGGGATCGCTACGGGAGTGGAATGGACATCTCCGGCCCACTCAACGAAAGCGGCAACGTGCGAGGCCGCCTGGTTGCCGACTACAAGCACCAGCATGCCTGGGTCGATCGTTACGAACAGGATCACTTCGTTCTGTACGGCATCAGCGAATTCGATCTGAGCGACAGTAGCCTGCTCACCCTGGGCTTCAGCAATCTGACGAGAGACAGCAACTCGCAGTTCCGGGCCACGCCGCTGTTTTTCAGTAACGGGCAGCGGATCGACTTCAGCGCATCCGACTATAAATGGCCAAAGTGGCTCCACTACGATCAGGAGCTGAACAATGCCTTCGTCTCGCTCGAGCAGCAGTTCGACTCAGGCTGGAGTGGGAAAGTCGAACTCAACTATACCCAGAATGAATACGATGCAATCGTCACCAATGTAAGAGGTTCTATAGATCAGGCCACCGGTACCGGGGCAACGCTCTGGCCCTCCCTGTGGATAAGCAATGCCGAGCAAATCGGCCTGGATGCCTATGCCACGGGTTCGTACTCTCTCTTCGGACGTGAACATGAACTGATCACCGGGGTCACCCTGTCCGACCTTTGGGCCAAGGGCCCTCAATATGGCCTGTCCCCCAGCTACAACAGGAACATACCCAACTTCTATCAAGTTGACGGCATGCCCAAACCCGAATTCATCGATTACGGAAACAGCGTGCGCAACGAATATCAGTACAGTGCCTATCTGAGCTCCCGCCTCCAACTGACTGACAGTACCAACCTCCTGTTGGGGAGCCGTGTCATCGACTGGAAGCGAATCATGGAATACCCGAGCGCTGACGACGTTCGCAGCCGGGAAAGCGGAATATTCATTCCCTATGTGGGCATCGTGCAGGCCCTGGATGACACTTGGTCGCTATACGCCAGTTACACCAAGATATTCCAGCCGCAGGAAGACTACATCATCGAAAACAATGGCACACCGCTGGAGCCGGAAGAAGGTACCAGCTACGAAGCCGGCATCAAGGCCAGTTTCAAGGATGGGCGCCTTACTTCCAGTCTGTCCGTGTTCAAAAACGAACAGGAAAATCTGGCCATCTGGAATAACGATACTTTCCTGTACGACGTTGCGGACTCCGCCACGACCAAAGGCGTGGAGCTGGAGTTCAACGGCGAACTCGCCGAAGGTTGGCAATTCACCAGCGGCTACTCCTATAGCATCACCAGCGACAAGGATAACGACCGGATCCTCACACGCCTGCCGCGGCATAATCTGAAGACCTTCACGACCTATCGTTTGCTTGGCGCGCTGGACAAGCTCACCGTAGGCGGCGGGGTGAACTGGCAGAGCAGAATTGGTGAGGATCTGTATTGGCAAGGGAGCTATATGCTGGTCAATCTGATGGCTCGTTATGAAATCACCGGGAATCTGTCCGGCTCAGTCAACCTGAACAATCTGTTCGACAAGGAATACTTCTCTTCCGTAAGCAGCAACTACGGATTCTATGGGGCGCCACGCAATTTCATGTTTTCGCTGAAGTACCGCTATTAAACCAGTCGGTCGCAAAACTGAGTGCAACACCTGGCCTTGCCGTTTCGGTGCTGCCCCTATGTCCTATCACGAACTCAGTATCCCTGAACGCGCGACCCTTCAACACGGTCTAGCCCAAGGTTTCAGCCAGCGGGGAATTGCCCGGATGATTGGCCGCTCTCCATCGGCCATCAGCGATGGCCGATGGGTATCGTCGCGATGCTCCTCGACCCATCCTGCACGCTGACCAGCATCGCTTCTACCCATAGCGCCCCGCCGGCTCCTGCACGGAAGCCGGTGGGGCGATGACGATGCGGCTGCGCAGCCACTGGGCGAAGCCGGCCTCGTCGATCGAGCCTTCGGCCAGGCCGATGTATTGCGAGTAAAGCTCAAGGTCATCGGCAATCAGCGAGCCACTGTTGAGTTCGATGAATACCTCGCATACGACTGCGGCAGTACGCTTGTTGCCATCGACGAATGGATGGTTGCGCGCCACCCCATAAGCCAGATTGGCTGCCAGATCGCCCAGATCAGGCGGTGGTTCACCATAGGCATGGAGCTGCTGTTGACGAGCCAGAGCGGAATCCAGCAACCCTTCATCACGCACACCATTGGCGCCGCCATGCTCGGCCAATTGGCGCTCATGAATGGCCAATGCCAGTGGCTTGCCGATCCAGACGATCATGGCCTGCCCTCACTGTGCCAGTTTGTGCAGCAGAGTACGGCGCTTGCGCATGACCTTGTCGGCCACGGCCATCTGTTCGGCCAGGGTCGGGTCGAATGGCGTGAGCTTGATGCCGTCAGGGGTTTCCAGCACATACAGCTCGTCGCCTTTTTCCAGGCGCAGGCGAGCGAGGATTTCCTTGGGCAGGATGACGCCGGCAGAATTGCCGATGGCGCTGATCTTGAGTTTCATTGCAGCCTCCGTAGCGAGTTATAACGAATGGTATAACTCGCTACGGGGTCATGCAAATGGCTGGCTGAGTGAGCTGGAGGCTGGAGGCTGGAGGCTGGAGGCCAAGCATCCCGCCATGACCCAGGATCGCAATCCCAGACACCTCGCCTACTTACAGCTCCCGGCTTCAAGCCTCCAGCGGCTTCTCTCCTACAACGCCTGCAATTCCTTGTTGCTGCCATCGCCTTCGGCATCTTGCTCATTGGTGGCGGCGGGGGTCGGTATGGCCTGCTCGCCGCCGGCATCCGGCACGTTCAGGTAGGGCAGTTGCAGGGCCTGGCTGGTCTTCCAGCGGATTTCATTGGTCAATGCCGGGCTGTCGTTGAGGTTGCGTCCGTAGGACGGGACGATTTCCTTCAGGCGCGTTTCCCAGCCAGCGGCCATCTGCTGCGGGAAGACCTTGGCCAGCACGCTGAGCATGATCGGCGGCGAGGTGGAAGCACCGGGCGAGGCGCCCAGCAGGGCGGCGATGGTGCCGTCCGCGTCGCTGACGATCTCGGTGCCGAACTGCAGGATCGCGCCTTTCTGCGGATCACGCTTGATCACCTGGACACGCTGCCCGGCGGTAACCAGCTTCCAGTCTTCCGGCTTGGCGTTGGGGAAATACTTGAGCAACTCGGCATGGCGCTCGGCATCACCCAACTGGGCCTGCTCGACCAGGTACTTGACCAGGTCCAGGTTCTCGCTGCCAACACGCAGCATGCCGGCGAAGTTGTTGTGGGTGACCGAGGAGAACAGGTCGAACCAGGAGCCATCCTTGAGGAACTTGGTGCTCTGCAGCGCGAACGGCCCGAACAGCACCACCGGCTTGCCATCCAGCTTGCGCGCATCCAGGTGCGGCACGGACATCGGCGGCGAACCGGCCTCGGCCTTGCCGTAGGCTTTCACATCATGGCGCCCGGTGATTGCCGATGCCTCGAAGGCGAGGAACTGGCCGCCGACCGGGAAACCCGCATAGTCGCGGGACTCGGGGATGCCGGACAGTTGCAGCAGTTTCAGCGAGGCGCCGCCGGCACCGATGAAGACGAAGCGCGACTTGATGGTGCGCTCCTTGTCGGTCCCGAGGTCGTGGACGGTGACGTTCCAGGTCTTGTCCTCGTTCTGTTGCAGCGCAGTCACTTCATGGCTCAGTTCCAGGTGGAAATTATCGCTCTTCTGCAACGCCTGGGTGAGCTGGCTGGTGATGACGCCGAAGTTGACGTCGGTGCCCAGCGGCATGAAGGTGGCGGCCACCTTCTGCGCCGGGTCGCGCCCTTCCATCAGCAGCGGCGCCCACTGGCGGATCTGCTCGGCGTCCTCGGAGAACTGCATGCCGTAGAACAGCGGGTTCTGGATCAACGCGGCATGGCGCTTGCGCAGGTACTCGATGTTCTCGTCGCCCCAGACGAAGCTCATGTGCGGCGTCGGGTTGATGAAGTCGGACGGCTTGGGCAGGCGGCCTTGCTCGACCTGATGCGCCCAGAACTGGCGCGATATCTCGAACTGCTCGGCGATGCCGACCGCGCGCTTGGTCTCGATCGAGCCATCCGCCAGTTCCGGCGTGTAGTTCAGCTCGGCGAAACCGGAATGCCCGGTACCGGCGTTGTTCCAGCCGTTGGAGCTTTCCTGCGCAACGCCGTCCTGGCGCTCGAACAGATGGAGATTCCAGCTTGGCTCCAGCTCCTGCAGATAGGTCGCCAGGGTCACGCTCATGATGCCGCCGCCAATCAGCACCACATCCACCGGCTGCTCGTTTTCCGCCGGAGGTGCGCCACGCTGGTAGAGCGGCCAGTAGAGGAAGAGTGTAAGTGCCACCGCCAGTGACACGCTTATACCAAGCAAGGCTTTAATGATTTTTTTCATGATATCCCGGCGTTTCCCGCCAATATTTTGGTAAGTACATCAATCGTAACCAATTGCCGGAGCAAAAGTTCCCTGCCCTGCGGAGCCGTTTCCATTTCATTCGCCAGCACCCGGGACTGCAAAATACTCGCATTTGGTCTTATAGACAGCAAGGCAGATCCATATGTTGCCAAGCGGATCGCATTAGCGCTCTTTTCGGCTCTTGCGCCTCCAACGTGCATAATGGCGCAGTCCCACAGGCACATTCGTATGACCGTAACGCACGACCCCATTCCCCGACGGCCCCGCTGGCGCAACCTGGCGTTGCTCGCGCTGCTGCTGGCACCGTTGCTCTGGCCCGTACAACGGCTGGCCGAGCGTTATTACGTCAACGAACTGACCGAACAGAACCGCCAGACCCTCGACCTCTATGTCGCCAACCTGCTCGGCACCCTGCGCCGTTACGAAGTCATGCCCGGCATCCTGGGCGAACTGCCGGTGGTCAGGAACGCGCTTTACCAGGCCGACGACCCGGACGCCCTGGACCAGGCCAACCGCCGGCTGAACGAACTGCGCAGGGAAACCGGTGCCGATGTCATCTACCTGATGGACATCGAAGGCAATGCGCTGGCCTCGTCCAACTGGGCCGAACACGACAGTTTCGTGGGCCGCAATTTCTCCTTCCGCCCTTATTTCATCGAGGCAATGGAGGGGAAGCTGGGGCGTTTCTTCGGCCTTGGCAACACTTCCGGCAAGCGTGGCTACTACTTTGGTTCGGCGGTCCGCGATGGCGAGCGGAACCTCGGCGTGCTGGTGGTCAAGGTCGACCTGGATCACACCGAACGCCTCTGGGGCAATACCCCGGAACAACTGCTGGTGACCGACAACTTCGGCGTGGTGATCCTCACCTCCCAGGCCGAGTGGCGCTTCCGCGCCAGCCGCGCACTGGACTTCGACGAGCGCGAGCAGATCGCCTTCAACCGGCCCTACCCGACCCTGGAACCCCGGGACCTGACACTGGATATCAACCGCTGGTTGATCCAGAGCCACGAACTGCGCGAAATCGACTGGACCGTGCGCATCCTCGCGCCGCTGGCCATGGTCGAAAGACCCGTGCGCACGGCAGTCGCCATCGGCGGCGCCACCCTGCTGGCGCTGCTACTGTGGCTGGGGCTGTTGATGCAGCGCCGCCGGCATTTCATCGAACGCCTGAACCTCGACGCCCAGGCGCGCCAGCAACTGGAACAGCGGGTACAGGAGCGTACCCGCGACCTGGAATCCCTCAACAGCCGCCTGAAAAAGGAAGTGCTGGAACGCGAACACACCCAGCAGGAACTGGTGCGCGCCCAGGACGAGCTGTTGCAGACCGGCAAGCTCTCGGCGCTGGGTACCATGTCCGCCAGCATCAGCCACGAGTTGAACCAGCCGCTGGCGGCGATTCGCAGCTACGCCGACAACGCCGGCGTGCTGCTCGACCACCAGCGCAACGACGAGGCCCGCGACAACCTGCAACGCATCAGCGAACTGACCGCGCGCATGGCGTCGATCATCGCCCACCTGCGCGCCTTCGCCCGCCGCGACCGCTACGCACCGGAACGGGTGGCGCTGCAACCGGCCCTCGATGACGCCCTGGCGCTGCTGGCCAAGCGGCGCCAGTCGATGGGTGTCGAACTGATCCGCGACCTGCCCGAGGCCACCCTCTGGGTACAGGCCGGGGAAACCCGCCTGCGGCAGATTCTCGCCAACCTGCTGGCCAACGCCCTCGACGCCCTTGGCGAGCGCCCACTGCCACGGCGCATCTGGCTCAGCGCCGAACGCCTGGAAAACGGCGTGCGACTGATCCTGCGCGACAACGGTCCCGGTTTCAGCGCCGAAGCCCTGGCACGCGCCCGCGAGCCGTTCTTCACCACCAAGACCAGCGCCCAGGGCCTCGGCCTCGGCCTGGCGATCTGCGATACCCTGGTGCGCGCCCTGGATGGCGAACTGAATATCGACAACCACGCCGAAGGCGGCGCGCTACTGACCCTGTTCCTGCGTTCGGCGGAACCGGCAACGGCCTTTCCCACCGAGGATTATCTGCAATGAGCGACAGCCTGATCGACAACCAGACCCAGGTCGTGTTGATCGACGATGATCCTCACCTGCGCAAGGCCCTGGGCCAGACCCTCGACCTCGCCGGGCTGAAAGTCGTCAGCCTGGACGATGCGCGTGGCCTGGACAGCAGCCTGCCGGTGGACTGGCCGGGCGTGGTGGTCAGCGATATCCGCATGGCCGGCATCGACGGCATGCGCCTGCTGGAACAGTTGCAGGCGCGCGATGCCGAACTGCCGGTACTGCTGATCACCGGCCATGGCGATATCCAGTTGGCGGTGCAGGCCATGCGCGCCGGCGCCTACGACTTCCTGGAAAAACCCTTCCCCAGCGATGCCCTGCTCGACAGCGTGCGCCGTGCCCTGGCCCTGCGCAAACTGGTGCTGGACAACCGCAGCCTGCGCATGGCGCTGGCCGACCGCCAGCAGTTGTCCGCACGCCTGCTGGGCCAGTCCAGCGGCATGCAGCGCCTGCGCGAACAGATCGGCGCACTGGCCGGCACCCAGGCCGACGTACTGATCCTCGGCGAGACCGGCGCCGGCAAGGAAGTGGTGGCGCGTGCGCTGCACGACCTGTCGAACCGCCGCAACGGCCCCTTCGTCGCCATCAATGCCGGCGCCCTGGCCGAATCCGTGGTGGAAAGCGAACTGTTCGGGCATGAACCGGGGGCTTTCACCGGGGCGCAGAAGCGCCGTATCGGCAAGTTCGAGTTCGCCAATGGCGGCACCCTGTTCCTCGACGAGATCGAGAGCATGACCCTGGAAGTGCAGGTCAAGCTGCTGCGCATGCTGCAGGAGCGGGTGGTCGAACGGCTTGGCGGTAACCTGCTGATCCCGCTGGATATCCGCGTGATCGCGGCGACCAAGGAAGACCTGCGCCAGGCGGCGGACCAGGGCCGCTTCCGTGCCGACCTCTATTACCGGCTGAACGTCGCACCGCTGCGCATCCCGCCGCTGCGCGAGCGCAGCGAGGACATCCTCATGCTGTTCCAGCATTTCAGCGAGGCGGCGGCGGAGCGCCACGGCCTGCCGAACCGCGAGCTGCGTCCGGAACACCGCGCCCAGTTGCTGTTGCACAACTGGCCGGGCAACGTCCGCGAACTGCAGAACACCGCGGAGCGCTTCGCCCTCGGGCTGGATCTCGGCCTGGACGAAGCGGTAGGGGAACCTGCCGAGGCGCTACAAGAGAATGCCGGCAACCTGGCCAGGCAGGTCGAGGCCTTCGAGCGCAGCCTGATCGCCGCCGAACTGGCCAGACCCCATGGCTCGCTGCGCAGTGTCGCCGAATCCCTGGGGCTGCCGCGCAAGACACTGCACGACAAGCTGCGCAAGCACGGACTCAGCTTCAACGAAACTGGCGGAAGCTCGCCGCCGGAAAACGACTGATTGGCGGATTTCCGCCACATCGCCCTCCGAAAAATCGGCTCGGTCCTGGCTCTGCCAGGTCATGAAGTACCGTTCCAGGGCGTTTTTGTAGCCCATACTCAAAAACACTACCTATCGCCTTCGACGAAAGTCTAAGCCCCCGTCATTTGGCATAGGCATTGCTCTAGGGATCAGCCTGACCGGAGCATGGCGGCCATCATTCCGATATCGGGGTCAGCTATCCGTTCACTGCCGAGTCGCCTCGAAAGCGCCTCACACCCAACAAGAGGAACACGACAATGTTCAAAATGACTGCCAAGGCGCTCGCTTGCGCCCTATCGCTGAGCATCGCCGGCATTGCCCAGGCGGCCGAGCCGATCACCATCAAGTTCTCCCACGTGGTCGCCGAACACACGCCAAAAGGCCAGGGTGCCGTGCTGTTCAAGAAGCTCGTCGAAGAGCGTCTGGCCGGCAAAGTGAACGTTCAGGTCTACCCGAACTCCTCGCTGTTCGGCGACGGCAAGGAAATGGAAGCGCTGCTGCTGGGCGACGTACAGTTCATCGCCCCCTCGCTGGCCAAGTTCGAGCATTACTCCAAGGGTATCCAGATCTTCGACCTGCCGTTCCTGTTCGATGACATCCAGGCCGTCGACCGTTTCCAGAAGAGCCCCGAAGGCCAGTCGCTGCTGACCTCCATGGAAAGCAAAGGCATCACCGGCCTGGGCTACTGGCACAACGGCCTCAAGCAACTGTCCGCCAACAAGGCCCTGCGTGAGCCGAAGGACGCCCGTGGCCTGAAGTTCCGCGTACAGGCTTCCGCGGTACTCGACGAGCAGTTCAAGGCGCTGCGCGCCGCGCCGCGCAAGATGAGCTTCGCCGAGGTCTACCAGGGCCTGCAGACTGGCGTGGTGAACGGTGCCGAGAACCCCTACTCGAACATCTACAGCCAGAAGATGCACGAAGTGCAGAAGTTCATCACCGAGTCCAACCATGGCCTGCTGGACTACATGGTCATCACCAACACCAAGTTCTGGAACGGCCTGCCGGAAGACATCCGCACCGAGCTGACCGCCATCCTCGCCGAGGTTTCGGAGGAAGTGAACCGTCAGGCCGAGGAACTGAACCAGGCCGACAAGAAGCGCATCCTGGAAGCCGGCAGCACCGAGATCATCACCCTGACTCCCGAGCAGCGTGAACTGTGGCGCGAAGCCATGCGCCCGGTATGGAAGAAGTTCGAGAAGGAAATCGGTGCCGACCTGATCAAGGCTGCCGAAGCGAGCAACCAGGCCAACTGAGCACGTAGTAGGCTGACGGCTACTAACCAGCCGATGTCCTCGATGGCATCGGCTGGTCGTCGCTTCCATCAACCCCCGGATAACGGGTCTTTTCCCTCGGATCTGTACGAAAAGCGTCTACGTTCGAACGAACCTGGCGGCTTTTCGTACAAATCCCAACCCGGCTTCACTGGAGATTATCCATGCATGCTATCTCCCGCGTCTGGAACAACCTGGAGGAATGGCTGGTCGCCTTCCTGCTGGCGAGCATGACGCTGATCACCTTCTCCTATGTGGTGTTCAACAACCTCTATACCGTTTTCTATTCCCTGGGCGACTCCATGCCGTTCGGCGAAGACCTGTTCTTCACCATCGGCGACGGCATCCTGTACCTCGCCCAGGAAATGACCTGGAGCGTGGCACTGACCAAGGCCATGTTCGGCTGGCTGATCTTCGTCGGCCTGGCCTGGGGTGTGCGCATCGGTGCACACATCGGCGTGGACCTGCTGGTACGCATGTTCAGCCGCGACGTACAACGCCTCATCGCCATCGTCGCCCTGGTCGTCTGCCTGGGCTATTCCGCGCTGATGGCCTATTCCAGCGAGCAATGGGTGGCCACGCTGTTCTCCGCCGGCATCGGCGCCGAGGACCTGGACCGTTTCGGCATCCAGCAGTGGCATATCGTGATGATCGTGCCCATCGGCTTCGCCCTGATGTTCGTGCGCTTCCTGCAGATATTCATCCGCGTGCTGCAAGGCAAACAATATGGCCTGGGCCTGCACAGCGAAGCCGAAGAGGCACTGAAACTGGCTGAGCACGACACCGCCGCGGAGCAAAAACAATGACCATCGCGTTCCTCTTCATCGCCCTGTTCGTGCTGATGTTCATCGGCATCCCGGTGGCGATCTCCCTGGGTCTGTCCGGGGCCATGACCATCCTGTTCTTCAGCAACGACTCGGTGCGCTCGCTGGCGATCAAGCTGTTCGAGACCAGCGAGCACTACACGCTGCTGGCGATCCCGTTCTTCCTGTTGTCCGGCGCCTTCATGACCACCGGTGGCGTGGCCCGGCGCCTGATCGACTTCGCCAACGCCTGCGTCGGCCACATCAAGGGCGGCCTGGCGATCGCCGCGATCCTCGCCTGTACGCTGTTCGCCGCGCTGTGCGGCTCCTCTCCGGCCACCGTGGCCGCGGTCGGCTCGATCGTCATCGCCGGCATGGTGCGCTCCGGCTACAAGCAGGACTTCGCCGCCGGTATCGTCTGCAACGCCGGTACCCTGGGCATCCTGATCCCGCCGTCGATCGTCATGGTGGTCTATGCCACTGCCACCGAGACCTCGGTCGGCAAGCTGTTCATGGCTGGCGTTGTCCCGGGCCTGCTGCTGTGCCTGGTACTGATGGTGACCATCTACATCATCGCCCGTATCAAGAACATGCCATCGCTGCCGCGCGCCTCCATGAAGGAAGTGCTGGCCGCCGGGCGCAAGGCGATCTGGGGCCTGCTGCTGATCGTGATCATCCTCGGCGGTATCTACTCGGGCATGTTCACCCCCACCGAAGCCGCCGCCGTGGCCGCCGTCTACGCGGCCTTCGTGGCGATCTTCGTGTACAAGGACATGACCATCCGCGAGTGCCCGAAGGTGTTCGTCGAGGCCGGCAAGCTGAGCGTGGTGCTGATGTTCATCATCGCCAACGCCATGCTGTTCGCCCACGTCCTGACCACCGAGCAGATCCCGCAGTCCATCACCGCCTGGGTGGTCGAGCAGGGCTTCTCGCCCATCGAGTTCCTGATCGTGGTGAACATCGTGCTGCTGATCGCCGGTACCTTCATGGAGCCGTCGGCGATCATCCTGATCCTGGCGCCGATCCTGTTCCCGATCGCCATGCAACTGGGCATCGACCCGATCCACCTGGGCATCATCATGGTGGTGAACATGGAGATCGGCCTGATCACGCCACCGACCGGGCTCAACCTGTTCGTCACCTCGGCGGTCACCGGCATGCCACTGACCCGCACCATCGTCGCAGTGGCACCGTGGATAATGGTGATGCTGGCGTTCCTGATACTGGTCACCTACGTGCCGTTCGTTTCCATGGCCCTGCCGAACTGGCTGGGCATGTAGGACGCGACACAGGAATGAAAGGACCCGGCCTCGCGCCGGGTCTTTTCATTTACCGGCTGGCCATCCGCGCAGGCGAAAATCAGAACGGCTGGACGGCGCGCCGCCTGAACCAGCCGGTCAGGGCCAGGCGCTCGGTAGCCGTCGGCAACACTTCATGGGGGATGTCGGCGGACATGAACACCACCAGGCTGCCCGCCACCGGCGCCACATCCAGAGCCCCCTGCGCCAGGTACATGCGCATCTCCCCACCATGCCCCGGCTGCCAGTCATGATTCAGGTAGAGCAGCGCGGTGACGGTACGGCTGTCATCATCGCGAAAGCGGTCCAGATGGGTCTTGTAGAAAGCGCCCGGCGGATACAGCGCGAAATGGCATTCGAACTCTTCCAGGCCGAGGAAGAACACCTGGTTCAACGCCAGGCGCAACTCATCCATGATCGCCAGGTAACGGTCGCTGGCGGCCGACTGGCCAGGCTCGAGCCAGTCGATCCGATCCCCGCGAATCCCTTCCTTGACGGCCACTGCGCCGCCCCGGCCGATGCCGGCCGGCGTGAGCGAGCCTTCGCGTTCCCGGCGGCGGCACTCAAGGACAAGATCATGGGTCATATCCTCGGAAAGGAAGTCTTTGTGCAGTGCAAAGCCTCGATTAGCCAGCTCATCGATGATCGGGGTGAATGACAAGAAAGTCGCTCCTGAGGACCTGTTCACGATCTCGCGAGCTAGAGCCCTGCAAGGCAAAACAGGCGAAACGTGGCATCAGTGGAGTAACGGCCGCAGGCTGGCCCGCAGGGCGAACGCAGTGAGTCAAAAAAGCAGTAAATGAGCATTTGATTCGCTCCCCCCTTCGGGGCCGTGCTGGAGCACGTTCAGCCTTTGGCTGTGAGCCTGTTTTCAACGCAGCGGGGCCGACGCGCAGCAGGTCGAGAATAGTCCCGGAGTCTAACCTGCCCATATCGACAAGCAAGCACCCACACAACGAAAATAACCCACCCCCCATACAGGATTCGTCATGCGCACGCTCTTCACATTCCTCCTGCTGACCTTCAGCCTGTCTTCCCTCGCCGATACCCACGCCGCACTCTATGAGGCGGCCGGTTGGCCCGAGCAGCGCCAGCACTTCAGCGAAACGCTCAACAGCGTGCAGCAGCGCTACAAGGACACACTGCCGCCGGCGGTCTTCCAGGCACTGGTCAACAACAGCAACCAGCGCTTCGAGTCTTCGGCCATGGACAGCAGGGCGCAGGCTGCGCTGCGCCAGAACCTGGGCGATGCACAACCCGCCCTGGCGTTCTTCGAATCGGAGCTTGGCCGCAAGATCGTCCAGGCCGAGGTGCTGGCGACCCGTCGTGACCAGTTGAACCAGCACGCCAATGGCCTGCCGCGCATGCAGGCCGGCAGCAACCGGCAATTGCTGATACGTCATCTGGCCCAGGCGATACCCGCCAGCCAGGGTGCCGCGGAGGTCAGCCTGGCGCTGGCGGGCGTCGCCGCCGACAGCTTGAGCCAGATGATGCCGGGCCTTCTGGGCGGCGGCCAGACACAAGGGCTGCTGGAAAGCCAGCGACAACGCCTGACGCAACAGGTGGAAGCCGATATCGACAACACACTGCTGTACGTCTATCGCGAACTGTCGGACGCCGAGTTGCAGGAATATGTCGACTTTGCCCAGTCAGAGGCCGGACAGGCCTACTACCAGGCCACCCTGCAAGCCCTGCGCGCGGCACTGAAAACCGCACCCTGATACATGAGCGAGGCTGGCCGTGGGAGCGAGTCTTCGACCCGGCGCCGCTCCTACAACCCCAGCAACAGTAACCAGAGCGACAGGGTAACCAGCGAGCCCAGCGTGGAGAACAGCACCACACGCGACACCCGGGCCGCTTCCCGGCCATGCAGCTCGGCCAGCATGAATGGCCCCGTACCGGTCGGCAGGGCGCTCAACAGCAGCGCCGCCTGCACCCAGAGATCGGGCAGCACGAAAACCCGGGCAGCCAGGTACCAGGTCAGCACAGGTTGGCCGATGAGTTTCAGAAACACCAGCGGCCATACGCCCGTCACCCGAACCGAAGGCTGCGGGCGCGCCAGGAAAAGCCCCAGCGAGACCAGGGCGCAAGGCGCCGCGGCGGCACCGAGCAGCTCCAGCGACGTGTTGACGCCGGTGGGCAATGCCAGGCCGCCGGCAGCCCAGGCACTGCCCAGCACGGGCGCGATGACCAGGGGATTACGCAGCAGCGACCCCATGACCTTCGACAGTACATCGCGTATGCGTCCGCCGCTATGCAGGCCGATCTCGACGCAAGCCAGGGCAATCGCGAACAACACGCAGACCACCACCAGCGAAGCCACCAATGCCGGCAGCAGCGCATCCTGCCCAAGGATCAGCAGGCACAGCGGAAAACCGACGTACCCGGTGTTGGCATAGGCCGCCCCCAGGCCATCGAGGCTCGCATCCGCCAGGGGTTGGCGCTGCAACAGGCGGTAGGCCAGGGTAAAGGCGAACACACCCAGGCAACCGATGCTGAACGCGGCGATGAAACCTGGCTGCCACACCTCTTCCCAGCGGGTGTTGGCGGTGATGCTGAACAACAGCGCCGGCAACCCGAGCCAGACCACGAAACGGTTCAGCTCCGAAGCGGCGGCCGGCCCGAGCCGGCCGCTCCGGCTGCAGACGAAACCAAGCAGAATCAGTGCGAAAACCGGCAATACGACATTGAAGACCGAAGACATGGAGAGCCCGTGGCAACGAAGCGAACGGGCCAATCTACTGCAAAACACCCGGGGCCGACACCTCCGAGCCCCCGGGCGATCGCATGAACGCCCACCTCCGCTCCCAGGCAGGTATATGCCCTGTTTCTAGGGGGCGAGACAGTGCGCCCGGATTGGCAATAGTGTGTCTGGCTTCAGGATCGTACAGCGCGATCTTGGGGTCATCGTTCCTGTGCGAATGCCAGGTGGAGGGACGGGGCACGCGTGAATACCTCCCTGTAGCTCTTCGCCGCCATCCCTGGCGGCGAAGGCCCCGCCCCTCCACCTGGCATCCGCACAGCCACTCTCGGCGGTGCCTGAGGGAAAGAGCAGGCGAAACTAAAAGCCCTCCAAGTGATCCAGCATTGCACCGACGGCTCTTTCCATCGTCACTGCGGTATTCGCTGCAAGCCTGGCCAGCCCGCTACGAAACCTTCGCCGCCAGAGATGTCGACGAAAAGTGCCCCTTGTTCATATGGGCGACGGGTTCATGGGTGTTTCGTAGCGGGGCTGGCCTGGTTCGCGAGTCCACGGGCGCAAGGACACCGCCAGCGGCGTACGATGAAACGCACACCTGATTGCCAATCCGGTCACAACGAGCCAGCACACGATTACCCGGCTTCCACGGCCATGGGCCGGGATTTCATGCGATTGCCCTGCCCGGGGCGATCGCGCCATGGCTGCCGAGGAAATGCCTCGCGCCTGGGTTGCCAATATGCAAGTTGGTGCTGCTAGCGCCCCAGCCGCTCGCTCAGGAACGCGAAATACCGGCGACGCAACGCTTCCTCCTCATTGGCCAGATGATGGCGGGCCTCGGGCAGGCTGAACACCTGCGGATCACTGAACTTGCGCTGCAATACCGACAGGTTGTGCCGCCAGTCCACGGTCATGTCCGCCTCGCCCTGGACGATGATCGGGCTGTGGCTGCTCGCAGCAGCCGCCTCGATGCGCGGAATCCAGCGGGCCAGCGCACCGACCCAGGCCGTGGGCAGGATATCCGGCTGTAGCGGATCGCTGCGTTGCACGAACTCGAGGAAGGCCGCGTCGCCAGAATTGTCGGTGAAAGTACGCGGAATCTTTTCCACGAAGTGCCGCAACATGGCGTAGCTCAGGCGCGACCAGCGCCAGGAACGCGGCCTGACCAGCGGCGCCAGCAGGATGCTTTCCCCGGGCACCGGTTGCCCTGGGCGGCTGAGCAGGCGATCCAGCACGATCGCCCCGCCCGTACTCTGCCCGAGCAGGTGCCAGGGTTGCGGCAAATCCAGCAGAGCCGCCTGCTCCAACAAGCCATCCAGCACCGCCTGGTACTCCTCGAACTCGTTGATGCTGGCCCTGGGGCCGCTGGAAAGGCCGTGCCCCGGCAAGTCGCAGGCCAGCACCGCAAAGCCCATCTCCAGGCCCCAGTCGAGGACATGGCGATAAAGCCCCATATGGTCGTAATAACCATGCAGGATCACCAGCGTGCCCAAGGGCTGTTCCGGCCACCAGGCCTGGGCGACCAGTTGATAATCCGCAACGGCGAAACGCCACAGGCGGCTCTGCACCGCCGGCCGCTCCAGCCCGTAGTAGGCCTGGTACTGGCGCGCCAGTGGCGTCAATTCGGTCGACTGCTGCAATGCAGGCAGGCTCTCTCGCAGGAAATCGGGCTTGATTCGTTCAGGCATGGGGGGTTTCTTTCCGATACGGGCGGCCCGATATTCAGCTTTAAGCCATGCCATGGCAAGCTGGCGCGTCCTCGCCAACCAGGACGACCTGTTCTGCGCACGGCGCACCCGGCGGGCCGCCGCCATTTCGAAGAACACCAGCACGTCTGCGGATAATCCATGAGCATACGCAACAGATACCTTGTCATCGGCCTGATCTGCCTGGCCTGGGCCGTGGTCATGCTGCTCGCCTACCAGTGGTACCAGGCACGCTATCTGCGCCCCTTCGACCAGCGCGCCGAGGTATTTTCCGGCGAAACCCTGGCGCTGCCCGATGCCATCGCCGGCCCCGGCACTATCCGCGTCGTGCATTTCTGGGACCCGGCCTGCCCGTGCAACGTCGGCAACCAGCAGCACCTGGCCGAACTACTGGCGCATTACCAGGACCAGGGCGTCGACTTCTACATCGTGCAAAAACCGGGTACCCAGGGCAACCTGCCGCCGCAACTGGCCGACCTGCGACCGCTGCCGGGCCTGCCCGGCTCGGCAGATCTGCCAGCCAGCCCGGCCGTGGCCATCTGGAACAGCGCTGGCCAGCTCGGCTATTTCGGCCCCTACAGCGAAGGCGCCGTCTGCAATGCCGGCAACAGCTTCATCGAACCGATCATCAATGCCCTGCTACAGGGCCGCGATGTCCAGGCCACGCGCTCGCTGGCGGTGGGCTGCTTCTGTGACTGGCGCCAGCCCGACTGAACCGTCGGCACCCGTCATGTAGTAAGGTAGGCCCTCGTCCGCGGATCGGCTGCCACCCACATGAACCTCACCGACCTGGACCTGCGCCTGCTGCGGGTATTCCTGGCCGTCGTCGAAGCACGGGGCATCAGCAATGCCCAGGCCATACTGGGGCGCGATGCATCGACCATCAGCAAACAGATCTCCCAGTTGGAAACGCGCCTCGGCTTCCGTCTCTGCGAACGGGGGCGCTCCGGCTTCACCCTGACCGAGGAAGGCGCCTCCATCCATCGCCGGGCCCAGGAGCTGTTCGCGGCGACCCGACGCTTCGAGCAGGATGCGCGGGCGCTGAGCAACCAACTCAGCGGGCCGATCCGCATCGCCATGATCGACAACCTGATCACCGATCCAGGCTGCCCGCTGGTCGCCACCCTGGAGCGCTTCTCCCGGCGCGAACACAACCAGGTCGAGCTGTTCCTCGATATCACCGCTCCCGCACGCATCGAACAGGCCGTGCTGGACCAGCAGGCGGACCTGGGCATCGGCATTTTCCTGCATGAACTGCAAGAGCTGGACTACCTGCCGCTGTACCGGGAACAGGACCTGCTCTACGCGTCCAGCAGCCACCCGGCAGCCAGCCTGAGCGGCGAGCGGCAGAAAACGGCGCTGCATGAAAGCCGCAAGGTCGTGCGCGATTTCCTCGAACAGTCCGACCTGGTCCCGCTGGATATCGCCACCGCCACCGCCAATGCCTGGGTCGGCAATGTGGAGGCGGCGGCCATGCTCATCCTCGCGGGTGGGCACGTCGGCTTCCTCCCCGCGCACTATGCCCGACACTGGGTGGAGCAGGGGCAACTGGTCGCCATAGCCCCCGAGCGCTACCAGCGTACCTCCCAGATCAAGGCTGTCACACGGCAGAACAAGCGACGGCCCCGCCCCCCACTGCAAGCCCTGCTGGATGACCTGCGCGAGGCATGCGCCAGCCGCGACAGTTGCAAATAGTCCCCGCTATACCTGCATTCATCGACATTTCACCCATTCCGCCCTGCCGACAGAATCCACAGGGTCGTGACAACGATCCCATGTCGGGCCGCCCTGCAGGGCGGCCTTGGCCGTGAACGCGGTGCCCGCAACCGCTCAGCGGACAAGCACGCGCCTATGCGGCCCACCGGCATCCGATCTGTGACGCGCCCCAGCATTCCAACGCACGAGGTTCGCCATGAAACGCCTGATCCCCTGCCTGTTCGCCGCCCTGTTCGCCAGCACCCTGGCGCAGGCAAACGACAAACCCTACCCGCCGGTGCGCATCGCCTGGACCCTGTATGTCGGCTCCATGCCACTTGGCTATGCCCAGGACACCGGCATCCTGAAGAAATGGGGCGAACGCTATGGCGTCGACCTCCAGGCGGTGCAGGTCAACGACTATATCGAGGCCATCAACCAGTACTCGCTGGGCGAGTTCGACGGTGTCATCGCCATGCTCCTCGATGCCCTTACCATTCCCGCCGCCGCGGGCGTGGACACCAGCGTTCCGCTGCTGCTCAGCACCTCCATGGGCAACGACGGGCTCATCGTCAAGGGCAGCCAGGACATCGCCTCGCTCAAGGGGCAGAACGTCAACCTGGTACAGTTCTCCGGCTCCCACTACCTGCTGGCACGGGCACTCGAGCGGGCCGGCCTGTCGGAGCGCGACCTGCAGGTGGTGAACACCTCAGACGCGGACATGATCGCGGTATTCCCCGACCGCAGCGTCAAGGCCATGGCGACCTGGCAGCCGCAACTCGCCGCCATCCTCGACGGCAACCCCGACAGCCACCTGGCCTTCAGCTCCGCCGACATTCCCGGTGAAATCAGCGATGGCCTGCTACTGCATACCACGCTGCTCAAGGACAACCCCGGGGTCGCCAAGGCCCTGGCCGGCGCCTGGCATGAAGTCATGGAAATCCTCGCCACTCCGGGCGAGCGGCGTGACGAGGCCGTCGCGCAAATGGCCGAGGCGGCCGGCACGGATGCGCCGGGTTTTGAAAAACAGCTGCAGACCACACACTTCTATGGGCCAGCGGAAGGCGCCGCCTTCGTCGCCAGCCAGGAATTCCGCCAGGGCCTGGCGCGAATCACCGAATTCAGCTTCAAGCACGGCCTGCTCGGCGAAGGCGCCGACAGCCCCGATGCGATTGGCATCGACTACCAGGGCAGCATCGTCGGCAATACCCAGCGAACAGGCCTGCGCTTCCCGAGCCAATACATGCAGGAGGCCGGGCAATGATCCCGGTCGCCTCACGCCCCTATCGCTGGCCGCTGTCGGGGCACTGGTCGGCCACGGATACAGCGCTGATCATCATCGATATGCAGGCCGACTTCCTCGACCCCGAGGGCTACTTCGCCAGCATGGGCTATAGCGTGACGGCGGGCAGGGCCGCCATCGAACCGACCGCCAGACTGCTGGAGGCCTTGCGCAACGCCGGCCTGACGATCATCTTCACGCGCGAGGGGCACCGGCCCGACCTCAGCGACCTGAGCCCGATAAAACGCAGGCGTGGCGAACTGAGCGGTACCCCCATAGGCACACAAGGGCCGCTGGGACGCTTCCTGGTCCGTGGCGAGCGGGGCTGGGACATCGTCCCCGAGCTCTCTCCCATCGCGGGCGAGATACTCCTCGACAAGCCCGGCAACAGCGCCTTCCACGCCACCGACCTCGACCAGATACTGCGCAGCAGGGGCATACGCCAGTTGATACTGACCGGCGTCACCACCGACGTCTGCGTCCACTCGACCATGCGCGAGGCCAACGATCGCGGCTACGACTGCCTGATGCTCGAGGATTGCTGCGCCGCGGGCGACCCCTGGCTGCACCAGGCGACAGTGGACATCACCCTGAACGAGGGCGGCATCTTCGGTGCCGTCGCCCGCCACCAGGACCTGCTGGCCAGCATGACGCCGTAACAACCTGCCCAACCTGGCAATCGGTATCGTCAAGAAAACTGAAGCGACCTGCAAAGAACTACCGTAAAAAGATCATGAACAGGTTCTGAAGGCTCGCCGCCCCCATTTCCCGGACATCGGCATAGGGGACAGTCCTCATGGACTGCGCCCCTGCCACACCACCCGGCATGCGGGTCCGCACCGGGCGGTTCGAGAGATTGAGATCATGAGAGCCGGGGCAGTCCCAAGCGGTCGAACCAGGC
>NZ_QJUO01000014.1 GCF_004327335.1 Stutzerimonas kirkiae | reverse complement strand
CATCACCATCGACGGCAGGACCGATGGCCCGCCCTCCATCGTGCCCGAGGATGTGAACGGCAATGATCCGGCGGACTTCACCACCCTCGGCCAGGTAACCGTATATGAACGGGGCCTGAGCGCTTCCGACAGCAGCCATGTCAGCACGGGCAGCATCACCATCAGCACGCCGAACGGGCTGGGTTCCATCGAGATTGCTGGCGAGCCTGTCAGCCTGTCGGCGTTGCTGGCACTGGACCCGCTCGACCCGGCCACCCATATCGAAATCGATACCCCCGAGGGCAAGCTGACCCTGACCGGGTTCGACGTCACCAGTAGCGTTGGCGGTGGCGCGGTACCGATCCTGGGCGAATTGCAGTTCAGCTATGAACTGGAAAATGTGCAGACCACCCCGGCCGACCCGCTCGACCCGGACGTCGGGCGCAGCAACAGCGAAACGATTGGCCTGAAAGTGATCGACGCCGGCGGCGCCGAGGCGCTTGGCAGCCTGGTCGTCACCATCGTCGATGACGTGCCGGCGATCACCCCCGACGCTTCGGCGCTGGGGAGCCTGACTGTCGATGAAACCACGCTGGGTACGTCGGTGACCGACGCCAACTTCGTGCAGGGTGTCTTCGATGTCAATTATGGCGCCGATGGGGCCGCTGCCATCAATGCGCTGGTCTACGCGCTGAATGTCGCCGAGGGTGGCGCGCCCAGTGGTGTCGTGGATAGCGCTAGCGAGCAGGGTATCTATCTCTATAAGGAAGGTAGCGATATCGTCGGTCGTGTCGGCGCCGCGGGCGTAGCGGATGCAGGTGGTGCGGAGGCCTTCCGTATCGCCATCGATGGCGGCACGGGCTCCGTGACCCTGACCCAGAGCCGTTCCTTGCGGCACCCGGATGCCGATGACCATGATGATCCGGTCAGCCTGGCCTCCACGGCGATTACCCTGACGGCGACAGCCGTGGATGCCGATGGCGATATCTCCCGCAGTGATGCCGTCGACATGGGGGACAAGTTCAGCTTCAAGGATGATGGCCCGAGCATCGCTGGCTCGCCGTTGCCTTCCGCTATAGATGAAGCCAACCTGGCCAACGGCACCGCCCCTGATGCGTCGAAAACGACCAGCGCGGATGTTTCACTGAATGTGCAGTTCGGTTCGGACGGTGCCGGTGATGTGCGCTTCACGGACGCTGCCAGCGACTCGACCACGGGCAGTCTGCAGGGCTTGAACCTGACCTCCGCTGGACAGGCGCTGAGCTATGTCGTCAGCGACAATGGCCATACCCTGACGGCTTACCGTGGCGTCGGCACCTCGGAGCCGGTGTTTAGCGTGGTGATCGTCGATCCAACGAGCAATCCCGCTTATCGCTTCACCCTGAACAGGCCGCTGGATCATGTCGATGGCGCGACCAGCATCGCTGAACTGGATATCCTGTTCGAGCACATCCGTGTCACTGATCGTGATGGCGACCATGTCGATACCGAATTCAAGGTCACGGTCGTCGATGATATTCCTGATAGCTCGGCGCCCAGAAAGATAACCGTGGACGAAGATTCGCTCTCGACGGCGCTGGCCAACACCTTCTTCGCCAACGCCGATGCCACCCAGGGCAATACCAGCATTGGCGATGGCAGCGACGATGCCAATGGCGATCCGACCACCGCGCCGCTATATGGTACGGCGGTGGTCAACCCGGACGGCACCATCACCTACACACCGGACGCCGACTACAGCGGTACGGACCGCTTCACTTACAGTACGGTCGTCAATGGCGAGACCAAGACCTTCACTGTCGAGGTAACGGTCACCCCCGTGGCCGATGCCCCCGACCTGCCCCATGCGTCAGACAATGTGGACGACAGCCCTGCGGCCGTCACGCTAAGTACACCTGAGGACACCGCTATCGCCCTGGGCCTGAAACTGCCGGTGATCACCGACAAGACCCAGACCGCAGGCGCAACGACGGAGGACTACCCGGAACGTCTGGGAGCCATCAATCTGGGCGATCTGCCCGTGGGCGCCAAGCTGTTCAACGGCAATCCCGCTACCACCGGCGTCGAACTGACCCCGGCCGCCGATGGTGGCTTCACCTTCATCATCACCGATGTGGCCGACTACCATATCGATGGCCTGCCTGCCGCCGATGCGGCCCTGGGGATCCATCACCTGACCCAGGCCGAGTACGAAAGCCTGTTCGTGCTGCCGAAAGCGGATGACCACGGCAACTTCGACCTCGCCCTGGAAGTCACCAGCTATGAAGTCGATGGTAACGGTGTGCGGCTGAAAGACGCCGAGGACAATGCGCTGCCCGGCGCCAGCAGCGGCCAGGTCATCACGGTCGATGTGCTTGCGGTGACCGATGATGTGAGCTTGCTCGTTCAACAGGGCAGCGCCCAGCCAGACGTAAGCATTGCGGTGGCCCCCTCGAACAAGTCAGCCACGGTCACGTTCAACGAGGATGCGTCGTTCAACCTGAGCAATATCCTCTCGGCAACTATCCAGGATACCGACGGCAGCGAGGAGCGCCGCCTGATTCTTGACGGCTTGCCGGATGGCACCATCGTGACGGTCGGCGGCACCGTCTATACCCTGGGTGACACCACGACATTGCCGACCATGGATGCCAGCGACACCCTGTATGGCGGGAAGCCCTATATCAGTGTTCCCCAGAGCGGCTTGCCGTCCATCACGATCCAGGCGCCCAAGGACTTCAGTGGTGACATCGAGGATGTCGAAGTGACCCTGTGGGCACTGGACTCCGACAGCGACAGTGCGTCTGCCACGCCGGTGGTCGAAACCGACGCGATCACGCTCGATCTCTATGTCAATCCGTTGGCAGGGGATGTGCAGATCCGCGGGGCGGAGGGCAACGAGGACACGGAGATCGCCTTCCTGGCGAATGTCGGCGTCACGGATAGCAGTGCGGGAAGTGATGGCGAGGTCATCACCGAGCTGTCGTTCAGCGTTCCAGCCGAGTGGACCGTGAACAGCGGCAGCGATAGCTGGAGCAATGCCAGTGGCGAGTGGCGCATGAGCACTCCACCACCTTCGGCAGGCTGGAGCGGCAGTTGGAGCGGCAATGTCTACACCATCACATTCGCCTCAGAGATCAGCCAGGCCGACCGGGAGGATCTACTCGAGCAGTTCGAAGTGATCCCGCCTGCCCATGGCAGCAAGGACATCATCCTGTCTGTCACGGTCAGCAGCCAGGACACCAATACGGTCAATGGTTCGTCCGTCACCAGCCCGCTGGTCCAGACCACCCAGAGCTTGCGGGTGACGGTCAAGCCGGTTGCCGAGACGATTGCCGATGCGGGGCAACCGGTCAGCGATTCCGACGATAACGGCATCGCGGACCTGGCCATGAATGGCGATCACACCTACACCACGCTGGGTGAGGAAGACGAATGGTTCGACCTGAACGTTGACGGTTTCGACTTCAAGGCGCCCTGGAGCAACGAGGACGCCAGTGAAGGGACCTACGCTCGCCTTACACCTTACGACGTGACCGATGGTACATCCGGGACCCTTCTGGAGGGGGCTTACTTCCAATACAGCGATAGCGAGGGTGTCCAGACCGTTCCCTACAACGGTACGCCGGTGGATATTCCCATCGAGTACCTGGATACGGTCGAATTCAAGGGGCCGGGCAACTTCAAGGGCGTGGTCAGTATCAAGGTCGAGGCCGTCACCGTCGATTACGACGAGGACTATCCGAACGATCCTTCCCGGGCCGATAGCCAGGTGTCCGGCGAGGCCTGGCTGACCAGTCTGGTTCTGCAGCCTGTGGCCGACCAGGTGACCCTGAAGGTCGATGCGCGTATCACCGCCTACGAGGATACGGGACGTACGGCGGGAACCGAGCCGATCGCCCTGAACATCAGGCCGACCAGCGATGACCCGAGCGAGACGTTCAACATCACGATTAAAGGCATCCCCGCCGGTGCATCCATCACCTATGACGGCGTTGACTATGACACGGCGTCTGAAACGTTCCCGGGCAATCTGACCGTTGCCGGGGATGGCACCTTCACCCTGGTGCTCGAAGACTTCGACAGCAGCAAGCAGCCGACCCTGGTGCCGCCCAGGGACAGTAATGAAACCATCCAGTTGTCGGTGGAGGCTGTCGCCATCGATACGCTGGACTATATCGACCAGAACGGTGATCCGCAGACCATCGTGTCGTCGCCCTCTGCCCCGCACGCCTTGCCGATCACCATCAGGCTCGTGGGGGTGCCGGACGAGCCCGTGATGGAGGTCGATAACAGCAAGGTCTATGTCGAGAACGACCTCGATACGGATGTATCGAGCCCCAACCAGATCAATCTCAGTGACCTGATCACTAGCCTGGGGTCGGGTGAAACGACTGGGGATGGCTCTGAAACCGTCACCCTGCGTATCAGCGGCCTGGCCGACGGCTTCAGCGTTGAGGGGGCGGGGCCAGTGGTGGGCAACGCTTCGGGTACCGAGCGGGTCTGGGTGGTGACGCCGCAGCAGATCGCAGCCGGTACGGTCTTCATCAAGCTGCCAGCCAACTACAGTGGCACCGTGACCTTCAACGCACAGCCGGTGGTGACGGAAAGCGACAACCCATCGGATACCTTCTTCGATCCGGAGAATATCTCGTTCCAGGTGGTGCCTTCGCCCGAGGCGGGGCTGAACAGTGGCTCGGCCATGATGGAAGACGAGGTCACCCTGGTGAACCTGTCAGCGGACCACCAGAATGGCGATACGGACGAAGTGATCAGTGCCGTCCGTTTCGAGGCGGTTCCCGGGGTGCAGTTCTTCAGCGACGCGGCCGGTACTACGCCGTTGCTGGCGACTGGAGGCTGGTACGAGGTCACCGGGGTGGATGCGGTGAACAACGTCTACGCCAAGGGGCCGGCCAATTTCAGTGGGGATATCACGTTCGATATCCAGTACAAGGTCACCGATAGCGCGGCCGATGGAACCACCGGGCCGGTCGAGAGCGGCTGGCAGACCAGCGGATACACCCTGTCGTTCCAGGCGGTGACGGACCCGGTCGACCTGTCCCTGGTTTCCATCAATGGCGATAGCGGCTCTTCCTCTGTCACCCTGACCCAGGCCGGGAACGTCAATGTCGCCCTGAATATCGCCAAGCTGGCGGATGCCAGTGCGGGCGGTGCTTCCGATTACGATAGCAGCGAGCGCCTGACTCATATCCTGATCCAGGGGGTGCCGGATGGCGTGGCGGTGGAGGGTGCAGAGTTCACCGGTGCCGGCCAGTGGCTGATCCTGCTCGATACCTCCCTGGCGGAGAATCAGTTCAATGCAGCCATCGCCAAGAATATCCTGTTCCAGGTCAATGGCTCGGCGGGCAGTATCGACAATGTGCCGATCACCATCACGACGTTCACCCAGGACAGCGCCGCCAGCGAGGCCAGGCAGGACGAGATCACCTGGAACCTGACGGCCACGTTCGGGCCGGGTGAGGGTGAGGGTAAGCTGCCGACGGTATCGCTCAGCGAAATCGATGCGCCGCAGACCGAGGATCAGCCGTTCGCCCTGTCGCAGGTCGTGGCGGGCTCGTTCGATACGTCGGGCTCCAACATGGCCTCCTACTCCATGACCATCACCCTGCGTACCGCGCCGACCGATGAAACGAGCTTCAGTGCCCCGGGCATGAACCGTACCGAGGTGGTCGAGAACGGCCAGCCCGTGGTGCTCTGGACCAAGACCATCGCCGGCGTGAGCGATGCGACGGCGGCAGCCGCGCTGCAGGACGCGCTGGACCAGATCAGCGTGCATGCCCCGGAGCACGCCAATGGCAACCATGGCGATAGCCTGGGCCTCGATGTGACGGTGACCCTGCACAACACCGGGGTACGCAGCGAGGGGCATGTCGAGCCGGAGATCGAACTGACGCCGGTGACCGACCTGGCAACGCTTGGCATCAGCGCGCCGGCGGCCGGTGAAGGCGAGCCGCTCGCTATCACCCTCAACGTGAGCAACCCGGCGGATCAGAACGCCTGGCAGATCGTCGACGGCAGGTTGTACCTGCAGCTCGAGGGTAGCGGCATTCCGGGCATGCTGATGCAGGACGGCCAGGCGCTGGCCAGCACCGGGGTGAGCGGTGTGCCGGGGCTGGTGGACGGTCAGTACTATGTGATCGACGGCGTGCAGCCCGGGACGGATGTGGCCCTGAGCTATGTGCCCGACAATCCCTATGACAAGGGTTCGGTCACCCTCAACGCCTGGGTGCGGAACCAGGAGAACGGCAGTGTCGTGGTGCTGTCCGGCAGCCAGGCGACCCTGACGGTCAACCCGACCAATACCGCCCCGGATGTCACGATCGATGCGTCGGGAAGCGAGCACGACGGCGTCGCCAGGTCGCTTACCGAGCTCAACCTGACTGGCAGCGTACTGCCGGACGCCGGGGAGGTGCTGCAATCCGCCTTCATCGAAGGGCTTCCCAAGGACTTCACCGTCTACTACGGCGCGGATCAGAGCAGTGCGGTACTGGCCAATAACGCGGGTGGCTCTGGCAGCACCAATACCTGGTCCATCCCCGTGACGGGGAACAGCCTGCCGGCCTATATCGCGATCCTGCCACCCGCGCACTGGAGCGGTACCCTCGATGACCTGACGCTCTATGTCGTGAGCGGCGAGGCTGGCCAGGTGCCCAGCACATGGCCGATCGACTTCGCACTGTCCATCACGCCGCAGGCCGATGGCCTTGCGCTGGAGCCGACCCTCAGCTTCGGCAGTGCTGGCGATATCATCACGCTGAACCTGAACGCGGCGATGAAGGACCAGGTCGCGGCCAATGCCAGCGACGAGCACAGCGAGCGCGCCACCCTGCAACTGACCGGCTTCCCGGATGGCGAAAAGGTGGTCTTCTATGCCAATGGTGTAGAGATTGCTGCCGATCGCCTCGAGTTCGCTGGCGGAACCTATACCATCACCGGTCTGACCCAGGATGAGCTGGATAACTTTGGCTTCCTCCATTCGCAGACCGGTGCCCCGCAGGCGGTCAGCATCACGGCGTGGACCAACGAGGTGGATGGCACGGGGCAGGTCGTCGGGGCTGACAGCGCAACGACCTCCGGCAGCGTTTCCATCAACGTCTCGGCCAAGCTCCCGACCACGGGGGCCGACACGCTACTGTGGACGGGGGCGGCAATCGACGGCCGTGCCGGCGATGACACCATCCAACTGCGCTTTGGCGATCAGGTGACGGGAGACGACCTGGCGAGCAAACTGGATAATATCGAGGTCATCGATATGCTCGGCAGAGGCGCCAGCCGTATCGACAGCTTGAGTGTCGAGGATGTCTTCAGCATCACCGATGGGCGTAATGCCTTGAAGATCCTCGGGGATAGCGAGGACATCATCAGCCTGGATGGCTGGGGTGAGGGCGTCCGTGGCGCTGAAACGACCCTCTATACGGCCACGTACGGCAGCGAGCAGATCAAGCTGGAGGTCTCCAACGCGATCATCGATTGAGCCACGCGCCAGGGAAGGCGCACTGTCGCGATAATCACGGCCACCTTCGGGTGGCCGTTTTCGTATGCGCGGGGCATGCACGCCCTGTATCCAGATGCGGACAAGGCAATTGCGGGATCCTTGACATCTGCTTCGGGTCGAACGCTACGGTGACCTTTTACGGCTACTGTATGCACACCTCTTCGCCCCTCGGGATCCGCGTTCCTGTGCGCTACTGGCCTGCATGATCAATGACTGGGAATAAGTAAGCCTGTTGTAATTTCATTTCGGGCTTTCATGCCTGCGCTGGCGATAGCGGCCAACCTCTATCGCCAGGTGCTGCACGCATGTGACCTCGGGGTCATCGCTCCTGTGCGAATGCCAGGTGGCGGGACGGGGCACGCGTGAATACCTCCCTGTAGCTCTTCGCCGCCATCCCTGGCGGCGAAGGCCCCGTCCCGCCACCTGGCACCCGCACAGACACTCCCGGCGGCGCCTGAAGGATAGGCCGTGGCAGCTGGGTTCCCGCCTACACGACTACTGTCCGGCACAATTGATGCCTGACAATAAGCAAGCCTGTTGTAATTCCATCTGGCGCTTTCATACCTGCGCTGTCGATAGCGCCCAACCGCTATCCCTGGCATCCGCACGACCCGCAGTGCTTGTGGAGAAGCAGATACGTGCCCCCTGGGCTCTCATTTGCGCGCACTTTCAAGGTATCAATAGCGCTTTCAGCGTAGGCGGGTAGCTTCATTCCCACTTTTCGGACGATGTGGTGTACACATTTGCCCGCGTCCGACGCTCCCCCCTCGCGGGAGAGGGCCTCAAGCCTCAAGTTCAGAGAATGAATTCGCGTACCAGCTTGCTGCCGAAATAGGCCAGCATCAGCAGGCAGAAACCGGCCAGCGTCCAGCGAATCGCTTTGTACCCGCGCCATCCCAGGCGGTGGCGCCCCCACAGCAGCGTGGCGAAGATGATCCAGGCAATCACCGAGAGTGCGGTCTTGTGCACCAGGTGCTGGGCGAACAGGTCATCGAGGAACAGCCAGCCGGACAGCAACGAAGCCGACAACAGCACCCAGCCGGCCAGCAGGAAGCCGAACAGCAGGCTTTCCATGGTCTGTAGCGGGGGGAAGTTGCGGATCAGCCCGGACGGGTGCTTGTGCTTGAGGTGATGATCCTGGAGCAATAGCAGCAGGGACTGGAACACCGCGATGGTCAGCACGCCATAGGCCAGGATCGACAGCAGGATATGCGCCAGGATGCCGGGGGTCTCGATGACCAGCAGCACATTGCCTGTGGGGGCGAATTCGGCGCACAGCGCTGTCAGGAAACCCAGGGGGAACAGCAACAGCAGCAGGTTTTCCACCGGCATGCGATACAGGCCCAGCAGGATCAGCAGGATCACGGCGGCGGCGATCAGGCTCGACGCGGTGAAGAAGTCCAGTTGCAGGCCGCTGGGAGACAGAAGCTGGGAGAACAGGGCCGTACCGTGGGCGATCAGAGCCAGCGCGCCGATCACGAACAACAGTCGCCTGTCAGGCACTTTGCGTTGTGCCAGTCGCAGGCTTTGATAGCCCGTGGCGCCGGCGTACAGGCAGGCGGCTGCGAGGCTGGGCAACAGAGGATGCATAGGTTCCGGGAAGCCGTTTCCAAAGGTCATGAGTTTGGCACAAACCCTTGAAGGGAAAAAGCATCTCAATGCTTTTAAGCTTGAAGCACGAGGTTTGAAGTTCGAGGCGCTGGTCAGGCAAATGCTTCGCCGGGGTACCGGAGGAGGAGGTAAGGCCACTATAATCCGCGCTTCCCACATCCTGCGTGGAATGGCCCATGTTCGAAAACCTGACCGACCGACTTTCCCAGACGCTTCGCCATGTCACCGGCAAGGCCAAGCTGACCGAGGACAATATCAAGGACACCCTGCGCGAAGTGCGCATGGCGCTGCTCGAGGCCGATGTGGCGTTGGTGGTGGTCAAGGATTTCGTCAACCGCGTCAAGGAACGCGCGGTCGGTACCGAGGTGTCGAAAAGCCTGACGCCCGGCCAGGCGTTCGTGAAGATCGTACGCGCCGAACTGGAAGCCCTGATGGGCGAGGCCAACGAGGACCTGGCGCTGAATGCGGTGCCGCCGGCGGTGGTGCTGATGGCCGGCCTGCAGGGCGCGGGAAAGACCACCACGGTGGGCAAGCTGGCGCGCTTTCTCAAGGAGCGCAAGAAGAAAAGCGTGCTGGTGGTCTCGGCCGACGTTTATCGACCGGCGGCGATCAAGCAGTTGGAAACCCTGGCCGCCGAAGTGGGCGTGACCTTCTTCCCCTCCGATACCAGCCAGAAGCCGATCGATATCGCCCAGGCCGCGATCCGTGAGGCCAGGCTCAAGTTCATCGACGTGGTGCTGCTGGATACGGCGGGCCGCCTGGCCATCGACGAAGAGATGATGGCCGAGATCAGGGCGCTGCATGCCGCGGTCAACCCGGTGGAAACACTGTTCGTGGTCGATGCCATGACCGGCCAGGACGCGGCCAACACGGCCAGGGCCTTCGGCGAGGCGCTACCGCTGACTGGTGTGGTACTGACCAAGGTCGATGGCGATGCCCGCGGCGGTGCGGCGTTGTCGGTGCGACATATCACCGGCAAGCCGATCAAGTTCCTCGGCATGGGCGAGAAGAGCGAAGCGCTGGAGCCATTCCACCCGGACCGTCTCGCCTCGCGCATCCTCGGCATGGGCGATGTGCTCAGCCTGATCGAGCAGGCCGAGCAGACACTGGACAAGGAAAAGGCCGCCAAGCTCACGCAGAAGCTGAAAAAGGGCAAGGGCTTCGACCTCGAGGACTTCCGCGACCAGTTGCAGCAGATGAAGAACATGGGCGGCCTGGGCAGCCTGATGGACAAGCTGCCTTCCATTGGCGGGGTGAACCTGGCGCAGATGGGTAATGCCCAGGGGGCGGCGGAGAAGCAGTTCAAGCAGATGGAGGCGATCATCAACTCCATGACCCCGACCGAGCGGCGCAACCCCGATATCATCAGCGGCTCGCGCAAGCGCCGCATCGCCCTCGGTTCCGGTACCCAGGTGCAGGACATCGGGCGGATGCTCAAGCAGCACAAGCAGATGCAGAAGATGATGAAGAAGGTCACCGGCAAGGGCGGCATGGCCAAGATGATGCGCGGCCTGGGTGGCATGCTGCCGGGTGGCATGCCCAAGTTCTAGGGCGGCCCGGGCGATCGCTGTCGCCCGGGAAAGAGCGCCGGAAGGTTGGCTGGACGAGAAGCGCGGGCGACCGCTGTTTTGCGCCCAGCCTCCAGTGCTTTTGTCGAACCGCCTTGTGTCGTGGTAACGGCATAGTGCGATCGTTCGTTATTCTTGCAACTCGTGGCTGATTTCTCCGGGTATCTGTGCTAAAAAACGCGCCGGGCCTTCGCAGGCCCGACGTTCTCAGGGCGGGGTGCAATTCCCCACCGGCGGTAATGGCTTCTTTGCCTAGCCCGCGAGCGCCTGGTACGGCTCCAGCCATCCAGGGACGAGCAGACCCGGTGTGATTCCGGGGCCGACGGTCATAGTCCGGATGAGAGAGAACGGGATCTTTCGGCGCTTGCCCTGTGGTGGGCGTCCTGTCCCTTTCGATCCGCAACGCCCTGTTTTTCACAAACAGGAGTTCATCACCATGCAAGACTTCAATCGCCTCGTTCCGGAGGCGCCATGTTCACGGGAATAATCGAGGCGGTCGGCACCATTGCTGCGCTGGTACCCAGGGGCGGCGACGTGCGCGTCCATGTGGAGACCGGCAAACTCGACCTGGGCGATGTCAAGCTGGGCGACAGCATCGCGGTCAACGGCGTCTGCCTGACCGCGGTGGAATTGCCGGGCAACGGTTTCTGGGCCGATGTCAGCCGCGAGACGCTGGCGCGTAGCGCCTTCGTCGACCTGCGCAGCGGCAGCCGGGTCAACCTGGAAAAGGCGTTGACGCCGACCACCCGCCTCGGCGGGCATCTGGTCAGTGGGCACGTCGATGGCGTTGGCGAGGTCGTGAGCCGGGAAGACAATGCCCGCGCCGTGCAATTCGTCATTCGCGCCCCGCGCGAGCTGGCCCGCTATATCGCCCTCAAGGGCTCGATCACCGTCGATGGCACCAGCCTGACCGTCAATGCGGTGGATGGCGCCGAGTTCAGCCTGACCATCGTGCCGCATACCCTGGCGGAAACCGTCATGGCCGAGTACCGGCCGGGCCGCCGGGTCAACCTGGAGGTCGACCTGCTGGCGCGCTACATCGAGCGCCTGTTGCTTGGCGACAAGGCGGCCGAGAGCGGTACGCAGGGCATCAGCGAAGCATTCCTGGCCGAACACGGCTATCTGAAGCATTGAGGGGCAGCGCCACCATGGCACTCAACACCATAGAAGAACTGGTCGAAGACATTCGTGCCGGCAAGATGGTCATCCTGATGGATGACGAAGATCGTGAGAACGAGGGCGACCTGATCATCGCCTCGGAATGCGTCACCGCCGAACACATCAATTTCATGGCCAAGCATGCGCGTGGCCTGATCTGCATGCCGATGACCCGCGAACGCTGCGAGCTGCTGAGGCTGCCGCTGATGGCGCCACGCAATGGCTCGGGCTTCGGCACCAAGTTCACCGTTTCCATCGAGGCCGCCGAAGGGGTCAGCACCGGCATTTCCGCCGCCGACCGGGCACGCACGGTGCAGGCCGCGGTGGCGCGCAATGCCGTCGCCGAGGATATCGTCAGCCCTGGCCATGTCTTCCCGTTGATGGCCCAGTCGGGCGGTGTGCTGTCGCGCGCCGGGCATACGGAGGCGGCCTGCGACCTGGCGCGTATGGGTGGCTTCGAGGCCAGTGGCGTGATCTGCGAGATCATGAACGACGATGGCAGCATGGCCCGCCGCCCGGAACTGGAAGTGTTCGCCAGGGAGCACGATATCAAGATCGGCACCATCGCCGACCTGATCCACTACCGGCTGATTCACGAGCGCACGGTGCAGCGGGTCGCCGAGCAACCGCTGGACACCGAACTGGGGCTGTTCAATCTGGTGACCTACCGTGACTCGGTCGAAGGCGAGGTGCACATGGCGTTGACCCTCGGCCAGGTCGAGGCCGACCAGCCGACCCTGGTGCGGGTGCACAACATGGACCCGCTGCGCGACCTGTTCCTGGTACGCCAGGAGGGGCGCTGGAGCCTGCGCGCGGCGATGCAGAAGGTCGCCGAGGCCGGCAGCGGCGTGGTGCTGCTGCTCGGGCATGCCCTGCATACCGGGGACCTGCTGGCCCATGTGCGCGAAGGTGCTCCGGGCCAGCCGGCCAAGGCCAAGGCGGCGACCACGACCTACAGCACGGTCGGTGCCGGTTCGCAGATCCTGCGTGACCTCGGTGTGCGCAAGATGCGCCTGATGAGTGCGCCGATGAGGTTCAACGCGATATCCGGTTTCGACCTCGAAGTTGTAGAATACCTGTCGGCCGAGTGATACACAGGGCGCCGCATACTTCGCGGCGCCTTCGTTCTTTAATACGGATGAGTGACCCATGACCCTGAAGACCATCGAAGGTACCTTCGTCGCCCCCCAAGGCAAATTCGCCCTGGTGATTGGCCGTTTCAACAGTTTCGTCGTCGAGAGCCTCGTCAGCGGCGCCGTCGATGCCCTGGTCCGCCACGGAATCAAGGAAGATGACATCACCCTGGTACGTGTGCCGGGCGCGTTCGAGATTCCCCTGGTCGTGCAGAAGGTCGCCGAGCGCGGCGAGTTCGACGCCATCATCGCCCTGGGCGCGGTGATTCGCGGCGGTACCCCGCATTTCGAGTACGTCGCCGGTGAGTGCACCAAGGGCCTGGCTCAGGTGTCCATGGAATTCGGCGTGCCGGTTTCCTTCGGCGTGCTGACGGTCGACTCCATCGAGCAGGCCATCGAACGTTCCGGCACCAAGGCCGGCAACAAGGGTGCCGAAGCCGCACTCTCCGCACTGGAAATGGTCAGCCTGCTGGCGCAGTTGGAGGCCAAGTGAGCTTCAACGACGACGACAGCCTGGACGAGCTCCCGGCCAAACCCGCCAAGGGCCGTATCGCCCAGCGCCGAGTGGCTCGCCGCCTGGCGATGCAAGCGCTGTACCAGTGGCAGATGGCGGGGCAGAACCTCAACGAGATCGAAGCGCAGTTCCGTGTCGACAACGACTTCGCCGGTGTCGACGGTGCGTATTTCCATGAGTTGCTCACCGGTGTGGCGCGTATCAGCAGCGAACTGGATGCGGCCATCGTGCCGAACCTGGATCGCCCGGTGGACGAGCTGGACCCGGTCGAACTGGCGATCCTGCGACTCTCCACCTACGAGTTGAAGCAGCGTGCCGATGTGCCCTACCGGGTGGTGATCAACGAGGGCATCGAGCTGGCCAAGGTGTTCGGCGCCACCGACGGGCACAAGTTCGTCAATGGCGTGCTGGACAAGCTGGCCCCCAGCCTGCGCAGCGCCGAAGTGCGCAGCCACCGGGGTTGAGGGCATGTCTTGACGGGTGAGTTCGAGCTGATCCGTCGCTATTTCGCCAGCGCCGCCTGTGCCCGTGCCGAGGGTGCGGTGGCGCTCGGCATTGGCGATGATTGCGCGTTGCTGGCGCCGGCAGCCGGCCAGCAACTGGCGGTGTCCACCGATACGCTGGTCGAGGGTGTGCACTTTCCCAAGGCATGCGACGCTTTCCTGCTCGGGCAGCGCTCGCTGGCGGTGGCGGCCAGCGACCTGGCCGCCATGGGCGCGACACCCCTGGCCTTCACCCTGGCACTGAGCCTGCCCGAGGCCGACGATGCCTGGCTGGCGGAACTGGCGCGCGGGTTGGACCGGATGGCCCGGCAGTGCGCCATGCAACTGATCGGCGGCGATACCACGCGCGGTCCGCTGAGCCTGACCCTGACCGTCTTCGGCCAGGTTCCCACAGGCCAGGCGCTGCTGCGCTGCGGCGCGCGTCAGGGCGACCTGCTCTGTGTCGGCGGGGCGCTGGGGGATGCCGCCGGTGCCTTGCCGCTGGTGCTTGGGCAGCGACAAGCTGATCCGCAACTGGCCGAGCCCTTGCTGGCCCGCTACTGGTCGCCGCAGCCCCAGTTCGCCCTGGGGCAAGCCTTGCGTGGCAAGGCGAGCGCGGCACTGGATATATCCGATGGCCTGTTGGCCGATTGCGGGCATATCGCCAGGGCTTCCGCGGTCCGCCTGTGCGTGGAGCAGGCGCGGGTTCCGCTGTCCCTTCCTTTACGCGGCTTTGCCGGCGATAGCGAGGCGTTGCGTTGCGGCTTGTCGGGTGGCGACGACTACCTGCTGGCCTTCACCCTGCCGCCCGCGCACTGGCCGGCGCTACAGGCCGAATGGCCGCAGGTGTGCCGCATCGGCCATGTCGAAGCGGGGGACGGGGTGTGTCTGCTGGATGATGATGGGCGCAGCCTGGAGCCGACGGTTCTGGGGTATCAGCATTTCTGAGATAGAAGCAGTAATAGGCTTGAGGCTTGAGTGGGCGGGGCGATTGCGTGGCGCACTCGAGGATCGGAAAACGGCGCTGGAAGGCTGGGCGGCAAGCCGTCCGTTTTCTGCGTGAGCCGGGGCGTCTGGGTCCTGTCTCCGCTCGCGCCTGCGGGAGGGCTTCACGCTCATCCGCCGGGATTTACTCCTCTGATTTTCATGCATTTTATGCATGAGCTTCATGTTCTTTGCGGGTATTTTTTAAAAATCATTATTTATCAATAACTTATGAAATATATATTTCTTTTGGTTATTTGTTGATCGTTAAAAGTTCCTTTGCGGAATAAAGGGTGCGCCCGATCATTCGCACCTCTCCATCGTGTGCTCCGGCCTTTTCCATCGGCACGGCTCAGGTATGCATGGAGCAGGTTCAATGAGTAATTCGGGAGTTCCCATGGGCAATGTCCTAAAAGCCGATAACCTTGTCGATGCGCTGTGGCGTGATGCACGCAAGCCGGGCGAGTTGCGCGATCTGGGCACTACGGTGCGGCAGGCACTCGGTTTGCAGCGGCATGTGCCGAGCAGCGGCGGGTCGGTACTCAGCCGCCGCGAGGCGATCCTGCTGGGGCTGTTCGCGCTGACGGTGCATGGCGCCGTCATCTACTGGCTGGCCCAGCGTCCGGAAGCGGTACTGCCGGAGGTGCCGCCACAGATTCCACCGATGACCATCGAGTTCACCAGTGCGGCACCGCCGGTGGTGGAGCCGCCGCCTCCAGAGCCGATTCCGGAGCCTGTGGTGGAAGAGCCTCCGCCGCCAGTGGTGGAAGAACTTGCGGTCAAGCCGCCACCACCCAAGCCGGTACCCAAGCCCAAACCCAAGCCGGCGCCGAAACCGGTTCCGCAGCCCGAACCCAAGCCGGTCGAGGCCGCTCCGCCCGCGCCAACACCCGCACCACCCGCGCCTCCGGCCCCGCCCGCTCCGGCCCCGGTCACGCCACCGTCGGCCAGTGCCGGTTACCTGAAGAACCCGGCGCCGGAATACCCGTCGCTGGCGCAGCGCCGGGGTTGGGAAGGCACGGTACTGCTGCGCGTGCACGTGCTTGCCAATGGCCGCCCGAGCGACATCCAGGTGCAGCAGAGCAGTGGCCGCAGCGTCCTGGATGACGCCGCCGTGCGGGCGGTCAAGCGCTGGAGCTTCGTGCCGGCCAAGCGCGGCGATGTCGCCCAGGATGGCTGGGTCACCGTGCCGCTGGATTTCCGACTGAACTGATCATCGACTGAAAAAGAATGGGCTGTGCCCGACGAACTAAACGCCTTGGCTTACGAATAGGAACGCACCATGAATCTGTTAGTGGACTCTCCCTTCCAATCGGTCGAACACGCGGTCATCTGGCTGCTGATCGGCTTTTCCGTGGTCACCTGGGGGCTTGCGCTGATCAAGACCATCCAGTTCAACCGCCTCAAGCGCCAGGACCGCAGGTTCCTGAAAACCTTCTGGTCGGCCACCAGCCTGGATTCGGCGGCCGAGCAGGTGCAGGACAGCGCCGGTGCCGCGGCCCAGGTGGCCCAGGCCGGTTTCGCCGCCATCCAGGTCGGTGAAAGCAGCCAGCAGCCGGACCTGGCCCATACCATCAACCATCAGGATCGCCTGGAGCGCGCCCTGCGCCAGCAGATCCAGCGTGAGCGCCGCTCCCTCGAGTCGGGCCTGGCGGTGGTCGCCTCGATCGGTTCGACTTCGCCTTTCATCGGCCTGTTCGGTACGGTCTGGGGCATCATGGAAGCGCTCAAGGGCATCAGCGCCGCGGGCAATGCCAGCCTGGAAACCGTCGCCGGCCCCATCGGCGCCGCGCTGGTGGCCACCGGTGTCGGTATCGCGGTCGCGGTGCCCGCCGTGCTGGTCTACAACTACTTCCTGCGCCGCCTGAAGCTGACCGCCGCCGATCTCGACGATTTCGCCCATGACTTCTACAGCCTGGCGCAGAAGAGCCACTTCAAGCTGATCCTGCATCCGGGTAGCAAGCGTGCACCCAGCCAAGGCACGGCACAGGCCGTGAAGGAAGCGATCTGATGGCATTTTCCACCCAGGACAGCGATGAGGTTCTCAGCGAGATCAACGTCACGCCGCTGGTCGACGTGATGCTGGTACTGCTGGTGGTGTTCATCGTCACCGCGCCGTTGCTGACCAATGCGATTCCGATCAACCTGCCGAAGACCGAGGCTGTCGCGCCGCCGGACCAGAAGGACCCGCTGGTGGTGAGCATCGATGCCGAAGGCAAGCTGTTCATCGGCAAGGACGAGATCCAGCCCGACCTGCTCGAATCCAACCTGGCCCAGGCCAGGGCGGACGACCCCGAGGTGCGGGTGCAGTTGCAGGCCGATGATGGCGTCAACTACGGCGAAGTGGCACGCGCCATGGCGGCCATCGAACGGGCCGGTATCACCAAGCTGGCGGTCATCACCGCACGCTGAGCCGAGGTTCCCGCCAGGACTGGATGGGCCCAGGGTCGCAAGACCCTGGGCCCATTCGCTTTTGGAGGCATGTCTTGGTGTGTCTGGCTTGAGGATCGTACAGCGTGATCTCGGAATCATCGTCCCTGTGCCCTGTGCGAAGGCCCTGTCCCGCCAGTGGCCTACGATGAAGCGCACACTCGATTGCCAATCCAGTCGCACTGTCTCGCTCTCTGAAGCAGGGCGTATGCCTGCCCTGGAGCGCAAGTGAGCGTTCATGCGATTGCCCCGTTTCGCCGCCGCACAACCGGCGCCCCCCCGGTGTTTTTTGCGAGTCGCTGGCGCTGGGGGTAGACTGCCGGCCTTTTCCCATTCGAGTCAGCCCCAGCCATGGCACTGCAAGCCACTCCCTATAAAGTCGAACTGAACCTGACCGATATCGATCGCAATGTTTATGAAAGCCTGCGTTTCACGGTGGCCCGGCACCCTTCGGAAACCGAGGAGCGCATGGTGGCCCGCCTGATCGCCTATGCGCTGTTCTATCACGAGCAACTGGCGTTCGGCCGTGGCCTGTCGGATGTCGACGAGCCGGCATTATGGGAAAAGAGCCTGGATGGCCGCGTGCTGCACTGGATCGAAGTCGGGCAACCGGACGCCGAGCGTATGACCTGGTGCTCGCGGCGCACCGAGAAGTTCAGCCTGGTCGCCTATGGCAACCTGCGCGTCTGGCAGGGCAGGGTGCTCGACACGGTGCGCAACCTGGGCAACCTGAACGTGGTGGGTATCGAGCAGGAGGCGCTGAGCAGCCTGGCCCGCGACCTGCCACGCTCCTTGAGCTGGAGCGTGATGATCAGCGATGGCGAACTGTTCGTCACCGATGAGCGAGGGCAGCATGAGATCCCCCTGAGCTGGCTGGCCGGGAGCCGTTGAAACGCCCATGCGCATCGAAGCCCGCCCTTTGCCGCAACACCTGCCTGACCTTGGCGACCTGCCGCCGCTGTTGACCCGCCTTTATGCCGCGCGCGGCGTGAGCCAGGCCGAGGAGCTGGACAAGAGCCTGGCGCGCCTGCTGCCGCCCGCCCTGCTCAAGGGCTGCGAGCAAGCCGTCGAGCTGCTGCTGGAGGCGCTGGAGCGGCGCCAGCGCATCCTGATCGTCGGCGACTTCGATGCCGATGGCGCCACCGCCAGTACGGTCGGCGTGCTCGGCCTGCGCCTGATGGGTGCGGCGCACGTCGACTACCTGGTGCCCAACCGCTTCGAATATGGCTATGGCCTGACCCCGGAGATCGTCGCCGTGGCGCTGCAGCGCCATCCGGACCTGCTGGTGACCGTGGATAACGGCATTTCCAGCGTCGAGGGCGTGGCGGTCGCGCGGGCGGCGGGCCTCAAGGTGTTGGTGACCGATCACCACCTGCCCGGGCCGCAGTTGCCCGAGGCGGATGCCATCGTCAATCCGAACCAGCCGGGTTGCGTGTTTCCCAGCAAATGCATCGCCGGGGTCGGGGTGATCTTCTATGTGCTGCTGGCCCTGCGCGCGCGCCTGCGCGAGTGCGGCTGGTTCGCCCGCAATGGCTGGAGCGTGCCGAACCTTGGCGAGTTGCTCGATCTGGTGGCGCTGGGCAGCGTGGCCGACGTGGTGCCACTGGATGCGAACAACCGAATCCTCGTCCAGCAGGGGCTGGCGCGTATCCGCGCCGGCCATGCGCGACCGGGGTTGAAGGCGATTCTCGAAGTGGCCGGGCGCGATCACCGGCGCATCACTTCCACCGACCTTGGCTTCATCATCGGCCCCCGGCTGAACGCGGCCGGGCGTCTGGACGACATGGCGCTCGGTATCGAATGCCTGTTGTGCGATGACGAAGCGCTGGCACGGGACATGGCGGTGCAACTGGACCAGCTCAACCAGGACCGCAAGGCGATCGAGCAGGGCATGCAGCGCGAAGCGCTGGCCCAGCTCAAGGACCTGCCGGAGGCGGACCTGCCGTTCGGCCTGTGCCTGTTCGAGGCCGACTGGCACCAGGGCGTGATCGGCATCCTGGCCTCGCGCCTGAAGGAGCGCTACCACCGACCTACCATCGCCTTCGCCGATGCTGGCGAGGGCATGTTGAAGGGCTCGGCGCGCTCGATTCCAGGCTTTCATATCCGTGATGCGCTGGATGCGGTGGCGGCGGGCCAGCCGGGGTTGATCAGCAAGTTCGGCGGGCACGCCATGGCCGCCGGACTGTCATTGCCGCGGGCGCATTTCGAAACCTTCGCCAGGGCCTTCGATGCCGAGGTGCGGCGCCAGTTGAGCGAGGACGACCTGGCTGGCCGCCTGCTCACCGATGGCCCGCTCGGTATCGAGGAGTTCCACCTGGAGCTGGCGCGTACCCTGCGCCTGGCCGGCCCCTGGGGGCAGCACTTCCCCGAGCCGTGCTTCCATGGGGTGTTCCAGTTGCAACAGCAGCGCCTGGTCGGCGAGAAGCACCTGAAGATGGTGCTGCGCAGCGAATGCGGCACGCTGTCCATCGACGCCATCGCCTTCAATATCGACCGCCAGCAGTGGCCGAACGACTCGGCGCACCGGGTCGAGCTGGTCTACCGACTGGATGTCAACGAATACCGTGGCCGTGAAAGCCTGCAATTGCTGGTGAGCCATATCGCCGCGCGTTGAGGGCCAGTTACAGGCACGGGTAAGGCAGAAAGAGCCGAAAAGAGCGTTGGGCAGTGGCAGGCCGCAGGCAAAGCGGGATACCGCCGTGCCTTGCGTCCAGCCCCCGTCGCCTTTATCGGGGCCACCTGCGCCTGGTTGCGCCGGGGGCCGTTATCGGTAAGGAGCCGGGAGCTTCGCCGGTGCCGCGCGCCGCTTTCAGATGGTGCGGGTTCTCAGTGATTCGGCAATGAACTCGGCCTGGCGGATCGCCAGGCCGACGATGGTCAGGGTCGGGTTTTCCGCGGCGCTGGTGGTGAACTGGCTGCCATCGGAAATGAACAGGTTGGGCAATTCATGGCTTTGCCCGTACTTGTTGACCACGCCATCGGCCTCCCTGGCGCTCATGCGACAGGTGCCGAGGTTATGGGTCGAGGGATAGGGTGGGAGGCGGTGGGTATTCTTCGCGCCGACGGCACGATACAGCGCCTCACCCTGGCGGAAGGCGTGCTCGCGCATCGCCACATCGTTGGGGTGGTCATCGTAGTGCACGTTGGCCACCGGCATGCCGAAGGCGTCCCTGATATTTTCATTGAGGGTAATGCGGTTGCTGTCGCGCGGCATGTCCTCGCCGACCAGCCACATACCGGCCAGGTGCGTGTAGCTGTCCATCACCCGGCTGAAGTCGCGGCCCCAGGCACCCGGGTTGAAGAAGGCCGCCATGAACGGCAGGCCGAGGGAGATGGTTTCCATCTCGTAGCCGCCGACGAAGCCGCGCGATGGGTCGTTGCGGCTCTCGTCGCTGATGATGCCGGCCATGATGGTGCCGCGGTAGAAGTGCACCGGATCGTCGAATTCCGCGAATACCGAGCCGGTGGTGTGGCGCATGTAGTACTTGCCGACCATCCCGGAGCCATTACCGAGGCCGTGGGGGAATAATGCCGACGCCGAGTTGAGGAGGAGGCGTGGCGTTTCTATGGCATTGCCGGCGATAGCCACCACCCGGGCTTTCTGGCACTGCAGGTGGCCTTTGGCATCGGCGTAGACCACCCCACTGGCGTGGCCCCTGGCATCATGCTCGATGCGCAGCACATGGGCTTCGGCACGCAATTCCAGGTGCCCGGTGGCTTCGGCGGCGGGAATCTCGTTGCAGAGCGTCGACCATTTCGCGCCTATCTTGCCGTCCTGGCAACCGGCGTCCAGTTGCTGGTGTGGCGGGCTGTCGTCGTGTGACTTGCTGTCGATCGCCATGGGCCCGGTGGAACAGTACCTGTAGCCGAGCTTCCGCGCGCCGGCGTGCATCACCTTGAAGTTGTTGTTGCCGGGCAGGCCGGTCCGCCTGCCGGTGCGGGTCACGCTCATCTTGTCTTCGGCGCGCGCATAGTAGGGTTCCAGCTCGGCGAGGGTCAGTGGCCAGTCCAGCAGGTGGGTATCCGGCAACTCGCCATAGGTTTCGCGGGCATGGAATTCATGTTCCTGGATGCGCAGGCTGGCGCCGGCCCAGTGGGTGGTGGTGCCGCCGACAGCCTTGCAGATCCATGCCGGAAGGTTGGGGAAGTCCCTGGCGATGCGCCAGGTGCCTGTGCTGGTGCGGATGTCGTTCCAGGACAACTGATTGAAGGAGGGCCATTCGTCGTTGATGAAGGTGGCCTGGCTTTGCCTCGCGCCGGCTTCCAGCAATACCACCGGGATGCCTTTCTGGCACAGCTCGTTGGCCAGGGTACCGCCGCCGGCGCCGGAACCGACGATCACTACCACCGAATCGTCGTCATGCTTGTAGGTCGTCATATGCGTATCCTCAGGCGGAATAGGAGCCCTGCTGTCGATTCACTTCACTCCTTAGAGCGTAGACGGCATCTGCGGCTAACGCACTCCGGTGCGGCCTCGAAGGGACGAGCGAAGCGAGCCATGCTCACCTACCGCTCGTGAACGCCGCTTTCGACTCACTGCGTTCGCCCTGGGCCAGCCTTCGGCCGTTACTCCGCTTTGCTCTGGCTGCCTCAGGCGGGTTTTTCAGCGGCCTGATAGGCCCGCATAAACAGCGCCACGACGTCCGCGACATGGCTTTCCGCCTGCGGGGCATCCAGCGCCGGGGCATAGCCGATCAGTTGGTAGAAATGGGCGATGCCCTTGATCAGTACGCAGAAGTGTTCGGCGGCGCGCTGTGGCTGCTCGATTTCCAGCAACCTGAAGTGGCTGAGTTGCCCGAACAGTCGTTGCAGGTCGTCCAGCAGGCGTTGCGGGCCGGCTTCGATGAACAACCGGGGCAGTTGCGAGTTCGCCGTGGACATGGACGCCATCACCCGGTGCAGGCCGATGGATTCCGGACTGCTGACCAGTTGATGCAGGGCCAGACCGATTTCCTGAAGCCGCTGTCGAACCAGGACCAGCGCGGCGCTGGCGGCTGTTGCGGCCAGGCTGTCGTCGAGCTGGAACAGGCTGGAGGGCAGGCTGGCGTTGCAGATGCTCTGCACGGCGGCATTGAACAGGCTTTCCTTGTCCTTGAAGTGACTGTACAGCGTCAGCTTGGAGACGCCGGCCTCGCTGGCGATGGCCTCCATGCTGCTGCCCTCGTAGCCGTTGCCGAGGAACAACGCCTGGGCCGCCTGCAGTATCGCCTGCCGTTTGGCCGGGTCCTTGGGGCGGCCTGGGCCGCTGGGTCTTTCAGGTAGGATCATTTTTAATACTGGACTGGTCGGTTCGCTATTTCTAATATGCTCGGCAGTATACGACCCTCAGCGACAGAGAGAGCGCCATCGTGTTCCGAAATACCTTGCGTTTTGCCGGTATCAGCCTATTCGCCCTGTCGGGGTTGCTGGCCTGTGGCGGGGAGCCACCCCGGCAGAGTGGCGCCAAGCCGGTGATGGTGGTGCAGCCGTCGGCTTCCAGCGAAGCGCAGGAGCGCTATCCGGGCGAGGTGCATGCGCGCTATGAACCGGAGCTGGCGTTTCGCATCGGCGGCAAGGTGGTCGAGCGCCTGGTCGAGTCGGGCGATCGCGTCAGCAAGGAGCAGCCCCTGGCCCGCCTGGACCCGCAGGACGTGCGCCTGCAGCTCGACGCTGTGCGTGCCCAGGTGGCCGCCGCCGAGGCCAACCAGCGGGTGGCGCGTGCCGAGTACGAACGCTACCGCACCCTGCTGGGTCGGCAGTTGGTCAGCAAATCCCAGTACGACAGCGCCGAGAACGCCTACCAGGCCGCAGCGGCGCAGTTGCGGCAGCTCTCTGCCGAGCTGGAGGTGGCCAGCAATCAGGTCGATTATGCGGTGCTGCGCGCCACTCGCGATGGGGTGATTGCCGAGCGCAGGGTCGAGGTCGGGCAAGTGCTGGCAGCCGGGCAGACGGCTTTCGTGCTGGCCGCCGATGGTGAGCGTGAGGTGGCGATCAACCTGCCGGAGCAGGCCTTGCAGCGTTATCGCGTTGGCCGGCCGGTGACGGTCGAATTGTGGTCGCAGCCGGGTGCGCGCTTTGCCGGGAGTATCCGCGAGCTGTCGCCGGTCGCCGATGCGCAGACGCGTACCTATTCGGCGCGGGTCGCCTTCGAGGCTCCCGAGGTTGCTGTCGAACTGGGGCAGAGCGCGCTGGTGACGATCGACAACCAGGCGCAGGCGCAACTGACGGTTCCCTTGTCGGCCCTGAGTGCCGAGCGGGGACGCGCCTACGTCTGGCGGGTGCAGGCCGACAGTACGCTGGAGCGGGTCGAGGTCAGCACCGGGCGCTATGGCGAAAGCGTGGTGCCGGTGCTCGATGGCCTGGGCGAACGGGACTGGGTGGTGCTGGCGGGCGTGCAACTGCTGCACGAAGGGCAGGCGGTGCGCCCGATCAGCCGCGACAATCGCCCCGTCAGCCTTGTCCAGGAGTGAGCCCAATGCGTTTCAACCTCTCGGCCTGGGCTCTGCACAACCGGCAGATCGTCGTTTTCATCATGGCGCTGGTAGCGGTTCTGGGGGTGCTGTCCTACGGCAAGCTGGGGCAGAGCGAGGACCCGCCGTTCACCTTCAAGGCCATGCTGGTGCAGGCCTACTGGCCGGGCGCGACCGCCGAGCAGGTGGCGCGCCAGGTCACCGAGCGCATCGAGAAGAAGCTGATGGAAACGGGAGAATACGAGCGCATCGTGTCTTTCTCGCGTCCCGGCGAGTCGACCGTGACCTTCATGGCGCGCGATTCCATGCATTCGGACGAGATTCCCGAACTCTGGTACCAGTTGCGCAAGAAAATCGGCGACATTCGCCATACCCTGCCGCCCGACGTGCAGGGGCCGTTCTTCAATGATGAGTTCGGCACCACCTTCGGCAATATCTATGCCTTGAGCGGCGAGGGTTTCGACTACGCGGTGCTCAAGGATTACGCCGACCGTATCCAGTTGCAGTTGCAGCGGGTGGCGAGCGTCGGCAAGGTGGAACTCATCGGCCTGCAGGACGAGAAGATCTGGGTCGACCTGTCCAATGTCAAGCTGGCGACCCTGGGGGTGCCGCTGCAGGCGGTGCAGGAGGCCTTGCAGGCGCAGAATGCGATGTCCTTCGCCGGTTTCGTGGAAACCCCGACCGATCGTGTGCAGTTGCGTGTCAGCGGCAACTTCGAGACGGTCGAGCAGATCCGCGCGTTCCCGATCCGCGTGGCGGGGCGTACCTTCCGCCTCGGCGATGTGGCCGAGGTGCGGCGTGGCTTCAGCGATCCGCCTGCGCCGCGCATGCGCTTCATGGGCGAGCCCGCGATCGGGCTGGCGGTGTCGATGAAGGCAGGTGGCGACATCCTGCGGCTCGGCGAGGCGCTGGAAGCCGAGTTCGCCCGCTTGCAGCAGCAGTTGCCGACGGGCATGCGGCTGGGCAAGGTTTCCGACCAGCCGGCAGCGGTCAAGGCTGGCGTCGGCGAATTCGTGCGGGTGCTGATCGAGGCGCTGGCGGTGGTGCTGCTGGTGAGCTTCTTTTCGCTGGGCGTGCGCACCGGGCTGGTGGTGGCGCTGTCGATCCCGCTGGTGCTGGCGATGACCTTTGCCGTCATGCACTACCTCGACATCGGCCTGCACAAGATTTCCCTGGGGGCGCTGGTGCTGGCGCTGGGGTTGCTGGTGGACGATGCGATCATCGCGGTGGAGATGATGGCGATCAAGATGGAGCAGGGCTACGACCGACTCAGGGCGGCCAGTTTCGCCTGGACCAGCACGGCCTTCCCGATGCTGACGGGGACACTGATCACCGCGGCGGGTTTCCTGCCGATCGCTACCGCGCAGTCGAGCACCGGCGAATACACCCGTTCCATCTTCCAGGTGGTGACCATCGCCCTGCTGGCCTCCTGGGTCGCCGCCGTGATGTTCGTTCCCCTGCTCGGCGAGCGCCTGTTGCCCGACCTGGCCAGGCGGCATGCCCGCGAGGAGGGGCAGGGCGATCCCTATGACACACCGATGTACCGGCGGATTCGTGCGCTCATCCGCGTCTGCGTGCACTATCGCAAGACTGTGATCCTGGCGACCCTGGTGCTGTTCATCGCCTCCATCGGGCTGTTCCGGCTGGTGCCGCAGCAATTCTTCCCGGTCTCCGGGCGGCTGGAACTGATGGTCGACTTGAAACTGGCCGAGGGCGTATCGCTGAAGGCCACCGAAGCCGAAGTGCTGCGGCTGGAGAAGCTGCTCGAGGACAAGGTCGGCATCGACAACTATGTGGCCTATGTCGGCACCGGCTCTCCGCGTTTCTACCTGCCGCTGGACCAGCAATTGCCGGCGACCAGCTTTGCCCAGGTGGTGGTACTGGCAAAGACGGTGGAGGATCGCGAGGCGCTGCGCGACTGGCTGATCGAACGCCTGGAGGAGGATTTCCCGACCCTGCTCGGGCGTGTCACTCGGCTGGAAAACGGTCCTCCGGTCGGCTACCCGGTACAGTTTCGCGTGACCGGCGAGCATATCGACGTGGTGCGCCAACTGGCGCGCCAGGTTGCGCTGAAGATGCGCGAGAATCCGCTGCTGGCCAACGTCAACCTCGACTGGCAGGAGCCGAGCAAGGTGGTGCGACTGGAGGTCGACCAGGACCGCGCCCGCGCCCTGGGCCTGAGCACGGCGGATATCGCCGGCTTCCTGCAGCGGACTTTCAGTGGCGCCACGGTCAGCCAGTTCCGCGAGGACAACGAACTGATCGAGGTGCTGCTGCGCGGCTCCGAACGCGAGCGCCATGAGCTGTCGATGCTGCCGAGCCTGGCCATCCCCACAGCGGCTGGGCGCAGCGTGCCGCTGGCCCAGGTGGCGACCCTGGAGTACGGCTTCGAGGAAGGGGTGATCTGGCACCGCAACCGCCTGCCGACGGTGACCGTGCGTGCCGATATCTACGGCAGCGAGCAGCCGGCGACCCTGACCGCCCAGGTACTACCGACGCTGGAGGCGATCCGTGCGCAACTGCCCGACGGCTACCTGCTGGAAACCGGCGGTACGGTGGAAGACGCCTCCCGCGGCCAGGCCTCGGTCCTGGCCGGTATGCCGCTGCTGGTGATCGTGGTGCTGAGCCTGCTGATGCTGCAACTGAAGAGTATCTCCCGATCGTTGCTGGTGTTCCTCACCGCGCCCCTGGGGCTGATCGGCGTCGTCCTGTTCCTGCTGGTGTTCCGCCAGCCGTTCGGCTTTGTCGCCATGCTCGGTACCATTGCCCTGTCGGGCATGATCATGCGTAACTCGGTGATCCTGGTCGACCAGATCGAACAGGACATCCGCGCCGGGCACGAGCGTTTCGATGCCATCATCGACGCCACCGTGCGGCGTTTCCGCCCGATCGTGCTGACGGCACTGGCCGCCGTGCTGGCGATGATCCCGCTGTCGCGCAGCCTGTTCTTCGGCCCGATGGCCGTGGCGATCATGGGCGGGCTGGTGGTGGCCACGGCGCTGACCCTGCTGTTCCTGCCTGCGCTCTATGCCGCCTGGTTCGGCGTGGAGAAAGATCCTGCGGGATAGAGTTTTTCCAAGGCACCTGTCCATTCGCCACCTCTCCGTTCAGAGAAGTCGCACCATGCGGTTAACCGGCGGCATGGCGTTTCGATAAAAGCGCTGAAGGCTGGAGTGCTGGACGAAAAGCACGAATGCCCCGTTTCCGTTCAGCCTCCAGCGCTCCTTTCGTCCCGCTGTCCAGGTGGGTGCTCATTTCCATCGTGGACGCTTCGCCCGCGCGCGCTCACAGGGGGGGCGGACAATTGCGGTTACGCTTTGCCGGAGGTTTTCGCTTCAGTTGCCTGGCTAAATGCCGCTATGGGTAATTCATCCGGCTGGTTATGAATAAGGAGTGTCGTCCAGCATTACGTCGCCCTGAGTGGGGGGAGAGTCAATGAACAACTGGTTCAGTAATGTCAGCGTCACCTGGAAGTTGGTTTTGGGGTTTGGTCTGGTTCTGTTGCTGACCTGCATTATTTCCGGGGTTGGCTGGAGCAGCTTGTCCGGCCTGATCCAGCGTGGGGACAGGATGACCGGTATCACCGAGCTGAATGACGCGCTGACCGATATGCGCATCGCTCGCTTGAACTACATATTGTCCGATGGTGATGACGATCTTGCTGCCAAGGTGCAGAGTGCATTGAGGGTGTACGAGCAGGAACAGCAGAAAATAATCGAGTCTTCCCGTGACCCGGGCAACCTGGCCATGCTCGACAAGCAGAGCGAACTGACCCGTAATTACGGCGAGCTGCTGGAGAAAATGCGTGGGGCCTATACGCTGGAGCGCAGGGCGCGTGCCGACATGGGCGCCAGTGCCGATCGCATCAGCGAGCGGCAGCGCAATCTCGTAGGTCTGGTAAGGCGCGCTGCGATGACCGAAGAGCAGCGTTTCGAGCGTTTCGACGCGCTCTCGCGACTCAATGACGAGTTATTGAGGCTGCGCTTCCAGGTGCGTGGGTATATTGCCGAGGCATCTGCCGAGAATGAGCAACTGGTCGCCGCCCAACTGGAGGTTGCCGCCGCGGCTCTCGGCCGACTCAACGAGGTATTCGCGCCAGAGCGCAACGATGACCTCGCACAGATCGAGAGGGAATTCGAAACCTATCGGGGTTTCATCGTGCAACTCAAGACGGTGAATGCCGAGATCGCCACGGCCAACGCCGCCATGGTCGACCTGGCCGAACAGATCGTCGAACTCAGCCAGCAGTTGTACCGGTTCCAGGTCGATTCGCGCGACAACACCATCGAGTCGACCCGTAACGTCCAGTTGATCACTACCTTTCTGGCACTGTTGTTCGGTATTGGTGCGGCCTGGCTGATCATTCGCCAGATCACCCTGCCGCTGCGGGAGACACTGGAAGCCGTGGAGCGTGTCGCCGCAGGCGACCTGACCCACGATATGCGCGTCACCCGCCGCGACGAGATAGGCGTGTTGCAGAGTGGCGTGCAGCGCATGAATGTGACGCTCAACGACCTGATTTCCAGGATTCGTGACAGTGTCATCCAGATCGCCAGCGCCGCCGAGCAGCTTTCCGCGGTGACGGAGCAGACCAGCGCCGGGGCCAATACCCAGAAAATCGAGACCGACCAGGTCGCCACCGCGATGAACGAGATGTCGGCAACCGTGCATGAGGTGGCACGCAATGCCGAAGAGGCATCCCAGGCCGCCACGGCGGCGGACGGGCAGGCGCGACAGGGCGACCAGGTGGTGACCCAGGCCATTGCCCAGATAGAGCGGCTGTCCGGAGAGGTCGATCGCTCCAGCGAGGCCATGGTTTCCCTGCAGGAGGAAAGCAACAAGATCGGCAGCGTGATGGATGTGATCAAGACGGTGGCCGAGCAGACCAACCTGCTGGCGCTGAACGCCGCCATCGAGGCGGCTCGGGCCGGTGAGGCCGGTCGTGGTTTTGCCGTGGTCGCCGACGAAGTGCGCGGCCTGGCGCAGCGCACGCAGAAGTCCACCGAGGAGATCGAGGCGCTGATCCTGGGGTTGCAACAGGTGACCCAGCAGGTTGCCACCATCATGAGCAGCAGTCGCGACCTGACCGCCAGTAGCGTCGTGCTGGCGCGTGAGGCGGGCGAGTCGCTGGGGGGCATCACCCGGACCGTGTCGAATATCCAGGCCATGAATCAGCAGATCGCCGCTGCCGCCGAGGAACAGAGCTCGGTGGCCGAGGAGATCAGCCGCAGCGTGGTCAGCGTCCGGGATGTATCCGAGCAGACCGCTGCCGCCAACGAGGAAACCGCCGCTTCCAGCGTCGAGTTGGCGCGGCTGGGCAATGAGCTGCAAATGATGGTGAGCCACTTCAAGGTGTAAGCTCCGGGCGGTCGCATGCCGGTCAGCCGGTCATCGCCCGCCACCCTGGCAAACCGCCGCGAGCCAAAATCCGGCTCGCGGCGCTCCTCCCGGCGATCCCGCCTCCCGTGCTTTCCATGAAGCACTCCCCCGTTCCAGGGGAATGGCCGTTGCGACTGGCACTCTTGTAGCGCAGCCGTTGCGCCAATCATGATCGCCCCCTGTGCTGCCGATACGCACGCAACGGCAAGCATTCGCTGCCCGCCATTTCTGCTGTCCATATGCCATCTTGCAAAATCAATAAATTGAAAATTTCAATTTTTATTGAGTTTACGATTTTTATTTTTGCGGCAACATGAAGACTGATCAGGGTCAATGCGCTTTTCGTTTAATGTATGGCTGATTCAGCCGATAGTTGGCATGCCCTGTACGCAGGGATCGAGTAAGAAGAATTGCTTGCGGCGTTTCAATCTTTCGTTTTTTGTTGGGGGTAGGGATGAACACCTGGTTGCGGAATATCAGTGTGACTCGCAAGCTCGGCCTGGGCTTTGGTGTGGTGCTGTTGTTGACGAGCGCCCTGGCGCTGGTGGGATGGATGGGGCTGAACAGCCTTACCCAGCGTAGTCACTGGATGAGCGATATCACCCATCTGAACAACACCCTGACCGGGCTGCGCATCACGCGCCTGCAGTACATGCTGGCCAATGGTGACGACAAGGTCGGTGATACGGCCCAGGCAGCCTTCGAGAACTTCATGCGCCAGCAGCAGGAGACGCAGAGGGTCTTCAGGAATCCGGAGAACGTCCGCCTGCTGAAGGCCCAGGGAGAGGTCACTGAAGAGTACCTGCGATCGTTCGCGCTCATGCGCGAGGGCTATCGTGCCGGCCAACGGGCGCTGGCCGGCATGGCTGAGAGCGCGAGCCTGAGCGGAGATACCCTGGCCCGGATACGGGGAGCGGTTCGGGCCCTGCCAGAATACGAAAGCCAGCGCTCCGGGCAGTTGCAGGTCATTGCCGAGGCGGTCGAAGGGTTTCTACTGCTACGTTATCAGGTGCAGGCCTATGTCAATGCGCCTTCGGCAGAGCAGGAGCGTGCCGTGGCCAGCCAGATCGAGAGCACCAGCCGGGTTTTCGCGTCGCTGAGGGAACGCCTCGGTGCCGACCATGACCAGGAACTGAACGTCCTGGGGGAGGCTTTCGGCCGTTACACGGACGCCATTGCGGGTTACAGCAAGGCTGTCAGCGAGGTTGCCCTGGCCCGTGTGGATTTGACCAAGCAGGGACAGGACATCGTCAAGTACAGCGATGAGCTCTACCGGTTCCAACTGGATGCCGGTGTCGCCGAAGCCTCGCGTGCCCATGCCTTGCAACTGCTCACTGCCTTGCTGGCCCTGGTGTTTGGCGTACTCGCTGCCTGGTTCATCACCCGCCAGATCACCCGGCCCCTGAGCGACACGTTGCAGGAGGTCGAGCGGGTCGCCTCGGGCGACCTGAGCCGAATCGTACAGGTGAACAGGCGTGACGAGCTGGGCGTGTTGCAACAGGGCGTGCAGCATATGCGGGCTACCCTGCATGAGCTGATCAGTGGCATCCGTGGCAGCGTGATCCAGATCGCCAGTGCCGCCGAGGAACTGTCCGCCGTGACCGGGCAGACCAGCGCTGGCGCCAATACCCAGAAAGTCGAGACCGACCAGGTGGCCACGGCCATGCATGAGATGTCCGCTACTGTGAATGAAGTGGCTCGCAATGCCGAGCAGGCTTCCCTGGCCGCCTCGCAGGCCGACGAGCAAGCGCAGGCCGGTGACCGCGTGGTGGCCGAGGCGATCGGGCAGATCGAGCGGCTGGCGCAGGAAGTCGAGCGCTCCACCGAGGCCATGGCCTCGTTGCAGGAGGAAAGCAACAAGATCGGCAGCGTGATGGACGTGATCAAGGCCGTGGCCGAGCAGACCAACCTGCTGGCGCTGAATGCCGCCATCGAGGCGGCTCGGGCTGGCGAGGCCGGCCGTGGCTTCGCCGTGGTCGCCGACGAGGTGCGTGGTTTGGCACAGCGTACGCAGAAGTCCACCGAGGAGATCGAGGCACTGATCGCCGGCCTGCAGCAGGGCACCCGGCAGGTGGCCGGCATCATGAACGGCAGCCGCGAATTGACCGGCAGCAGCGTGGCCCTGGCGCGCAAGGCGGGGGAGTCGCTGAGCAGCATCACCCGCACGGTATCGAGTATCCAGAGCATGAACCAACAGATCGCCACCGCCGCCGAGGAGCAGAGCTCGGTGGCCGAGGAGATCAGCCGCAGTGTGGTGAACGTGCGCGACGTATCCGAACAGACCGCCGCCGCCAACGAGGAAACCGCCGCCTCCAGCGTGGAACTGGCGCGCCTGGGCAACGAACTGCAGACGATGGTGAGCCACTTCAAGGTGTGAAGCAGCCATAGGCTCCCGGAATGCCCCCGCCCGGGTCTCGTGATGGGCGGGGAATCACGGTGGTATAGGCCATGTGCCGGCGGATGGGCCGGCCAGTGCGCCATACGTGCGACAAAATGCCATGAAGGCCGGCTGCCCTGAAGGTATGCGGATGTGAGAAGGATATGTATTATCCGCTTACATTTGATGGTATGTGGCCATTATTTGCGGGGACGCAACAATGAAAGACGATTCGGATTCCACCGCCCCGGGCAGCGGCCTGGCCATGCCGGGGCGCTGCGCCCGAACGCTTGGCCAATGAATCCGGCAAGTCCGTGCTAACGGGACCTCCAGTGATTCCGGATATATGGGCTGAGCACCACCCGCAAGGCCGCGCAAAGCCAGGGCAATCGCATCCTGGTTCGTACCCTTCACGCAGGGTGGCGACTGGCCATCCAGCCCAACCCGGGCTTCGTCCACCCCGGCCCGAGCGTCGGGGCCCTCCGTTCCAGCAGGTACGGGGTCATCCAGGGCCACGTCCTGGGCTTCTCCCGCCGCCATCCAAATACGCCACCTGACGCCCATTCGGCGATGAGCATATTCGCCTCGACGCAAACCCGTTGGCGTCTCGCCGGGGCTGGCTGAAGTGAAGGGCGCCAAGGTCATCGACTATTTCCTGAGCGGAGTGTGTGGACGGGGATAGGGGGCGCTGAGCGCCACCACAAGGAGCAGGGGAAATACATGAGGGTCTTGTTTATCCACCAGAATTTCCCTGGCCAGTTCCGCCATCTGGCCACCCCTCTGGCGCGGCTGCCCGGGGTCGAGGTACTCGCCATCGGCCGTGAGCACGCGCCAGGCCTGCCCGGTATCCGCTTGCACCGCTACCGGCCGCATCGCCGGGGCGCCCGGGCCACCCACCCCTATGCCCGCACCTTCGAAGAAGGCGTATTGCATGGCCAACTGGTGCTGCGGTTGCTGCTGGATCTACAGCGCAAGGGCTATAGCCCGGATCTGGTCATCGCCCATCCCGGCTGGGGCGAAAGCCTCTATGTGAAACAGGTGTTCCCCGGAACCCGGCTGGTCCACTTCTGCGAGTACTACTACCGCACCGAGGGTGCGGATGCGGGCTTCGACCCGGAGTTCCCGCTGGCGCTGCATGGCGTCGCAACCATCCATCTTCGGTACAGCATCACAGGTCATTTGACCTGTGTTCGTGACACACAATACTGGTTGCCCTTCTTGGTCTGGTGTATCTCAGGGTCGCACTTGCCGCCCTTGTTCTTGGTCGGACTCGGCGCATGGATCAGCGTGGCGTCGACGATGGTGCCCTGGCGCAGCGACAGGCCGCGATCACCCAAATAGCCATTGATCACACCGAGGATACCGGCTGCCAGCTCATGTTTTTCCAGCAGGCGGCGGAAGTTGAGGATGGTGGTTTCGTCGGGAATGCGCTCCAGCCTCAGCCCGGCAAACTGGCGCAGGATGGTCGTCTCGTACAGCGCTTCTTCCATCGCCGGATCGCTGTAGCCAAACCAGTTCTGCATCAGATGAACACGCAGCATCGCCATCAGTGGGTAGGACGGACGACCACCTTCACCCTTGGGGTTGTGCGGCTCGATCAAGGCAATCAACCCCTTCCACGGCACCACCCGATCCATCTCGATCAGGAACAACTCCTGGCGGGTCTGCTTGCGCTTGCCGGCGTACTCGGCGTCGGCGAAGGTCATCTGCTTCATCGGAAAACTCGGCGGGTGGAATCCGGGTAGTTTGCCAAAATCAGGAAGTCTTCCTCAGAGTTTCCCTACGTCCCCGGATGTGAGGGATCAATTGCTTCTCGGCAACGATATTGCGGTCGAGAACCTATGGTTCGCGCAAGAGGGAAATGACTTGTCCGTCAGTCTTGCTGGAACGCAAGACGCCATCCTGATCAAGGGCTGGTATTCCGATGATTCATCGCGGATCGAGGAATTCAGTTCTGCCGATGGCCGGACACTGCTCGACAGCCGGGTCCAGGTGCTGGTCGATGCCATGGCGGTGTTCGCCGTTCCCGCCGGAGGGGAGTCAGCCATGACGCCTGACCTGCGGGCGCAGCTCGATGTGCTGATTGCCGCCAATTGGCAGTGAGGCGGGTAAAGGCGCAAGGCAGGCATATGGCGCTGCCTTGCGCCTTTGCATAGTGCCGGATGGCGTTCTGCAAGCCTTGCCGTGGCTGCTGAGGCGGGAGTCGCGCGTCGTCAGGTGATAGTGGGTGGGCAGGATGTGCTGCCACTATAAGCCAAGGACTGGCTGCTCTCTTGCAGCTTGCGGCTGCTTCATACTACATAAAGCAATATCACCATGAAGTGCAGCAGGCTTCCCGCTATGACGAACAGGTGCCAGATGCCATGCCAGTGGCGGAAGCGGCTGTCGTAGGCGAAGAACAGGATGCCGATGGTGTACATCAGGCCGCCGGTGGCCAGCCAGGCGAAGCCGGCCGTGCCAAGGGCCGCCAGCAGCGGCTTGATGGCCACCAGCACGATCCAGCCCATGACCGCGTAGATGACGATCGAGAGAATGCGTGCTTCGGAGCGTGGTTTTATCTCTTGCAGCATGCCGATGGCGGCCAGTGTCCAGATGATCCCGAACAGCCACCAGCCCCAGGCGCCCCGCAGGGTCACCAGGCAGAAGGGGGTGTAGCTGCCGGCGATCATCAGGTAGATGGAAAGGTGGTCGATTTTGCGCATGACGACTTTGGCGCGCCCGCGGACGCTGTGGTAGACGGTCGAGATGCTGTACAGCAATACCAGGCAGAAGCCGTAGATGCTGACGCTGATGACCTTCAGCGGTTCACCTTCGAGGCCGGCCAGCACGATCAGCCAGACCGCGCCGATGAGCGCAAGTACACCACCGACCAGGTGGCTCCAGGCGTTGAATCTTTCTCCGTGGTACATCATGTGCCTCTTTCAGCGGGAATCTGCCGTCGAGTCTGGCAGGCTCCCATGACGGGAAGACTTTCCGCTTCCAGCCTATTGGCTCGATCCGGCAGGACGCAAGGGCTTTGCAATATGACCGGGCGGGGGCGCGGCATTTCCCATGGCCAAGCTGCCCAGCGGGGCTGACCTGGGTCAAAAGGCACGGCATCTGCCGTGCCTTTTGTTTTGGGCTTTGCGACAATGCGGCCACTTTTTCAGCGGACGCTGCCATGACTGCTCTCAAGAATGACCGTTTCCTTCGTGCCTTGCTCAAGCAACCCGTGGATGTCACACCCGTCTGGATGATGCGCCAGGCCGGTCGTTATCTACCGGAGTATCGCGCCAGCCGTGCCCGTGCCGGTGATTTCATGGCCCTGTGCATGAACCCGGAGCTGGCCTGCGAGGTGACGCTGCAGCCGCTGGAACGCTATCCGCTGGATGCCGCGATCCTGTTTTCCGACATTCTCACCGTGCCGGATGCGATGGGTCTGGGGCTGTTCTTCGAAACGGGCGAGGGGCCGCGCTTTCGCAAGACCGTTGCCAGCATCGCCGATATCGAGGCGCTGCCGATACCCGATGCGGAGAAGGACCTGGGCTATGTGATGGACGCCGTGCGCACCATCCGCCGCGAACTGAATGGCCGGGTGCCGCTGATCGGCTTCTCCGGCAGCCCCTGGACCCTGGCCACCTATATGGTCGAGGGCGGTTCGTCGAAGGATTTCCGCAAGTCCAAGGCGATGCTCTACGAAAACCCGAGGGCCATGCATGCCCTGCTGGACAAGCTGGCACAATCGGTCACGGCCTACCTGAACGGGCAGATCCGCGCCGGGGCGCAGGCGGTGCAGATATTCGACTCGTGGGGCGGCAGCCTGTCGGCGGCGGCTTACCAGGCGTTTTCACTGGCCTACATGCAGAAGATCGTCGATGGCCTGATCCGCGAGCATGAAGGCCGGCGCGTACCGGTCATCCTGTTCACCAAGGGTGGCGGCCTGTGGCTGGAAAGCATGGCCGAGAGTGGCGCCGAAGCCCTCGGCCTGGACTGGACCTGCGATATTGGCAGTGCCCGTGCCCGGGTCGGTGGCAAGGTGGCGCTGCAGGGCAACATGGACCCGAGCGTGCTGTTCGCACAACCCGAGGCGATCCGCGCCGAGGTGGGGCGCATCCTGGCCAGCTACGGCCATGGCGAAGGGCATGTGTTCAACCTGGGGCATGGCATCACCCCGGATGTCGATCCGGCCCATGCCGGCGCCTTCATCGAGGCCGTGCACGAACTGTCGGCGCAGTACCACGCTTGAGCCGGCTGCTGCCTGCCCGGCGTGCCTGGGCGGTAAAGCCGGCGCTCAGGGCGCACCTTGCCCATCCCGGCTCGTGAGCCTTTCAGGCGTGCTGCGACAGGTATTCGCTGAGGGCGCGCCGGGTCAGGTCGTTCAGCGTGATCTTCTGCCGGGCGGCCTCCAGGCTGGCGGCCATATGCAGGTCGTGGCCGACCCGTACATTGAACGAGCCCTTGCAGGGTACTTCCGGTGCCTTGCCCTGCTCCGCGCAGGTGTCCAGGTAGTCGTCCACCGCCTCACGGAAGGCGGAGGCCAGTTCCGCCACGGTCTTGCCTTCGTAGTTGACCAGGGCGCGGACGAACAGCAGCTTGCCGTACAGGCAGTCGTCTTTGGGGCTGGCTTCTATGGAGCCGTGGTATCCCCGATGTGTCAGTAGCGTCACGGAATCAATCCTCCCGCTCGTAGATGTTCGATCACATGGCGCCTGGCATACGCCTTCACTTCATTGCAGGGATGGGGTTTGTGCAGACTGATCATGGCGGCCGGGTCCCCGTTGTCGAACTTCACCCGGCTGCCGCGCCCGGGCAACTGCAGATAGCCGAAACCCTGCGGCAGGGTTGCCAGTTCCTGCCAGGTGAGCGCATTTCTCTGCTCGAGCAACCTGGCCAACAGCTTTCCATGCCTGGACATGAATTTACCCTATGCGACTAAATCTAGTTGCTTGACTGGTGTGTGTCAATGCCGATGCCCTTGCGGATATCGGCAGCTATCCGGAGCTTCGTGGCCGGGGGAGGGCAGGGCAAGGAATTGGCAGGGCGATATGCGGAAAGTGTGAACGGCTCCACACTGGCCCGCGCCCATAGGGGCAGGAATGTAAACGGCGCCGCCTGGGGCGCCGTGAGGGGTTTAGCGCTGGAAGCGGATGCGTCCGTCCACCAGCGTATAGCGCACGGCGCCAGGCAGGCAGTGGCCGATGAAGGGGCAGTTCTGGCCCTTGGAGTACCAGACTTCGCCGGCCAGGGTGCTGCCTTGCGGGTCGAACAGCACGATATCCGCGGGTTGGCCGACTTCCAGGGTGCCGCCGGGCAGCCTCAGTGCGCGGGCCGGGCCGCTGCTCAGGCGTGCCAGCAGGGTCGGCAGGTCGAGCAGGCCGTCCTGTACCAGGGTCAGCGCCAGGGGCAGATGGAGTTCGACACTGCTGATGCCCGCTTCGGTTGCGCCGAAGGGCGCCTGCTTGGCGTCGATTTCGTGGGGCTGGTGGTGGCTGGCGATGCTGGAGATCACGCCGTATCTGACCGCTTCGCGCAAGCCGTCGCGGTCGGCCGTGCCGCGCAGCGGCGGTTGCACATGGTAGAGGCTGGAGAAGCCGTGCAGCGCCTCGTCGGTGAGGATCAACTGGTACAGCGCCACGTCGGCGGTCACCGGCAGGCCACGGGCCTGGGCCTCGGCGATCATCTGCGCGCCGCGGGCCGTACTCAACTGGGTGAAGTGCGCGCGTACGCCGGCCTGTTCCACCAGCAGCAGGTTGCGCGCCAGGGCGACGGTCTCGGCGCTTTCCGGGATGCCGGCCAGGCCCAGCAGGCTGGCGGTCGGGCCTTCGTGGGCGAGGCCGCCCTCGGCCAGGTCGCGGTCCTGTGAATGCAGCACCACGGTCAGGTCGAAGGTGGCCGCGTATTCCAGGGCACGGCGCAGGGTGCGGTTGCTGCCGAACTGTTCCAGGCCGTTGCCGAAGGCAACGCAGCCGGCATCGCGCAGCGCCACCAGTTCGGCGAGCTGTTCGCCGGCCAGGTTGCGTGACAGGGCGCCGATCGGGAAGACTCGGGCGTGGCCGGCGTCGCGTGCGCGGTCGAGGATCATTTCGGTGACGGCGGTGGTGTCCAGCACCGGGCGCGTCTGCGGCGTGCAGCACAAGCTGGTGACACCGCCGGCGGTGGCGGCCAGGGTCTCGCTGGCGATGCTGCCCTTGCGGCTGTAGCCGGGTTCGCGCAGGGCGACCGACAGATCGACCAGGCCGGGTGCGGCGACCAGCCCGCTGGCGTCGATGCGCTGTTCTGCGCGGAAACCGGCGGGGGCCGCGCCGCTGGCGATGACCTTGCCGTCCCGCAGGTACAGGTTGGTGACCTGGTCGTGGCCGCTGGCCGGGTCGATCAGGCGTGCGCCGAGAATTTCAATGGACATCAGTTCTGCTCCCCGGCTTCGTTTTCCAGTTGTCGTTGCGCGACCTGGCCGCTCATGCTCATCGACAGCACCGCCATGCGGATGGCGATGCCGTAGGTGACCTGGTTGAGGATCACCGAGTGCGGGCCGTCAGCCACCGCCGATTCTATTTCCACGCCACGGTTGATCGGGCCGGGGTGCATGACGATGGCCTCGGGGCTGGCCAGCTTCATGCGCTCGGTGGTCAGGCCGTAGAGCCGGTAGAACTCGCCCTCGCTGGGCAGCAGGCCGCTTTGCATGCGCTCGCGCTGCAGGCGCAGCATGACCACCACGTCAACATCGCGCAGGCCTTCGTTCATGTCGTTGAAGACCTTGACCCCATACTGTTCGAGCCCGACCGGCAGCAGGGGCCGCGGGGCGATCACGCGGATGTCGCGGCAACCCAGGGTGCGCAGGGCGAGCATGTCGGAACGGGCCACCCGCGAGTGCAGGATATCGCCGACGATGGCTACCGAAAGATTCTCGAAATCACCTTTGTGGCGACGGATGGTCAGCATGTCGAGCATGCCCTGGGTCGGGTGCGCGTGGCGCCCGTCGCCGCCGTTGATCACCGCCACATCGGGGCAGACGTGTTCGGCGATGAAGTGGGCGGCGCCGGAGTCGGCATGCCGCACCACGAACATGTCGGCGGCCATCGCTTCCAGGTTGCGCAGGGTGTCGGTCAGGGTTTCGCCCTTGCTGGTCGAGGAGGTCGACACGTTGAGGGTGATGACATCGGCGGACAGGCGCTTGGCCGCCAGCTCGAAGGTGGTGCGGGTGCGCGTGGAGTTCTCGAAGAACACGTTGCACACGGTCTTGCCGCGCAGCAGCGGTACCTTCTTCACGGCGCGCGCGCCGACTTCGAGGAAGGAGTCGGCGGTGTCGAGGATTTCCGTGAGCAGCTCGCGGGGCAGGCCGTCGAGCGAGAGAAAATGCCGCAACTGACCGTTGTCGTTCAGTTGCAGGGGGCGCTTGGCTTCGGTGGGCGTCATCGCGTGGTTCTCAATTGGCGGCAGTGGCGAGGGCCTGGTATTCGAGGGCGAGTGGGGCGGGGCCGAGCAATTTTACGCGCTGTTCGGCTGCCAGAGACAGTGTCGCACCCACCACGTCGGGGCGGATCGGCAGTTCGCGGGCATCGAGGTCGAGCAGGCAGACGAGGATTACGCTGGCCGGGCGGCCATAGTCGAACAGTTCGTTGAGCGCGGCGCGGATGGTGCGGCCAGTGAGCAATACGTCATCGATCAGCACCAGGTGCTGGCCTTCCACTTCGAAAGGCAGGGCCGATGGCTGGACCTGGGGGTTGAGCCCCTTCTGCGTGAAATCGTCGCGGTAGAAGGACACGTCGAGGATTCCCAGCGGCTGCTGTTCGGCCCGTAGCGCCAGCAGGGCCTGGGCCACCCACACGCCGCCGGTGCGGATACCGATGAAGCGGGGCTGTTCGATGCCTCGGCTGGCCAGCAGGCGGTCGAGGGCTGCGTTCATTTCCGGGAGCAGCCGCTCCGGGTCTGGCAGGGTCATGGAATCTCCTTGGGAATCGGCTGGGCCGTGGGGTTGGCCTGCAGCCAGCCTTCGAGTAGCAGAGCGGCCGCCAGTGCATCGACCGGCCGCCCCCTGTAGTTGCCGCTCTGCCCCTGGCGTAGCCGGTGGCCCTTGGCTTCGTAGGTGGTCAGGCGTTCGTCGTGGGTATGTACCGGCAGGTTGAAGCGACCATTGAGCCGCCGTGCGAACTTTTCCGCACGCTCGCTCATCTCGCTGGGGCTGCCGTCCATGTTCAATGGCAGGCCCACCACCAGCGCGTCGGGCTGCCATTCCTTCATCAGCGCTTCGACCCGGCTCCAGTCCGGAGTGCCATTCTGCGCCTTGAGCACGCACAGTTCGCGGGCCTGCCCGGTCACCGCCTGGCCGACGGCGACGCCGATCTGCTTGCTGCCATAGTCGAAGCCCAGCAACAGGCGTGGTGCGCTCATGCGTGCCCGGCCTGTGCGGTGAGCAGGTTGAGGTTGACGCCGAGGCTGGCCGCCGCCGCGTGCAGGCGCTGCTCGGGGGGCAGGTCGAAGAGAATGTCGGAGCTGGCCGGACAACTCAGCCAGACGTTGTTGGCCAGTTCCTCCTCGAGCTGGCCGGCATCCCAACCGGCATAGCCGAGGGCGATCAGGTGCTGGCGCGGGCCGTGGCCGTCGGCAATGGCGAACAGCACATCCTGGGAGGTGGACATGGCCCATTCGGGCAAGGCCAGGGTGGCCTGGAATTGCCGCTCCGCCGAGTGCAGCACGAAGCCACGGTCGTTCTGTACCGGGCCGCCAGAGAAGATCGGCAGGGCCAGGCATTGCACGGGGGGGAGTTGCTCGGGGCGCAACTGTTCGAGCACATCGCTCAGGCTCAGGCCGTTGGGGCGGTTGATGACCAGGCCCATGGCGCCGTCGGTGTTGTGCTCGATCAGGTAGATCAGCGTCTGCGCGAACTCGGGATCGGCCATGTGCGGCATGGCGATCAGGAAGTGGTGCTTGAGGTAGGTGGGTTCGGTATTTTTCATGCGCCTAGCTTAAGCGTTGGCGGGCGGGGCGGGAAGCTGGGAACCATGCCTTTCAACCTGTTGGGCGGTTTACGGGTAGCAACGGCCATAAAGCCTAAAGAGCCGAGACGAGCGCTGGAGGCTGGACGAAATGCGGCGTTCCCCTGCTCGTCCAGCCTTCAGCGCTCTTTCCGGCTTTATGGCCGTCGCTATCCGATAGCCAGCTTTGGGACGGCGTTGAAAGGCATGCCTCTCAGCGGCTGGACAGGCGGTCGCCGCGTTCGAAACGCCAGGTGCGGATGATTTCCACCTGGTCGTATTTCTGTGCCAGCTCGCCAGTGAAGGGGGCGAAGGGGGCGGCCAGGCGCACGATGCGCAAGGCCGCGTCGTCCAGCAGTTTCTGCCCGGAAGATTCGAGGATGCGCAGTTCCAGCACGCTGCCGTCGCGGTTGATACTGACCAGCATGCGCAGGCTGCCGTAGATCTGCTGGCGTCGGGCCTCGTCCGGGTAGTTCAGGTTGCCAATGCGTTCGACCTTTTTGCGCCACTCGTCACGGTACCAGGCGCTGATGTCGCGCATGGTCGAGGCGCTGTTCTGGCGGCTGATGCGTGGACGCTTGGCGTAGCGCTGCACGTCCTGCGCCAGCTCCGCCTCGAGGCTGGCGATCTGGGCGCTGAGCTGCGAACTGTCGAAGGTGGGGGCCGGTTCGGGCTTTGACGTTTCCCGGGGCTTGGCGACGGCGGTTTTCTGCGGCTGCGGGCTTTGCGTGGTGAGGATCTTGCTGACCGTCTGCGGTTGGCTGGGCGCCTGCGCCGGTGGCTGGCTGGGTGGGGTGACCTTGCGCACCTCGGTATCCTGGAATGGTGCCAGTTCGGTGGTCCTGGGCGCTGCCTTGTGCTCCAGGGTGCCGCTGCCCTGCTGGTTGTCCTGGGCGAGGAAGTCCGCCTCCCTGGGCTTTTCTTCATTCTTGAAGGTGGACAGGGTGATTTCCAGGCTTTTGCTCGTCGGTGTCGGTTCGTGCATGCTGAAACCAAGCCCGAGGATCAGCGCCAGGTGCAGGGCCGCGGCCAGGAACAGCGTGAACCCCAGGCGATCCGCCGCTCTGACGCCGGGAATGGCACTGGACGGGAAGGGGGCGGCTGGTTTCATGCGTGGCGGGTCGGCTCGGCGTGGCTGGGGAATGCCGCGCAGTCTGCCCGAGCGGGTGGGCAAAAGTCCATGCGCATGGACCGGCGGGCCGGGCGATCGCATGAACTCCCGGTCCATGGCCGTGGAAGCCGGGTAATCGTGCGCCGGCTCTTCCCCGCAGGCATTCCCACAGGGACGATGATCCCCAGGTCGTGCCGTCCCCAGACACGCACTATTGCCAATCCAGTTGCACTGTCTCGCCCCCAGCACAGGGCATATGCCCGCCCTGGAGAGGCGGGGCGGGTTCGCGCCCGCCCGCCCGCTTCGTTACTTGGCCAGTCTGACGGCGATTGCGTCCATCAGCCGTTCGGCGATACGGGTATCGAAGGCGTTGTCGATTTCGCGGATGCAGGTCGGGCTGGTGACGTTGACTTCGGTCAGGTAGTCGCCGATCACGTCCAGGCCGACGAACAGCAGGCCACGCGCGCGTAATTGCGGCCCGACGATGGCGGCGATCTCGCGGTCGCGCTCGCTCAGTGGCTGGGCCACGCCGCGCCCGCCGGCGGCCAGGTTGCCGCGTGTTTCGCCCTGGGCCGGGATGCGTGCGAGGCTGTAGGGCACCGGCTCGCCGTCGATCATCAGGATGCGCTTGTCGCCATCCTTGATCGCCGGGATATAGCGTTGCGCCATGATCGGTCGGGCGCCATTGAGCGTCAGGGTTTCGAGGATCACCGAGAGGTTCGGGTCGCCTTCGCGGTGACGGAAGATCGAGGTGCCGCCCATTTCGTCCAGCGGCTTGAGGATGATGTCGCCGTGTTCGGCGGCGAAGGCACGAATGATGTCCGCCCGCTGGCTGATCAGGGTCGGTGGCGAGCACTCGGGGAAGTGCGTGGCGAAGAATTTCTCATTGCAGTCGCGCAGGCTCTGCGGTTTGTTGACGATCAGGCTGCCTTCCTGCTCGGCCATCTCCAGCAGGTAGGTGGTGTAGATGTACTCGTTGTTGAAGGGCGGGTCCTTGCGCATCAGGATCACGTCGAGCGCGGACAGCGGGGCGTCTTTTTCCTCGCCCAGTTCGAACCAGTGTCCGGGGTCGTTGAAGACCTTCAGCGGGCGCATGCGGGCGCGGGCCTGGCCGGCGCTCTGGTAGAGGTCGCGCTGCTCCATGTAGTGCAGCTCCCAGCCCCTGGCCTGGGCCGCCAGCAACATGGCCAGCGAGCTGTCCTTCTTGAAGGCGATGTGTGCGATAGGGTCCATGATGATCCCGACGCGAGTGGCCATGGGCAGAGTCTCCGGAAATACGAGGCGAATGGGCGGCAAGCGCGAATTGGTTGGGGAGATTGGCGCTGGTTGCCTGGCAGGTCAAGGGGAAAGCTGAGGCGATCGGGTCATATCCTTATCCGCTGCGATAAAGGCGCGCGATTGCCCGGCTGTTTGCGCATTCGATGGCCGCTGTGCATGTGAGTCTGTTAAAAAGGCCACTATATGAAAGGCATGTCGAGTGGGGGCGTTATGGAGGATCGGCACGATTCCGCCGCCCAGGCGCGGTTGCATGGCGCCGAGGCGCGGGAACTGCTGCGCAGGTTGCGGCAAGCGTTGCAGGTGGCGTTGCTGGGGATGTTGCGCAAGCAGGACGTGCCCGCCAACCTTGCCCGCATGGGCAAGGTCTTCGCCCGCCTCGAGGGGCTTTGCGCAGGGGCGCCGCTGGCGCGCCTGTGGCAAGCCGCCGCGGGGCTGGTGGACGAACTCGCCAGCGGCGCGGTGGACAACGACAGCAGCGTGCACAGTCTGCTGCGACAGGTCGACAAGGAACTCAGGCGGCTGCTCGAAGACGGTGGCGAGGGGTTATCGCAGCCCGCTGCGGACGGGTTGATCGATAATCTGCTGTTCCATTCGAGCCGGCCGCGGACTGACCCGGAGCCTGCCCGGGGCGAAGCTCCGGTCGCCGGGCCGGTGGCTGTCGAGATACGCGAGGTTCCCGATGCAGCGCCCATGCCGGGTAGCGGGCATGGCTTCTCCACCGAGCTGATCGACATGGCCTGGCTGGTGGATGTCGAGGGCGGGCCTGCTCGCGAACTGGCTGCTGCTGCCGAGCCGCCGCCCCCGGACACTGAACTGGCGGATACATTTCTCGCAGAGGCCGTCACCTTCGCCGAACGTATCGGCCAGGGATTGCGCTGCTGGCTGCAGGCGCCGGAGGATCATGCCGGTCTGCAGGCCCTGCAGCGCGACCTGCATACGTTCAAGGGCGGGGCCAGGCTGGCCAGGCAGAAGCATATTGGCGATCTGCTGCATGAGCTGGAGCAGCATGTGCGCGATGTGCATGGGCAGGCGCAATCCGATCTGGCGGCTTTGCTCCAGTGTCATGTCGAGCTGGAGCGCGCCGTGGCCGAGCTGCGCGCTCGGCATCCCGAGGCCGAAGGGACGGCTGGGGATGAAGCGTCTGAAGAGGCTACGCCATGGCCGGGCGCCGCGTTCGAGCCGGCGGCTGAGCCGGTCGAAGCCGCGGCTCGAACGCCGGCCCCGGCCTTGTCCGCCGAGCAGGTGGCCGGGCGCTTGCGCGTGCTGCTGCGGCAATTGTGCGATGAGCTGGGCAAGCAGGCGGAGCTTGAAGTGGCCGATGCGGTCGCGGATGTGCCGGAGGCGTTGCTCGGGCCTTTGCTCACGCCGCTGGAGCATATGCTGCGCAATGCCATCGACCACGGCATCGAAGCCCCCGGGCAGCGGCTTGCACTGGGCAAGCCGGAACAAGGGCTGGTGTGCCTGGAGGCCTGGCACGACGGTCAGGATATTCTGCTGGCGCTCAGTGACGATGGGGCCGGTATCGATCTGGCGGCGGTACGCGAGAAGGCCGTCGAACTCGGCCTGCTGGCCGAGGATCAGCAACCGGAAGCGCGGCAAGTACTGCAACTGGTCCTGAGCCATGGGCTGTCGACCGCCGGCCGGGTTTCGCCGATTTCGGGGCGAGGCGTGGGGCTGGACGTGGCCGCTGTCGATATCCGGCAACTGGGCGGTACGCTCGATGTCGAGTCGCAGCCGGGTATCGGCACGCGCTTCGTGATCCGCCTGGCGGCCCCGGCGACTGCCGCTGCCACGCCTGACGAGGCGCCGGCACAGCCTGCCACCGGTGAAGCCAGTGCGGGTGGGCAGGAAGCGACCGGCAGCGAGGTCGTGGCAGCGCTGCGGGTACTGGTGGTCGACGACTCCGCCACGGTGCGCAAGGTGACCTGCCGCCTGCTCGAACGCAGTGGCATGCGGGTGTCGGTCGCCCATGACGGCGATGATGCCATCGAGCAACTGCAGGCCGACAGGCCGGACATCATGCTGCTGGATATCGAAATGCCGAACATGGGCGGCTTCGACGTGTTGACGCGGATCCGCCAGGATGAGCACCTGCGGGACCTGCCGGTGGTGGTGATCACCGCCAGCAGCGATGTGCGGCATCGCGAGCAGGCACTGGGCTTGGGCGTCGACGAATACCTGGGCAAGCCCTACCAGGAGGAGCAATTGCTGGGCGCCATCGGGCGATTGACGGGGCGCGAGATCTAGTGTCACGACAGGCATCAACTGTCGGCATGTGCTCAGCTCTCTGTGGGAAGGGGTGCGCCGTGCGCACCTGGGACGGGGGCTTATGGCTTGCGGTTCGCCATCAGATATCCGGATACCCCCGTGACCATTCGTAGGCCTGTGGCGCTATTTCCCTGAGTATCTGCAGGGCCTGCTGGCAGGCCGGGTTCGAGTGTTCGCGCAGGTGGACCAGGTAGACCGGATAAGTGAACTCCGGGGCGCGCGGCACCCGTTCGAGCAGGCCCTGGTCGAGATAGCGCTGCACGACCCGGGTGCGGAAGTAGCCGTGGCCGCCGTATTGCAACAGGTACTGCAAGGCCAGCGGGCCGAGATTGAACGTCAGGGGCGCGCGGGCGTGTTCGGGCAGGGCAGTGTCGTGTTGCTGGCGGAACACCGGCCCCCAGTCGACATACAGGTAGGGTTGCCGGTTGCCGACCCGGGCGACCTGCACCAGCTTCTCTTCCAGCACTTGTTCGACCAGCAGGCCCGGACGGTATTCGGGTTGGTAGACCAGTACCGCGTCGAGCAGGCCGCGCTCGAGTTGTTCCTGCAGTCCCGGTCCTTCGCCGACTTGTGCGCTGAGGGCATGTTCGGGCAGATGCTGGCGCAGGCGTTGCAGCCAGATCAGCAGCAGCGGATTGCACAGGCTGGTTTCCGCGCCCAGGCGCAGCACGTCGTCGTAGCCCTGCGGTAATGGCAAGTCGCGGCGGGCCGCTTCCCAGGTCTGCACCAACTGGCTGGCATAGCGCACGAAACGCTCGCCGTCCTCGGTCGGCCTGGCGCCAGCGCGGTTGCGGATGAACAGTCGGCAGCCGAGCTGGTTCTCCAGGCTGTGCATGCGTGCGGTGACCGCGGTCTGCGTCAGGTGCAGACGCTCCGAGGCAGCGATGAAGCTGCCACAACGGACGATTTCCAGAAAGGTACGGGCGAGGTCGATATCCATGCGGGCTTCATAGCAGAAAGCGCTCTCGAAGGGCATGGCAATCGTCACCCATCACGCGCCTGGTACGTGGCACTCCTGGTGCCGGAAGGGGGACTCGTCGTTATGCCTCCCGCTATGGGGATGGACTTTCCGACTCAGTCAATTGGTTTCCGGGGGATAGGAATATACCTGAAATCAAGGATGTTACTTCGACACCGCGACTTATAGACTTCCAGCCTTTTGCAGGGCGGCTGGCATCAAGGCCATCACTGCCGGGTTCCGGCGGCGGAGGCCAGTGGAAAGTCGATGTTCCTGTCAGTCGGAGTACTCAAGGTGTCAGGCATCATTCCCGAAGCGTTATCCGGACGGCTGTTCGAGGCCATAAGGTCGAGTCCGCACCCTTATATCTTCACCTTTCTCGATAAAGGGGGCGACGGCGAGGCCGTGCGCTATACCCCAGCGGCGCTGCTGACGGCCGCCATGGCCTATGGCGAGAAGCTGTCCAGTCTGCTCGGAGCCCGGCGGCGGGTGCTCCTGTGCATGGACGCAGGGCCCGAATGTATCGTCGCCATCGTCGCCGGGGTGTTCCACGGCATTACGCTGGTTCCCTTGCCGTTGCCCCTGTTGCAGGCCGAGCGGCAGCGGCTGCGGAATATTCTGGACAGGGACGGGGGCTATCCGATCCTCTGCGATGAAAAGGCGGCGCACTGTTTCCACGAGCACGACGATCTGGGCCGGCCTGTCGACATCCTGAGGATAGGGCTGCAGGCGCTCGATGTGGAGGCTTGGCAAGCCCGCGATAACAGGCCGCCGCCGCCACCAGCCGATCACCCGGTCATCATCCAATACACTTCAGGTTCGACCGGCGCGCCAAAGGGGGTCGTCGTGACCCAGCGCAATCTGTTGGCCAATTTCCAACTGGTGGCCGAGGAGTGGCGTTTCTCGCCAGGGAAATCAGTTCTTTCGTGGCTGCCGCACTACCATGACATGGGGTTGTTCGGCGGCATACTGTTTCCATTGCTGGGCGGTATGCAGATTGTCGTCATGCGCTCGGGTGACTTCATCCGGAAACCGTCGCGCTGGCTGGCGGCGATCGACCGCTATCGGATCAACTACAGCGGTGGGCCGGCTTTCGCTTTCCAGTTGTGCTGCGAGCGCATCGACGAGCAGGAGCTGGCGGGCCTGGATCTTTCATGCTGGCAAGTGGCGTTCTGTGGCGCCGACTATGTGTCGCAGCGGGTTCTCGATGCTTTCCGTGTGCGTTTTCGCGTAGCGGGCCTGCAGCCCCGGGCGGTCATGGCCTGTTACGGTATGGCAGAATACACGCTGTATGTGGCGGGCACGCGCGACTGGGACGAGCCGCCGGCCAGTCGGCTCGACCTGGACGGGAGCGGTTACGCGGGGTGCAGGCTGGGACCTGGCTGGGAAGAGCGCATCCGCATCGTCCCCGCCGCGGGAAAGACACAGGCGGATGCCGGGGCGCCGGGGAACATATATATCAGTGGCGCCAGCGCCAGCCCCGGCTACCTGGACGGGGACCTGCCCGTTTTTGTCGATGTGAGCGGAAGATGGCTCGATACCGGCGATCTCGGCTTCGTCCAGGATGGCTTTCTGGTCGTGACGGGAAGGGAAAAGAATATGCTCACCCTGCATGGCAGGAATCTCATGGTGCACGATCTCGCTGCCAGCGCCTGTGAGGCGTGCGATGAGCTCAACCCGTTGGCCTGCGTCGTTTTCGAACATCCCGAAGACCAGCGCCTGATGATGTTGATCGAAGGCAGGAGCAAATCCGTCGTGGGGCAGGGTATCGATATCGCGGCGATGCGCCAGAAGGTCTACCGCGACTTTGGCGTCAGCCTGAAAGAGATACATATCGTCGGCCGGGGCTACATGCCGCGTACCTCCAGTGGCAAGGTGCAGGTTGGGCAGACGATTTCCAGATTCATGCAGGCACGCCATGAGTGACCGGCGCTTGCCGCGGCTTTCGCCCAGAGGCAGGGCCATCTTCCGACTGCCTGTGTCGAATAGGGGAGTGCGACCTTGAAAGGCAAGTTCGATGGCAATGCCCGGGTGCATATCGTCGAGGATTATGAGGCGGCCCTGCCATTTCTGTCCGATCCCCGCTTTATCGTGCCGGACCTGGGCGGTTTTCTGGAGAGGCTGGAGCAGCATGGGCAGGCCGGTTCTTTCCGCTATCTGCGGCTGTTCGTCGAGCACTCGCCCTTCTTTCTCGAAGGGGCGCAGCACAAGACCCTCCGCGGCATCGCCAGCCAGTATTTCAGCCATCGCGCACTCAAGCGCTGGGAGCCGTTCATCCTCGATGAGCTACAAGGTATCGTCGATGCGCTCGACGTACCGGAGTTCGAGGTGGTGTCCGCCGTCGGCGCACGGATTTTCACCCGGGTGGCCAAGCCGATACTCGGGCTGGCCTTCATCGAGGACGAGCGTTTCGATGTGCTGGTGATGGGCTTGCAGCGCCTGGTCGAACCCATGCAGTCATTGAGCCGGCTGCGCAGGATGAACGAGGAACTGGGCTGGCTGCTGGACAAGGTCGCGAGCGGCGTGGGTTCTGGCCACGCATGCGCCGACGGGGTACTGCCGCGACTGCTGGCCGATGCGCAGTCGCCCTTGAGCCTGGAAGGCCGGATGGCGCTGGCCGTGACCTTGTATGCCGCCATGGCGCCCCTGGCGCAGACCGTCGCCAACGTGATCCTGCGACTGTGCGAGCGGCCAACACCCTCCCCCTTCGATGCCGACCGCTTTATCGAGGATATCGCTTCCCATATCCATGGGGCCGTGGCACCCCATTATGTGCACCGCGTGGCGCTGGAGGACTGCAGGATGGGTGATCTGAGCATCGGCAGGGGCGATACGGTAATGATCGACATCGAGCAGGCGGTGCTGCTACCGGCTGCCGACTCGGGCACGGCCCTTCGCAGTTTCAGCTTCGGTCACGGCGCGCACTACTGCCTGGGCGCGGTCATGTCGAAGTTCATCATCGCTGCCCTGATTCCCCGGCTGCTGGGCCGCTTCGGGCATCTGACGCTAGTCCGCAAGGAACTGGATATCAACAACCATATCGCCAATGCACTCGGTACATTGGTAGTGAGAGGACGCGCATGAAACTGGAAAAAAACCTGGTGGCCGAGTTCATCCTGGATCGCGTGGCGGAACTGACCAAAAGCCCCAGGGCGCCGTTGCGGGCGGATACACGCCTGGTCGATGCCGGAGTGGACTCCTTGCGCGCCGTGTTGATCTGCGGCCACCTGGAGGACAAATTCGCCATCGAGGTCGAGCCGTCCCTGATGTTCGAATACCAGACCGCGGGCGAGGTGGCCGATGCGCTGGTCAGGCAAGCGGTCGCTGCATGAGTCGCTACTACCTGGGGCTGTCCACTTCGGGCCATGATCCGGCCTTCAGTATCGTCGACAGCCGGGGCGTGGTGCTGTTCGCCGAAGCGACGGAGCGCTTCCTCCAGGACAAGCGGGCCTGGGGCATCCTGCCCGACCATGTGAGTCATCTGGAGGCGACACTGGCCGCCGTCGTCGACGATGCCGATGCGGAATATGTGCTGGCCACCAGTTGGAGGGGCGCCAAGGAGGACTTGCCGGTGCAGGTCTGCGATAGCCTGCTGCCGGGCGCCTTTGGCGAATGGATCCGCCAGTTGCAGGGGTTGAGCCAGACACGCGCCGGCAGTCACTGCCGGCTGCTGCTGGGCGAGCGCCTGCAGCAGCCGATCCGGCATTTCGACCACCATCAATGCCACGCGGCCAATGCACTCTACTCCTCGCCCTTCGCCGATGGGCTGTGCCTGGTGCTCGACGGCGAGGGCGAGGTAGGGGCGGCCAGCCTGTTCGAGGCCAGGGATGGACGGCTGCAGCGCTTGTGGCGCTCCTGGGGGCCTGGCAGCCTCGGGGCGCTCTATGGCTGGCTGACCGAACTCTGCGGCTTCAGTGCGCGCCATGGCGAGGAATGGAAAGTCATGGGGCTGGCGGCCTGTGGCGAGGCGGACCAGGTGCTGGCGGAAAAGATCGCCAGCCTGCTGGTGATCGAAGAGGGGCGGCTGCGGCTGGCACAGAGCGAGACGCTGCAGGCCCGCATCGAAGAGATCAGGCGCCATGCCTGGAGTGCGGGCGATCCGCTGTCGAGCCGGGCCATGCTGGCCAGCACCAGCCAACTGGTTTTCCAGCGGCTGGCGGATCAGTTGCTGGAAACCATCCGTCGGCAGTATCCCGAGCAGGGCGAGCGGTTGATCCTGAGCGGCGGCTGTGCGCTCAACTCGCTGTACAACGGCAGCATCCAGCACCGGCATGGCTTTGTCGCGGTGCATGTGCCCTCGGCGCCGGCCGATGATGGCAATGCCGTCGGCGCGGCGCTGCTGGCCTGGGGGCAGGATCACCCGGGACAGGGCTTGCCGCATGGGCAGGCGTCGGCCTACCTGGGGGCGCTCATCAGGCAGGCCGATGTCGAGGCACTGGCCAGGTACTCGGGTTTGCACTGCGTCACCCTGGGTGAAGACAGCGCCGGTTTCGTGGCCCGTCGGCTGGCCGAAGGCAAGGTGATCGGTGTGGCCCGCGGGCGGGCCGAGTTCGGTCCCCGGGCGCTGGGTAATCGCTCGATCCTGGCGGACCCCAGGAGCCCTGCGATGAAGGCCAGGATCAACGGCATCGTCAAGGGGCGGGAAGCCTATCGCCCGTTCGCGCCGGCCATTCCCCTGGAGCTGGCCGATGCCTGGTTCGAGCAGGCGCGGCCTTCGCCCTATATGTCCTTTGCCTTGAAGTGGCGAGAGCCGGTTCGGCAGCGCGTACCGGCCGTGGTGCACCAGGATGGTACGGGCCGGCTGCAGACCGTCGATCCCCAGGTGGCGCCCTGGTTGCATGCATTGCTGCATGCCTTTCAGCAGGAGGCCGGCGTACCGGTGATCCTGAATACCAGCTTCAACGTGATGGGCAAGCCCATCGTGCATACGGCGCACGATGCGATCGCCGTGCTGATGAGCACGGACCTGGATGCCGTCCTGCTGAACGATACCTATCTCGAAAAGACGCGGCGGTAGGATTCGTATCGTGCCACTCTTCTATTTCTATCTGCTGTCCTTCCCGCTGATCTGGCTCGGTTTCCGCTTCGTCCGCGGTGCCGCCCCGGGGCAGGCGCGGCTCTGGCTGGCAGTGGCTTCCATGCTGTTTCTGGCACTGGCTGATTTCCGCTCGTTCTGCATCCTGCTGGCGGTCACCGGGCTCAATTACCAGATCATCCGCAGGATGCCCAGGTCCGCTGGGCCGGCATTGGCGATGCGCGCGCTCGGCCTGGGCATCAGCCTGCTGCCGCTGGTCTATTGCAAGTGGCAGGCGGGCGATGAAGGTGTCTTTGCGCTGCTACCGCTCGGTCTGGCCTTCTATGCGTTGCAGCAGTGCACGGCGATCCTGGATGCCCCGGCGATGGAGGGGCGCGCCATCAGTCTGAAGGACTACCTGTTCTTCTCTTTCTTTTTCGCTTCGGTGATGGCGGGCCCGATCATCTGCTTCAGGGACATGCAGGCACAACTGGATGCCAACCCGGCACATGCCGTCAGCCGGGAAGGGTTGAACCAGGGTGTCAGCCTGTTCGTCTTCGGCCTGGCCAAGGCGGTACTGCTGGCCGAGCCCCTGGGGGTGACCAGCGATCAACTGCTGCTGGCGGCGGAACAGGGCGTCAGCCTGACCCTGACCGAGCTTGGCTATGTGTTATGGGGCAAGGTGCTGTGGTTCTATTTCGTCTTTTCCGCCTATTCGGACATGGCGATCGGCATGGGCCTGGCGTTTGCCATACGCTTGCCCATCAACTTCAACTCGCCGTTCAAGGCCACCAGTGCCGTCGACTATATCGCCCGCTGGCACATGAGCTTCATGGCCTTCGCCCGCCATTACATTTTCACGCCGGCATTTCGAGTGTTGCGCAACAACCCGCTGCGGGATACGCACTGGCGCTATCTGCTGGGTTGGGCCGGTGCGCTTTTTCTGGTGTACCTGTTCGTCGGGCTGTGGCACGTCACCGGCCCGCAGGGTGTGGCGCTCAGCCTTGGCGTGGCCTGCCTGCTGGTACTGATCGAGCTGGGCAAACAGGTGCCGCTGTTCCGGCAGGGCAATTGGCCGTTGCCGCTGCGGATGCTGGCGGCTGTTACCGGACGCCTGCTGCTGCTGGCAATCATCGGCTACTGCGCGCTGGCCTTCACGCACCCGTCGCTGGACCTGCGGCAACTGGTCATGCGGTCGGTTGCCGAGGGCGCCACGTTCTCGCTGAGCCCGCGGCTCGAGGTATTCGGTCGCTTCTTGCCGAGCGACGGGCTGTCCTTTTCAGGGTTTTTCCCGAGCCTGTCCACGGCCCTGATAATACCCGGGTGGCCGCCTGGCTTCAGTGCACTGCATATCCTGGTCTGTACGGCGGCTGTTTTCCTGATGCCCAATACCATGCAACTGTTCGGGCTCATCGATGATGCCGCTTCCGGCGTCCCGCGCTGTCGCTGGCGGTATGGCCCGGCATATGCGATTGCCCTGGGCGGGTTGCTGTTCCTGGCAGTCTCCCTGTCGAGCAGCGGTGATCTCTATGTCTACAACCGGTAGGGCGGGCTACCTGGTGCTGGCCCTGGTGCTGGCGGCCTGTTCGCTGCTGGCGATCACGCTGTTCAATGTCTATGTGAATGCGCGCGGCATGTACCAGGAGCCCCCCGTCGATGCGCCGCTGCCACTGACCGGCTCCCGGCCCGGGCTGGACTTTTCCCTGGAGGAGCGGGTGATTCTGCAGCGTATCGGCGAGGGGCGGGCCAGCGCTCTGCTCATCGGTACTTCCCATGTCATGCGCGGGTTCGATACCTGCCGGCATCCGGCCGTGCTGAAAACCGCGATGTCGGGGTTGGGGCCGAACCGGGCGCTGCTTTTTGCCCGGGCCGCCATGGCGCAGGGGCAGTACCAGACGCTGTTCATCGAGATTACCGGGAAGGACGATAGCCGCCAGGTTGCGCCGTCCGAACAGGCCTGGGTTCGCCATACCAGCCTCAGAAGGTTCTGGCGCTCATTGACAGTACTGCGCACAAGCCAATCGCTGCTGGCCTGCCAGGGGAATACCGACAGTGGCAATGCCCCCGGATTCAGGGGCGTACGGGACATCGACCGGCTCCGTTATTCGCAGTACCAGGATGGGCTCGCCAATGCCCCTGCAATTGCCCGGACGCTGGATATGATCGAAGCGGCCCTCCCGGACAATGGCGAACGGGTGGTCTTTTTCTTTGCCCCCGTCCACCCGGATCTGTTCTCGATGGACGACGCGGACAGGCTGATGGAGGCGGTGGAGCGCCTACGCCAGCACAGGCGGTTTCCGCTGGAGTCCTACACATCGGTCTATCGGTGGGAGGATTTGCTGGACGATGCGCTGTGGGTCGATGCGACTCATTTCAGGCCCGCCGTGGGTGGGCGGTTCCTGGAGCATCTGCTCGGCAGGTATGCGCCCGCGCATGAGCGTACATTGCAGGTTCCGGCAAGCGGCCAGTGAGAAGCGCCCTGGTCGATGCGCGGCAGAGGGGGCGCGGATTCTTATAAAGGTCCCGCAACCCTCCGGCAGGTACAATGCAGCGCCAGTCGTCCCGGCGGGTCCTGTCCTGTTTCCAGTAGGTGTTGCATGTGCGGTCGTTATGCGTTGTTCCGTTGGGGGCCCGAGTTCGCCCGCCTGCCCGGATTCCCCCCGGAGCAGGCGCCGCACTGGAGCCTGGCACCCGGTGCCAGTGTGCTGCTCGCGCGCGCGCAGGAGGATGGCCGGCGGCTCGACGCCGTTCGTTGGGGGCTGACACCGTCCTGGCTCACCGACTTCTCCAGGACGCCGGCCCAGGCGCGGGCGGAAACCCTGGCCGAGCAGCCGATGTTTCGCGAGGCGTTCCGGATGCGCCGCGGGCTCCTGCCCGCCAATGGCTTCTATGAATGGCGCGGGAATGTGCGCAAGCGGCCGTACTGGATGACCAATGAGGCGTCGATCATGTATTTCGCCGCGCTGTGGGAAGCCTACCCGGTCGAAGGGTGCGAGTACCTGAGTACGGCGGTGGTCACCCTGCAGGTGGCTGGGCAGCGGCGGCCACTGATCCTCGATGAAGCGCAGCAGCGGCTCTGGCTGCGGCCCGATGCGAGCCTGGCGCAGCTCCAGGCCCTGCTCGCGGGGCCGCTGCCGGCCCTGCGCGAGCGAGCCCTGGCGGCCCTGGTCAACGACCCCGGCCTGGATGCGCCGGAATGCCTGACCCCGGCCTGAAGATGGTCTTGCGATAGCGCGCCAACAGCCCATAGGATACAGCGCGGACTTCACTGGAGATGTGTCATGCGTAAACCTCAGTCCCTGCCCCTTCTGGTCGGCGCTGCATTGCTGGTGGGCTGCCAGGCGGTCAACACCACCTCGGGTGGTTCGGTTGGCGTGGAGCGTAAGCAGTACATGTTCAGCATGGTGTCGACCGAGCAGGTCAACCAGATGTACGCCGAGTCGTACCAGGAGACCCTGGCCGAAGCCTCGAAGAAGGGCCTGTTGAAGAAGAACGACGCCCTGACCAAACGCGTGGATGGCATCGCCAGGCGCCTGATCGCCGAGGTCCCGGCCTTCCGTGCCGATGCCAGCCAGTGGGACTGGCAGGTCAATGTCATCGACAGCCCGGAGTTGAATGCCAACTGCGGCCCGGGCGGCAAGATCATTTTCTACAGCGGCCTGATCGAGCAGTTGAAGCTGACCGACGACGAGATCGCCGCGGTCATGGGCCATGAAATCGCCCACGCCCTGCGCGAGCATGGGCGCGAGGCCATGAGCAAGGCCTATGGCCTGCAGATGGCCAACCAGTTGGGGGCCGCCTTCGGGATCGGCGATGGCAGCCTGCAACTGGCGAACGTGGGCGTGCAATACCTGATGACGCTGCCCAACAGCCGTAGCAACGAGAACGAGGCTGACCTGATCGGCCTGGAGTTGTCCGCGCGAGCCGGCTACGATCCGAACGCGGCGGTGACGCTGTGGCAGAAGATGGCGGCGGCGGGCGGTAGCTCCACCCCCGAATTCATGAGCACCCATCCCTCTCCGGCAAACCGTACGGAAACCTTGCAGACGACGATTCCGAAAGTCATGCCGCTGTACGAGGCGAGCAAGAAGCGATAGGGCAGCCACAAGCCCTAAGCGGCAAGCGGCAAGTAAAAGCGCAAGTGCCCTCGATGATTGGTGGGATGCTCTTCTTGCCGCTTGCCGCTTGCCGCTTGCCGCTTGCCGCTTGCCGCTACGCTCAGCCAAGGCTGAGCGCCTCATAGGCCGCATAGGCCGCCAGTGCCATGAAGGCGGCCGCTGCCAGGCGGCGGATCAGTGTCAGCGGCAGGCGTTCGGCGGCGAAATTGCCGGCCAGCACCACCGGCACATTGGCCAGTAGCATGCCGACGGTGGTGCCCAGGATCACCAGTACGAAATCCGGATACCGGGCTGCCAGCATGACGGTGGCGATCTGTGTCTTGTCGCCCATTTCCGCCAGGAAGAATGCCACCAGGGTCGCGATGAACGGTCCGTAGCGAGAGGCGGGTGTCTCGTCTTCATTCAGCTTGTCCGGTATCAGTGTCCACAGCGCAACGGCAATGAAGGCGCCGGCCAGCAGCCAGCGTAGCGTGACCGGTGAAAGGGTGTTGGATATCCAGTTGCCGATCGCACCTGCCGCGAAATGATTGGCCAGGGTCGCGACCACGATGCCCCAGATGATGGGCCAGGGGCGGCGGTAGCGGGCGGCCAGCAACAAGGCCAGTAACTGGGTCTTGTCGCCTATTTCGGCGAGGGCAACGATCAGGGTGGGTATGAAGAAGGATTCCAAACGGCTTTCCTGGAGGGCGGGTCGACTACTCACCATGACATGCACGCCTGCCCGCCCCGGGTCAGTCGTTCATGTCATGGGTCTTGTCAGACCGGGTACGGGCTGGAATCGGGCCGGTACCGGTTGCATGCACCATGGTCTGCCGACCAAGCGTGTTGATGCATGCCAGGTGAGCGGGACTCACCGGAGACTACTCCCCCAGGACGCGGGCGAGTGTGCCGAAGCGGAGCGCCTTGTGCAAGCCTTGTCAGGCCGGGGTCATTGGCGTATTGCCGCGCGGTAGAGACTGAAACCCTGGCCGCTGGCGAGGGTCTGGCAGTGCCCCAGGTGTCGCTCGATCAGTGGCGGGTAGCGCAGGAAGCTATTGGCCACCAGGCGCAGCTCTCCGTTCGTCGCCAGGTGTTCCCTGGCATGCCGCAGCAGCGTTTCGCTGGCCTGGTAGTCGGTGTGCACGCCCTGGTGGAAGGGCGGGTTGCTGACGATCGCGGCCAGCCCCACGGGGGCCGCGTGGATGCTGTCCGCCGCGATCGACTGCGCTTCGAGGCGATTGGCCGCCAGGGTCAGGCGGCTGCTGGCGAGGGCGAAGGCGTCGACATCGAGCAGGATCACCGGGCTGGCTGGATAGCGGCGTTTCAGGGCCGCGCCAATGACCCCGGCGCCGCAACCGAAGTCCAGCAGCGGTCCGGCCGGCAGACCGTCCAGGTGTTCGAGCAACAGGGCACTGCCAAGGTCGAGGCGGCCATGGCTGAATACGCCGGGCAGGCTGGTGACCTGCAGCGGGCCGTCGCTCAGTTCCAGGGTGAAGTGGCGGGCCAGGTCGTTCAGTACCGGGGTGTCGGGTGCGTCCAGCACGTCGACTCGCCAGAGTTGGCAGTGGCGAGCGCTATCGAGCTTGCGGGGTTTGCCGAACGCTGCGAGCTGCCTGGCGGCGCGTTCGATACCGGCGCGTTTCTCGCCGACCAGGTAGAGCGGCTTGCCGGCCAGGCGGCTGGCCAGCGCCTGTAGCAGGTAGTCGGTCAGTTCGCGGGATTTCGGCAGGAACAATACGGCACTGTCGAACGCCGCCGGCGGTGCCTGCACATCGAAGCTGCAGCGTTCGCCGAAGCGTGCCAGCAGGTGCTGGTGCTCCCCGGCGTGCCAGCTCCAGCCCCATGCCCGTGGCAGCTCCGCGAGCAGGTCATCGGCGGGCAGGCCGGCCAGCAGCAGATCGCCGGTGAACAGTCCGGCCTGGCGCAGCAGGACTTCGCTTCGCGGGTCCATGGGGCTTCCTCAAAAAGCGCCGAGCTTAGGGGCTGTTGGCGCTTCGTAGCAAGTACCGGCGGGGCAATCGCATGAAGCCTCGCCACATCGGCGTAGAGTGCGCCGTCGCCATCCATCGCGACACTTGAGCGTTGGCCCGACCCCAGGGGCGGGCGTTGCGATATCAGCCAACCTGGCGTCGTGGCACCCCGGCGAAGTACGCCTCGGCGTTTTCCACCAGTTGCATGACGATGCGCTGCCGCGCTTCGCGGCTGCCCCAGGCGCTGTGCGGGGTGATCAGCAGGCGCGGGATGTCCGCCGCCAGCAGGGGGTTGCCGTCGCGGGGCGGCTCCTGGCTGAGCACGTCCGTGGCGGCGCCGCCCAGGTGGCCCGCGCGCAGGGCGTCGGCCAGGGCCTGTTCGTTCACCAGCCCGCCACGGGCGGTGTTGATCAGGAAGGCGCCGGGTCTCATCAGGCGCAGCTCGCCGGCGCCGATCAGGTCGCGGGTCTGCTCGGTGAGCGGGCAGTGCAGGGTCAGCGCATCCACCTGTGGCAGCAGTTCCTCCAGCGCCAGGCGGTCGGTGCGCCCGGGGCGGCCTGGCAGGTTGCCGATCAGCACGCGCATGCCCAGCGCTTCGGCCAGGCGCGCCACCGCGCTGCCCAGCTCGCCGTGACCGAGCAGCCCGAGCACCTTGCCTTGCAACTCGACGATAGGGTAGTCCAGCAGGCAGAATTGCGCGCTGCGCTGCCAGTGCCCGGCCTGTACCGCGGCGTTGTAGTCGGCCAGGCGGGTGGCCAGCGCCAGCAGCAGGGCCAGGGTGTGCTGGGCGACCGTCGCGGTGCCGTAGCCCTGGCAGTTGCAGACGACGATGCCTTGCCGCCGTGCGGCTTGCAGGTCGATATTGTTGACGCCGGTGGCGGCCACCAGGATCAGCTCCAGTTCCGGGCAGCGGGCCAGGGTCGCGGCGTCCAGCGGCACCTTGTTGCTGATGGCGACCTGCGCCCCCCGCAGGCGTTCGGCAACCTGCCCGGGGGCGCTGCCGGGGTGGCATTCGAGTTCATCGAACGCCGAGCGCAGGGGCGCGAGGTCCAGGTCCTGCTGGTCGAGGGGTTCCAGGTCGAGAAATACGGCGCGGCGTCTGCTCATGGCGGGTCTCTGGCAGTTCATCGGAATGATGGGTCAACGGGGAGTATGCAATGTACTGGATGGAGTTCCTCACGGTGGCACTGGTTCATTTGCTGGCGGTGGCCAGCCCCGGGCCGGATTTTGCCGTGGTGGTGCGTGAAAGCGTGAGCCGGGGCCGCAGTGCCGGCACCTGGACGGCGTTCGGCGTGGGCAGCGGCATCCTGGTGCATGTCGTCTATTCGCTGCTGGGTATCGGGCTGATCGTGTCGCAGTCGATCCTGTTGTTCAACCTGTTCAAGTGGCTGGCGGCGGCCTATCTGCTGTACCTGGGCTTCTCGGCCCTGCGCGCCAGGCCGATGGCACTGCGGGTCGATGCGTCGCAGGGGGCGCGGCAGTCACCGCGCAAGGCCTTCGTGACCGGTTTCGTCACCAACGGGCTGAACCCCAAGGCGACGCTGTTCTTCCTGTCGCTGTTCACCGTGGTGATCGACCCGCACACGCCGCTGGCGATCCAGCTCGGTTACGGCCTGTACCTGGCGACCGCGACAGGCCTGTGGTTCTGCCTGGTGGCCTGGCTGTTCAGCCGCCCCGGGGTGCGCAACGGTTTCGCCCGCCTGGGGCACTGGTTCGACCGCCTGACCGGCGCGCTGCTGATCGGCCTCGGCATCCGCCTGGCGTTCAGCGAGTTGCGCTAGTGCCACGGCGCGAATCAACTGTCGCCAGGGCGTACCCTACAAGACCGCTTTCCGCGAGATTTCATCAAAGAAACGCTTGACCGGGTTTTGCCCCGCCTCGCACATTGATGCCGCTTGCCGCTTGCCGCTTGCCGCTTGCCGCTTGCCGCTTGCCGCTTGCCGCTTGCCGCTTGCCGCTTGCCGCTTCAGTCCGACAGGTAGTATTCCACCGTCGATACCACCCGCACCTGCTTGATATGCGGGTTGTTGGCATCGCGGTCGTCGATGCTGAACTGGCCCTGGGAGGCCTTGCGGATCTTGCCCAGCTTGCTCGCGGAGTCCTCGGCGAACTTCTGCGCGACTTCGCGGGCCTGGCGCGTGGCTTCCTCGATCATCTTCGGCTTGACCTCGTTCAGGCGGGTGAACAGGTATTGCGGGCGCGCCTGGTAGTCGCCGCTGCCGAAGGTGATGCCCTGCTTGCCCAGCTCCATCAGGCCGTTCATGACGCTGCGTACCTCGTCGATGCGCGAGGAGTACAGCGTCAGCGACTGCACGGCGATATAGCGGAACTCGGCACCGTCGCTGCTGGAGTAGCGCTGTGCGGAACGGTCGCTGATATCGGGGATGGCGGGAGTGATCTCGCTCGCCAGGATGCCTCTTGCCAGCAGGAAGGCGCCGATCTTGGCGCTGTCCTGCTCGATGCGGTTGTAGAGGTCTTCCAGGTCGTTGCTGGTCACGGTGAACTGGATCGGCCAGATGACGATATCGGCCGGGTATTCGTGCTCGGACAGGCCCTTGACGGTGACCGACCGGTCGTATTCCTTGAAGCGGATCGCCGCGGAGCCCAATTGCTGGCCGAGGATGACCAGGCCCAGGCAAAGGAAGGCGCCGAGGATCAGGGCGGCGATTCTGTCTCGCTGTGCCATTGAGCGTGCTCCAGTGGAAATGGTCGGGGCACGTTACCCGTATCCGCGCTTATCCGACAAGCGCATGGTTGTGCTCAAAGAACCGATAAAAGCGCTGGAGGCTGGACGAAAACAGTCTGTTTTCTGCCCGAACGGAACGCTTCTACGTCCAGCCTCAGTGCTTTTGTCGACGCCTTCAGTGCCCTGCGACTGGCCCGCGGGCGACTCAATCGGTAGCGGGCTCGCCGTCGTGGTCATAGCGTGGCCAGAGTAGCTGCAACCCCTGGCGCACGATGGCGTTCTCGACGAAGCTCGGTTCGAACCAGGCGTCGATCTCCACCGGGCGGCGGGTCAGGCCCAGGGCGCGGGCCTGCTCGCCACTGTCCTGGAAGCTGGCGCGCAGGAAGTCGTCGAGCCGGGGCGAGTTGCGCAGGACGAGGTCGTCGCCCTGGAACTCGCGGGTGAACAGCGCTGCGGGAATGCTGCTCTGGCTGGCCAGCAGGTCGATATATTCATCCTGGTTCCGCGCATCGCTGATCCAGGCCGCATTGCCCACCAGGATATCCACCAGCTTCTGCGTGGCTTGAGGGTAGCGCTGGATGAAGTCGGCGCTGGCCAGCAGGGCGCCCTGGGTGGTGGAGGTCACCGGCAACTGCTTGGTGCCGAAGGGGAACTCGATGCCCTGGGCTTCGAGGGCGAGGATGCCCATGCCGGACCAGGCGGCATCGATCTGGCGGGCGGCGAGAGCGGCGCGGGCGGCGCTCCAGTCCAGGCTGACGATGCGCAGGTCGCGTTCCTTGAGGCCGGCGCTGGCCAGTACGCGGGCGAAGGAAAGTTGGTCCGCCGTGCCCCGGTACACGGAAATACGCTTGCCCTTGAGGTCTTCCAGGCCCTCGATGGATGACTCCGGGGTGGCCGCCAGGTACATGTTGGCGCCACGTGAGCCGAGCAGTACGCGGGTCTCCAGGCCACTGGCGCGGCCGATGATGGCGGCCAGGTCGCCGAGGTAGGCGATATCCAACTGGCGGTTGGCGAAGGCTTCGTTGACCGCCGGGCCGGCGCCCTTGAAAAAGTGCCATTCGATCTTCACGCCATCGGCGGCGAACGCCTGCTCCAATTGCTGGTGGATATGCGCCAGTCCCAGCGGGCCGGCGATGAACGGCTTGTTGCCGGCACTCTGGTCCGGGCTGCCGATGCGGATGCTGGCCGGTTGCCCGGCAGCCAGTGCCAGGCTGGCGGTAACGGCCAGCATGGCGCTGGCCAGCAGTTTCAAGAGGCATGGCATGGCGGACTCCGGGTGAGGATCGGGGCGCCTATTTCAGGCAGCAATGCCGCGGACGGCAAGCGCAATGCAGGCATAGACGATATGCATGGCGTGCAATCAGACGCCGAGCCGGCTGAGCGAAAGCCCGGCGAGCTGGTCGGCGAGCTGGGTATCGCTGCGCTCGATCTGCTCGGACATGGCGCGAGCCAGCGGCGACAAGCTGCGGTTGACCCGGCTGACGATGCCATAGCGGGTATTGAGTTCTTCCAGGTGCCCCGGCAGGTCGTGCACCTGCAGGATCTTCAGCTCGTCCTTGAGCAGGTATTCCTCCAGATTGACCGGGTTGGCGATGCCGATGGCGTCGGAGTGGCGCACCACATTGAGCAGGGCATGCCCGTGCTCGCATTCCACCGCCGGGGTGAAATCCCGCCGGCGGCTGTAGTCCACCAGCACCTTGCGAATGTTCGGCGGGCGGAAGGTGGTGGCCAGCGGGTAGCTGAACACTTGCTCGCAACTGACTTCCTCCGCGGCGGCCAGCGGGTGCCCGCTGCGGCAGCAGAAGTACCACTTCTGTGGCCTGAGGCGAATAATCCGGTAGTCCGGGTTGGCTTCGAAATGCCGGGTATCGGCAACGAAGAATTCGATCTCCTCGTTGGTCAGGCGCTTGTCCAGTTCCTGCCAGTTGTCCACCAGGAAACGCACATGGGCCTTCGGGTAGTCGCCGATGAAGCGTGCGATGGCGCGCGGGATCAGTTGCGCGGCGGGGGCCGGCCCGCAACCGAACAGCAGTTCGCCGCTTTCCTCGCCATTGAAGCGGTCGATCTCCAGGCTCAGGTCATGGGCGCTGCGCAGCAGCCTGCGGGCGTGCTCGAGCACCACCAGGCCCTGCTTGGTCGGCGGCAGTTGCTTGCTGGCGCGGTCGACCAACTGGTAGCCGGCGCTGTGCTCCAGGGCCTGGATGCTGCGGCTGAAGGCAGATTGCGAAAGGTTCACCGCGTCGGCCGCGGCGACGAAGCTGCGGTGCTCGATCAGGGCGACGAAGTGGCGGAGCTGGCGGAGGTCTATATGCATTTTCTACATGGCAACTTTCGATCGAATGCAATTGCTGCACGGGGATGGGCTATTTATAAATGCAATCTCATATGACTAAAAGCTCAGTTATCGAATATAAATATTCTCGCTGGGTATATAAGCCAACCCGCAACGCCGATTCGCCTCCGCCATACGGAAACGCTCGTCGCGACTATTCAGGAACATTGCATGAACGTTATCGACACCTGGCCGGTGAACAGGCCAATCCCTCTGACCCGAGCCTTGAAGCCGCTGGCCGGGGCCGTACTGCTGGGCACCTTGAGCATGGCGCTGCAAGCCCATGGGGCCGAGACCGAAGGCCCGGCACTGGCGCGAGCGAACGCCGACACCGCGCTCGGCACGGTGACCGTCAATGCCCGTCGCCGCGAGGAGAGTGCCCAGGACGTACCGACGCCGATCAGCGTGCTGGGTGGGGAGGTTCTGGAAAACCAGCGCATCTATCGGGTACAGGACATCCAGCAACTGGTGCCCAGCACCAGTGTCGCCTACGTGCATGCGCGCCAGTCGAGCATCGCTATCCGTGGCCTGGGCAACAACCCGGCCAGCGATGGCCTGGAGGGCAGCGTCGGCGTGTACCTGGACAACGTCTACCTGGGGCGCCCCGGCATGGCCGTGTTCGACCTGCTCGACGTGGAGCAGATCGACGTGCTGCGCGGCCCCCAGGGCACCCTGTTCGGCAAGAACACCACCGCCGGGGTGCTCAATATCAGCACCCGCAAGCCGACATTCACGGCGGAGCGCAGTATCGAGACCTCGGTCGGCGAGGATGGCTATTTCCAGACCAAGGGCAGCATCTCCGGCCCGCTCAGCGAGACCCTGGCCGGGCGCCTGTCGGCCTATCGCACCCGCGATGACGGCTATGTGAAGAACGTCTACAACGGCGACAGCCTGAACGGCGGTGCGCGCCAGGGCTTCCGTGGGCAACTGCTGTGGCAGCCGAGCGAAACCTTCAACCTGCGCTGGATCGGCGAGTACAACGAGGAGGACTCCAACAACGGCATCCTCACCCTGCACAGCACCGGGCCGACCATCAACGGTGTCAACCGCTACGAGCAGCGGGCGGCGGCGGCGGGCGCGACCCTGGTGTACGGCAAGGACCGCAAGGTCAATTTCGATTCGGACCAGCAGGTCACGGTGTTCCAGGGCGGCACCTCGCTGGAGGCCAACTGGACCCTGCCCAATGACTTCACCCTGACCTCCATCACCGCCTACCGCTGGTGGGATTTCACCCCGCGCAACGACGACGGCCTGAACGTCTCGGCGTCGATCAACGCCGGTGTGCGGGTGCGCGACAAGCAGTATTCCCAGGAGATCCGCCTGGCGTCGCCGACCGGCGGGGCGTTCGACTATGTGCTCGGCGCCTACTGGTTCAAGCAGGACCTGGACAACCGCCAGCACAATTTCTACGGCCCCCTGGCAGATGTCTGGAACGGTACGGCCCCCGGTGCGCTGGCCAATGTCACCAGCTTCGGCTACGGGCATATCGATACCGACAGTTATGCGCTGTTCGCCCAGGGCACATGGCACCTGACCGAGCGCCTGGACTTGACTGCCGGTATACGCGGCACCTACGAGGAAAAGGATGCTTGGGTCACCCGCGATGCGCCGATCGGCGGTGCGGCGGTGACCGGCACCGCCGCGACCCAGCGCCAGGGGCGGCATGGCGCCTACGATTCGGATGACCTGAGCCTGCACAGCTTCAGCCCGTCCGGCCTGCTCAGCCTGAGCTACCAGTTCATGCCGACGCTGCTCGGCTACGGCTCGCTGGCCCATGGCGAGAAATCCGGCGGGGTCAACCTGACCGTGGGCGCCGCGCCGACCGCCGGCGCCGATTCGCTGCTGGTGGGCACCGAGCGTTCCAACAACGCCGAACTGGGCTTCAAGAGCACCTGGCTGGACAACAGCCTGCTGTTCAACGCCAACCTGTTCTGGACCGAAGTCAGCGGCTACCAGGCCAATGCCTACGACCATTCGACCCGTACCCAGTACCTGACCAATGCCGGCGAAGTCCGCTCCCGCGGCCTGGAACTGGAAAGCACCTGGAAGCCCGTGCGCGGCCTGACGCTGAATGCCAACGGCTCCTGGAACGATGTGCGCTATACCGACTACGAGGATGCGCCCTGCCCGCCGGAAGTGTCCTTCCAGGCCGGCGCTCCCGCTTCCTGCGATCTGACCGGGCACCAGGTGGTCGGCGCCTCGAAGTGGATCGCCAACCTCAATGGCAGCTACCAGTGGACCCTGGACAGCGGCCTGCAACCCTACGTCAACGCCAGCTATGCCTTCCGTTCCAGGGCCGTGGGCACCATCGACGACTCCGAATACGGCCAGATCCCCAGCTATGCGCTGGTCAACCTGTCCGCCGGCCTGCGTGGCGACCTGGGCGATGGGCAGTGGGATGTCTCGCTGTGGCTGAAAAACGCCGGTGACAAGAGCTACTTCACCAGCCTGTGGAACAGCGCCAACGGTGGTTATTCCGGTGTGCTCGGCACGCCTCGCACCCTGGGCCTGACCGCCCGCTACGATTTCTGAGCCTACTATTTCTGAGGACGTGCGCATGAAACTGCAATTGCATTCCCTGGCATTGGCTGCCTCGCTGCTGGCGGGCATCGCCCAGGCCGCGCCGAGCGTCTACCCGACCGGCGTGACCCGCTACGATCCGCAAAAGGCCTGGAACGGCTACGTGCTGTTCGGCGCCGCCGACGAGAAGACCTACCTGATCGACGCCAATGGCAACGAGATCCGTCGCTGGGAGCATGTCGGCTCGCCCTCCGGGCTGATCGACCCGGCCGTCAACGGCGGTCAGCGCGGCCATGTGCTGGTGCGCCTGGAAAAGCGCAAGGAACTCGACCCGCGCGGCTTCGGCAATGGCCTCAACACCCATGTCATCGGCGAACTGGACTGGAATGGCAAGCCGGTATGGACATGGGGCGAGCAGGCGCCAACGGGTTCGGCGCTCCAGCACCATGACTGGCAGCGCCTGGCCAACGGCAATACGCTGCTGCTGGCCAACAAATTGCACCGGATCGAGGGCTTCAAGCTGGATGAAACCATCGATGACGTGATCTATGAGGTCGATCCGGATGGCAGGATCGTCTGGCAGTGGCTGGCGTCCGAGCACCTGGAGGAGTTCGGCTTCACTGCGGAGCAACTGGAGCTGGTGCGCAATACCGACAAGGCTGACTACCTGCACTTCAACGACCTCAAGACCCTCGGCCCGAACAAGTGGTACGAGCAGGGCGACCAGCGCTTCCACCCGGACAACCTGATCGTCGATTCGCGGGAAGCCAACTTCGTCGCCATCATCGACAAGCGGACCGGCAAGGTGGTGTGGAACCTGGGGCCGAACTACCCGGCACTGGCGCCGGTGAATGCCAGCCTGCCGCGCCCGGTGGACCAGTTGGCCGGCCTGCACGACGCCAACCTGATCCCCAGGGGCTATCCGGGCGAAGGCAATATCCTGATCTTCGACAACCAGGGCGGCTCCGGCTACCCGGCGCTGCCGGCCAGCATCATCGGCGGCTCGCGGGTGGTCGAGATCGATCCGCTCAGCAAGCAGATCGTCTGGCAGTACAACGCGACCAACTCCGCCCAGCCGCTGTGGCAGTTCAACAGCACCTTCATCAGCAGTGCGCGGCGCCTGCCCAATGGCAACACGCTGATCGACGAAGGCATGTTCGGGCGCATCTTCCAGGTGACACCGGCTGGCGAGATCGTCTGGGAATACGTGAGCCCCTATTTCGGCAAGTTCTCCCATGGCAACGCCACCAGCAACTGGCTCTACCGAGCCCAGCCGGTGCCCTATGACTGGGTGCCCGCCGGCACGCCGCGCAGCGAGAAGGCGGTGACGCCACCGGCACTGTCGGACTTCCGTGTACCCACCAACCATTGATCCCTGTTCCTGGCGGCGCATGGGCGCCGCCAGGCTTTGCAAGTAGCTGGATGATTGTCATGACCGAACAGAACACTACCGCACTCCCGGAAGGCGCCTGCCTGACCGCGAAGATTCCCGACAGCACCACCACCCGCCTGGGCTCGGTGGTGGTCAACCCCTACCGTATCGCGCCGCTGACCGCGGTGATCCGCGATGGCGGGCAGAGCATCGGCCAAGCGCGGGTGCGCGTGCTGGGGCGCGGCGAGCAGGGCGTCGATATCGACTACCAGGTGCGCGACAGCACGCTCTGGCAGCATGGCGGCATCCCGGTGTTCGGCCTCTACCCGGACCACGTCAACCTGGTGGAAGTGGCCTATACCCTGAATGGCGAACGGGTGCGCGAGCGCTACCAGATCTACGCCCCCGCCGTGCGCCTGCCGACGCTCGCCTGCCAGACCGGCGCCTTGCCGCAGGTCGAGCCGCTCAAGGTCGATCCCTCACTGAAAAAGCGCCTGTACCTGTTCAACCACCTGCTGACCGAGATTCCCGGCAACCGCCAGCTCAAGTGGAACGCCCAGGGCGGCGCCGCCGAGTGGGATTCGGTGGGGGTCAACTGGATCGCCGACACCCGCGGCGAGGTGCGCTGGTACCTGGATATCGAGCGCCTGCACGACTCCAGCCACGTCGATGGCCTGGGTGCCAGCATGGGCTTCCAGCAGACCGCCGACGGCAAGCTGATCTGGGGCCAGGGCCAGCGCTACTACAAGCACGACCTGCTCGGGCGGCCGCTGTGGGATCGCCGCCTGCCTGCCAAGTTCGCCGACTTCTCCCATGAAATCCGCGAGACCGCCCGGGGCAGCTACCTGCTGCGGGTCGCTAGCAGCGACACCCGGCGCGACGATGGCAAGCAGGTGCGCACCGTGCGCGACCATATCCTGGAAGTGGACGCCGCCGGCGAAGTGGTCGACTTCTGGGACCTGGGGCGAATCCTCGACCCCTACCGCGCGGAACTGCTGCACACCCTGGGCAAGGTCGCGGTGCTGCTGCCCGACGAGTCGGCCAAGGGTGACGAACTGGCCGCCAACGAGCGGCTGGAGGGCGACAACCTGCCCTTCGGCGATGTACCGGGGGTCGGCCGTGGGCGCAACTGGGCGCACGTCAACTCCATCGACTACGACCCGAGTGACGACAGCATCATCATCTCGGCGCGCCACCAGGGCGTGGCCAAGATCGGTCGTGACAAGCAGGTGAAGTGGATCCTGGCCGCCGAGCAGGGCTGGAACCCGGCGTTGCGCGAGAAGCTGTTGACCCCGGTGGACGCCCAGGGCACGCCGCTGGCGCGCGATGCGCAGGGGCGCTACGAGGGTGACTTCGACTGGGGCTGGACCCAGCACACCGCCTGGCTGACCGGCAAGGGCACGCTGAGCGTATTCGACAACGGCTGGGGCCGCGATTTCGCCCCGACCAAGCTGGAGGGCAACTACAGCCGCGCCGTGGAATACCGCATCGACGAGGCCAAAGGCACCGTGCAGCAGGTCTGGGAATACGGCAGGGAGCGTGGCGACGCCTGGTACAGCCCGATCACCTCGGTGGTGGAGTACCGCGCGGACAGCGACACGCAACTGATCTACTCGGCCTCGGTGGACTTCCTGACCCCGCGCAAACTCACCCGCCCGCTGCTCAGCGAGGTGAAATACGGCACCCAGGAGGTACTCAGCGAGTTCCGCGTGACCAGCCTGCAACCCGGCAACGTCGGCTACCGGGCGCTGGTGATCGACCTGGATCGGGCGTTCTGAGCACGCTGCGGCTCAGTCGCGCAGCGGCTCGGCGATCTCGATCAGGTTGAGGTCGGGATCGCGCAGGTAGATCGAGCGGATCGGCCCGGTGGCCCCGGTGCGGGCCACCGGGCCTTCTATTATGCGGGCGCCCCTGGCCTGCAACTCGGCGATGACTTGGTCCAGCGGCCGGTCGGCGATAAAGCACAGGTCCAGCGCGCCGGGTACCGGTGTGTGGGCCTTGGGTTCGAATTCGCGGCCCTTGATATGCAGGTTGATCTTCTGCTCGCCGAAACGGAAGGCCTTGCGCCCCTGGCCGAAGACCTCCAGGCGCATGCCCAGCAGGTCCACATAGAAGGCCACGCAGGCGGCTTCGTCGGTGGTGGTGAGTACCAGGTGGTCGAGCTGGGCGATCATGGAAAACTCTCCAATGATACAGGGCGGGGTCATGCAATGACCCTGCGAACGCTGGCGGAGCCCCGCTCGGGGTTCCGCCGGGCAGGGCGCTCAGTCGGTACCGTATCTCGGCGAGCGCGGGCCGTACAGCAGGCCCGCGGGCTGGCCTGCCGAGAACAGGCGAGCGCTGGTGATACCGGCTATGGGGTAGGCGGCATCCTCCATGGAGCTGTTGATGATCTGTTTCACTGCCGCGGTGATCAGCATGCCGATCAGGCCGCCGCCGCTGCCGCTATTGCCTTCTTCGCTGGATGCGCTGGCCGAGCCTGTCCAAAGCGTAGTGCCACTGCGCAGGTCTACCAGCTTGGCGCTGGCGGTGACGATACTGGCACTGCTGATGACCATGTACTGGGTGCCATATTGGCTGACCGTGACGTAGAGCGCGGCGTCGGCGCCATAGATTTCCCGCAGCTTGGCTGGCGACACCTGATGGACATCTCCGGCGCTGCTCAGGCCATTCTGGCGGAAAGTCTCGGCCATGAGCCCGACCGGCACCACGTAGTAGCCGGCTTCGGCAAGCGGGAAGGTCACTTGGGCGAGCATGCTGTAGGTGGCTTTGACATCGGGTGACTCGTTCAGTGGTGGTAGCACCAGGATCGAGCGTGGCTGGGCCTGCTTATAGGCGGAGTAATCGACACTCCTGGTCGGGGCGCAGCCCGCGAGTACCGCCAGAGTGGCCAGGCAGACGCAGAGTCTGGAGAGGCGGGGGATCATTGGGCGCCTCCCTTGGCATTAGTCATCAGGAAATCCATGTAGGGGGTCGACTCGGGGAAAAGTGTCTTCTCGGTCTCGAACTGGCGGATCATCTGGTCGTCCTTGCCGAGGCTGGAATAGAGCAGGCCCAGTTGCGCATGGTAGCCCGGTGGAACCGCGCCGTTCCTGGCCTTGATCTTTTCCAGCCCGGCCTCCAGGGCCTCGACCTGGGCTTCCGGGGATTCGCCCTTGAAATACTGGTTGAGTTGGGCCTGGTAGCCCTCCCATTGGTAGATCGTCTGTGGGCCGCTGCAGCCAGCCAGGGCCAGACTACCGAGCAGGGCAAGCAGCGCGGTGCGTGCCGAAGAAAGCAGATGTTGCATGGTTCTTGTTCCTTGAGCCAGTGCTTAGTGTTGTGGTTTCCAGTTGCCGCTCTCCACGGCATCGACCAGTTTGTTAACCGCTTCACGCATGGCCAGGTCGAGCACCTTGCCATTGAGGGTGGAGTCATAGCTGGCGGTGCCGCCGAAACCGATGATCTCGCGGTTGGACAGGGCATACTCACCCGCGCCCTGGGTCGAATAGACGACTTCGGATGTCGAGATATTGACGATGTTCAGGGCCACCTTGGCATAGGCCACCTGTGATTTGCCGCGGCCCAGGATTCCGAACAACTGGCGGTCCCCGACTTCCTTGCGGCCGAATTCGGTGACATCGCCAGTCACCACATAGTCGGCGCCTTTCAGGCGTTGGGCCTGCCCCTTGATTGCGGCTTCCTGCTGGATCTCGCTCATGTTGTCGCGATCCAGGACATTGAAGCGACCGGTCTGTTGCAAGTGAGTGATGAGAATGGTCTTGGCCTGCCCACCGAGGCGATCCACGCCATCGGAGAAAATGCCGCGCATATAGCTGGAGCGGTTATCGAACTTGCCTACGGCAATCGGGGAGCGCAGGCCTTCGTAGGGGCGATTGATGCTCTCTACCTGTTGCACCGGCAGGGCGCGCGAGGTTTCCGTGGCGCAGCCGGCGAGGCCGGCCAGGACCATGGCCGCCATGAGAGGTACGGCCGCCTGTCTTGCAATGGGACTCATTGTGTAGCTCCTTGGTTATATAGCTGTGTGGCATGCAGTTGGCTGAAGTCGCTTGGTCTTGTCTTTATGGGGATTCTAGAGGCTCATGCGATTGGATGGGGCGAAGCGCCATGACGGCGCTTTCCATTGAATGGCCGAGTGTCAGGAAGTTGCTGAGAATAATATAATTTTGCCTTTATGAAGGACGATATTCGCTTTCGAACCGTCTCCATTTAATCGGCAGGTCGGTATGGCTGCGGCACCGGGTCGGTGTCTCGCACTTGACGGCTGTGCCAGAATAGTCGCCTCTGCTCTCAGGTTCGCCGGGCCTGAAGCAACCTTGCCGCTCAGGAAGCACGCATCATGTCCTTTACCCGCAGACAAATCCTTGCCGGCCTGGCCGGTGTGGCGGTGGTCGGCCTCGGTGCGGGAGGCGCCCGCTACTGGCTGGGGCGCCCGGCCGATAGTGCCGGGCATGACTACGAACTGATCGCCGCACCCATGCAGGTGGAACTGGTGCCCGGCCATGCCACCGAGGTCTGGGCCTATGGTGGCCAGGCGCCCGGGCTTGAGCTGCGCGCGCGCCAGGGCGACTGGTTGCGGGTGCGCTTCATCAACCACCTGCCACAGCCAACCACCATTCACTGGCATGGCATCCGTCTGCCGCTGGAGATGGACGGCGTGCCCTATCTTTCACAGTTGCCGGTGCTACCGGGGGAGTATTTCGACTACCGCTTCCGCGTCGAGGATGCCGGCACCTTCTGGTATCACCCGCACACTTCCAGTGCCGAGCAACTGGGGCGCGGCCTGGTGGGGCCGTTGATCATCGAGGAGCGCGAGGGCAGCGGCTTCCGCCATGAGCGTACGTTGAACCTCAAGCACTGGCACCTGGACCGCGAGGGTGCCTTCAGCGATTTCAGCGTGCCGCGTGAAGCGGCGCGGGGCGGCACCCCCGGCGTGCTTTCCAGCCTCAATGGCGTGCATGCGCCAACCCTGGAGCTGCCGGCCGGCCAGGTGGTGCGCCTGCGTATCCTCAACCTGGACAACACCCTGACCTATCGCCTCAACCTGCCGGATGCCGAGGTGCGTATCTATGCCCTCGATGGGCACCCGATCCAGCCCAGGCCCCTGGGCAAGGAGTACTGGCTGGGGCCGGGCATGCGTATCGATGTCGGCTTGCGGGTGCCCGAGGCGGGGCGCGAGCTGGCGCTGCGCAATGGTCCGCTGCGCCTGGGCACCTTGCGCTCGGTCGTGGCCGGCGAAGCGCCGGGCGACTGGCCGGCGGCGCTGCCGGCCAACCCCGTCGCCGAGCCGGACCTGGCGCGGGCACAGAAACTGCGCTTCAACTTCGAGTGGGCGGGGGCGTTGTCCGCCGACACTGGCGAAGGCGCCGTGCCGACCTTCTGGCAGATCAATGGCCAGGCCTGGGATATCAACGACAAGACCTGTGTCGAGCGTCCCATCGCGACCCTGCACAAGAATGGCCACTATATATTCGAGCTGCGCAATGTCAGCCAGTACCAGCACCCGATCCATCTGCACGGCCTGGTGTTCAAGGTGCTGTCTTCGAACCGCAAGCGTATCGAGCCCTACTTCACCGATACCTACCTGCTGGGCCGCAACGAGACTGCGCAGGTGGCGCTGGTGGCGGATAACCCGGGCGTCTGGATGTTCCACTGCCATGTCATCGACCATATGGAAACCGGCCTGATGGCTGCGATAGAAGTGGTATAGGCGAGCGATGAAAGTTCTGCGTGTGATCGATCGCAGCCGTGACGAGCATTTCATGCATGAGGCCCTGCAACTGGCGCGGCAGGGGGCGGCGATGGGAGAGGTTCCGGTGGGCGCTGTGCTGGTGTGTGATGGCGAAGTGATCGGGCGCGGCTTCAACCGGCCGATCTCCAGCCACGACCCCAGCGCCCATGCGGAGATGGTCGCCATCCGTGTGGCGGCGCAGGAGCGGCAGAACTATCGTCTGCCGGGGACCACGCTTTACGTCACCCTGGAGCCTTGCAGCATGTGTGCGGGGCTGATCGTGCATTCGCGTATCGAGCGCGTGGTCTACGGTACCCCTGAGCCGCGTGCCGGCGTGGTCATCAGCCAGGGGCGCTTTTTCGAGCAGCCCTGGCTCAATCACCGGGTGCTGGTCGAGGGCGGGGTGCTGATGGAGGACTGCGGGGAACTGCTGCGGGCCTTTTTCGCCGAGCGGCGGCGCAAGCCGCGTGTGGACGGCTGAGTTTCACTGGACGATTGCGCCATCCGGGTACTGGATTGGCAATGGTGTGCCTGGCTTGAGGATCGTTGGGCGCGACCTCGGGATCATCGTCCCTGTATGAATGTCGGGTGGCGAAGAGCTACAGGGATGCATTCACGCGTGCCCCGTCCCGCCACCAGTCATCCGCACAGCCACTTTCGGCGGTGCCTGTGGGAAAGAGCCGACGAAACCGACAGCGGTGTACCGACACGCTGCGGACTTGATTGCCAACCCGCTTGCATACCGTCCAACCGACCTTCAGTTGTCGCTGTAGCGGCGTACGCCTTCGATATTTTCGTGGGCGGCGATACTGCCCTGGGCGGGGAACACCACAAGGTGGTCGGCGGCGATGGCGATGCCGACCTCCTGGCCGAGCGCATGATCGGCGTGGCTGGGGAACAGCCCCTCCAGTTGCGTGCCGGTCGGCAGCTCCAGTCGGTAGAGGGTCGAAGCGCCCTGGAAGGTCTTGCCGACGACCCTGGCGCGCAACGCGCTGTCCGGCGCAGGGACGATGTCGTCCGGGCGCAGCAGCACGTCCACGGCGCTGCCACTTGGGCCGTCGCATGAGCCAATGCAGGTGCTCAGGCCACGGATGTTGCCCAGCTCGGTCTGTACGCCTTGGGCGCTGAGGGATTGGCCACGAATGAAATAGCCCTGGCCGATGAAACTGGCGACGAAAGGCGTCTGCGGCTTGTGGTAGAGGTTGAAGGGGGTATCCCACTGTTGCAGGTGACCATCCTTGAACACGCCGACCTGATCGCTGACGGCGAAGGCTTCTTCCTGGTCGTGGGTGACCAGGATGGCGCTGGTGCCACGGAGCTTGAGGATTTCCCGTACTTCACGGCTCAGGCGTCGGCGCAACTCGACATCGAGGTTGGAAAAGGGTTCGTCGAGCAGCAGCAGTTCGGGTTCCGGGGCCAGTGCGCGGGCCAGTGCGACCCGTTGCTGCTGGCCGCCGGAGAGTTCGTGGGGATAACGCTGGCGCAGCGCCGAGAGGTTGACCAGTTCGAGCATCTCTTCGACGATGCGCGCTGCCTCGGGGTGCTTGCGAATGCCAAAGGCGACGTTTTCGGCGACGGTCAGGTGCGGGAACAACGCATAGTCCTGGAACACCATGCCGATGCGGCGCTTTTCCGGTGCCAGGGTATGTCCGGCACTGGAAATGCGCTGGCCAGCCAGGATGATTTCACCTTCGTGTACTGGCTCGAAGCCAGCGATGGCGCGCAGCGTGGTGGTCTTGCCGCAGCCGGAAGGGCCGAGTAGGCAGCCGATGTCGCCACGTTCGAGGCGCAGGTTCAGCGCCTCGACGATGCGCTGGTCGCCATAACCGCAGGCCAGGCCGCGCAGCTCCAGCAGCGACGTGCCGTCGTTCATGGGCGGCTGTTCGGCAGCATGAGGAATTCGAGCAGGGCCTTTTGCACGTGCAGGCGATTCTCCGCCTGGTCCCAGGCGAGGGATCGCGGGTCGTCGAGCAGGTCGTGGCTGATTTCCTCGCCACGGTGCGCGGGCAAGCAGTGCATGAAGACCACGTCCTCGGCGGCGGCATCGAGCAGGGTCGGGTTCACCTGGTAGGGGCGGAACAGTTCGAGACGGGCCGCCGCCTCGTCTTCCTGGCCCATGGAGGCCCAGACATCGGTGCTGACCAGGTGTGCGCCGGCAACCGCTTCGCGTGGGTCACGCAGCAGTTGCACGCGATCAGCGGCGCGGGCCAGTAGTCCGGCATCCGGCTCGTAGCCTTGCGGGCAGGCGATACGCAACTGGAAGTCGAACTGGATGGCCGCTTCCATATAGGTGTTGCACATGTTGTTGCCGTCACCGATCCAGGCGACGGTCTTGCCGGCGATATTGCCGCGATGCTCCTGGAAGGTCTGCATATCCGCCAGTACCTGGCAGGGATGCAGGTCATCGGAGAGGCCATTGATCAGCGGCACGCTGGAGTGCGCCGCGAACTCGGTCAGGGTCGCGTGGGCGAAGGTACGGATCATCACCGCGTCGAGCATGCGCGACATGACGATGGCCGAGTCGCTGATCGGTTCACCGCGACCGAGCTGGGTGTCGCGCGGCGAAAGAAAGATCGCCTGGCCGCCCAGTTGGATCATGCCGGCCTCGAACGACAGCCGTGTGCGGGTCGAAGCCTTCTCGAAGATCATGCCCAGCACGCGACTCTTCAGCGGTTCGAAGGGTACGCCGCGCTTGCGCAGATCCTTCAGCTCGATGCCGCGACGGACCAGGCCGGACAGCTCCTGGGGCGTGCAGTCCATCAGTGAGAGAAAATGCCTTACGCTCATATCGATACCTTTCAATTGCTTGTGTCCGTTGTCCGGCAGGTGCTTTTCGGAAAACACGAAGCCCGGCGACAAAGGGTCGCATTCCGGGGGCGACAAAACGGGGAAAGGCGCGATCTTATCCAGAAAGCGTGGAAGGGCGCAAATTCGGCTATATGGCACCACGATGGCGCGCCATGACGGATAAATCCCAGGCTGGCACTCGGCCTTGCACATTCCTTTGCGTTACAATGCGCGGCATAACGTGTCTAGCCGAGGTACATCGTGGATATTATCGAAACCATCAAAGAGCAGATCGCCAACAACCCGATCCTGCTGTACATGAAAGGTTCGCCCAACGCCCCGCAGTGTGGTTTTTCCGCCAGGGCGAGCCAGGCGCTCATGGGCTGTGGCGAGAAATTCGCCTATGTCGATATCCTGCAGAATCCGGAAATCCGCGCCAACCTCCCTGTCTACGCCAACTGGCCGACGTTCCCACAACTGTGGGTGAGTGGCGAACTGGTCGGTGGCAGCGACATCATCCTCGAACTGTTCGAAAAGGGTGAGCTGCAGCAACTGGTGAAGGCCGCCGTGGGTAACGGCGAGGCTTGAAGCCGGCGTGGCCGGTGCCATGGCGCCGGTCGGTCGGGTGAACCGCGAAGTAACGAAAACGGCCCGCTCCCGGTAAGGGAGGCGGGCCGTTTTCATTGCGGAGCCTGTCAGTCTTCGATCTGCGATTGCAGGTAGTTTTCCGCACCGACCTTGTCGAACAGGCCGAGCTGGGTTTCCAGCCAGTCGATATGTTCTTCCTCGGACTCGAGAATATCTTCCAGCAGGTCGCGGCTGGCGTAGTCGCCGCTGCTTTCGGACAGGGCAATGGCAGCCTTCAGGTCGGTATGCGACTTGTGCGCCAGCTTGAGGTCGCACTCGAGCATTTCATGGGTATTCTCGCCGATCAGCAACTTGCCCAGTTCCTGCAGATTGGGCAGGCCTTCGAGAAAGAGAATGCGCTTGATCAGTTCGTCCGCATTCTTCATTTCACGGATCGATTCCTTGTATTCGTCCTTGCCCAGCTTCTCCAGGCCCCAGTCCTGGTACATGCGGGCATGCAGGAAATACTGGTTGATCGCGATCAGCTCATTGCCCAGGACTTTGTTCAGATGCTGGATGACCAGTTTGTCGCCTTTCATGTCATTGCCCTGCCAGGGAAGGTTCTTCGATGGGCGGATTCTGGCTGTCCGGCATGCGGCTGTCAAACCTAAGTCATTGAATTTAAACGAGTAAACTGGAACGAGAAATGTTTGTTTTCAGGCTCTACAGGGTAACGTGTTGATTTTGCGGGCATAAAAAAACCGGACAGTGTCCGGTTCGGTGCAAATTTTTTTTCAGGCGAGGTAGAAACTGGCGGTGCAGGATGAGGATGATTGCGCATTCTGCAGGTCGCTGATGGTTTCGCGGACGATCTGCTTGGCGGTACAGGCGCATTTCCCGCACTGCGATGCCACGCCGGTGGCTACGCGCACCTCGCGGTAGCTGCAGCAGCCTTCATAGATGGCATCGCGTATGTGCCCATCGGTGACACCCTGGCAAAGACAGACGTACATTGAGAATACTCGCCGGACCTGTGGATGCCGGCGATATTAATCTTAATGAGAATGATTGTAAAAGGTTGATTTCGTCTTTGTGCGTGGCGCTCATGAGCGGTCGTTGCCAGGAGGCGAGTGGTAAGCCTCGTTGGTGGTGGGGGCAGGGACCATGCCTGTGAGCGGCATGGTCGCGTGGGGTCAACGATTGCGGGCGTCTTCGGCATCGGCCTCGGCATTGCGTTGTGCGATACGCTGTTTCTGTTCCGCCGTGAGTGGAATCTTCCTGGCTCCCGAACGCAACATCAGCAGGCTGCCGACGATGGAGCCAAGGGCTATGAATATGACCAGCCATATGTACCAGGGCATGCCGGCATCTCCTTTGATTGTCGGTCGTCGCGGACAGCTTACGCTCCAGGCCGTGGCTGTGGCCATCGAGCGATATACGGTCATGAACGTTCGAAAAGCCGAAAGGAGCGCTGGAAGGCTGGACGGAGACGGGAGCAGTCCATTCTTTTCGTCCAGCCTCCAGCGCCTTTATCGACGCGCCTCGCCAGTAGCTGGCGGCATAGCCCGGTCGCCCTGGTTTTGCCGTATGGCCGTCGTCCGCGAGCTGCGTTTCTGCGACAATGCGCGGCGAATTTCCATAGAGGCCCCGCCATGAGTTGCAAAACGCCGATTATCGTTGCTCTGGACTTTCCTTCCGCCGATGCCGCCCTGGCGCTGGCCGGGCAGCTCGATCCGGCGTTGTGCCGGGTCAAGGTGGGCAAGGAACTGTTCACCCGCAGTGGGCCGGCGGTCGTCGAAGCGTTGCAGGCGCGGGGGTTCGAAGTGTTCCTGGACCTCAAGTTCCACGATATCCCCAATACCACGGCGATGGCGGTCAAGGCCGCGGCGGAGCTGGGTGTGTGGATGGTCAATGTGCACTGCTCCGGTGGTCTGCGCATGATGGCGGCGTGCCGTGAGGTGCTGGAGCGGAGAGGGCCGGCCAGACCGCTGCTGATCGGTGTCACCGTGCTGACCAGCATGGAGCGTGACGATCTGGCCGGGCTGGGGCTGGATGTGGAGCCGCTGCAGCAGGTGTTGCGCCTGGCCGGGCTGGCGCAGCAGGCCGGGCTGGATGGCCTGGTCTGCTCGGCCCGGGAAGCCGCCGAACTCAAGCGGCGCTATGCCTCGCTGCAACTGGTCACGCCGGGTATCCGCCCGGCGGGTAGCGCCCAGGACGATCAGCGGCGGATTCTCACACCGGCCCAGGCGCTGGAGGCCGGCTCAGACTATCTGGTGATCGGCCGCCCGATCAGCCAGGCCGCGGACCCGGCCGAGGCGTTGGCGGCGGTCGTTGCGGAATTGGGGTGAAGCAGCGGCAAGCTGCAAGGAAAAATGGCCGGGAGCCATTTTTAACGTCGCGTAGCGACGGCCCGAAGGGTGGCTGCCATGGATGGCAAGCCATAAAGGGCTTGGCAGGGTTTTGGCCCTGCCTTTCACACTGATTACGCTTGCAGCTTGCAGCTTGCAGCTTGCAGCTTGCAGCTTGCAGCTTGCAGCTTGCTCCTAGCGCCGCAATATCAACAACGTCAGCACTCCGGCCACCAGCCCCCAGAGGGCCGAGCCGATGCCCAGCAGGGTCAGCCCCGAGGCCGTGACCATGAAGGTGACGAGGGCCGCTTCGCGTTCCTGGGGTTGCAGCATGGCCTGGGTCAGCCCATTGCCGATGGAACCGAGCAGCGCCAGGGCGGCGATGGACAGCACCAGGGCGCTGGGGAAGGCGGCGAACAGCGCGGCGAGGGTCGCGCCGAAGATGCCGGCGATACCATAGAACAGCCCGCACCAGACGGCGGCGCTGTAGCGCTTTTCCTTCTGTGCATGGGCTTCCGGGCCAGCGCAGATCGCCATGGTGATGGCGGCCAGGTGGATGCCATGGGAGCCGAATGGCGCGGTCAGTGTGGATACGATACCGGTGCAGGAAATCAGCGGCGAGGCGGGCGTCTGGTAACCCTCGGCGCGCAATACCGCCAGCCCCGGCATGTTCTGCGAGGCCATGGCGATGACGAACAGCGGGATACCGATGCTGAACAGGGCGGCGAAGGAGAAAGACGGGGTGGTCCAGACTGGAATGGCCACTTCCAGGGCGAAGTGTTCGAAATTCAGCAGGCCGGAAATGCCTGCGACGAGGCAACCCGTCAGCAGGGCAACCAGTACCGCATAACGCGGTAGCAGCCGCTTGCCCAGCAGGTAGCTGAAGAACATGGACAACACCAGTAATGGCTGGATTTCGGCGGCGCGGAAGATTTCGCTGCCGATATTGAACAGCACCCCGGCCAGCAGGGCGGCGGCCAAGGAGGGGGGAACCCGGCGCATCAGGCGCTCGAAGCTGCCGGTCAGGCCGCACAGGGCGATCAGTATCGAGGAAAAGATGAACGCCCCGATGGCTTCGGCATAGGGTACGCCTGGCAGGCTGCCGATCAGCAGGGCGGCGCCGGGGGTGGACCAGGCGATGACCACCGGGGCGCGGTAGCGCAGTGACAGGAATATGCTGCAGAACGCCATGCCGATCGACAGGGCCCAGATCCAGGATGAAATCTCCTGGCTGCTCAGGCCGGCGGCCTGGCCTGCCTGGAACATCAGGATCAGGGAGCTGGTATAGCCGGTCAGCATGGCTATGAAACCGGCGATCACGCAGGAAGGGGCGCTGTCGCTCAGGAAACGGTTCAGTGCGCGCATCGGTGGGGACCTGTCTATGCGAAGCGCGCCAGCTTATGCCTTGGCTACCGGGATGTCCTGATACAGCGGTTGTCGCAAAAGGCATTACAGTTTTTGCCTGTGCTGTCGAGAGGTTATCGGGGAATGTGGGATTCTGGCACCCTTGTTGCTATTCAGAGTTCATCTTGTCGCGAAGCGTCAAAAAGTCGCCTTGGTGACGGCCTTCAGGGTGGCCGCCAGGGGTGATGGGCCACAAAACCGCGACGTTGGAGGAATGATGACTCAGGGTGTTCAATTCAATCGTTTGATGCTGGAAATGCGTGCGATGCAGACCGAAGCCATGGCGCAGGCCAAGCCGGTCGCCGAGCCTGAAATGGCCGGTGCGCCCAGCTTTTCCGAGATGCTCGGCCAGGCGGTGGACAAAGTGCATGAAACCCAGCAGGCCTCCAGTCAATTGGCGTCGGCATTCGAAATGGGGCAGGGCGGTGTCGACCTGACCGATGTGATGATCGCCTCGCAGAAGGCCAGCGTTTCCTTTCAGGCGCTGACGCAGGTGCGCAACAAGGTGGTCCAGGCCTATCAAGACATCATGCAGATGCCGGTTTGAGGCGGATTGAATCATGGCTGATGGCGTGAGTAACGTCCCGGTTCCGGCGGAAGGCGAGGCCAAGAAACCGCTGTTCGGCCTTTCCGTGCTGGAAAACCTGGCCGATATGTCGATGTTGCGCCAGGTTGGCCTGCTGGTCGGCCTGGCCGCCAGCGTGGCGGTCGGTTTTGCCGTGGTGCTCTGGTCGCAGCAGCCGGATTACCGTCCACTGCTCGGCAGCCTGTCAGGGATGGACGCCAACCAGGTGGTCGATACCCTGTCGGCCGCCAATATTTCCTACACCATCGAACCGAACTCCGGCGCGTTGCTGGTCAAGGCCGATGATTTGGCGCGGGCCAGGCTGCAGCTCGCCGGGGCGGGTATCGGCCCGGTCGACAGCAATATCGGTTTCGAAATCCTCGATAAGGAACAAGGCCTGGGTACCAGCCAGTTCATGGAGGCGACGCGCTATCGCCGTGGCCTGGAGGGGGAGTTGGGGCGTACCGTGGCCAGCCTGAACAATGTCAAGGCGGCGCGGGTGCACCTGGCGATTCCGAAGAGTTCGGTATTCGTGCGCGATGAGCGCAAGCCCAGCGCTTCGGTGCTGGTGGAACTCTATCCGGGGCGCGCTCTGGAGCCCAGCCAGGTGATGGCGATCATCAACCTGGTCGCCACCAGCGTGCCCGAGTTGAGCAAGTCGCAGGTCACCGTGGTCGATCAGAAGGGCAACCTGTTGTCCGACCAGCAGAACATGACCGAACTGAGCGTGGCCGGCAAGCAGTTCGACTACAGCCGGCGCATGGAAAACCTCTATACCCAGCGGGTGCACAATATCCTGCAGCCGGTGCTGGGCGCCGGGCGCTACAAGGCGGAAGTCTCGGCGGACGTGGATTTCAGCGCGGTCGAATCCACTTCCGAGACGTTCAACCCCGACCAGCCTGCGCTACGCAGCGAGCAGAGCATCAACGAGCAGCGCCAGAGCAGCCTGCCGCCGCAAGGGGTGCCCGGCGCCCTGAGCAACCAGCCGCCAGGCGCGGCCACCGCGCCGGAGCAGGTCGGCCAGGGGGGCGCGGGCGCCGCTGCCGTGCCGCCCGGCCAGCCGCTGGTGGATGTCAACGGCCAGCAGATCATGGACCCGGCCACCGGCCAGCCGATGCTGGCGCCCTATCCGGCGGACAAGCGCGAGCAGGCCACCCGTAACTACGAACTGGATCGCTCCATCAGCTACACCCGCCAGCAGCAGGGCCGCCTGCGCCGCCTGTCGGTCGCGGTGGTGGTGGACGATCAGGTTTCCATCGGCTCCACCGGTGAAGTGGCGCGAGCGGCATGGAATGCCGAGGACCTGGCACGTTTCACGCGGCTGGTACAGGATGCCGTGGGCTTCGATGCCAGCCGCGGCGACAGCGTCAGCGTGATCAATGCTCCGTTCGCACCCGATACCTTCGATGACGGCGCGCTGGATATCCCGTTCTACTCGCAGCCCTGGTTCTGGGATGTGGTCAAACAGATTCTCGGTGTCCTGTTCATCCTGGTGCTGGTCTTCGGCGTGTTGCGCCCGGTGCTGAACAACCTGACCAACGCCGGCAAGGGCAAGCAGTTGCAGGAAACCGATGGCGATATCGAACTGGGCGACATGGGCCAGTTGGATACTTCGCTGAGCGATGACCGGGTCAGCCTGAGCGGACCGCAGAGCATCCTGCTGCCAGGGCCCAACGAGGGCTTCGAAGCGCAGCTCAATGCAATCAAGGGGCTGTTGGCCGAAGATCCGGGGCGTGTGGCCCAGGTAGTCAGAGAGTGGATCAATTCCGATGAGTGAGACTCGCGTTCCCGGCAAGCTCAACAAGGTCGACAAGGCCGCCGTTCTGCTGCTTTCCCTGGGTGAAGCGGATGCCGCGCAGGTGCTGCGCCACCTCGGCCCGAAGGAAGTGCAGCGGGTCGGCACGGCGATGGCGCAGATGCGCAATATCCAGCGCGACCAGGTCGAGCAGGTGATGAACGAGTTCGTCGAGATCGTTGGCGACCAGACCAGCCTGGGGGTTGGCTCGGATGGCTATATCCGCAAAATGCTGACCCAGGCCCTTGGCGAAGACAAGGCCGGCGGGCTGATCGACCGCATCCTGCTGGGCGGCAATACCAGCGGCCTGGACAGCCTGAAATGGATGGAAGCGCGGGCCGTGGCAGACGTCATTCGCTACGAGCACCCGCAGATCCAGGCCATCGTCGTCGCCTACCTGGACCCGGACCAGGCGGGCGAAGTGCTGTCGCACTTCGACCACAAGGTGCGGCTGGACATCGTGTTGCGGGTTTCCTCTCTCAACACCGTGCAGCCGGCGGCGTTGAAGGAGCTCAACCAGATTCTCGAGAAGCAGTTCTCCGGCAACACCAACACCAGCCGCGCCACCCTGGGGGGCGTGAAGCGCGCCGCCGACATCATGAACTACCTGGACAGCTCCATCGAAGGGCAACTCATGGATGCCATCCGCGATGTCGACGAGGACCTGTCCAGCCAGATCGAGGACCTGATGTTCGTCTTCGACAACCTGGCCGATGTCGACGACCGCGGTATCCAGATGCTGCTGCGCGAGGTTTCCTCCGAAGTGCTGGTGGTGGCCCTCAAGGGCGCCGACGAGGGGATCAAGGAGAAGGTCTTCAAGAATATGTCCAAGCGCGCCGGCGAACTGCTGCGCGACGACCTCGAAGCCAAGGGGCCGGTGCGTATCAGCGAAGTCGAGGCGGCGCAGAAAGAGATTCTCGCGGTGGCCCGGCGCATGGCGGACGCCGGTGAAATCGTGCTGGGCGGCAAGGGCGGCGAGGAAATGGTCTGATCGCCATGGCCAAGGAACATCATCCCAGCGATGTGATTCGTGCCGAGGACGTCAGTCTTTTCGATCGCTGGGCCTTGCCGAGCTTCGATCCGCATGTCGACGAGCCGGAGCCCGTCGCCGAGCCAGAGGCCGAGCAGGTCCCGGAGGAAAACCCGGATGAAACCGGGCACAGTGAAGAAGTCCCGGCCGAGGAAGTCAAACCCTTGACGCTCGAGGAGTTGGAGGCGATTCGCCAGGAAGCCTACAACGAAGGTTTCGCCACCGGTGAAAAGGATGGCTTTCACTCCGGGCAACTGCGGGCGCGCCAGGAAGCCGAAGCGGCACTGAACAAGAAACTGGGCAGCCTGGAATTGCTGATGAAGCAGTTGTTCGAGCCCATCGCCGAGCAGGACCAGGCCCTGGAGCAGGGCATGGTCCAACTGCTCGGGCAGATGGTCCGCGAGGTGGTGCAGCGCGAACTGCGCATGGATTCCAGCCAGTTGCGCGAGGTGCTGAGCGGTGCCCTGAAACTGTTGCCGATGGGGGCCCAGAATGTGCGCATCCACGTCAACCCGCAGGACTTCGAAACGGCCAAGGCGTTGCGCGAGCGGTATGAGGAAAAATGGCGGATTCTCGAGGATGACGCGCTGCTGCCGGGCGGTTGCCGGGTCGAGACGGAGCATAGCCGCATTGACGCCAGTATCGAGACGCGCCTGGATCAGGTGATCAAGCAGTTGTTCGAGCAGCAGCGGGAAAGCGCCGCGCACGCTCCCGAAGCGGACTTGAGCATCGACCTGGAGTCGCCCGATGCGCCTTGAGCGTGTCAGTTTCGCCCGGCGCCTGCAGGGCTATGCCGATGCTCTGGCCTTGCCCAGGCAGCCGGTACTGGAGGGGCGCCTGCTGCGTATGGTAGGGCTGACGCTGGAGGCGGAAGGCCTGCGGGCCGCCATCGGTAGTCGCTGCCTGGTGATCAACGATGACAGTTACCAGCCGAGCCAGGTGGAAGCCGAGGTCATGGGCTTCTCCGGCGGTAAGATTTTCCTCATGCCGGTCGGCAGCCTGAGCGGTATCGCGCCGGGCGCGCGGGTGGTACCGCTGGCCGACAACGGGCGACTGCCGATGGGCAGTGCGATGCTCGGACGGGTGCTGGACGGTGCCGGCCGGCCGCTCGACGGCAAAGGCGCGATGCGCGCCGAGGACTGGGTGCCGATGGACGGCCCGCAGATCAACCCACTCAAACGCCACCCGATCAGCGAACCGTTGGATGTCGGCATCCGCAGCATCAATGGCCTGCTGACCGTCGGTCGAGGCCAGCGCCTGGGCCTGTTCGCCGGCACCGGTGTCGGTAAGTCGGTGCTGCTGGGCATGATGACGCGCTTCACCGAGGCCGACATCATCATCGTCGGGCTGATCGGCGAGCGGGGCCGCGAAGTCAAGGAGTTCATCGAGAACATTCTCGGCGAGGAAAGCATCAAGCGTTCCGTCGTGGTGGCCTCGCCGGCTGACGAGGCGCCGCTGATGCGCCTGCGGGCAGCCATGTACTGCACGCGCATCGCCGAGTACTTTCGCGACAAGGGCAGGAACGTGCTGCTGCTGATGGACTCGTTGACCCGTTTCGCCCAGGCCCAGCGCGAGATCGCCCTGGCCATCGGCGAGCCGCCGGCGACCAAGGGCTATCCGCCTTCGGTGTTCGCCAAGCTGCCGAGCCTGGTCGAGCGTGCCGGTAATGCCGAAGCGGGGGGCGGTTCGATCACCGCCTTCTATACCGTGCTGTCGGAGGGCGATGACCAGCAGGACCCGATCGCCGACGCGGCGCGTGGTGTGCTGGACGGGCATATCGTGCTGTCGCGCCGGTTGGCGGAGGAGGGGCATTACCCGGCCATCGATATCGAGGCATCCATCAGCCGTGTCATGCCCCAGGTGGTGAGCATCGAGCATGTGCGCAGTGCGCAGCGTTTCAAGCAGTTGTGGTCGCGTTACCAGCAGAGTCGTGACTTGATCAGCGTAGGCGCCTACGTGGCTGGCGGCGATGCGGAAACCGACCTGGCTATCGCCCGCCAGGCGGATATGGCGCGCTATCTGCGCCAGGGGCTGGATGAAAGCGACAACCTGACTCACAGCGCGGCATTGCTCGATCAGGTTTTTGCGCCACGAGCCGGGAGCTAACCCTTGCCGGCACGTCGTGCGGCGCGTCTGGCCCCGGTCATCGAGATGGCCGAGCGGGCCGAGCAGGATGCGGCCCGGGCGCTTGGACAGGCCCAGCAGCAATTGGGGCAGGCGCAAGGCCAGTTGGCGAATCTGCAGCGTTATCTGCAGGACTACCAGCAACAGTGGCTGACACAGGGGCGCCAGGGCGTCTCCGGGCAGTGGCTGGTCAATTACCAGAATTTCCTCGGGCAGCTCGAGTCCGCCATCAACCAGCAGCAGCGCACCGTGACCTGGTACCAGGAGAACCTGGAGAAACTGCGGGAACGCTGGCGCCAGTGCCATGCGCGCCTGCAGGGGCTGAGCAAGCTGGTGGAGCGCTACCAGCGGGAAGCACGCATGGCGATGGACAAGCGCGAACAGAAGCTGCTCGATGAGTTCTCCCAGCGCCTGGCAGGGCGGCCCCGGCAGGATTGAGGGTGATCGCGGCATGCCGTTATTCACCGGCAAGATGCTTCGATAAAAGCGCTGGGGCTGGAAAGCTTGACGGGAAACACCAACTGCCCCGTTCTTTCGTCCAGCCTCCAGCGCTCTTTTCGTTTTTTGCCGTGCCAGCCGATCGACCGCGCCATTCCCGGTGCGTATGGCACCCCCTTGCAAAGCCGCCGTTGCGCCAAGGATTGGCCTGGACCTTGCTTATCACTCGGGTAACCGATCACCCCCGGATGGAATGACCATGGCCGTTTCAGCAGACCTACTGCTCAATACCCGATCGACAGAGACTCGCTCCAGCGACCGCGCGACGAGCATGGACAAGAGCGCTAGCCAGGATTCCACGCGCTTTTCACAGGTTTATGCACAGGAGCGCCAGGCCCGTTCGGACGTATCCCAGGAGCGTCCGGCGCGACAGGCGGAGCGGCAGGAAAAGACGACGGCGGCCAACGACAAGCCGTCGAGCGTTGCCGAAAGCGGCAAGGACTTGCCTGAGGCGGATGTGCCACTGGCGACGCCGGAGACCACGGTCAACCCGTTGGCGTTTCTCGGCTTGCCGCTGGCCGTGGACATCCCCGTCGAGGAGACGGCTGAACTGCCGCTGTCCGGCCTGGGGACGAAGCTGCTCGAAGAGATCGTCGACGAACCCGAGGCGCAGGCCGGGGAGGCCTTGCTGGGCGAGCGGCCGCGCTCGGATGAAGAGGCGAACCGGCTGCTGGATGGGCCGGAACCCGATGTGCTTCCAGTGGCTCCGCTGGCTGAGGTTGTCGTGGCCCCGGTGGTTGTGGCTGCGGTGCAGCCACAAGTGAATGTAGCGGTGGATGAGGGCGAGGTGGAGGCCGAGCCGGAAGAGGCTCCCGAGCTACCGCTCGCCAGCCTGGCGGGCAAGTCCGAGCGCAACCAGGACGGACTGGCGTCGACCCAGCGCGTCGATGAGGCCCCGGCGGGCCAGGAGAACCAGAGCCAGGAGCGCCCGCAGACCGCCACCACCTATGCGGCTGTCCAGGAGGTTGTCAGTGGCCGTGCGGCACCGATTCAGGTGCCTGGCCAGCCGGTGGCGATCCAGCAGGCCGGTAGTATCGATGCCGTGGTCGACCGGGTCATGTGGCTGTCGAGCCAGAACCTGAAATCGGCGGAAATCCAGCTGGACCCGGCCGAACTGGGGCGCCTGGAGGTACGTATCGATATGAACAAGGAGCAGGCGCAGGTCACTTTCCTGAGTGCGCATGCCGGTGTACGCGACACGCTGGAAGGGCAATTGCCTCGCTTGCGCGAGATGTTCGCCCAGCAGGGCATGAATCTGCTGGAGGCGAACGTTTCCGACCAGTCCCAGGCCCGCGATCAGCAGCAGGAGAGTGGCGGTACGCGCACTGCCGGGGCGGGCTCCGCCGCCGAGGACGAGCAGTTGCTGGGCGTCAGCGAGATCAGCAGCGACCGGACGGGCGGCGATCGGGGATTGGTGGATTACTACGCTTGACGGCTATGCGGCTATGGTTTGCAGTGTTTTCGTGAGCGGGCAATAACGGCCATGAAGCCGGAAAGAGCGCTGAAGGCTGGACGAGAAGGGGAGCGCCACACTTCGTCCAGCCAGCGTTCTCCTCGGCTTTTCAGGTTTTATGGCCGTCGTCACCCGATCCCCGCCGTCAAGTTCCCTTTTCATTGCAACGCCGCTTGCGACGAAATGGCAACAGACCATAGGATGCCGACCTTCCGGCGCTGTTGTCTTTCTGGCACAGCAGTTGCTCCGTGATTGTCGGGCGATCGCCCCTGTGTTTGGAACGACGGATAATTGGCATGGCAAATAAAGAGTTACCGCCTGGTGTGGCTGACGCCGAAGCGGATGGTGCGGGCAAGGGCAAGGGCAAACTGATCATCATCATCGTGATCGCCCTGGTCCTGGCCATCGGTCTTTCCGTGGGCGGGACCCTGTTCTTCCTCAACAAGGACGGGGACGAGCAGCCGGCGCCCGCGGTCGCGGCGGAGCCTGTACGGCAGCCGGCGATCTATGAGGAACTGGCGCCTGCCTTTGTCGTCAACTTCAACCATAATGGACGCCAGCGCTATATGCAGGTCACCCTGTCGTTGATGTCGCGTGACCCGTTGGCGCTGGATGAACTGAAAGTGCACATGCCGCTGTTGCGCAATCGCCTGGTCATGCTGTTTTCCAGCCAGGACTTCGCCACGCTGGCGACGCCGGTCGGTAAGGAAGCGCTGCGCCAGCAGGCCACGGCCAGCGTGCAGGAGATGGCGCAGAAAGAGACCGGCAAGCTCGTGGTGGAGCAAGTGCTTTTCACCAATTTCGTACTGCAATAACGCTATAGAAGGCTTCGCAGATGGCTGTTCAAGACCTGCTGTCGCAAGACGAGATCGACGCGCTCCTGCATGGGGTCGATGACGGGTTGGTCGATACCGAGAACGACGCGGACCCGGGCAGTATCAAAAGCTACGACCTGACCAGCCAGGATCGTATCGTGCGTGGGCGCATGCCGACGCTGGAGATGATCAACGAGCGTTTCGCACGTTATACGCGCATCAGCATGTTCAACCTGCTGCGGCGGACCGCCGATGTATCCGTGGGCGGGGTGCAATTGATGAAGTTCGGCGAGTACGTACACTCCCTGTACGTTCCCACCAGCCTCAACCTGGTGAAGGTGAAGCCGCTGCGTGGTACCTCGCTGTTCATTCTCGACGCCAAGCTGGTGTTCAAGCTGGTGGATAATTTTTTCGGCGGCGATGGCCGGCACGCCAAGATCGAGGGCCGGGAGTTCACTCCGACCGAGCTGCGCGTCGTGCGCATGGTGCTGGACCAGGCCTTCGTCGATCTGCGCGAAGCCTGGCATGCGATCCTCGATGTGAACTTCGAGTACCTCAATTCCGAAGTCAATCCGGCGTTGGCGAATATCGTCAGTCCCAGCGAAGTGGTGGTGGTGTCCACCTTCCATATCGAACTGGAGAGCGGCGGCGGCGACCTGCACGTGACCATGCCCTATTCGATGATCGAGCCCATCCGCGAGATGCTCGATGCCGGTTTCCAGTCGGATGTCAGCGATCAGGACGAGCGCTGGGTCAGGGCCCTGCGCGAAGACATGCTGGAAGTCAGCGTGCCGCTGAGCGCCAGCGTGGTACGGCGGCAATTGAAGCTACGCGACATCCTCAACATGAAACCGGGGGATGTGATCCCGGTGGAAATGCCGGAGGACATGATCATGCGCGCCAATGGCATGCCGGCATTCAAGGTCAAGATGGGTTCCCACAAGGGCAACCTGGCGCTGCAGGTTCTCGAACCTGTCACCCGTCCGCGCTGATTCAGCGCGTTCAATCATTTTCGAGCCCGCCGAGGATTAGCGATGGCAGATGAGAACGAAAACGTATCCACCGATGACCAGGAGCTCGCCGATGAATGGGCGGCGGCACTGGCCGAGGCGGGTGAGTCCAGCCAGGATGACATCGACGCGCTGCTGAACCAGGGCGTGCCCACGCCACCTCCGGCAGCACCCAAGGCGCCGCTCGAGGAGTTCGGCCAGGCGCCCAAGGCCAATGCCCAGCAGGTCGGGCTCGATGGTCCCAACCTGGATGTGATCCTGGATATCCCGGTGTCTATCTCCATGGAGGTCGGCAGTACCGAAATCAGCATCCGCAACCTGCTGCAGCTCAACCAGGGGTCGGTGGTGGAGCTGGACCGGCTGGCCGGCGAACCGCTGGACGTACTGGTCAACGGTACGCTGATCGCCCACGGTGAAGTGGTGGTAGTGAACGAGAAGTTCGGCATCCGCCTGACCGATGTGATCAGCCCCACCGAACGTATCAAGAAGCTGCGCTGAAACATGAAGCCGCGCTGGCTGTTCGCGATCCTCTGCTGGCTGCCGTTGCCGATCCTGGCGGCGGAGCCGGCTGGTGCCATGAGTGGCGCCGATGTCGGCGCCCAGTTGGGGCGGCTGTTGGGTGGCCTGCTGCTGGTGGTCGGCCTGATCTTCCTGCTGGCCTGGGTCTTGCGCCGGGTGCAGGGCCTGACGCCACGCGGCAACCAGGCGATCCAGGTGCTGTCCACCCAGGCACTGGGCACCCGTGAACGGCTGGTGCTGGTGCAGGTAGGCGATGAACAGGTGCTGCTGGGGCTGACCGCCGGGCGTATCACGCCCCTGCACGTACTCAAGCAGCCGGTGGTGCTCGAGCCGCCGGCAACCGCGGCCCCCGCCAATCATGAATTCGCCAGGCGCCTCATGGAGCTGCTGGGCAAGGACCACAAGGACAAGCCCTGATGCATCTCTGGCGCTCTTCGCTCGCTCTGCTGCTGTTGCTGCTGGCACCCCTGGCGATGGCGGCGCCCAACGATCCGCTGTCGATTTCGGCGATCACCCTGAGCACCAATGCCGAAGGGCAGCAGGAGTATTCGGTCAGCCTGCAGATCCTGCTGATCATGACCGCGCTGAGCTTCATCCCGGCGTTCGTCATGCTGATGACCAGTTTCACCCGTATCATCGTGGTCTTTTCCATCCTGCGCCAGGCCATGGGCCTGCAGTCGACGCCCTCGAGCCAGATCCTGCTGGGGCTGGCACTGTTCCTGACGATGTTCATCATGGCGCCGGTGTTCGAGCGGATCAACGAACAGGCCCTGCAGCCCTACCTGAACGAAGAACTGACCGCCCAGGAGGCGGTGGTCCGCGCCGAGGGGCCGATGCGCGACTTCATGCTGGCGCAGACCCGCGAGAGCGACCTGGAGCTCTTCGTCCGCCTGTCCCGGCGCACCGACATCCAGAGCCCGGAAACCGCGCCGCTGACCATCCTGATCCCGGCCTTCGTCACTTCGGAACTGAAGACCGCCTTCCAGATCGGTTTCATGATCTTCATCCCGTTCCTGATCATCGACATGGTGGTGGCCAGCGTACTCATGGCGATGGGCATGATGATGCTGTCGCCACTGATCATTTCCCTGCCGTTCAAGATCATGCTGTTCGTACTGGTCGATGGCTGGGGCCTGATCATCGGCACCCTGGCCGGCAGTTTCGGCACACTCTAGGAGGCTCGCCATGACGCCCGAAATCGCTGTCGATCTGTTCCGTGGCGGATTGTGGATGACCGCCATGATGGTCGGCATCCTGGTGCTGCCGAGCCTGATGATCGGCCTGCTGGTGGCCATGTTCCAGGCCGCGACGCAGATCAATGAACAGACCCTGAGCTTTCTGCCGCGCCTGCTGGTGATGCTGATGACGCTGATCTGGGCCGGTCCCTGGATAGTCCGGCAGTTGATGGAGTACACCCTGGAGCTGTTCCAGAACATTCCACTGCTGATCGGTTAGCGCCATGGCCCTGATCGAGCACCGGCCTTGCGCCAGCGAGCGGACCCGCAGGGTGGGGGCGCTATGCTGGAATTGAGTGCAGCGCAGATCGGCGGCTGGGTCGGGCAGTTCATGTTACCGCTGTTTCGCATCGCCGCCCTGCTGATGAGCATGCCGATCATCGGCACGCAACTGGTTCCCGTGCGCATCCGGCTGTACCTGGCCCTGGCCATCACCCTGGCGCTGATGCCCGCGCTGCCGGAGATGCCGGTGGTGGATGCGCTGAGCCTGCCGGCCATGCTGTTGATCGTCGAGCAGATCCTGATCGGCGTGATGTTCGGCTTCGTGCTGCAACTGTTCTTCCACGTCTTCATCGTTTCCGGGCAATTGCTGGCGATGCAGATGGGGCTTGGCTTCGCCTCGATGGTCGACCCCGCCAACGGCATTTCCGTACCGGTGCTCGGGCAGTTCTTCAATATGCTGATCATCCTGCTGTTCCTGGCGGTGAACGGCCATCTGGTGGTGTTGGAGATACTGGCCGAGAGTTTCGTCACGCTGCCGGTGGGCGCCGGCCTGAGCACCAATCATTACTGGGAAGTGGCGAGCAAGCTGGGCTGGGTACTGGGTGCCGGATTATTGCTGGTGCTGCCGGCGATCACCGCGCTGCTGGTGATCAACCTCGCTTTCGGCCTGATGACCCGCGCCGCGCCGCAGTTGAATATCTTCAGCATCGGTTTCCCGCTGACCCTGGTGATCGGCCTGGTGATCGTCTGGGTCGGCATGGCCGATATCCTCGCGCAGTACCAGGGCTTCGCCAGCGAGACCCTGCAACTGCTGCGGGAACTGGCGGGTTCGTCCTGATGGGCGCACGGGAGGGCCAAGATGGCTGAAAGCGAGAGCGGGGCGGACAAGAGCGAACAACCAACGGAAAAACGCCTGCGCGAGTCCCGCGAGAAGGGCCAGTTGGCGCGCTCCCGCGAGCTCAATACGGTGGCGGTGACCCTGGGCGGGATCGGCGGGCTGCTGGCTTCCGGTGGCAGTCTGGCGCACAGCATGATGGCGATGATGCGCGATAGCTTCGACCTGAGCCGCGAGGCGTTGATGGATGAAGCCACCATGAGCATGTTGCTGCTGCACAGCGGCATTATCGCCCTGAATGCCGCCCTGCCACTGCTGGTCGTGCTGCTGATCGTTTCCATCGTCGGGCCGATATCGCTCGGTGGCTGGCTGTTTTCCGCTCAGGCCATGGCGCCGAAATTCAGCCGCATGAATCCCCTGTCGGGTTTGAAACGGATGTTTTCCGCCAAGGCCCTGGTGGAATTGCTCAAGGCACTGGGCAAGTTCCTGGTGATCCTGACCGTGGCCTTGCTGGTGCTCAACGCCTACATGGATGACCTGCTGTCGATCGCCAAGCAACCGCTCGACCTGGCCATCATTCACAGTGCGCAGACGGTCGGCTGGTGTGCATTGTGGATGGCCTGCGGGCTGATCCTGATCGCGGCGGTGGATGTCCCGTTCCAGCTCTGGGACAACAAGAAAAAGCTGATGATGACCAAGCAGGAAGTGCGCGACGAGTACAAGGACAGCGAAGGCAAGCCCGAGGTCAAATCGAAGATTCGCCAGTTGCAGCGTGCTGCCGCCGAGCGCCGCATGATGCAGGCGGTGCCCGAGGCCGACGTGGTCATCACCAACCCGACGCACTTCGCCGTGGCGCTGAAATACGACGCCAGCGGCGGCGGTGCGCCCAGGTTGCTGGCCAAGGGTGGCGACCACCTGGCGCTGAAGATCCGCGAAGTGGCGCAGGAGCATCAGGTGACCATACTGGAGTCACCGGCACTGGCGCGGGCGGTCTACTACTCGACCGAACTGGACCAGGAAATTCCCGCCGGGCTGTACCTGGCGGTCGCCCAGGTACTGGCCTATGTCTATCAACTGCGCCAGCACCGCAGCGGCAAGGGGCGTCGTCCCGATCCCCTGAACGACCTGCCGATCCCGCCGGAATTGCGCAAATGAAGTCGCTGCGGAAAATCCGCCGGGAGTCCGCCTGCAATGAAACTGTTACATAAGCTCCACTGAGCTGACATAACCCTTCGCGAGAATTGCACTCAGCATACGGAACCCGTGAAGACGGGCCGGGACCAGGCGCAGTCCACTCCTGCGGCAGGCTGGATAACAGGCCCCGTACGCGTTCCAGGCAAGCCGTTTCATCCGCTCCGCTCCATTTCAACCCCACTTCGGTGGGGTTTTTTTTGGTGCGCCAGGCATGGCGCTGTTCTGCTCACTGTGGTGGTGAGCTGGACGGCTTGGAGGTGAAAGTCCTCTACATACCCGGCAAGGGGAAGTGTTAGCCGGAGGCAAGGGTGTCGCGGGTGACCCCGCCTCCCACTCGATCCCACCATCTTCTGCGCAGTTACGCCGTGGCATTGAAAATCGCTCCTGGAAATTCTTTATCCCGTGGCGGCATGGCAGACTGTCGTCCATGCCGATACTCACGCTTTCACGAATCACCGATATTCCCGCCCATAGCTGGGATGCCGTGCCGGGCGTTACCCAACCGTTCCTGCGGCATGGCTTCCTGAGCGCGCTGGAGGAGAGTGGCAGTGTCGGCATTGGCAGTGGCTGGCAGGTCCAGCATAGGTTGTTGTGCGATGGACAGGGCGCGCTGCTGGCGGCCATGCCGTTGTACCTGAAGCTGCACTCCCATGGCGAGTATGTCTTCGACTGGGCCTGGGCGGATGCCTGCCGGCGCGCGGGCATCGACTATTACCCGAAGTTCTTGTGCGCGGTGCCGTTCACACCCGTCTCGGGGCCGCGCCTGCTGGGGGAGGCGATGCCGCTGCTCGATCATCTTGAAGCCGGGCTGCCGGAGCTGGGCGTTTCCGGCCTGCATGTGAACTTCACCGATGTACACAGCGATGCCTTGCTGGGGGGGCGCGCGGGCTGGCTGCCGCGCCTGGGTTGCCAGTACCTCTGGCATAACCGGGGTTATCGCGACTTCCAGGATTTCCTCGATGGCCTGACCTCGCGCAAGCGCAAGCAGATGCGCAAGGAGCGTGACCAGGTTGCGGCCCAGGGCATCGAGTTCGAGTGGCGCTCAGGAGGCGCCTTGAGCGAGGACGAGTGGGACTTCGTCTACGCCTGTTATGCCAACACCTACCATGTGCGCGGGCGTTCGCCCTACCTGACACGTGCTTTCTTCAGCCTGCTGGCCGAGCGCATGCCGGAGGCTATCCGTGTGGTATTCGCCTGCCGGGGCGGGCGCCCGCTGGCCATGGCATTCAGCCTGCAGGACGAAGCCTGCCTCTACGGTCGCTACTGGGGATGCCTTGGCGACTTCGATCGGCTGCATTTCGAGACCTGTTTCTACCAGGGCATCGAACAGGCGATCGCGGGGCAACTGCAATTCTTCGACGCCGGGGCCCAGGGCGAACATAAACTGATCCGGGGTTTCGAGCCCCGGATCACGCGCTCCTGGCACTACCTGCAACACCCGGGACTGCGCGTTGCCGTGGATGCGTTCCTGCAACAGGAACGCCGTGAAGTGTTGGCTTATGCCGAAGCGGCACGACAGGCACTGCCTTATCGCCAGGGCAGCGCCTGAGCAGGAGGCTGCTTTCCCGCTAAGGCGCTTGCTACAGCCTGCTCGCCTTGAGAATCGTCACCGGCTGCAGCGGCACATTCTGCATCATGCCCTTCCTGCCGGTGGGCACCTGGGCGATCTGGTCGACGATGTTCATGCCACTGACCACCCGGCCGAATACCGCGTAGCCGAAGTCGCGCACGCCATGGTCGATGAAGACGTTGTCGCGGTGATTGATGAAGAACTGGCTGGTTGCCGAGTCGACGCGCTGGGTGCGCGCCATGGCCAGGGTGCCGCGGACGTTGTGCAGGCCGTTGTCCGCCTCGTTGCTGATCGGGGCGTGGGTGGGTTTTTCCTGCAGGCTTTCGGTGAAGCCGCCGCCCTGGATCATGAAGCCCGGGATGATGCGGTGAAAGACCGTGTTGTCGTAAAAGCCGCTATCCACGTAGTCGAGGAAGTTCTTCACGCTGATCGGGGCTTTCTCCGCTTCCAGTTCGAGTTCTATCTCGCCAAGGCTGGTACTGAGCAGGACGCGTGGATTGTCCGCAGCCAGCAGATGGCTGGCGAATAGCAGGGAACAGGCTGCGAGGGTCAGGCGTTTCAGCATCTTTGGTGTTTCCTTATCTTGGGGGACGTGGGCGGAACCTGTTCAGGCCGTTTGCGGTGGTGGTGTCCTGAACAGTTCCATCAGTATCCGGGTGGCTGGTCCGAGGGGCTTGGCGTGATTAGTGTAGAGATGGAACAGGATCCGGCGAATACTGCCTTGGACCAAGGGCAGGGGCCTCAGGGTTCCATCCTCCAGTTCCCTTTCCATCATGTGCCGGGGCAGCCAGGCGAAACCCAGCCCGCTGCTGACGAATGCCACCGAAGTCGCCAGGCTGCCGACGGTCCAGCGCTGTTCCGCGCCCAGCCAGCCAGCATCACGCGGCTGGCGTTGCCCCGAATCCCGGACCACGACCTGCATATGGCCCTGCAGGTCCTGCACGCTCAACTTGCGTTGCAACCGATGCAGTGGATGATCGTGGCGGGCGACGGCGATGAACTCCACGGCACAGAGCTCGCTGCCCAGGTAGCCGGTGATATTCAGGCCGCTCACCGCCAGGTCAGCGCTGCCATCCTTGAGCACCTCTTCGACACCCGACAGCACCTCTTCGCGCAGGCGTATGCGACAGCCGCGGCTCCGCGGCATGAATTCGGTGAGGGTATGCACCAGGAGGGCATTGGGGTAGGCCGCGTCCACCACGAGCCTGACTTCGGCCTCCCAGCCCTGCTCCATCTGTTGCGCCAGCTCTTCCAACTGTCCAGCCTGGCTGACCAGTTGGCGCGAACGTCGCAGCAGGACTTCGCCCGCATCGGTCAGCACCGCCTTGCGGCCCTCGATGCGCAGCAGGGGAACGCCAAGTTGCTCCTGCATGCGCGCCACGGTATAGCTCACCGAGGATTGCGAGCGGTGCAGCCCTTCGGCGGCCTGGGCGAATCCACCATGATCGACGACGGCCTGCAATGTGCGCCATTGCTCCAGCGTGACGCGGGGGTTTTTCATGAGTCGGCCAGTCCTCTGCGAGTGGGGGCATGCGGACCATTTGCCCCGATGGTGGCAGGGCCCGGGTCGAATGGCGGTCTGCGCCATTATGCCTGTTCTCATGGCCTGGCCCGTACGCGGGGTGATCGCGCTATGCACGGTAAAGGGCCGAAAGAGCGCTGGAACGCTGTAGGCTGGACGAAAGAGCATGGCCGCCGGTGTTTTTCGTCCAGCTTTCCAGCCTCCCGCGCTTTTATCGAAGTCGCTGCCCGTGAACAGTGGCATCGCGTGATCGCCCTGGGCTCGTACAGATGGGGGCGGCTTTCTTGCACAGGACCGGGTAACCTATGCGGCCTTTCCAGCTTGCTCGAGGTATTCGCCCTTGTTCGACCAATTCGCCCTGCATGAGCGCCTGCTCAAGGCTGTAGCCGAACTCGGGTTCACCGAGCCGACCCCGGTGCAGGTCGCCGCCATTCCGCCCGCCATCGAGGGACGCGATCTGCGCGTGATCGCCCAGACCGGCAGCGGCAAGACCGCTGCCTTCGTCCTGCCGTTGCTCAACCGTCTGATCGGCGATGCCCAGCCGCGTGTCGACGTGCGGGCGCTGATCCTGCTGCCGACCCGCGAGCTGGCGCAGCAGACGCTCAAGGAAGTCGAGCGTTTCGCGCAGTTCACCTTCATCAAGTCTGGCATCGTCACCGGTGGCGAGGACTTCAAGGTGCAGGCCGCCATGCTGCGCAAGGTGCCCGATATCCTCATCGGTACGCCGGGGCGCCTGATCGAGCATCTGAATGCCGGTACCCTGGTGCTCGGCGATGTGGAAGTGGTGGTGCTGGATGAAGCCGATCGCATGCTCGATATGGGCTTCGCCGAAGACGTGCAGCGCCTGGTGACGGCCTGCGGCGATAGCCACCAGACCCTGCTGTTCTCCGCCACCAGTGGCGGCGCAGGTTTGCGCGATATGGTCGCGCAGGTGCTGAAAGAGCCGCTGCACCTCAAGCTCAACCTCGTCAGCGAACTGAGCGAAGGCGTCCGGCAGCAGATCATCACCGCCGATGATCCCGCGCACAAGGAGCGGCTGGTGCACTGGCTGCTGGCCAACGAGCCTTACCAGAAGGCCGTGATCTTCACCAACACTCGCGCCCAGGCCGATCGTCTCTATGGCCGCCTGGTCGCCAGCGAGGTCAAAGCCTTCATCCTGCATGGCGAGAAAGACCAGAAGGAGCGCAAGCTGGCCATCGAGCGCCTGAAACAGGGCGGCGTCAAGGTGCTGGTCGCCACCGACGTGGCGGCGCGTGGCCTGGATATCGACGGGCTGGACCTGGTGGTCAATTTCGATATGCCACGTTCGGGGGATGAATACGTCCACCGTATCGGCCGTACCGGCCGGGCGGGGGGCGAGGGGCTGGCGATTTCGCTGGTCTGCCACAATGACTGGAACCTGATGTCCAGTATCGAGCGCTACCTCAAGCAGCGTTTCGAGCGCAGGGTGGTCAAGGGCCTGAAAGGCAACTACCAGGGGCCGAAGAACCTCAAGGCGTCCGGCAAGGCGGCGGGCAGCAAGAAGAAAAAGGACGACAAGAAAACCCCCGACAAAAAAGCCAAACCGGCAGCCAGGCGCCCTCACGCCGGCAAACCGCAAGCTTCGCAGGTCGTCAGCGAGGATGGCATGGCACCGCTGCGACGCAAGAAGCCCACGGCTTGAAACCGTCATGGGGATGCCATACGCACTTGGGTGAACGATGCCAGGCGTGCTGGCAGGGCGATCGAACTATGTCGTTATCCAGGGGCAATGCGCCGCGATAGAGCTACTGGGGGCCGGAAAGCTGGACGAAAAACACCCGAGGCCCCGCTCTTTCGTTCAGTCTCCAGCGTTCCCGCGCTCTTTTCGGCACTTTGCAGGGCCTGCCAGTAGTTCGAATGTCGGTATGTGCACGGGGGCTTTTGGGGAGCACCCTGCGCAAGGCCGCCGTTCCCCGGCGCGGCATTTGATCGTTGGCGCGACACTGGCAGCCTGTACCGTGGTGGCTGATGAATGTCGAGTTCGTCACTGAATGCGCGAGCAATCCACAAAAGTAGTTGATTATTCATCGCTTATGCGAATTAATATCGTTCTGCTTCTGGAGGATGTCCCATGTCATTCCGTTCTCGCAATGCGCCCTGTCTGGACTGTTGGTACTGGCAGGGCTTCCGCATCCGCTGTGCGCTCCTGCCCGACGAGCCGCGCTTGCTGGACGCGCATTGGGCCCAGGGCCTGCAACTGGTCGAGCATGGCCGTATCGCACCCTGGCGCATGGCCGCCACCACACTGAACCTGCTGCTCGACAGCGCCTGCGACCCGGCGCTGCCATGGCACTGGCGCGCCATCTGCCTGGATCAGTCGTATCGCTCACTGCAGATATTGCAAGGCCTGGCGGATCGACGGGAACAGCACCAGACACTGAATCGCCTGCGTAACCGCCTGGCAACCTTGCGCTTGCAACCCTCCCTCTCAACCGCTGAACTGGCAGAAGGAAACCCTTATGAGTGACACCCGTATCGAACGCGACAGCATGGGTGAGCTGGCTGTCCCGGCCACTGCCCTGTATGGCGCGCAGACCCAGCGTGCGGTCAACAATTTCCCCGTCTCCGGGCAGAAGATGCCCGCGTCGTTCATCCGCGCGCTGATCCTGGCCAAGGCCGCGGCGGCGCAGGCGAATATCGAGCTGGGGCAGATCAGCCAGGCCCAGGGCGAGGCCATCGTCACCGCCTGCAAGGAACTGCTGGCCGGTGACTTCATGCAGCACTTCCCGGTGGATATCTTCCAGACCGGCTCCGGCACCAGCACCAACATGAATGCCAACGAGGTGATCGCCACCCTGGCCAGCCGCGTACTCGGCGACAAGGTCAGCCCGAATGACCATGTCAACTGCGGCCAGAGCAGCAACGACATCATTCCCACCACCATCCACGTCAGTGCCGCCATCGAAGTGAGCGAGCGCCTGCTGCCCGCGCTGGGGCACCTGCTGAAGGTGCTTTGCGAGAAGTCCCTGGAGGTGCAGCCCTATGTCAAGACGGGTCGCACCCACCTGATGGATGCCATGCCGGTGCGCATGAGCCAGGTACTCGATGGCTGGGGGCAGCAGATCCAGTCCAATATCGAGCATCTGCGCGCACTGCTGCCCAGTGTGCAGGCGCTGGCCCAGGGGGGTACGGCAGTGGGCACCGGGATCAACGCCCACCCGCGCTTCGCCGATACCTTCTGCGCCGAACTCAAGGCCCTGACAGGGATTCCCTTCACCCGGGGCGACAACTTCTTCGCGCTGATCGGTTCGCAGGATACGGCCGTTGCACTGTCCGGTCAGTTGAAGACCACCGCGGTTTCGCTGATGAAGATCGCCAATGACCTGCGCTGGATGAACTCCGGCCCGCTGGCCGGGCTCGCCGAGATCGAACTGGAGGCCCTGCAGCCGGGCTCCTCGATCATGCCGGGCAAGGTCAATCCGGTGATCCCGGAAGCGACCGCGATGGTGGCGGCACAAGTGATCGGCAACGATGCGGCGATTACCGTCGCGGGCCAGTCGGGCAATTTCGAACTGAACGTGATGTTGCCGGTGATCGCGCAGAACCTGCTGAGCAATATCCAGTTGCTGAGCAACGTCAGCCGCCTGCTGGCCGACAAGGCGATCGCCAGTTTCAAGGTCAATGAGCCGAAGCTCAAGGAAGCCCTGGAGCGCAACCCCATTCTGGTGACGGCGCTCAATCCCTTGATCGGTTACCTGAAGGCGGCGGAAATCGCCAAGCAGGCCTACAAGGAAGGGCGCCCGATCATCGAGGTGGCGCTGGAGCAGACGGACCTGGGACGTGAAGAACTGGAACGTCTGCTCAACCCGGAAAAACTGACCGAAGGCGGTATCTGACACGCACCGTTACCCGTGTTGAGGGTACAGGAGGCGACGACATGGAACTTTGGAAAAAGACCATTGAAAGTGCCAACCGCTGTTTCGAGGCTGGACGGATGATCGAAGCCCGCGAGGGATACCTGCAGGCACTGGCCATGGCCCAGATGCTGTTCGATCGCTGGCATGATGCCGACCAAGCGGCGGCGGCGCTGGTCGTCTCCCTGCATAACCTGGCCGACCTGCATCTGCGGCTCGGCCAGGTTCAGGAAGCTGGTCGTTGCCTGCGCAACGCCCATGAGCGCCTGCTCGATGCGGCCCAGAGTGGCCGCAGCAGCGTGGCATTGCGCGAGGCCGCGCTACGGCACAGCAACCATACCTACCTGGCCCTGATGCAGTTTATGGCGCAACATGGGCATGGAGCCACGGACGGAGAACTGCTGCTTGCAGCCTCCACACCACAGAATCCGGCGGGCGTACCTGCCAGCCGACAGCAACACTGAGGAATGATCGAAAATGACTTACGTTCTACCTGCCTTGCCCTATGCCTATGATGCTCTGGAGCCGCATATCGATGCCCAGACCATGGAAATCCATTACACCAAACACCACCAGACCTACGTCAATGGTTTGAACACCGCCCTGGAGGGTAGTGCGCTGGCCGATCTGCCAGTCGAAGAATTGCTGTCGCGGGTGGCAGAAGTGCCGGGTGAGTTGCGTGGCGCGGTCATCAACCATGGCGGTGGCCATGCCAACCACAGCCTGTTCTGGCGCGTCATGTCGCCGACAGGCGGCGGTGTTCCGAGTGGCGCGCTGGCCGAGGCCATCGACAAGCAACTCGGCGGTTTCGAGGCATTCAAGGAGGCTTTCACCAAGGCGGCTCTTACACGTTTTGGCAGTGGCTGGGCGTGGCTGAGCGTGACACCGCAGAAGCGCCTGGTGGTCGAGAGCAGCGCCAACCAGGATAGCCCTCTCATGCAGGGCAATACTCCGATACTGGGACTGGATGTCTGGGAGCACGCCTACTACCTGCGCTATCAGAATCGTCGTCCCGAATACATCGGCGCCTTCTATAACGTCATCGACTGGGATGAAGTGGCCAGGCGCTATCGCGAAGCCATTGCCTGAAAACCAGTTCACGATAGAGCCGAAAAGGGCGATGGAACGCCGGAGGCTGAACGAAAAGCGGGGAACCGTCCGTGCTTTTTCGTCCAGCCATCCAGACTCCAGCGCCTTTGTCGAAGCGCGGTGCCGCAGTTGGGGCAACATGTAGTGGGTCATGGATGGATTGCAGAGTCAGGTTCTGTACGAAACATCACCCGGCTCAGGCCAGGCGCAACGACTCGCGGGAGTAACAGCCGAAAGCTGGGCGTCAGCGAATCAAATCGGTGAGGAAGCGGAATTTACACCAAAGTATGACTCGCTTCGCTCATCCCTTCCGGGCACGTACTGAAGTGCGTTAGCCGCCAGTGGTCTGCCGAGCCGATTTGTCAGCGCAGGATATGGATACGCGCAGGCATTTTTCGTACAGGATCTGGAGCAGGTTCTTGAGCGGAGCAGAGAACGCCTCGTTTCACCTTGCTGTCGAAGTCCGTAACGTCCCTGTTCCTCTGTGATGCCGGAAGCAGACCCCGTCGTTGGAAATACGACGGCCCGTAACTGCGGTTGGTCGTGTTCGTCGTATCGCATCCGCGTGGTGTCACTGTTTGACAGGCCCTCGTGATCGGCAACCCAGGATAAAGACATTTCATGCGAACGGTGTGGCAAACCCTGACAGCCTCCAATGTGCGGATGTTCCGCTACCTGGCGGGGTTTTCACTTGTCCTTGGGGGGGCGTTGATTCTACTGGCACAAGCCTCGAGCCTGGTGCCGGAAAGCATAGAGCCACAGATATGGCGAGCTTTCCGGGCGGGTATGTTGTGTGCTTTGGGTACCGCCCTGGGTGCCCTGCCAGTGTTGTTCATACGCAATGTCTCGACACGCATGTCCGATGTGCTGTTGGGCTTCGGCGGCGGCATCATGCTTGCCGCAACGGTATTTTCCCTGCTGATTCCTGCCCTGCATGTCGCTGGCGAGCAGGGCTATGGCGTATGGGGCGCCGCAGTCCTGGCCAGCATGGGCCTGCTTATTGGAGCCTGCGCACTGCTGGGGGTTGGTTATCTGCTGCCGCGGGTCCAGGG
>NZ_QJUO01000013.1 GCF_004327335.1 Stutzerimonas kirkiae | reverse complement strand
TGCCCGCGAACGGGGTGCCTGGGTACGCAAGAGCTTCGTCTCATCAACTGGATTGGCAAGAGGTCTGGCTTCAGCGCGATCTCGGGTTCATCGTTCCTGTGCGAATGCCAGGTAGCGGACGGGGCGCACGTGAATACCTCCCTGTAGCTCTTTGCCGGCCCGGAGGCCCCGACCCAGTACCCGGCATTCGCACAGCCACTAGCGGCGGTGCCTGTGGGAAAGGGCCGGCGAAACCGAAAGCCCTGCGGATGATGCGGTACTGCGCTGATGGCCCTTCCATAGTCGCCGCGCTCTTCGTCGCGAGCCCGGCCAGCCCCGCTACGAAGAGCGCCCCCTAATTCATATGGCGGCGGGTTCATGTGTATCTCGTAGCGGGGCTGACCGGATTCGCGACTCCACGCTCAGCCGGACACCGACAGCAGCGTACGAGAAAACGCACGCTTGACTGCCAATCCGCTCGCAACGAGGCAGACCACGATTACCCAGCTTTCACGGTCATGGACCGGACTTCATGCAATCGCCGTTCACTCGCCTATGCATGGTCACGGCGAGTGGTGTCGACAACGACTCCACACGGATAGCGTGCGAGCCACTCTCCTGCTCGCGTGCGAACACGCCCGTGTGGACTATGGCTTCTTTCCCGCAGGCTCCCAAGCTCTGGCGCCTGGCGCATCTGTTTGCTACGTGGCAGCGTTGCGGCGAAGACGCGGTGCTTCTTCGCTACGCACTTTTGCGCGCCCATTTCGAAAAAGCAGTTTCCACTGCGGGCTCTTATCCGCAGAATAGCCAGGAAATATCCGGAAGTGCTTGCCTGGCAAGTGCGCTCTGAAGTGCGTTCTGGGGATGTAATGGAAACCATCACTCTTGTACTGATCATGTTCATCGCGGTGTTCTTCAGCAGCATGCTGGTGCGTATATTGCCTATACCGCTACCGTTGCCGCTGATTCAGATAGCACTGGGTACCTGCATCGGCATGGCTTCCAACTGGCGGCTTGAGTTGAACCCTGAAATATTCTTCCTGCTGTTCCTGCCTCCTCTGCTGTTTCTGGATGGTTGGCAGATTCCCAAGGAGGGGTTGTTCCGGGATAAGGGCACGATCCTGGCCCTGGCCCTTGGCCTTGTGGTCATGACGGTGCTGGGGGTCGGTTATTTCATTCATTGGCTGATTCCCTCCATGCCTCTGGCTATCGCCTTCGCCCTGGCGGCGGTGATTTCTCCAACCGATCCCGTGGCGCTTTCGGCCATTGCGGCGCGGGTGCCGGTACCCAAGCGGCTGATGCACATCCTGGAAGGGGAGTCTCTGCTCAACGATGCTTCCGGCCTGGTCTGTCTGCGCTTTGCGGTGGCCGCGGCACTGACCGGGACCTTCGTTCTTGGCGATGCCGTGCTGGCATTCCTGCAACTGGCGCTGGGTGGGATCGCTATCGGTGTCGCCGTGACCTGGGGACTGTCGCGGGGGACGATCTGGCTGGCGCGCCGTTTCGGCGAGGAGCCAGGTGCGCAGATCCTGGTCAGCCTGCTGATTCCCTTTTTCGTCTATCTGATTGCCGAGCATCTGCATTGTTCGGGGATTCTTGCCGCCGTGGCGGCAGGCATTACCATGAGTTACAGCGAGCTGACCGGCAAGGCGCTGGCGATCACCCGTATTCGTCGCTCGGCGGTATGGGACATGCTGCAGTTCGCCCTCAACGGGCTGATTTTCGTTCTGTTGGGCGAGCAGTTGCCGAGCATCATTGCCGGTGCCAGCCAGGTGGTGAGCGAGACCGGGCATCATGATCCGGTGTGGCTGATCGTCTATGTCCTGATCATCAACCTGGCGCTCGGGATATTGCGTTTTCTCTGGGTGTGGGTGTCGATTCGCTTCACGCTGTTCGGCGGTGGCCAGATGTATGCCCAGAACCCCCGTGCGACCTTGCGTGTGGCTGCTGCCACTTCGGTGGCCGGTGTACGTGGTGCGATCACCCTGGCCGGTGTGCTGACCCTGCCGCTGCTGCTGAGCGATGGCAGTGCGTTTCCCGCGCGGGACCTCGCCATCCTGCTGGCCGCCGGGGTTATCATTGTGTCGCTGATCGTCGCCAGCGTAGGCCTGCCATGGCTGCTCAAGGGACTGGATGTGCCGGATGAGCCGCAACAGCGGGCGGAAGAAGACAAGGCCCGCATCCTGGCTGCGGAAGCGGCCATTCGCGCCATCGAGAAGGCGCAGCATGCCATGAGCAAGAACCAGCCGGATGTCGACCTTTATGTCGAGGCCGCGGCGCGGGTCAGCGATCTGTACCGCTATCGCATCGACCGGCGTTCGGACCACGGCGAGGCCCAGGCGCAGTTCGATATCACCTTCGAGATCGAACTGCAGTTGCGCCAGGTCGGGCTACGGGCCGAGCGTGACGAACTGTTCCGGTTGGCGCGGGAGAATCATCTCGACGAGGATCTGGCGCGTCGGCTGATTCGCGAGATCGACCTGCAGGATGCCCAGACGCTGCGCTGAGTGGCGGCTTCTTCAGCGTTCCTTGTGCGCGGCACTGACGACACCTTCGAGGGTGGCGAAGGAGGTGTCCTTGGCGGTCAGCAGGAAGTCGCGCATGAAGGGTGAGTCCAGCATGTCCGTGCGTATGCCGGCGAACAGGGTGGCAATGAGGCCTTTTTCGCCCAGGCGCTTGGCTGTGACATAGTTACGCACGCTGTATTCGTGCAGGGCCCAGTTGGGGATGCAGCAGACCCCACGCCCCGAGGCGACCAATTGCATCATCATCACCGTCAGTTCCGCGGTACGGACCTGCGCCGGTTCGACATCGGCGGGTTCCAGGAAGCGGGTGAAGATGTCCAGCCGGTCCCGCTCGACCGGGTAGGTGATCAGGGTTTCGCTGGCCAGGTCTTCGGCACGTATGTAGGGGCGCTCCGCCAGGGGGTGCTGGTTGGCGACGGCCAGCATGGCTTCGTAGGTGAACAACGGGATGTAGGTGATGCCGCTCAACTCCACCGGGTCGGAGGTTACCACCAGGTCGAGGTCGCCGCGCGCCAGTGCCGGCAAGGGCGCGAAGGAGAAGCCCGAGGCCAGATCGAGTTCGACTTCCGGCCAGGCATTGCGGAACTGGTCGATGGTGGGCATCAGCCACTGGAAGCAGCTATGGCATTCGATGGCCATGTGCAGGCGCCCCGCGGTACCTCCCGCCAGGCGTGCCAGGTCGCGCTCCGCACTGCGCAGTTGCGGTAATACATCATCCGCCAGTTGCAGCAGGCGCAGGCCCGCACTGGTGAAGCGTACGGGGCGGGTCTTGCGTACGAACAACTGCTGGCCCAGGCGCTCCTCCAGCTCCTTGAACTGGTGGGACAGGGCCGATTGCGTCAGATGCAGGCGCTCGGCGGCGTCTACCAAGCTGTCGGTTTCCCGAAGGGCATGAAGTGTTTTCAGGTGGCGAATTTCAAGCATGACAGCTCCTGGGACTGGAAGGCCGTAAGCTGGTGATTCTGCCTGAAGGGGCAGGCTTTCGCATGAATATATTTCACTTTGATGCCGGCATGAGTTGCCGGTGATCCATGCGCTGGCGTAGATAGCCGTGCAGATTGGCCTGGAGTGCCGGGCTGTGCAGGCCCAGCTTACTGCGGCGCCAGAGAATATCTTCCGCGGTCATGGCCCATTCCTGCTCGATGAGGTACTCCACTTCGCGAGTATACAGACCGTTCCCCAGGTGCTCGCCCAGCCCGGCGAGATCATGGCTGCCCTCCAGCAGGCGCCAGGCGCGGCTGCCATAACTCCAGGCCCAGCGCGTGGCCAGGCATCGTGGCAGCCAGGCGTATCGGTCGAGCATTTCCTCCACCAGGGCCCGGGGATCGCTCAGGTCGCCGCCTGGAAGGGGGGTGGAAGCACTGTCGCTCTCCGGCAATCCGGTGTACCAGGGGCGCAGGCTTTCGAGCGTGTTGATGGCGAGCATGCGATAGGTGGTCAGCTTGCCGCCGAATACCGATAGCAGGGGCGCATGCCCCTGGGCATCCGTGTCGAGCTGCAGGTGGTAATCCCGGGTCACGTTTGCCGCCGGCCCCTGGTCATCCGCCAGTAGCGGGCGAACGCCGGAGAAGCTGTGCAGGATATCTTCGCGCTGTAGTTGCCGTTTGAAGTAGCTGTTGCTGATGCCCAGTAGATAGTCGATTTCGTCGTCGCTGATATGAACGTCGGCCGGGTCTTGTCGATAGTCGCGGTCGGTGGTGCCTATCAGCGTGAAATCGCCCTGGTAGGGAATGGCGAAGACGATCCGCCGATCTTCATGTTGCAGGATGTAGGCCTGTTGCCCCTCATGCAGGCGGGGCACGATCAGATGGCTGCCCTGGACCAGCCGCAGCGAGTGTCTGGAGTCCTGGCCGAGTCTGTCCGTGATGACCTCCATGGCCCAGGGGCCGGCGGCGTTCACCAGTGCACTGGCCCTTACCGAATAGCGGCTGCCGTCCGTCCGCTCCAGGTGCAGGTGCCACAGGCCCCGGCTGCGGTGGGCACTCAGGCAGTGGGTACGGGGATGGATATGGGCGCCTTGTTCCCTGGCCGCCATGGCGTTGAGGATGACCAGGCGCGAGTCGTCCACGGTGCAGTCCGAGTATTCGAAGCCCTGGGTGATGTCGGCCTGTAGCGGGCCTTGGCCGTCGAAACGAAGATGGCTGGACGGCGCCAGCCTTTGCCGTTTTCCCAGATGATCGTAGAGGAACAGCCCCAGGCGTATCAGCCAGGCACTGCGCAAGTGCGGGCGGTGGGGAAGGATGAAGCGCTGCGAGCGAACCAAGTGAGGCGCCTTGCGCATGAGCGTCTCGCGCTCGGAGAGGGCTTCGCGTACCAGGCGCCATTCGCCGTGCTCCAGGTAGCGCAGGCCGCCATGGATGAGTTTGCTGCTGGCCGACGAGGTATGGTTGGCCAGGTCGTCCCGTTCGCAGAGGTAGGTGCTCAAGCCACGGCTGGTGGCTTCGGCGGCGATACCCGTGCCGTTGATACCGCCACCAATCACGGCAAGGTCGTAGATTTCCGATATATGTGCCTGATTTTCCATGCTTGTGAGCGTCCACCGGTTTTTTTCGCTAAGGTACCGCCTTCATCGTTTCACTTCATCCGTAGCCATGACTCCCGCCATCGATCTCCTGAAAAAGCAGCGTGTGGAACATCGTGTCCACAGTTACCAACATGACCCCAAGTCGGCTTCCTACGGTCTGGAGGCGGTCGAAAAGCTGGGGCTGGAACCGGAGCGCGTATTCAAGACCCTGTTGGCCAGCAGCGAGCGTAACGAGTTGCTGGTGGCGGTGGTGCCGGTGGCCGGTACGCTGGATTTGAAAGCCCTGGCGCAGGCGGCGGGCGTCAAGCGTGTGGAAATGGCCAATCCGCAGCTCGCGCAGCGGGCCACTGGCTATCTACTGGGCGGGATCAGCCCTCTGGGACAGAAAAAGCGCTTGCGTACCTTCATCGATGTTTCCGCCCAGGCGTTTCCCAGTATCTATGTCAGTGCCGGGCGGCGTGGTCTGGAGGTCGAGCTTTCGGCGCAGGCGCTGGCCGAGCAGACCGCTGGCAGTTTCGCCGGAATCGGTCGGGCCGGCTCATAGGGGGGGCAGGTTGCCGTCGAGCTCGGTGGCGTAGATACCGGGTATGTGCATTTCGCTCTGCGCCAGTGAAGGGCCTTCCAGTTGCGGCTGGGTGACCCAGGTAAGGATGTCGTAGTAGCGGCGGACGTTGGCGACGAAGTGCACCGGCTCGCCGCCACGGGCATAACCGTAGCGGGTCTTGCTGTACCACTGTTTCTGCGACAGGCGGGGCAGCATCTGTTTCACGTCCAGCCACTTGTTCGGGTTGAGGCCCTCCGCCTCGGCCAGCTTGCGTGCGTCTTCCAGGTGGCCGCCACCGACATTGTAGGCGGCCAGGGCGAACCAGGTACGGTCCGGCTCCTCGATGCTTTCGGGCAGGCCCTGGTGGATCTTCAGCAGGTATTTACCGCCACCATGGATGCTCTGGGCCGGGTCGAGGCGGTCGCTCACGCCCATGGCCCTGGCGGTGCGCAGGGTTAGCATCATCAGGCCGCGTACCCCGGTCTTCGAGGTGGCATCCGGTAGCCAGTGGGATTCCTGGTAGCTGATCGCCGCCAGTAGCCGCCAGTCCACGGCGAACTCCCGGGCCGTCGAGTGGAACAGCTTTTCATAGCGAGGCAGGCGTTGCTGCAGGTGCTGGGCGAAGGCGTAGGCGCCGACATAGCCGAGCATGTCCACATGCCCGTAGTAGCGTTCGCGCAGCCGCTGCAGGGTACCGTTCTGCTCGGCCTGTTCGAGAAAGGCATTGGCTGCCTCGATCAGGCTGCGGTCTTCGCCCCTGGCGAACATCCAGGTCAGGCTGTTCTGCTCGCCCAGGTCGAAGGCGCTGCGTACATTGCTGAAATAGACCTGGTTCATCGACAATTCGTTGGATTCGACCAGGGTCAGGTCGATCTGGCCGTCGTCGATCATTCTCAGCAGGTCGACCACTTCGACCGCGTCGGACTCCTCATAATGCAGGTTGGGTATCTGCTCACGCAGTGCCGCGAGCTTTTCCGCCTGGTTGCTGCCCTTGAGGACGAGAATGCGTTTTCCGCCCAGGTCTTCCGGGCGCGTCGGGCGTGGATCGCCCTTGCGGTAGACGACTTGCGTCACCACATCCAGATAGGGGCGGCCAAAACGTACCTGTTCCTTGCGCCCATCGCTGGCCACCAGGCCGGCCGCGGCCATGTCCGGGCCTCCCGGGCGGTTGAGGCGGGTAAATATCTCGTCGAGGTTCTCGGCGCTCTCGATTTTCAGTTCGACGCCGATATGGCTGGCGAAGCGCTGCACCAGTTCGAACTCGAAGCCCGCTTCACCGTTGCGGTCCTGGAAATAGGTCGACGGGCTGTTGCGGGTGATCACATGCAATACGCCGTCTTCCCGAATCTGCTGGAGTTGGCTGGGTTTTTCAGCGCAACTGCCGAGCATCAGGACCAGGCCAGCCGCGAACAGCCAGCGGGCGCAGCGTATGCGGAGTGGGGTAGGGGCAAACATCGGCGCAGTATACGCAAAGCGCGAGGTGCTCAATATATCGACAGCAGCTCCCGGCTCTGTTAGGGGCTGTTCAATGCCTGCTAACCGCAAGCCGCAGATCCCGTGTCAGGTTTGCAGCTTGTCGCTGCTTCTACCTTCCACCCTTGCGCCAGCGCTTCCTTGTCGGCTTTCTTCAAGCCCTTGATCGCCCGCTCCCGGCGCAGCGCGCTACCCTTGTCGGCACATGCCTCCACATACACCAGGGCCACCGCCGGGCTGGAATGGAAGAAGCGTGCCCCACGTCCACTGCGGTGGGCCGCGAAACGCCGCTCCACGTCATCGCTGATGCCGCAGTACAGGGCGCTATTGGCCGCCCGTACCAGGTAGACGAACCAGGGTTTGTCTCGACACTCGGTCATCGGCCCGCGGCCTCCAGCGCTCTTTTCGTTCTGGATATCACAGGGCAATGAAGAGCAGGGCGACACCCAGTGCCAGGCGGTAGATGACGAAGGGCAGCATGCCTATGCGGTTGAGTGCCGCGAGGAACAGCTTGATGCACAGTAGTGCGGAAAGAAAGGATAGAAGCGCACCGAGGAGCATGTCGTTCCATTGCGCGCCATTGCCGGACTCCACCAGCTCCAGCGTTTTCAGGCCGCCGGCGGCGAGGATCAGCGGGATCGACAGCAGGAAGGAGAAGCGTGCCGCCGCCTGGCGATTGAAGCCGAGCAGCAGTGCCGCGGTGAGGGTGATGCCGGAGCGGGAGGTGCCGGGGATCAGTGCCAGCACCTGCGCCAGGCCGATCAGCAGGGCCTTGCTCCAGCTCATGCGATCCAGTTCGTCGCTGCGCTTGCCCTTGCTGTCGGCCCACCACAGCACCAGGCCGAAGAGGATGGTGGTGACAGCGATGACCAGCATCGAACGGGTGTACTGTTCGATATGTTTTTCGAAGATCAGGCCCGCCAGCGCCGCTGGCAGCGTGCCGATGATGATCGCCCAGCCCAGGCGGCTTTCGGCGCTGGCCTGGCCCTGCAGGACATGGCGGAACCAGCCGCGGCTGGTGGCCAGCAGTTCTCGCCGGAAGGCCATGATGACCGCCAGCAGCGTACCGACGTGCACGGCCACGTCGAAGGCCTGGCCCTGGTCAGGCCATTCCAGCAGTTGCGAGGGCAGGATCAGGTGAGCGGAGGAGGAAACCGGGAGAAACTCGGTGATACCCTGGATGAGCGAGAGAACGATGATGTGGAACCATTCCATTTTTTGCCCTTACTGCCTGGATAATGTGCTGCCCGCGACTGGCGCGAGCAGCCATATGACTCGTTGTGGCGGGATAATTCCCCGTGCTGGATAAAAATCCGTTCAGTCCTTGCGCCGCTTGAGCTGGTCGGCCAGTTGCGTGGGAATCTGACGGATGATCAGCATGTCGCGCGTTTCGTCGTATTCGATGCGCGAGCCCAGCAGGTGCGCCTCGAAACTGATCGACAGGCCCTCGGCGCGGCCGGTGAAGCGACGGAACTGGTTGAGGGTGCGTTTGTCTGGCGGGATCTCCGGCGAGAGGCCGTAGTCCTTGTTGCGGATATGTTCGTAGAAGGCCCGCGGATGTTCCTCGTCGATGACTATCGACAGTTCTTCCAGGGTCATGGGTTCGCCCAGTTTCGCCTGGGTGCTGGCATAGCCCACCAGCGCGCTGGTCTTTTCGCGGGCCTGTTCCTCGGCCAGGTCTTCGCTTTCGACGAAGTCGCTGAAGGCCTTGAGCAGGGTGCGGGTCTCGCTCGGGGCATCCACGCCTTCCTGGCAGCCGATGAAGTCGCGGAAGTATTCCGAGACTTTCTTGCCGTTCTTGCCTTTGATGAACGAGATGTACTGGCGGGACTGCTTGTTGTTCTGCCATTCCGAGATATTGATCCGGGCCGCCAGGTGCAACTGGCCGAGGTCGAGGTGCTTGGCCGGTGCGACATCCAGCGCGTCAGTCACGGTCACGCCTTCGCTGTGGTGCAGCAGGGCGATCGCCAGGTAGTCGGTCATGCCCTGCTGGTAATGGGCAAGCAGTACATGGCCACCGGTCGACAGGTTGGATTCCTCCATCAGCTTGCTCAGGTGCTCCACGGCTTCGCGGCTGAACGAAGTGAAGTCGCGCTGGCCTTCCAGGTAGCGTTCCAGCCAGCCGCTGAAGGGGTAGGCGCCCGACTCCTCGTGAAAGTAGCCCCAGGCCTTGCCCTGCTTGGCGTTGTAGCTTTCGTTGAGGTCCGCCAGGAGGTTTTCCATGGCCTGCGAGAGGTTCAGCTCGGAATCCCGGGCGTGCAGTACGGCAGGTGTGCCGTCGGGTTTCTTGTCGATCAGGTGGACGATACAGTGGCGGATGGGCATGGGTGTCTCTTGTGCGCCTCGGCAGGTTGCTGAATGTTGCGCAGTCTACCTGAGCGAGGTCGTTGCGCGAGCAGCTTCTTGTTACTGCCGGATGTGCCGTTTCGGCTACCATGAGCGCCCCCCGATCCGATGAGGCGTCGCAATGAATGGCGTATGGCGCAATGCAAGCTGGGTACTTCTGGGCAGTGCCCTGATCCTGGCCGTTTCACTGGGCGTTCGCCATGGCTTCGGCCTGTTCCTGCCTGCGATGAGTGGCGAGTATGGCTGGGGGCGGGAGGTTTTCGCGTTCGCCATCGCCTTGCAGAACCTCGTATGGGGCATCGTGCAACCCTTCACCGGCGCTTTTGCCGATCGCTTCGGGGCGCGCCGTACCGTGTTCATCGGTGGCGGGCTCTATGCGCTCGGCCTGTTCTGCATGAGCCAGGCCAGCAGCGAGATCGGCTTATCCATGAGTGCCGGGTTGCTGATCGGCCTAGGCCTCTCCGGTACCTCGTTCACGGTCCTGCTGGGGCTGGTCGGCCGTAGCGTCGCGGCGGAGAAGCGCAGCATGGCGATGGGCATCGCCAGCGCGGCCGGTTCGTTCGGCCAGTTCGCGATGCTGCCCGGCACGCTGGGATTGATCGAGTGGCTGGGCTGGGCTGCGGCCCTGCTGGTACTGGGGATGCTGGTCGCATCGATCATGCCTCTGGCCTTCATGCTGGGCGGGACACCCCGGGCGGCGGCCAGCGCGGCTCCGGAGCAGAGCATGCGGGATGCCTTGCGCCAGTCGACCGGGCATGGCGGTTTCTGGCTACTGGCGCTGGGCTTTTTCGTTTGTGGCTTCCAGGTCGTGTTCATCGGCGTGCACCTGCCGGCCTACCTGGTGGACAGGCAGTTACCGGCGATGAGCGGGACCACCGTGCTGGCCCTGGTCGGGCTGTTCAATATCTTTGGCACCTACATTGCCGGCTGGCTGGGTGGCTACCATTCGAAGCCGCGCTTGCTGGTTCTGCTCTATCTGCTGCGGGGGGTGGTGATCACGTTGTTCTTCTACCTGCCGCTCAGCGAGTGGGGCGCCTATGCGTTCGGTATCGCCATGGGGTTGCTGTGGCTGTCCACGGTCCCGCTGACCAACGGCACCGTCGCCACCATGTTCGGCGTGCGCAACCTGTCGATGCTGACCGGAATCGTGTTCCTTTTTCACCAGATCGGCTCTTTCTTCGGCGGCTGGCTGGGTGGCTGGATATATGACCTGACAGGCAGCTATGACCTTATATGGCAGATATCCATCGTGCTCAGCCTGTTGGCGGCGGTATTGAACTGGCCTATCCGTGAGCAGGCGGTCCTCAGACCGCTGGCGGCCTGAATGAAAGGGTGGGCCTGGAGTGTGCTGGCCGCCTGTGTGGTGGCGCTGGCGCTGCTGAGCTGGTGGGGCTGGCGGCGGGGTGGGCTGGCTCTGCTCCAGCTCGGTATGGGGATCTGCTGAGCCCCGGGCGGAATATTCGATGAATCGAATCGTGCGGGGCGTGGTCATAGCGCTGGAAGGAACTGACGCCCAATCGTCATATTTGGCTGGTACATAGCTGGCGCACATCACTGATATGGAGTATTGCAATGACGACCCTGACCGAGCTGGCACAGCATATCGCCCAACTCTATCCTCTGCGGGACAAGAAGGTAGGCAAGCGTTATCGCGTGGTTGGCGAGTTGGCCGGGATGACCGAACTGGAAGAGGTCAGTGGCGAACCGCGCTATATCAGCACGCTGGCGCTGAGGGACCGGCAGAACTGGGATTTCATGCAGCCGATGGGCTGAGCCTGTTCTGCATGGCCCGGATTGTGGCGATAATGCCGGCCATCATGGCGCCATGGGCAGAGGCCGAGTGTGCAGACTCAAGGTTATTTCGATCTTCGTTTTGAAGCCGTCAGAGATGTATTTGCGGACATGTTCGGCGGGCATGCCCAGGGTGGCGGCGCCCTGTGCGTGATGATCGGCGGGGAAACCGTGGTCGATCTCTGGGCCGGCATGGCCGACAGCTCGCAGGAGCGGCCCTGGCAGAGCGATACGCTGGTCAACCTGTTCTCTTGCACCAAGCTGTTCACGGCCGTGGCGGCGCTGCAACTGGTTGGCGAGGAGCGCTTGCGACTGGACGAGCCGGTCGCGCGGGTCTGGCCGGAGTTCGCCGGCAACGGCAAGGCGCGGATTACCCTGCGGCAACTGCTCTGCCACACCGCCGGCCTGCCGGCGATCCGCCAGGCATTACCGCAGGAGGCCCTGTATGACTGGCAGCGCATGAGCGATGCGCTGGCGGCGGAAGCACCTTGGTGGGAGCCGGGCAGTCGCCATGGTTACGCGGCAATCACGTATGGATGGCTGCTGGGCGAACTGATTCGCCGGGCGGACGGCCGTGGGCCGGGGCAGGCGATCGTCGCCCGCACGGCCACCCCGCTGGGGCTGGACTTCCACCTGGGGCTGGACGAGCGTGAGTTCGAGCGCGTGGCCTACCTGGCCCGAGGCAAGCATGTCGCCCTCGATGCCACCGCGCAGCGCCTGTTCAAGGCGTTGTCCGGCGACCCGATGTCGATCAGTGCGCGTGCCTTCAACAATCCCCCCTCCCTCATGAACCGTGGCAACAAGCCCGAGTGGCGACGCATGGTGCAGCCTGCGGCCAACGGCCATGGCAATGCGCGAGCGCTGGCCGGGTTGCATGACGGGCTGCTGCGCGGTCGCCTGCTGGACGATGAGGTGCTGCGTGAAATGTGCCGGGAACACGCCAGCGGTGATGACCTGACGCTGCTGGCCAGCACCCGCTTCGGGCTCGGTTGCTGGCTGGAGCAGGCCGATGTTCCCGGGGCGAGCTTCTGCATGGGGCCGAGGGCGTTCGGGCACCCGGGCGCGGGGGGAAGCCTCGGTTTCGCCGATCCTGAGCGCGAACTGGCATTCGGTTTCGTCACCAACAACCTGGGGCCCTATGTGCTGATGGACCCGCGGGCGCAGATGCTGGCTCGCCAGGTCAGGGAGTGCCTGGGATAGAGAAATATCACCGCTCGTCGGTTCCAATGCGCAACTCTTTGCAGAATAATGACTTGCGTTCACAATTTAGAGTCAATTGCAGCGTATGCCACGACTATGTGGCCTGGCGATACTTCTGGCAGGGCAGGATTGATTCCTGGCCTGCCGATTTCCAACCTATGACTGATGGCTTGCGGGGCCCTGCGCATGAACTGGCTGAAATCTACTTCCTTGATTCTTTGCATGGCCGTAGCCGGCTGCAGCACCAAAGTTGAAAAAGCGCCTGAGCCCGTTGCGCTCAAGCCGAAACCCGATCTGGCCTGGCTCGACGAGTATGAGCCACGCTTGCGCGATGCCCTCAAGGACAGCCGTTTCGAACTGGAGCGCCGTGAGGCGATCCTGATCGTCACCGCCCCGGTGGACAGCTCGTTCAATCCCGACAGGCCTGGCATGCTGCTGCCGGCCATGCTCGGGCCGATCACCCGCGTGGCGAAGATGGTCGAGCAGGACAGCAAGACCGCTGTGATTGTCCTCGGACATGCCGACAGCTCCGGCAACGAGGACAAGAACAAGGTCATCAGCCGCGAGCGGGCCGGAGCTGTCGCGGCGATCTTCCGCCTCAGCGGCCTCAAGCACGACCGCCTGCGTATCCGTGGCGTCGGCTCCGACATGCCGCGCGCGGCCAATGACAGCCTGGAAGGGCGGGCGCTGAATCGCCGCGTGGAAATGCTCCTGGCTCCGCAGGAAACCCTGATCGCCCTGGTGGCGCAGTACAGCACGCCGGCTGCTGCGCCTGCCGCGGTTGCGGTACCGACGCGCGTGGCGGCGGCGGATGTCGCCAAGTAAGCGCTGAACTGCTCGCGCAGCGTCTGCTGCGCTGATATGGCGCTGCCCTGAGTCAAGCCTGGCTGGTGCCGAAGGAGTAAGCTTTCGTCGACAGATCCAAGGAGCCCCGTGATGTCACGAAATCTTGCCGATATGCGTCGCGACTATACCCGCGACGGCCTGAGCGAGGCCAATGCGCCAGCCGAGCCTCTCGCGCTCTTTCACAACTGGTTCGATGAGGCCGTCGCCACCGAACAGCTTCCCGTGGAGCCGAATGCCATGACGCTGGCGACCGTGGATGCCGATGGCCGTCCGCATTGCCGCGTGCTGTTGCTCAAGGCGCTGGATGAGCGCGGTTTCACCTTCTTCAGCAATTACCAGAGCGACAAGGGCGAGCAGTTGCGCTACAGCCCGCATGCCGCCATGACGTTCTTCTGGCCGACGCTGGAACGTCAGGTGCGTATCGAGGGGCGGGTCGAGAAGGTTTCGCCAGAGGAGTCGGATGCCTACTTCCAGGTGCGGCCGCTGGGAAGCCGCCTGGGCGCCTGGGCATCGCCGCAGAGCCGGATGATCGCGGGGCGAGAGGAGCTGGAGCGTCTACTGGCCGAGAGCGGGGCGCGCTTTCAGGACCAGGCGCCGCATTGCCCGCCCTATTGGGGCGGCTATCGTTTGCTGCCGGAGCGCATCGAGTTCTGGCAGGGAAGGGCCAGCCGCCTGCATGACCGGCTCGATTATCGTCTCGTGGAAGGCGGCTGGCGGCGCCAGCGGCTGGCACCGTAACGCTTCCGAAGCACTCATCCGACCGGGGGATAGTGCTGCAATTGCGCTTCAAGCCAGCCCTGTAGTTCGGCCCGCTTCACCTTGCGTGAGCGGGCCTCTCCCAGGCGCTCGAGTATCCAGGTGCGTTTCTCGGGGTCGCTTCCGGCCAGGGAGAGCGCCAGGTCGCGATCCGCCCAGTAGCGGAACTTGACGAACAGCCAGGCATGGAAGAACAGGCCGGCCAGGGTGGTCGTGGCGATGATGAAATAATCCATTGCGTATTTCCGTTTTGCCGATGAGTCACCCGCCCCCGTGCATCATTCGGCGTAATCCGTTGTCGAAGCGGACAGGTGCGGGCATTCGGTGTATGAGTGAATGCTGATCCAGTAGCCTGGCAGTGTCATCCTTTTCTTGCGATGTGCCGGGAATTCCTTCGCCACGCGAGCCTGGTGCCGGCTTTTGTTGTCGAATACTCGGATTCCATGGGACTTGCCAGTCCTTTACAGCGTCTTATGCTTGTGTTGACGTAGGTGCTTATCAGGAGAGCCCATATGCGTAAATCCATTCTCGTAGCATCCTTTACCGCCCTCGCCGTGCTGGTGGGTGGCTGTACTTCCAACCTGACCGGGGACTCCTATTCGCGTGACGAGGCGCGTTCGGTGCAGACCGTACGCTACGGCACCATCGAGTCATTGCGACCGGTCAAGATCGAGGGCACCAAGACGCCGATCGGCGCGGGGGCTGGCGCCGTGGTCGGCGGGATCGCCGGCAGCGGCGTTGGTGGCGGTCGTGGTAGCGCAGTCGCGGCGGTCATTGGCGCACTGGCCGGGGGCATGCTGGGATCGGCGGCCGAGGAAGGCCTGACCCGTACCCAAGGGGTGGAGCTCACCGTTCGCGAGGACGATGGCAACACCAGGGCCTATGTCCAGGAGGTCGAGCCGAACCAGATATTCCGGGTCGGCCAGCGTGTACGGATCCTAAGTGTCGGCGGTACCAGCCGCGTATCGCCCTGAGGGCCTGACGCGGGCCGCCAGGCCGCTGCTGGCATGATGCGCATGGTTGTATCGAACAAGAAGGCCCAGCCGCTGGTTGGGCCTTTTGTTTTTCAAAATGCATGATTTCGCGACGATCGCTCCTGTCATGTGGATAATCACCGGGACTTTTTCTTTTTCTTTCAGTCTATTAGGGGCTGTTTCCGTTTCATCGCTGCCGTGCCGCGGCCAGTTTTTACACGAGGCATGGCGCGAGATGCGAAGTTTAGTGGGCTGAGTGAGCCATCGAGTAACGCAGCCTCGTGTAAAAACAGTACCTGCCCTTCGGCCTGTGCGAGAAATGGCCCGCTGTCGTTGCGGTACTTGGCTAGGGCATGGCTATTACCTGCGTTCCGCAATTTTCAGGGATGGCGTGAATCTCGCAAGCCCGTCGGGAACGGGGGCGCCGGGGGCTGTTTCTCGCAACAGCGCGGCTGGCGATGAAACGGGAATAGCCTCTACTGCTTGCGGAAATCCCGGGGCGAGGTACGGCAGGGCTCTGCGGGGCTTTATTAACCGGTGTGGCGCGAGGGGAACTGCCCGTCCTGCGTCCGCCATATAACAAGGGAAGGGTCGATGGCGCTTGCATTGATTATCGCTTTACCGATGCTGGGAGCCCTGCTTCCTCTACTGCTGGGGCGCCTGGGGCGCTCGGCCTGTGCCCTGGGGGCGGCCGTCGCGCCGCTGGTGGCGCTGGCGCTGTTGCTGTCGAAGCGCGAAGCCGTCTTTGCCGGGAACACCGAAGTGGTTCGCCTGCCCTGGCTGAGCGAGCTGGGGCTGGACCTGAGCCTGCGCCTGGATGGCCTGGGCTTTCTGTTCGCTCTGCTGATTCTCGGTATTGGCGTACTGGTGATTCTCTATGCACGCTACTACCTGTCGAAAAAGGAGCCCATGGGGCGCTTTTTCGCCTTCTTCCTGTTGTTCATGGGTGCCATGCTGGGCGTGGTGCTATCGGAAAACCTGCTGCTGATGCTGATGTTCTGGGAGCTGACCAGCCTGTCGTCGTTCCTGCTCATCGGTTTCTGGAGTCACCGCCAGGATGCGCGCCAGGGTGCCCGCATGGCGCTGGCGGTCACCGGTGGCGGTGGCCTGGCGCTGCTGGCCGGTATCCTGCTGCTTGGGCATGTGGTGGGCAGCTTCGAATTGAGCGCGGTGCTGGCGGCGGGGGATGCGATCCGCGCCCATGCGCTCTATCCGCTGATCCTGGTGCTGGTGCTGCTGGGGGTATTCACCAAGTCGGCGCAGTTTCCCTTCCATTTCTGGCTGCCCCAGGCCATGGCCGCGCCGACGCCGGTATCGGCGTTCCTGCATTCGGCGACTATGGTCAAGGCTGGCGTATTCCTGCTGGCCAGGCTGTATCCGGCGCTGGCGGACTCCGACCTGTGGTTCTACCTGGTCAGCCTGACCGGGCTGACCACCCTGCTGTTCGGCGCGGTGATGGCGCTGTTCCAGCACGATCTGAAGGGCTTGCTGGCCTACTCGACGATCAGTCACCTGGGGCTCATCACCTTGCTGTTCGGGCTGGATTCGCCGCTGGCGGCGGTCGCCGCGATTTTCCATATCATCAACCATGCGACCTTCAAGGCTTCACTGTTCATGGCCGCCGGTATCATCGACCACGAGACCGGTACGCGCGATATGCGCCTGTTGAACGGCTTGTGGAAGTACATGCCGCACACCGCCGTGCTGGCGATGGTCGCCTGCGCCGCGATGGCCGGGGTGCCGCTGCTCAATGGTTTCCTGAGCAAGGAGATGTTCTTCGCAGAGACGCTGGAGCAGCACCTGCTGGGCAGTTTCTACTGGTCCATCCCGGTGGTGGCGACGCTGGCCAGCACTTTCTCGGTGGCCTATTCGCTGCGTTTCATCCACGACGTCTTCTTCAATGGCGAGCCGGTGGACCTGCCCAAGTATCCGCCCCATGAGCCGGCGCGCTATATGAAGATACCGGTCGAGGTGCTGGTGATGCTGTGTCTGCTGGTGGGGATGCTGCCCGCCTATACGGTGGCCCCCCTGCTGGCTTCGGCGGTGGGGGCAACGCTGGATGGCGACGTGCCGGCGTACAGCCTGTCGATCTGGCACGGTTTCAACCTGCCGCTGCTGATGAGCTTTGTCGCACTGGCTGGCGGCATCCTGCTCTACAGCCAGCGGCGAGTGCTCTATAGCTGGTATGAAGGTTTGCCCAGCCTGGATGCGCTGGTGGTGTTCGAACGTTGTGTGAGGGCCCTGACGGCGGGCAGCGAGAAACTGACCCGTACCCTGGAGAATGGCTCGCTGCAGCGTTATCTGATGTTGCTGCTGCTGAGTGCGCTGGCGTTGATGATCTATGCACTGAGTCCGCTGCAGTCCTTTACCGGCCCCGTGGCGATGACAGAGCTGGATGGCGTCACCGCTCTGGGCATGCTGGTGTTGCTGCTGGGATCCCTGTGCACGCTGTACTTCCACCGGCGGCGGCTGGTCGGCCTGATGATGCTCAGTTGTGTCGGCCTGATGGTGGCGCTGGCCTTTGCGCGTTTTTCCGCCCCGGACCTGGCGTTGACCCAGCTCTCGGTGGAGGTGGTCACCATTATCCTGCTGATCCTGACGCTGTTCTTCATGCCGGATTACACCCCGGTGGAGTCCAGCAGCCTGCGTACCGCGCGCGACCTGTTGCTGGCGAGTGGCGTCGGCACCCTGGTGGCGTTGCTGGTGTATGCGGTACTGACCCGGCCTTACCAGAGCATCGCACCGTTCTTCCTGGAGAACAGTGTTTCGGGGGGCGGTGGGACCAACGTGGTCAACGTCATCCTGGTGGATTTCCGTGGTTTCGATACCCTCGGCGAAATCAGCGTGCTGGCGATTGCCGCGGTCGGCATCTACGGCCTGCTGCACGGGCTGCACCTGCCGTTCCCACCCCGCGATGCGGGCGGGCGGCTGTGGTCGACGGACAGCCACCCGATGATTCTCGACAACCTGTCGCGCATGTTGCTGCCGCTGGCGCTGATGATTTCCGTATTCATCTTCCTGCGTGGGCACAACCTGCCGGGGGGCGGCTTCATCGCCGGGTTGATCACCGCCGTTGCGCTGATCCTGCAATACATCTCCCATGGCGTGAGCTGGACGCAGGCGCGCCAGCCATGGAGTTACCACGGTGTGGCCGGGGCCGGGATACTGATCGCCGCGCTGACCGGGCTGGGGAGCTGGCTGTTCGGCTTCCCGTTCCTGACTTCGGCGTTCGGCCACTTCCACATTCCCGGGATTGGCGAGATCGAGCTGGCCACGGCCATGCTGTTCGACCTTGGCGTGTACCTGGCGGTGGTCGGGGCGACGCTGCTGATCCTTTCCAATATCGGACACGTCAGCCAGGACGAGTCGAGCAGGGAGATCCTCTGATGGAAGCATTGTTTGCAATCACCCTCGGCGTGATGACCACCTGTGGCGTCTATCTGCTGCTGAGGGCGCGCATATTCCCGGTGATCATGGGACTGACGTTGATTTCCTATGCGGTGAATCTGTTCATTTTCGCCATGGGTCGTTTGCCCACGGGGGGCCCTGCCGTGATCGGCAAGAGCGCCGAATATGGCGACCCGTTGCCGCAGGCGCTGGTGCTGACCGCCATCGTGATCGGCTTCGCCATGACAGCCTTCGTCGCGGTGCTGTCGTTGCGCGGGCTCAGTGAGTTGCGCAGCGATCATGTGGATGGCCGGGAGACGCAGGAATGAATCATGCGTTGATCCTGCCCATCCTGGTGCCGCTGCTGGCGGGCAGTCTGCTGCTGATCGGCCACCGGCTGGGCAAGTCGGCCAAGCGCCTGTTTTCGATACTGGCGACCCTGGGCCTGTTGCCGATTGCCATCCACCTGGTGGGGCTGGCCAGCGATGACCAACTGCGGTTGTATGCGCTGGGCAACTGGCAGGCGCCGTTCGGCATCGTCCTGCTGCTGGACCGGCTGAGCGCCATTCTGCTGTTGCTGACCGCGGTGCTGGCGCTGTTCGTGGCGATATATGCCAGCCGCGGCGATGACCTGCGCGGGCAGAACTTCCATGCACTGCTGCAATTCCAACTGGTCGGCATCAACGGGGCTTTCCTGACGGGGGACCTGTTCAACCTGTTCGTATTCTTCGAGATCCTGCTGATTTCCTCCTACGCGTTGTTGCTGCACGGGCAGGGGCCGGACAGGACGCGCGCGGGGCTGCATTACGTGGTGCTGAACCTGCTGGGGTCGTCTTTCTTCCTGATCGGCGTGAGCCTGCTCTATGGCCTGACGGGAACCCTGAACATGGCTGATCTGGCGCTCCGGGTGGGGCAGGCCGGCCCCGACCAGGCACCGTTGCTGGCGGCGGGCGGATTCCTGTTGTTGATCGTGTTCGCCCTGAAGGCGGCGATCATGCCGCTCTACCTGTGGCTACCGAAGACCTATTCGGCGGCCACGGCGCCAGTGGCGGCGCTGTTCGCGATCATGACCAAGGTCGGTTTCTATGCCATCTTGCGCGTGCATACGCTGATCTTCGGCGAGCAGGCGGGGCTGGTCGCCAATCTCGCCCATGACCTGCTGTGGTGGCTGGCGCTGCTGACCCTGGTCGCCGGTGTGCTGGGCGTGCTGGCGGCGCGCAGCCTGGCACAAGTGGTCTCCTACCTGGTGGTGGTCTCGGTCGGGACACTGCTGGCCGGTTTCGCTCTGGGCAGCCCGGCGGCGCTGGCGGCCTCGTTGTATTACCTGTTGCACAGTACGCTGATCGCGGCGGCGCTGTTCCTGCTGGTCGATCTTATCGCGCGCCAGCGTGGCGCCTTCCACGGGGCACTGATGCCATCGGCGGCTGTGCGCCAGCCGTTGCTGTTGGGCAGCCTGTTCTTTATCGCGGCGATTTCGGTCATCGGCCTGCCGCCTTTTTCCGGCTTCATCGGCAAAGTGATGTTGCTGCGGGCCGCCGGCATTGGCGCCCAGGGCCTCATGCTGTGGGCCGTGGTGCTGCTCGGTGGGTTGGGGACGCTGATTGCCCTGAGCCGGACGGGTAGCCTGGTGTTCTGGCGCTCCTTCGGCAGCCCGCTGCAGAGCACGGAAAGCGCCGATGCATGGCGCCTGCTGGCAACGCTGGGGCTGCTGTCGGGAAGTGTGTTGCTGCTGGCGCTGGCCGAGCCACTGAATGCTTATCTTCAGGCGACCGCGGCACAGTTGCTGGAGCCGGAGCGCTATATCCAGCGGGTAATGGGAGGTGCCGAATGAAGCGTAAATGGCTTCCACATCCATGGCTGACGCTGCTGTTGACCGTTGTCTGGCTGTTGCTGGTCAACCACCCCGGCCTGGGTGATCTGCTGCTGGGGCTGTTCCTCGGTTGGCTGATTCCATTGTTGACGCGCAACTTCCTGCTCGATGTGCCACCGGTGCGCAAGCCATTCAAGCTCTGCCTGTTCGTGCTGATGGTGTTCTATGACATCGTGGTGGCGAACCTGCATGTCGCGCGCCTGGTGCTGGGGCCGAGGAAGAACCTGAATCCGGCCTTCGTGGTGGTGCCGATGGCAATCGAGAACGGTTTCCTGCTGGCGGCGCTGACCAGCATCATTTCCCTGACCCCGGGTACCGTATCGGCCGGGCTCAGCCCCGACCATCGCACATTGTTGCTGCACGGCCTGGATGTGACGGATGCCGATGCCCTGGTCGCCGGGGTCAAAAAGCGCTATGAAGCGCCACTATTGGAGATATTCGAATGCTCGAGTATGTGATTGCCGTGTCCTTCGGCCTGCTGGCGCTGGCGGTGGTGCTCAACCTGGCGCGGCTGATCGTCGGGCCGGAGATGCCGGACCGGGTGCTGGCGCTGGATACCCTGTATATCAATGGCCTGGCGCTGATCATCGTGTTCGGTATCTGGCTGGCGAGCGACCTGTTCTTCGAGGCCGCCCTGCTGATCGCTGTGATGGGGTTCGTCAGTACCGTTGCGGTGGGCAAGCACCTGCTGCATGGTGAAATCATCGACTGAGGAGATGACTGGATGCCTTTCTGGATCGAACTGCTGGTATGTGCCTTTCTCCTGCTCGGCAGCCTCTTCGCGCTGATCGGGGCGATCGGCCTGTTTCGCCTGCCGGATTTCTATATGCGCTTGCACGGGCCGACCAAGGCCACCACCGTGGGGGTGGGCAGCATCATTCTGGCCTCGATCACCTTCTTCGGCAGCCAGGGCGAGGGGTTGAGCATACATGAGCTGCTGATCACGCTGTTCCTGTTCATCACCGCCCCGGTCAGCGCCCATATGCTGGCCAAGGCGGCGATGCAACAGAAGCTGCCGATGGATGAGAAGACCATCGGCAAGCCTTGGGAATGACAGCATCTTTCAATAGGGGCGCTTCCTCTGCGTTTTCACCGCCGCCCCGCCTTGTTGCGAGCGGATTGGCATTCGCACAGTCACTCTCGGCGGTGCCTGTGGGAAAGGCCAGCCCTACGGATGATTCGGTACTGCGCCGACAGCTCTTTCCATAGTCGCCACGGTATTTGCCGCAAGCCCGGCCAACCCCGCTACGAAACACGCCTGAACCCGTCGCTCATATTAATAAGGAGTCGCTCTTCGTCGGTGTCCCTGCCGACGAAGGTTTCGTAGCGGGGTTGGCCGGGTTCGCGACAATATGGACAACAGAACAGCGCCAGCGGTGTACTGCCCATCGCAGACTTGATTGCCAATCCGGTCGCACTGCCTCGTCCCCCTGAAGCAGGGTATATGCCGGAGGTGAGCGTTCATGCGATTGCCCTGTTTCACCCATTGAGCAACCCATACAACGACAGTTTTTGTTTTAAGCCAAAGGGGCGGCTTTTATTTGATGGGCGCGTGGCCTTGGCCGCGAAGCTTTCATGAGCGGAGGGGCGCCGTTAGCGGGCAAGTCCGCTCCCGCGAGGCCGATCTGCCTCGCGTCAGGGCGGCGCGGGGTTATATCTCGATACTGCTGGGGGAAGGCTGCTGGGTGTTTTCCTGGGTCAGTTGCTGGACCAGCGCCTGCTGCAGGCGGGTGCACAGCAGCGGATCGGAAAGCGGCTGGTTGTCCTCGCTGGTGACGAAGAACACGTCCTCGACCCGTTCGCCCAGCGTGGCGATCTTGGCGTTCTGTACGCTGAGGTCGAAATCCAGGAACAGTTGGCCGATGCGCGCCAGCAGGCCGGGGCGGTCCGGCGCGATGATCTCGATGATGGTCTGCGAGCGTTGGGCATCGTTGTGGATGGTGACCAGCGGCGCGAAGGCGAAGTGCTTGAGCTGGCGCGGCACCCGGCGCTTGATGATGGTCAGGTACTCGTCCGGGTTGCGCAGGGCCTCGATCAGGCCCTGGCGGATTTCCTGGATGCGCTGCGGGTTGTTGCCGATGGGCGAGCCGTCGGCCTCCAGCACGATATAGGTGTCCAGGGTGAAGCGGCTGCCCGAGGTGATGATGCGGGCATCATGGATGTTCAGGTTCAACTGGTCCATGGCGGCCACGGTCACGGCGAAGAAGTCGTGCTGGTCCGGCGCGTAGATGAATATCTGCGTGCCGCCCTCGAATTCGCGCTGGGTGGTTTCCTTGATCAGCACCAGCGGCTCGCCGTGCCCCGGGTGTTCGATGATCGCCTCGGTATGCCAGGCGATATCGGTCGCGGTATGGCGCAGGAAGTAGTCCTCGCCGAGGTGCGACCAGAGCTCTTCGGCATCGTCGGGGTCGGTGCCGTTGCGCACCAGGTCGTTGATGGCGGCGCGCTGGGTCTGGCGGATCTGTTCCTTGCGTTCCAGCGGGTTTTCCAGGCCGCGTTTGAGCGCGCGCTTGGTCTCCGTGTAGAGCTGGCGCAGCAGGCTGGCGCGCCATGAGTTCCACAGGCTCGGGTTGGTGGCGTTGATGTCGGCCACGGTCAGCACGTAGAGGTAGTCCAGGTGGGTTTCGTCGCCGACCAGTTGGGCGAAGTCGTTGATCACCTGGGGGTCCGACAGGTCCTTGCGTTGCGCCGTGGTGGACATGTGCAGGTGGTGTTCCACCAGCCAGACCACCAGGTCGGTGTCCCAGTCCGGCAGCTTGTGGCGTTCGCAGAAGCTGCGCGCGTCTATCGCCCCCAGCTCCGAGTGATCGCCGCCGCGGCCCTTGGCGATGTCATGGTAGAGCCCGGCGAGGTAGATCAGTTCCGGCTTGGGCAGGCGCTCGACCAGCTTGCTGGCCAGCGGGTATTTCTCGGCCACTCCCGGCTTGCTGAGCTTGCGCAGGTACTTGATGACATTCAGGGTGTGGGCGTCGACGGTATAGATGTGGAACAGGTCATGCTGCATCTGCCCGACGATATGGCCGAACTCCGGCAGGTAGCGTCCGAGGATGCCATAGCGGTTCATCCTGCGCAGGTTGCGGTGGATGCCTTCCTTGCACTTGAACAGCTCGATGAACAGGCTGGTATTGCGGATATCGCTGCGGAAGGCATCGTCGATCAGGTAGCGGTTGTCGCGCAGCAAGCGGATGGTATCGGAGCGTACGCCCTGTATCTCCGGGTGCTGGGCGAGCAGCACGAAGATTTCCAGCAGGGCGAACGGGGTGCGCTGGAACACCGTCGGGCTGCTCACCTCAAGGTAGCCGTCGCGCAACAGGAAGCGGTTGTTGATCGGCGTTGCCGGCGCGGAGTCCACTTCACGCAGAATCACTTCGGCAAAGTGCTGGAGCACCAGGTCGTTCAATTCAGAGACGCTCATCACTACCCGGTAGTACTTCTGCATGAAGCGCTCGATGGCCAGTTTGGCATCGTTGTCTTCGTAGCCGAGCAGCGCGGCCAGGCTGCGCTGGTAATCGAACAACAGCCGGTCCTCGGCGCGCCCTGCGAGCATGTGCAAGCCATAGCGCACCCTCCAGAGAAACTCCTGGCCGGAAGTCAGCAGGGAGTTTTCCACTCCGGTGAGAAAGCCCTGGTCGACCATCGCCCGCAGGTTCAGGGTGCCGAACTCGCGGCGGGCGATCCACAGGATGGTCTGGATATCGCGCAAGCCTCCGGGCGAGCCTTTGACGTTGGGCTCCAGGTTGTATTCGGTGTTGTTGTATTTCGAGTGGCGGGTCCGCTGTTCCTCGCGCTTGGCCAGGAAGAACTCGGTGCTCGACCACATGCGTGCGCTGCTGGTGACTTCGATCATCCGTTGGCGCAGGTGCTCGGGGCCGGCGAGGGTGCGGCTTTCCATCAGGTTGGTGATGACCGTCAGGTCGGCCCGCGCCTGCTCGGCACACTCTTCGACCGAGCGCACGCTCTGGCCGACTTCCAGGCCGATGTCCCAGAGCAGGGTGAGGAAGCCTTCGATCGACGGGCGCAGGCGCTCATGCTGGTCGCCGCCGAGCAGGATCAGCAGGTCGATATCGGAGTAGGGGTGCAGTTCGCCGCGGCCATAGCCGCCGACGGCGATCAGGGCGATTTCCGCCTCCTGTGGCCAGTCGAAGCGGTTCCAGGCGGCGCGCAGGATCTGGTCGACGAACCAGGCACGATCTTCCACCAGGCGCCGGATGTCGTAGTGCTCGAGGAAGCGCCGGTCGAGCGTTTCGCGTGCCTGTTGGATGGCCTTCTTGAAGGCGTTGATCGGACTGCTCTTGAGCGACAGGTCGGCCTGGAACTGGCCTGGGTCGAACAGCTCTGGGTCTACCTGTGGCATCGTTGTGTCTCCGTCATTCAGGCCGATGTGCGGGCAATGGTGTCGTCTTTACGCAGGGTGAATATCTCGTAGCCATCCGCGGTGACCACCAGCGTGTGTTCCCACTGGGCGGACAGTTTGCGATCCTTGGTGATGGCGGTCCAGCCGTCGCCGAGGGTGCGGGTTTCCGCGCGGCCCTGGTTGAGCATCGGTTCGATGGTGAAGGTCATGCCTTCCTTGAGTTCCAGGCCGGTGCCGGCACGGCCGTAATGGAGGACCTGCGGTTCCTCGTGAAAGCCCTTGCCGATGCCGTGGCCGCAGTATTCGCGCACGACCGAGAGGCCGTTCTTCTCGGCGTGCTTCTGGATCACTTCGCCGATATCGCCCAGGCGGGCGCCGGGGCGCACCAGCTCGATGCCTTTGTAGAGGCATTCCTGGGTGACCCGGCACAACCGCTGTGCCCACTCGGGGGTATTGCCGACCAGGAACATGCGGCTGCTATCGCCGTGGTAGCCATCCTTGATCACGGTGACGTCGATGTTCAGGATATCGCCGTCCCTGAGCGGCTTGTCATTGGGGATGCCGTGGCATACCACATGGTTGATCGAGGTGCAGATCGACTTGGGATAGCCCTTGTAGTTGAGCGGGGCCGGGATGGCCTGCTGCACGTTGACTATATGGTCATGGCAGAGTCGGTCCAGCTCCTCGGTGGTAACGCCGGGCCTGATGTGTGGCTCGATCATTTCCAGCACATCGGCGGCCAGGCGGCCAGCGACACGCATTTTTTCTATCTCTTCAGGCGTCTTGATACTGACGGTCATTTAAAACTCTCAAGCGGAAAAGGAAAAATGCCATATTAACAGTATCGGAATCGGTCGAGGCCGATAAAAACATCGCAGCCAGGGCGATTGCGCCATGCACGGCAAGCAGCCGAAAACAGCGCTGGAAGGTTCGAGGCTGGACGAACGCGCGTGGCAGCCGGTGTTTTCGTCCAGCTTTCCAGCCTCCTGCGCTTTTATCGAAGCAGCTTGCCGGTGAATAACGGCATAGCGATCGCCCGGTCCGCAGCTCGCTGCCTGTAGCTTGCAGCCGCTTTCTATGGTATAAAACGCGCCGCTTTGCGAGGGTCACCCTCCAGAGTCTGAACCCACACACGCGTCGACACGGTTTTCTGGGTGCCTGCAAAGGTTGAAAATCGGGATGCGTGGAGGCCTAACCCGACTTATATCAAGGAACTACCATGTCCCAAGTCACCATGCGCGATATGCTGAAGGCCGGTGTGCACTTCGGCCACCAGACCCGTTACTGGAACCCGAAAATGGGCAAGTACATTTTCGGTGCGCGCAACAAGATTCACATCATCAACCTGGAAAAGACCCTGCCGCTGTTCAATGAAGCCCTGGCGTTCGTTGAAAAGCTGGCCGCTGGCAAGAACAAGATCCTGTTCGTCGGCACCAAGCGTTCCGCTGGCAAGATCGTCCGCGAGGAAGCCAGCCGTAGCGGCTCTCCTTTCGTCGATCATCGCTGGTTGGGCGGCATGCTGACCAACTACAAGACCATCCGCGCCTCGATCAAGCGCCTGCGTGACCTGGAAGCCCAGGCTCAGGATGGTACTTTCGATAAGCTGACCAAGAAAGAAGCCCTGATGCGCACCCGTGACCTCGATAAGCTCGAGCGCAGCCTGGGCGGCATCAAGGACATGGGTGGCCTGCCGGACGCCCTGTTCGTGGTCGATGTCGACCATGAGCGTATCGCCATCACCGAAGCCAACAAACTGGGTATTCCGGTAATCGGCATCGTCGATACCAACAGCAGCCCTGACGGTGTCGATTTCGTCATTCCGGGTAACGACGACGCCATCCGCGCCGTTCAGCTGTACCTGGGCGCTGTCGCCGACTCCGTGCTGCGTGGTCGCCAGAACGCCGGTGGCGCTGTCGAAGAGTTCGTCGAAGAGGCGGCCACCGAGGTCGCTCAAGGCTGAATCCGGCAGGGCTCATAGCTTTACCCGGTGAACGAGAAGGGGGCTAGGCCCCCTTTTTGCCACTCAAGAATCGAGCGCCCGCGCTGTCGGGCGAGACTTACCCGAGAGGAATTTTCAAAATGGCAGAGATTACAGCAGCCCTGGTAAAAGAACTGCGTGAGCGTACCGGCCAAGGCATGATGGAGTGCAAGAAGGCTCTGGTTGCCGCTGGTGGCGACATCGAGAAAGCCATTGACGACATGCGCGCCTCCGGTGCCATCAAGGCCGCCAAGAAAGCTGGCAACATCGCTGCCGAAGGTGCCATCGCCGTTCGTGTCGAAGGTGGCCGCGGCGTGATCATCGAAGTCAACTCGCAGACTGACTTCCTGGCCCTGCAGGATGACTTCAAGGGCTTCGTCAAGGGCAGCCTGGACGAGGCTTTCGAGCAGAACCTGAGCGAAGTCGCTCCGCTGATCGCATCCCGTGAAGCCGCGCGCGAAGCCCTGGTGGTCAAGACCGGCGAGAACGTCAATATCCGTCGCCTGGCCCGTACCGAAGGCGATGTCGTCGGTTCCTACCTGCACGGCCATCGCATCGGCGTTCTGGTCACTCTGAAAGGTGGCGACGAAGAGTTGGCCAAGCACATCGCCATGCATGTGGCCGCCGCCAACCCGGCCGTGCTGAGCCCTTCCGATGTTTCCGAGGAACTGGTCGCCAAGGAGAAGGAAATCTTCCTGCAGCTCAACGCCGACAAGATCGCCGGCAAGCCGGAAAACATCGTGGAGAACATGATCAAGGGTCGTATCGCCAAGTTCCTGGCTGAAGCCAGCCTGGTCGAGCAGGCCTTCGTCATGGACCCGGAAGTCAAGGTCGGCGCTCTGGCCAAGAAGGCCGGTGCCGAAATCGTTTCCTTCATCCGCTTCGAAGTGGGCGAGGGTATCGAGAAGGCCGAGTCCGACTTCGCTGCCGAAGTGGCTGCCCAGGTCGCCGCCGCCAAGCAGTAATAAGCGACTTGTGTGATGCTCCTCAAAGAGGCTGCCCGCTGATGCGTGCGGCCTCTTTGTCGAATGGACGGCCGCTAATCCGCTGCGCGTCGCACTTTGCGCTCCAGTTTCGGCACTAAGCGATGGCGCCGTTGTCCAAGCGCAGATATTTTTACCTGAAACAGCTTTGTACGAAATTCATATAACGCCGCAGGAGACACCCGCCAATGGCTCAGCAGATGAGTGCACGCAATCCTCGCTATAAACGCATTCTGCTCAAACTGAGCGGCGAAGCGCTGATGGGCTCGGAAGATTTCGGTATCGACCCCAAGGTGCTCGACCGCATGGCCCTGGAAGTCGGGCAGTTGGTCGGGATCGGCGTGGAAGTCGGGTTGGTGATCGGCGGCGGCAACCTGTTCCGTGGCGCGGCGCTGTCGGCGGCCGGCATGGATCGTGTCACTGGCGACCACATGGGTATGCTGGCCACGGTGATGAACGCCCTGGCCATGCGCGATGCCCTTGAGCGTTCGAATATCCCGGCGCTGGTGATGTCCGCCATTTCCATGGTCGGCGTGACCGATCACTATGATCGGCGCAAGGCCATGCGCCATCTCAAGACTGGCGAAGTGGTGATTTTTTCCGCGGGTACCGGCAATCCGTTCTTCACCACCGACTCGGCGGCCTGCCTGCGCGCCATCGAGATAGATGCCGATGTCGTGCTCAAGGCGACCAAGGTCGATGGCGTCTATACCGCGGACCCCTTCAAGGACCCGAATGCCCAGAAGTTCGAGCAACTGACTTATGATGACGTGCTCGACCGCAAGCTCGGCGTCATGGACCTGACGGCCATCTGCCTGTGCCGCGACCATGACATGCCGCTACGCGTTTTCAATATGAACAAGCCCGGCGCCTTGCTGAACATCGTGCTCGGTGGCGCTGAAGGCACCCTGATCGAGGAAGCCAACCAATGATCAACGAGATCAAGCAGGACGCGCAGCAGCGCATGAGCAAGACCCTGGAGTCGCTGGACCATGCCTTTGCCAAGATTCGTACCGGCAGGGCGCACCCGAGCATCCTCGATAGCGTGATGGTCTCCTACTATGGCGCCGACACACCGCTGCGCCAGGTCGCCAACGTGGTGGCCGAGGATTCCCGCACCCTGGCGCTGAGCGTATTCGACAAGAGCCTGATCCAGGCGGTCGAGAAGGCCATCATGACTTCCGACCTGGGCCTCAACCCGGCCACCGCCGGCACCACCATTCGCGTGCCTATGCCGGCACTGACCGAGGAAACCCGCAAGGGTTATACCAAGCAGGCTCGCGCCGAGGCCGAGCAGGCCCGTGTCGCCGTGCGCAATATCCGTCGTGATGCCCTGGCCCAGCTCAAGGAGCTGGTCAAGGAAAAGCAAATCAGCGAGGACGAGGAGCGCCGGGGCCAGGATGACGTGCAGAAGATCACCGACAAGTTCATCGCGCAGGTCGACAAGGCGCTGGAGGCCAAGGAAGCTGACCTGATGGCGGTCTGACGCGTCAGGCGTGCGCTCCCGCGTTTATCCCGGGGGCTGCCCTTTTTCAGCGAACAATCCGCGAGCAATCGCGAACGAGTAGAGTCGTTTCATGGAAAAGCTCAGGCCGGTCGCCGGTCCCAATGTGCCCCGTCATGTGGCGATCATCATGGATGGCAACAACCGCTGGGCCAGACGGCGCCTGCTGCCCGGCGTGGCCGGGCACAAGGCGGGTGTGGATGCCGTTCGTGCGGTGATCGAAGTCTGCGCGCAGAAGGGCGTCGAGGTGCTGACCCTGTTCGCCTTTTCCAGCGAGAACTGGCAGCGTCCCGCCGAAGAAGTCAGCGCCCTGATGGAGTTGTTCCTGTCGGCGCTGCGGCGGGAAACGCGCAAGCTCAATGAGAATGCCATCAGCCTGCGCATCATCGGCGATCGTTCGCGCTTCCACCCCGAGCTGCAGGCGGCCATGCGCGAGGCGGAGGAGGCTACGGCTGGCAGCGAGCGTTTCATCCTGCAGATCGCCGCCAACTATGGCGGCCAATGGGACATTCTGCAGGCGGCCCGGCGTCTGGCCGAAGAGGCGCGTTGCGGAGCGCTGGCTCCCGAGGCCATCGATTCGGCGATGTTCCAGTCGTATCTGGCCACCGGCGAGATTCCGCCGCCCGATCTTTGCATACGAACTGGCGGCGAGCGCCGGATCAGTAATTTCCTCCTATGGCAGCTCGCCTATGCCGAGTTGTATTTTTCCGATCTGTTCTGGCCCGACTTCAAGCATGAGGCGATGGGCAAGGCCCTGCTGGATTTCGCCGCCCGTCAGCGTCGTTTCGGCAAGACCAGCGAGCAGGTCGCGGAGCAAGCGAGAATGGAATGCTGAAACAGCGAATCATCACGGCCATGGTCCTGTTGCCGTTGGCCCTTTGCGGTTTTTTCCTTTTGAGTGGTTTGTCCTTCGCCCTGTTCATCGGCCTGGTGGTGACTCTCGCCGCCTGGGAGTGGGCGCGTCTGGCCGGCTACCAGGGGCAGGCCGTTCGTATCGCCTACGCGCTGCTGGTGGCGCTCGGACTGGTCGTTCTGTATCGGCTGCCGCTACTGGCGCCCTGGGTCATGGCCGCGTCGCTGCTCTGGTGGCTGGCAGCGATCTTTCTGGTCTTCGGTTACCCGGGCAGCCAGCGTTTCTGGGGCGGTCGGCTGGGTAGCCTGGTCATCGGGCTGCTGGTTCTGCTGCCTGCGTGGCAGGGGCTGTTGTTGCTCAAGCAGTGGTCCGTGGCCGGCTGGTTGATCCTGGCGGTGATGGTGCTGGTCTGGGTTGCCGATATCGGCGCCTACTTTTCCGGAAAGGCTTTCGGTCGCCGCAAGCTGGCGCCGGCGGTCAGTCCGGGGAAGAGTTGGGAAGGGCTGCTGGGCGGGCTGCTGGCGAGCCTGGCGCTGACCCTGGCGGTCGCCATTCATTCCGCCTGGCCGGTATCCAGGGTGCTGGCGGCGTTGCTGGTCTGCGCCATCGTGGTGCTGATTTCCGTGATCGGTGACCTGACTGAAAGCATGTTCAAGCGTAGCGCCGGCATCAAGGACAGCAGCCAACTGCTGCCTGGGCATGGTGGCGTGATGGACCGTATCGACAGCCTGACGGCCGCCGTTCCGGTTTTCGTTGTGTTGTTCTGGCTGCTGGAGCGTAGTGTCTGGTGAATGATATTTCACGACGCGAGGATGATCGCCCGCTACGGGTCACGATTCTCGGCGCCACGGGTTCCATCGGTCTGAGTACGCTGGATGTCGTTGCACGGCACCCTGATCGCTATGAGGTCTTTGCCCTGACCGGGCATTCGCGTGTGCATGAACTGTATGAGTTGTGCCGCCGGTACCGCCCGCGCTATGCGGTGGTGGCCGATGATGTGGCGGCTGCGCGCCTGCGTTGCCAGTTGCGCGATGATGGTGTGGCGACCCAGGTGCTGGCGGGCGAGCAGGGGCTGGTCGATGTGGCCGGGCACGACGAGGTGGATGTGGTCATGGCGGCCATCGTCGGCGCGGCCGGCCTGCGTCCCACCCTTGCCGCCGTGCATGCCTCCAAGCGCCTGCTGCTGGCCAACAAGGAGGCGCTGGTGATGTCCGGCGCGTTGTTCATGCAGGCATTGCGTGACAGTTCGGCGACACTGCTGCCCATCGATAGCGAGCACAATGCGATTTTCCAGTGCCTGCCCGCCGATTATGCCCGGGGGCTGGCCAGGGCCGGCGTGCGGCGCATCCTGTTGACCGCCTCGGGCGGTCCGTTCCGGGAGATGCCGCTGGCCGAGCTGGAGAACGTTTCGCCGGCGCAGGCGTGCGCCCATCCGAACTGGTCCATGGGGCGCAAGATTTCCGTCGACTCGGCCAGCATGATGAATAAGGGCCTGGAGCTGATCGAGGCCTGCTGGCTGTTCGATGCGCGTCCGCAGCAGGTGGAGGTGGTGATTCATCCGCAGAGCGTCGTCCACTCGATGGTGGACTATGTGGATGGCTCGGTCCTGGCGCAGTTGGGCAATCCCGATATGCGCACGCCGATCGCGCATGCGCTGGCCTGGCCGGAAAGGGTCGACTCCGGTGTCTCGCCCCTGGACCTGTTGCGCATAGGGCGGCTGGACTTCCAGGCGCCGGACGAACGGCGTTTCCCTTGCCTTAGGCTGGCCCGGGAAGCTGCGCAGGCCGGCGGTACGGCGCCGGCGATATTGAATGCCACGAACGAGGTCGCGGTCGATGCATTCCTGACCGGGCGCATTCGCTTCACGCAGATCGCGGGTATGATCGAGCATGTGCTGCAATGCCTGCCCCGTACCCGCGTCGATTGCCTGGACGATGTGCTCGATGCGGATGCCCGGGCGCGCGACTTGGCGCGGCACTGGCTGGCGAGAGAGTGAACGGGTTCTGATGCCCGGCAGGTATTTGCTGGCTTGAAGGTTTTTCAGCGGAGAGTTCTATGGGCGCGTTGTACATGATCATTGGCACCCTGGTCGCCCTCGGTGTCCTGGTGACCTTCCACGAATACGGCCATTTCTGGGTCGCGCGTCGCTGTGGGGTCAAGGTCCTGCGTTTCTCCGTCGGTTTCGGCAGCCCGCTGCTGCGCTGGCATGACCGCCAGGGGACCGAATTCGTGATCGCGGCGATCCCGCTGGGCGGCTATGTGAAAATGCTCGATGAGCGCGAAGCACCGGTACCCGATGCCTTGCTCGACCAGGCATTCAATCGCAAGACCGTCAGGCAGCGTTTCGCCATCGTGGTGGCGGGGCCGGCGGCCAATTTCCTGCTGGCCATCGTATTTTTCTGGCTGCTGGCGATGCTCGGCTCGCAGCAGGTGCGGCCGGTGGTGGGGGGCGTCGCGCCGGGCAGCCTGGCCGAGCAGGCGGGGCTGCTGGTCGATCAGGAGATCGTTGCCGTGGATGGGCGTGCCACCGATGGCTGGGCCGCGATCAACCTGCAACTGGTGCGCCGCCTGGGCGAGAGCGGCACCCTCGAATTGAGCGTGCGGGATGCCGGCAGCGATGCGCAGCGTACCGTCGAGATTGCCCTGAAGGACTGGCTCAGGGGCGAAGACACGCCCGACCCTATCGGCGCGCTGGGTATTCGCCCCTGGCGGCCACAGGTCGCGCCGGTCATTTCGCAACTGGACCCCGAGGGGCCCGCGCAGGCCGCTGGTGTGCGGCTCGGTGACCGTCTGTTGCGCCTGGATGGGCAATCGCTCGATGACTGGCAGCAGGTGGTCGACCAGGTTCAGGCCATGGCGGGCCGGCCGGCAACACTGACGCTGGAGCGGGATGGGCGTGTGCTGGATATCGCGCTGACGCTGGCCACGCGGGGCGAGGGCGAGGTGCGCCGTGGCTACCTGGGGGCAGGCGTTGCCGGCGGCGAGTGGCCCGCGGACATGCTGCGTGAAATCAGCCACGGGCCGTTCGAAAGTGTCCTTGAAGGGCTGAAGCGCACCTGGTCCATGACGCTCCTTACCCTCGAGTCACTGAAGAAAATGCTCTTTGGTGAACTGTCGGTAAAAAACTTGAGCGGTCCGATAACCATTGCTAAAGTGGCGGGCGCTTCTGCCCAGTCTGGTCTAGGTGACTTTCTAAACTTCCTCGCCTATCTGAGCATTAGCCTTGGGGTGCTCAATCTTTTGCCAATCCCCGTGCTCGATGGCGGGCATCTGCTCTTCTATCTGGTCGAGTGGGTCCGTGGTCGTCCCTTGTCGGATCGGGTGCAGGGTTGGGGCGTGCAGATCGGCATCAGCCTCGTGGTCGGGGTGATGCTGCTGGCACTGGTCAACGATCTTGGCCGCCTGTAGCGCCGAATAGTAATGTCGCCACGCCAAGCGCTGGTTCATCCACTGGTCTAGAGCTAAGAAAGGACTTCATGAAACGTCTGCTGCTACCTGCGGTTATTTCCGCGTTGATGATTGCCGAAGTTCACGCCGAGTCCTTCACCATCTCCGATATTCGTGTAAACGGCTTGCAGCGGGTTTCCGCCGGCAGCGTATTCGGCGCATTGCCGTTGAACGTGGGCGATGCCGTCGACGATTCACGCCTGGTCGACGCGACACGGGCACTGTTCCGCACCGGGTTCTTTCAGGACATCCAGCTTGGTCGCGAGAATGACGTGCTGGTGGTCAGTGTCGTCGAGCGCCCGTCCATCTCGGCCATCGAGATCGAGGGCAACAAGGCGATCAAGACCGAGGACCTGCTGTCCGGGCTGCAGCAGTCCGGACTGGCCGAGGGCGAAATCTTCCAGCGTGCCACGCTCGAAGGCGTGCGCAACGAACTGCAGCGCCAGTACGTCGGCCAGGGCCGCTATTCCGCCAGTATCGAAACGGAAGTGGTGGCGCAGCCGCGCAACCGCGTGGCCCTGAAGATCAAGATCAACGAAGGCTCGGTCGCTGCGATCAAACATATCAATGTGGTCGGCAACTCGGTGTTCTCGGATGAGGACCTGGCCGACCTGTTCGAGCTGAAGATCACCAACTGGCTGTCGTTCTTCCGCAACGATGACAAATATGCGCGGGAGAAACTCTCGGGTGACCTGGAACGCCTGCGTTCCTATTACCTGGACCGCGGCTATATCAACATGGATATCACCTCGACCCAGGTGTCTATCACGCCGGACAAGAAGAATGTCTACGTGACGGTGAACATCGACGAAGGCCAGCGCTACACCCTGCGCGAAGTGAAGCTCAGTGGCGACCTCAAGGTGCCGGAAGAGGAAATCCGCTCCCTGCTGCTGGCCAAGGAAGGGCAGGTGTTCTCGCGCAAGGTGATGACCACTACCTCCGAGCTGATCACGCGGCGCCTGGGTAACGAGGGTTATACCTTCGCCAACGTCAATGGTATTCCCGAGCCGCATGACGAGGACAACACGGTTTCCCTGACCTTCGTCGTCGACCCGGGTCGCAGGGCCTATGTCAACCGCGTCAATTTCCGTGGCAACACCAAGACCGAGGACGAGGTACTGCGCCGTGAGATGCGCCAGATGGAGGGCGGTTGGGCCTCCACCTACCTGATCGACCAGTCCAAGGTGCGTCTGGAGCGGCTGGGCTTCTTCAAGGAAGTCAATGTCGAGACGCCGCAGGTGCCGGGCTCGGATGACCAGATCGACGTCAACTACACCGTCGAGGAGCAGCCATCCGGTTCGATCATGGCCAGTATCGGTTTCGCGCAGAATGCCGGCCTGATCCTCGGTGGCTCGATCAGCCAGAACAACTTCCTCGGTACCGGTAACCGGGTCAGCATCGGCCTGACCCGCAGCGAGTACCAACAGCGCTACAACTTCGGCTTCGTCGATCCCTACTGGACCGAGGATGGTGTGAGCCTGGGCTACAACGCCTTCTATCGCACCACCGACTACGACAAGCTCGATTATGACGTTTCCAGTTACTCGGTGGACAGCCTGGGTGCTGGCGTGAACATCGGTTACCCGATCAGCGAAACGTCGCGTCTGTCGTTCGGCATGACCGTGCAGCAGGACAGCCTCGACACCGGTCGCTATACCGTGGACGAGATTCTCGATTTCATGGACGAGGAAGGCGATCGCTTCCTGAACGTCAAGGCCTCCGTGGGCTGGTCGCAGTCGACCCTGAACCGCGGTGTGTTGGCCACCCGTGGCCATTCGCAGAGCCTGGTGCTGGAATCGACCATTCCCGGCAGCGACCTGTCGTTCTTCAAGCTCGACTACAACGGCCAGTTGTTCGTGCCGCTGAGCCAGAGCTATACCCTGCGCATGCATACCCAGTTGGGCTATGGTGACAGCTATGGTTCGACTTCGCGCCTGCCGTTCTACGAGCATTACTACGCCGGCGGTTTCAACTCCGTGCGCGGCTTCGAGGACAGCAGCCTCGGCCCGCGCAGTACGCCGAGTATCGCCAGGGACGCGAATGGCAACGTCATCACCGATGGCTCTATCGGTGCCGATGGCCGCTACACCGACCCGGACCAGGACCCGCTGCCGTTCGGCGGTAACGTACTGGTACAGGGCGGCCTGGAAGTGCTGTTCCCGCTACCCTTCGTCAAGGACCAGCGCTCGTTGCGTACTTCGCTGTTCTGGGATGTCGGTAACGTATTCGATACCAATTGCCCGTCGGGCTCGGCCAACTGCCGTGATATCGACTTCGGCGACCTGGCCAGTTCGGTCGGTGTGGGCCTGACCTGGATCACCGCCATGGGGCCGTTGAGCTTTAGCCTGGCCATGCCGGTCAAGAAGCCCGACGATGCCGATACCCAGGTCTTCCAGTTCTCCCTCGGGCAAACCTTTTAACAACCTGCAGCCTGTCGCTGCAGTTTTCAGGAGTGGTGTATACCGTGCGTAAGTTGACTCAGCTGTTTTTCGTCGCCGCTGCCTTGATGGCATCTCCGGCTTTCGCCGAGATGAAAGTCGCGGTACTGGACTATCAGATGGCGCTGCTGGAATCCGATGCGGCGAAGCGCTACTCGGTGGATGCCGAGAAGAAGTTCGGCCCCCAGTTGAACAAGCTGAAGACCCTCGAAGGCGACGCCAAGAAGATCCAGGATCGTCTGGTCAAGGATGGCGAAAAGATGCAGCAGGCCGAGCGCGAGCGTCTCGAGCTGGAATTCAAGCAGAAGGCGCGTGACTTCCAGTTCCAGTCCAAGGAACTGAACGAGTCCAAGGCCGTGGCGGACCGCGACATGCTGCAGCAACTCAAGCCGAAGCTGGACAAGGCGGTCGAGGAAGTGATCAAGAGCGGCAACTACGACCTGGTGCTCGAGCGTGGTGCGGTAGTCGATGTCAAACCTCAGTTCGATATCACTCGCAAGGTCATCGAGCGCATGAACCAGCTGCGCTGATCATGTCCGCTTTCGCTTATACGCTCGGCCAACTGGCCGAGCTGCTCGGCGCCAGGCTGCAGGGCGATGCCGACCAGCCGATCACTGGTCTGGCCACGCTGCAGGACGCGGCCGAAGGGCAATTGAGTTTTCTTGCCAACAGCCAGTATCGCAAGTACCTGGAGCGAACCGCCGCTTCGGCGGTGCTGCTGACCGAGCAGGATGCCCAGGCCTATGGTGGCTCGGCCCTGCTGGTCGAGAACCCCTACCTGGCCTATGCGCAGGCTTCCCATCTGTTCGAGACGCGGCCCGCCAGCGTGCCGGGCATCCACCCCAGCGCGGTGGTCGCGGCCGATGCCTGCGTGCACGAGACGGCTGCCATCGGTCCTTACGCGGTGATCGAATCGGCTGCGCAGATCGCCGCCGATGTGGTCATCGGCGCCCATTGCTATATCGGCGCGCGCAGCCGGGTCGGCGAGGGCGGGCGGCTGGCGCCCAGGGTCACGCTCTATCACGATGTCGCCATCGGCAAGCGTGTGGTGATCCAGTCCGGTGCGGTCATCGGTGGCGAGGGCTTCGGTTTCGCCAACGAGAAGGGCGTCTGGCAGAAGATCGCGCAGATTGGCGGCGTGACCATCGGCGATGATGTCGAGATCGGCTCGAACACCACGATAGACCGTGGGGCGCTTTCCGACACCTGCCTCGGCAATGGCGTGAAGCTGGATAATCAGATAATGATCGCCCACAACGTACAGGTGGGCGACAATACCGCGATGGCAGGTTGTGTCGGTATTTCCGGTAGTACACGTATCGGTCGCAACTGCATGATCGCCGGCGGCGTTGGAATGGTCGGGCATATCGATGTCTGTGACAATGTGTTCGTGACCGGCATGACCATGGTGACCCGCTCCATTTCAGAGCCGGGTAGTTATTCCTCCGGTACGGCCATGCAGACGGCTTCGGACTGGCGCAAGAGCGCGGCGCGTATCCGCCAGCTCGACGACATGGCCCGGCGCCTGCAACAACTGGAAAAACGTCTGGCCGCTGTGACCTCGGGAGAAGATGATTCTTCTGACACCTGACCCTCTTTTTCGGTTGCCCGCCTGATTTGGGCAACCGCTTGTCCGCGTACCTTAGCCGGTGTTGTGCGGACAAGGTCACTTATTACTTACAGGCTTTTTCCTGAAATGATGGATATCAACGAGATTCGCGAGTTCTTGCCACACCGTTACCCGTTCCTGCTGGTCGATCGCGTAGCGGAGCTGGATCTCGAGGCCAAGAGCATCAGCGCCTACAAGAACGTCACCATCAATGAGCCGTTCTTCAATGGCCACTTCCCCCAGCACCCGATCATGCCTGGGGTGCTGATCATCGAAGCCATGGCGCAGGCCGCCGGTATCCTCGGCTTCAAGATGATGGGGGTGAAGCCCGAGGATGGAACGCTGTACTACTTCGTCGGTTCGGACAAGCTGCGCTTTCGCCAGCCCGTAGTCCCGGGCGATCAACTGATCCTCGCGGCACGTTTCATCAGTTGCAAGCGCAGCATCTGGAAATTCGATTGCAGGGCCACCGTGGATGGCAAGGAAGTCTGTTCGGCCGAGATCATCTGTGCGGAACGCAAACTATGAGTTTGATCGACCCACGCGCCATCATCGATCCCAGTGCCAGGTTGGCCGATGACGTTGTCGTCGGCCCCTGGTCGATCATTGGGCCCGACGTGGAAATCGGCGAGGGTACGGTGCTCGGCCCCCATGTGATCATCAAGGGGCCGACCAGAATTGGCAGGGACAATCGCATCTACCAGTTCGCTTCGCTGGGCGAAGACACTCCCGATCGCAAGTACAAGGGGGAGCCGACGCGCCTGGTGATCGGTGACCACAACATCATCCGTGAAGGTGTCACCATGCACCGTGGCACCATCCAGGATCGTGACGAAACCACGGTGGGCGATCACAACCTGATCATGGCCTATGCCCATATCGGCCACGACAGCGTGGTCGGTGACCACTGTATCCTGGTGAACAATGTCGCGCTGGCCGGGCATGTGCATATCGGCGACTGGGCGATACTCTCCGGCTATACCCTGGTGCACCAGTTCTGCCATATCGGTGCTCACAGTTTCGCCGCCATGGGTTCGGCCATCGGCAAGGATGTGCCCGCCTATGTGACGGTCTCCGGCAATCCGGCCGAGGCGCGCAGCATGAATTTCGAAGGCATGCGCCGCCGGGGCTTCTCGTCCGAGGTCATGCATGCCCTGCGCAATGCCTATCGCACGGTCTACCGCCGTGGCTTGACCGTCGAGGCGGCCCTGGAGGAACTGGCCGAGGATGCCGGGGCTTTCGAGGAAGTCGCGCTGTTCCGCCAGACCATCCTGAATTCGACCCGGGGCATCACGCGCTGATGGGCAAGCCGCTCCGTATCGCCCTGGTGGCGGGGGAGTCTTCCGGTGACATTCTCGGTGCGGGCCTGATGGAAGCGCTGCAGGCGCGGCACGGCGATATCGAGTTCATCGGTGTCGGCGGGCCGCGTATGGAAGCCCGTGGGTTGCGTTCCTATTTTCCCCAGGAGCGCCTGGCCGTGATGGGGCTGGTCGAGGTACTGGGGCGTCTGCCGGAGTTGCTGCGCCGGCGCCGGCGCCTGTTGCGAACCCTGGTCGAGGCGCGTCCCGATGTCTTCATCGGTATCGACGCGCCCGACTTCAATCTCGATCTCGAGCTCAGGTTGCGCCAGGCCGGTATCCGTACCGTGCACTATGTCAGCCCGTCGGTCTGGGCCTGGCGGCAGAAGCGGGTATTGAAGATTCGCAAGGCCTGCGACCTGATGCTGACGCTGTTTCCCTTCGAGGCGCGCTTCTACGATGAGCACGCGGTCAAGGTGCGTTTCGTTGGCCATCCACTGGCTGACACCATTCCCCTGGAGGCGGATCGTGGCACCGCCAGGGCCGCCCTGGGGCTGCCGGAGCAGGGCAGTGTGGTGGCATTGATGCCGGGTAGCCGGGGCGGCGAAGTGGCGCGCCTCGGCGGGCGTTTCCTGGCGGCGGCCGAGCGCCTGCGGGCGCTGCGCCCGGGTATCCATTTCGTCCTGCCTTGCGCCAGTGCGGCGCGGCGCGAGCAACTGGAGCGGATGCTGGGTGGGCGCGACCTGCCGCTGACCTTGCTCGACGGGCGCTCGCATGAGGCGCTGGCGGCCTGCGATGCGGTGCTGATCGCTTCGGGTACGGCAACCCTCGAGGCGCTGTTGTACAAGCGGCCAATGGTGGTTGCGTACCATGTTGCGCCCTTGACCTACCGGATTCTCAAGCGGCTGGTGAAAAGCCCTTATATTTCCCTGCCCAACCTGTTGGCGCAGCGCATGCTGGTACCCGAGCTGATCCAGGATGCGGCCACGCCCGAGGCCATGGCGCAGTCCCTGTCGCCGCTGCTGGAGCATGGCGAGGTGCAGACCGAAGGGTTCGATCGCATCCACCGCTTGTTGCGTTGCGGTGCCTCCAGCCAGGCGGCCGATGCCGTGCTGGAGCTGATCGGAGCGAACGATGCAGCTCGGGCTTGATTTCTCGCTGGTGGAAGCCCTGGTGGCCGGTGTCGATGAAGTCGGCCGTGGCCCGCTGTGCGGGCCGGTGGTCACTGCCGCGGTGATACTCGATCCGACACGGCCGATCCAGGGCCTCAACGATTCGAAGAAGCTCAGCGAGGCACGCCGCGAGCGTTTGTTCGACGAAATCCGCGAAAAGGCTTTGGCATGGTGCATCGCCCGGGCCGAGGTGGAGGAAATCGATCGTCTGAATATCCTGCATGCCACCATGCTGGCCATGCAGCGCGCAGTAGAGGGGCTGGCGGTGACGCCGAAGCTGGCGCTGATCGATGGCAATCGCTGCCCGCGCCTGGCGGTGCCCGCGGCCCCGGTGGTGAAAGGCGACAGCCAGGTACCGGCGATCGCGGCGGCGTCGATCCTGGCCAAGGTCAGCCGGGACCGCGAGATGTGCGAGCTGGATCGGCTGTACCCGGGCTACGGCCTGGCAGGGCACAAGGGCTATCCGACGCCAACCCATCTGGCCGCCCTGCAGGCACTGGGCGTCACGCCCATCCATCGACGCTCCTTCGCACCTGTGCGCAGGCTGCTCGAGGAAGCCCAGGCTGCCACCTTCTCGATCTGAGAACCTGTTCATGACCTGCTGCGCGTCGGCCATGCTGCGTTATTACTGGTTTGCGAATAGTGTGCCTGGCTCCGGGATCGTACGGCGCGACCTCGGCCCCATCGGCCCTGTGCGAATGCCTGGTGGCGGGTGAATACATTCCTGTAGCTCTTCGCCGCCATCCCTGGCGGCGAAGGCCCCGTCCCACCACCAGGCATTCGCACAGCCACTCTCGGCGGTGTCTGTGGGAAAGAACTGGTGAAGCCGAACACCCTCCAAGTGATCCCGTACGGCGGCGGCTCTTCCTATAGTCACTGCGGTATTTGCCGCGAACCCGGCAGCCCTGTTTCGAAACCTTCGTCTTCAGGGACGCTGGCGAAGAGCACTCCCTTATTCATATGGGCGACGGGTTCATGCGTGTTTCGTAGCGGGGCTGGCCAGGTTCGCGACAGGACCGGCACCTGGACGCCGCCAGCGGCCTACGATGAAGCGCGCACTTGATTGCCAACCCGGCTGTATTTCCAGGACGCATACCCGGGACCGCGTGCCGAATCGCCTGGGCGGCCGATGCGGTGGCCCCGGAGCGGTTGTGTATCCGCTACAATGCCGGGCTCGTTTTCGTGGTGACTCCAAGGCCCGTCCATGTCCGTTCCATTCGTACATCTCCGTCTGCATACCGAGTTTTCCCTGGTCGATGGGCTGGTGCGGGTCAAGCCGCTGGTCAAGGCGGCGGCGGCGGCGGGGATGCCGGCGGTGGCGGTCACCGACCAGAGCAACATGTGCTCGCTGGTCAAGTTCTACAAGGCCGCCATGGGCGGCGGCATCAAGCCTATCTGCGGTGCCGATATCTGGCTGGCCAGCCGCCAGGAAGACGGCCCGCTGAGCCGCATGACCCTGCTGGTGATGGATGCCAAGGGTTATCGCAACCTGACGGAGCTGGTATCGCGTGGCTGGACCGACGGCCAGAGCAACGAGATGGTGATCATCCAGCCCGAGTGGGTGAAGGAAGCCGCCGAGGGGCTGATAGCGCTGTCCGGTGCCAAGGAGGGCGATATCGGCCATGCCCTGCTGGCGGGGGAACCGGCTCTGGCGGAAACGCTGCTGGAAGAGTGGCGGCAGGTGTTCGGCGACCGCTTCTACCTTGAGGTGCAGCGCACCAGCAGGGTGAATGACGAGGAATACCTGCATGCGGCGGTGGCGCTGGCCGACCGTTTCGGCGTGCCGCTGGTGGCGACCAACGATGTGCGCTTCCTGCGCCAGGAGGACTTCGAGGCCCATGAGACCCGCGTCTGCATCGGCGAGAGCCGTACCCTCGACGATCCACGCCGGCCGCGCAATTATTCCGACCAGCAGTATCTGAAGACCCCGCAGGAGATGGCCGAGCTGTTCAGCGACCTGCCGGAGGCGCTGGAGAACACGGTCGAGATCGCGCGCCGCTGCAATATCGAGGTGCAACTGGGCAAGTACTTCCTGCCGGATTTCCCGACACCTGATGGCATGGGCATCGACGACTACCTGCGGCATGCCTCCTTCGAGGGCCTGGACGAGCGCCTGGCGGTGCTGCTGCCCAAGGACACCCCCGACTACCAGGCGAAGCGGCAGGTCTATCTCGATCGCCTCAATTTCGAGCTGGATATCATCATCCAGATGGGGTTCCCCGGTTACTTCCTGATCGTCATGGACTTCATCAAGTGGGCCAAGAACAACGGCGTGCCGGTAGGGCCGGGGCGTGGCTCGGGTGCCGGCAGCCTGGTCGCCTACGTGCTGAAGATCACCGACCTCGACCCGCTGGCCTACGACCTGCTGTTCGAACGCTTCCTCAACCCGGAGCGGGTGTCCATGCCCGACTTCGATGTCGACTTCTGCATGGATGGCCGTGACCGGGTCATCGACTATGTGGCCGAAGCCTATGGGCGCAACGCGGTCAGCCAGATCATCACCTTCGGCACCATGGCGGCCAAGGCGGTGGTGCGCGACGTGGCGCGGGTGCAGGGCAAGTCCTACGGCCTGGCCGACCGGTTGTCGAAGATGATTCCCTTCGAAGTGGGCATGACCCTGGAGAAGGCCTACGAGATGGAAGAACCGCTGCGCGATTTCCTCAAGAACGATGAGGAAGCGGCGGAAATCTGGGAAATGGCGCTCAAGCTCGAAGGTATCACCCGGGGTACCGGCAAGCACGCGGGTGGTGTGGTCATCGCGCCGACCAAACTCACCGATTTCGCGCCGATCGCCTGCGACGAAGAGGGTGGTGGCCTGGTCACCCAGTACGACAAGGACGATGTCGAGCAGGCCGGCCTGGTCAAGTTCGACTTCCTCGGATTGCGTACCCTGACCATCATCAAGTGGGCGATGGAGACCATCCATCGCATCCAGAAGCGCGATGGCGCGGCGGACGAGGAACTGGTCAATATCGACTTCATCCCGCTGGATGACAAGAAAACCTACGACATGCTGCAGAAGGCCGAGACCACGGCGGTGTTCCAGCTCGAGTCGCGCGGCATGAAGGAGCTGATCAAGAAGCTCAAGCCTGACTGCCTGGAAGACATGATCGCCCTGGTCGCACTGTTCCGCCCCGGCCCGCTGCAGTCGGGCATGGTGGACGACTTCATCAACCGCAAGCACGGTCGTGCCGAGCTCTCCTATCCACACCCCGACTACCAGTACGCCGGCCTGGAGCCGGTACTGAAACCGACCTATGGCATCATCCTCTACCAGGAACAGGTGATGCAGATCGCCCAGGTCATGGCCGGCTACACCCTGGGCGGCGCGGATATGCTGCGCCGCGCCATGGGCAAGAAAAAACCGGAGGAGATGGCCAAGCAGCGCGGCGGCTTCATCGAAGGCTGCGCGAACAACGGCATCGACGGTGAGCTGGCGGGGAATATCTTCGACCTGGTGGAGAAGTTCGCGGGCTACGGCTTCAACAAGTCGCACTCGGCCGCCTATGGCCTGGTTTCCTACCAGACCGCCTGGCTCAAGGCGCACTATCCTTCGCCATTCATGGCGGCGGTGCTGTCGGCGGACATGCACAACACCGACAAGGTGGTGACGCTGATCGAAGAGTGCCGCAGCATGAAGCTGCGCATCGACGCGCCCTGCGTGAACACCTCGGAATTCAAGTTCACGGTCAATGAGGAGGGGCGCATCGTCTATGGCCTGGGGGCGATCAAGGGCGTTGGCGAGGGGCCTGTCGAGGCCATCGTCGAGGCGCGTCAGGCGGGGCCGTTCAAGGATCTGTTCGATTTCTGCGCGCGTATCGACCTCAAGCGCATCAACAAGCGCACCCTCGAGGCCCTGATCCGTGGCGGCGCCCTGGATCGCCTGGGGCCGTGCTTCTTCGACGAGCCGAAGGCCTATCAGGCCAGCCTGGACCAGAACCGGGCGATCCTCCTGGCGGCGGTGGAGGAGGCGGTGCAGGCGGCCGAGCAGACCGCACGCAGCCAGGAAAGCGGCCATATGGACCTGTTCGGCGGGCTGTTCAGCGAGCCCGAGGCGGATGTCTATGCCAATCACCGCAAGGTGCGTGAACTGTCGATGAAGGAGCGCCTGAAGGGCGAGAAGGACACCCTCGGCCTCTACCTGACGGGGCACCCCATCGACGAATACGAAGGCGAGGTGCGGCGCTTCGCGCGGCAGCGCATCGTCGACCTGCGCCCGGCGCGGGATACCCAGACCATCGCCGGCCTGATCGTCAACCTGCGGGTGATGAAGAACAAGAAAGGCGACAAGATGGGCTTCATCACCCTCGACGACCGTTCCGGGCGTATCGAGGCCTCGCTGTTCGCCGAGGCCTTCAACAGCGCCCAGGCCCTGTTGCAGACCGATGCGCTGGTGGTGGTTGAGGGGGAGGTCAGCAACGATGACTTTTCCGGTGGCCTGCGCTTGCGTGCCAAGCGTGTGATGAGCCTCGAAGAGGCGCGCACCGGGCTGGCCGAAAGCCTGCGCCTGCGTCTGGGCAATGATGCGCTGAAAGGCGATCGGGTGCGTTGGCTGGCCGAAATCTGCGGGCGTCATCGTGGTGCCTGCCCGGTCACGTTGGACTATATTGGTGGCGATGCCAGGGCGCTCCTGCAGTTCGGCGAGCGCTGGCGGATCGACCCCGCCGACAATTTGATTCAGGCATTGCGTGACCAGTTCGGACGCGACAACGTCTTTTTGCAATACCGATGACGCCCTGATGGGGTCATTGCCGATGTCGACATCTGGCAAGGCGGGAGTGGCGGGTGGTTTTCCGCGTTTCGTCCAGCCTCGAGGCTCCAGCGTTTTTCGCCCCGGGTGTCGACCTGAATGCCTCCTTCCCGTAAGGTATGGCGCACAAAAAACGGAACAGCTCCCGGCCTTCGAGGCCGTCGACGCATGACGGATACCTAATGAACCCGAATTTTCTGGATTTCGAACAGCCGATTGCCGACCTGCAAGCCAAGATCGAAGAGCTGCGATTGGTAGGCAATGACAACTCACTGAACATCGGCGATGAGGTCGCCCGCCTGCAGGACAAGAGCGAGTCGCTCACTGCAAGCATCTTCGCCAACCTGAGCAGTTGGCAGATCGCTCGACTGGCGCGTCACCCGCAGCGCCCCTATACGCTGGACTACATCGGCAACCTGTTCACCGAGTTCGAAGAACTGCACGGTGACCGGCACTTTTCCGATGATGCTGCCATCGTCGGCGGCGTAGCCCGCCTCGAGGGCCAGCCGGTGATGGTGATCGGTCACCAGAAAGGCCGTGAAGTGCGCGAGAAGGTCCGCCGCAATTTCGGCATGCCGCGTCCCGAGGGCTACCGCAAGGCCTGCCGCCTGATGGAGATGGCCGAGCGCTTCAGGATGCCGATCCTGACCTTCATCGACACCCCCGGCGCCTATCCCGGCATCGACGCCGAGGAGCGCAACCAGAGCGAGGCCATCGCCTGGAACCTGCGGGTCATGTCCCGTTTGAAAACCCCGATCATCGCCACCGTGATCGGCGAGGGCGGTTCGGGCGGCGCGCTGGCGATCGGTGTCGGCGACCGCCTGAACATGTTGCAGTACTCCACCTACGCGGTGATTTCGCCGGAAGGTTGCGCCTCGATCCTCTGGCGTACGGCGGAAAAGGCGCCGGAAGCGGCCGAAGCCATGGGCGTCACCGCTGCCCGCCTGAAGGACCTGGGCATCGTCGACAGGATCATTACCGAGCCCTTGGGTGGTGCCCACCGCAATCCGCAGGCGATTGCCGAAAGCATCCGCGATGTGCTGAACGAGCAGTTGGACGTGCTCAAGGGGTTCGATACCGAAACCCTGCTGGCCCAGCGCTACGAGCGCCTGATGGGCTTCGGCGTCCAGTAAGCGCCATGGCCTGCACGAGCCTGGACGGTCCCAGGCTAGTGCCGGCGTCACTGGGCAGGGTGCGCCACGCGCGCCGGCAGGCGGCGGATATTCGCTCCTCGATTCGATACGGATGGGCCATTACCCGGCGCATCCGCTGCCGATCGCTCCTCGATACGACACTGGCCGTGGGATGCTCATGCCATGGATGACCAGGATTTCGAAGCACACCTGCTCGACGCACTGAAGCCCTGGCTGCCATCCGGGCGGGTCTGGATTGCCTTTTCCGGCGGCCTGGATTCTACCGTCCTGCTGCATGCCATGGTCGCTCTGGCCGCACGCCAGCGGCTGCCCGAGGTGCGCGCCATCCATGTCCACCACGGATTGCAGGCGGTCGCCGACGCATGGGTCGAGCACTGCCAGACTGTCTGCCTGGCGCTGGGCGTAGAACTCTGTGTACGGCGGGTGCGGGTCGACCCTGGCAGCAGCCTGGAACGCGCCGCGCGCGAGGCCCGCTATGGCGCTTTCCAGGCGTTGCTGGGGCCTGGCGAACTGCTGCTGCAGGCCCAGCATCAGGATGACCAGGCGGAAACCATTCTCTATCGGCTGTTGCGTGGGGCGGGTGTACGTGGCCTGGCGGCGATGCCGGCCAGCCGACCGCTGGCGGCGGGGCGCCTGGTGCGTCCGCTGCTTGGGGTTCCGCGTGCCGTTTTGCAGGCTTATGCCGAACGGCATGGGCTGAACTGGGTCGAGGACCCATCGAATACCGATACCCGGCTGGCGCGCAATTTCCTGCGCCAGGAGATCCTGCCGCGCTTGCGCCGGCACTGGCCCCAGGCCCCGGCGGTGCTGGCGCGTGCCGCTGCGCAGCAGGCCGAGGCGCAGGTGCTGTTGCAGGAATTGGCCGAACTCGACCTGCAGTCCTGCCGCATGGGGCCGCCCCTCGACTGGCTGGATTTCCCCTGCCTGGACCTCGATGCACTGCGCCAGCTATCCAGTGCGCGCCAGCGCAACCTCTTGCGCCACTGGCTGGCGGATTTCGGCCGCTTGCCGGATAGCCGCCACTGGCGGGGCTGGGAGGCTTTGCGCGATGCGGCCGTTGATGCCAGCCCACGCTGGCGGCTGGACGGTGGAGAGCTGCGCCGCCATGGGCGCCGCCTGGTATGGCTCGAATCGCTCTGGTGCGCTGCCTGGGCCGGCCAGGAGCAGCCCTGGGCCGCGCTGCAGAAGCCGTTGCCGCTGCCGGCAAATGGGACGGTCTGGTTCGAAGGCGCTGCCCCCGCGGGCCGGCTGAGCATCGCTTACCGCCAGGGCGGGGAAATACTCGACCGGCCCGGACGTGGCCGGCGTGATCTCAAGCGCCTGCTGCAGGAGGCCGGCATTCCCGAGTTCATCCGCCCGCGCCTGCCTCTGCTGCTGCGGGAAGGGCAGGTGATCGCGATCGCCAATGTGCTGGACTGCGCCGGCCATGGAAAACTCAGGTGGCGGCCGCCTTGCACACATTCGCCGGGCCAGACCGGATAGCTGTCGCGCGGCAAACAGTCGAAAAGAGCGCTGGAGGCTGGACGAAAGAGCCTGGCATGGTTTTTTCGTCCAGCTTTCCAGCCTCCAGCGCTTTTATCGAAGCCCCTTGCCGGTGAACGACGGCATGGCGTGATTGGCAGGGGCTTTCGCGGCAAGCGGTGCGGCACGCTGTGCGCTACGGCGGCTTGAGGCCTGTGGCCGCTCCCGGCCTGAGTACGAACCTGGGCGAGAAACCGAATTCGCGCTTGAACGCCGTGCTGAAGTTGGCCGGGTTGGAGTAGCCGGCGATAAAGGCCGCCTGGCTGACCGTGGCGCTTTGCCCGCGCAGCGCCGAGAGCGCCATGGCCATGCGCCGGCTCCTGATGACATCGGATGGGCTCTGGCCGAAGTTGTCCTGGCACAGCCGCTGCAGTGTCCGTGGGCTCAGGGCACAGGCGCGGGCCAGGTTCAGGGCGTTCAGGTCCGGGTCATCGAGGTGGTGGTTCAGATAGTCCTGCACCCGCTCGAGCGCTGGGCGCCGGCTGGTGGGGGGCGCCGGCCGGGCGTCGCGGCTGCAGGCGCAGAGTGCCGCGCGGTAGAGGTTGATGCCGTCGGACAGATAGGCCAGGTCGCCCAGCATGTCGCGCCGTGGGGTGCTGGCGGCGATCAGCGCCGTCGCGCTTCCCAGCACCGCGGTATCCGGCTCGAGAAAGCGGTGCTCCAGGTGCGCGGGCCGGGGGGGGCAACTCTCCCGTTCGTCGCACGCTTCGTCGAGCGGCCAGTGGGGGGCGATCGACACCACCACCTTGCTGAATGGCCGGCCCCGGTACTCGAGCATTCTCAGTGTCGAGTCCCTTTCCAGCCTGACCATCATGGCCACGGGGCACTGGCGTTTTTCGGTGGACAGGGTGAACTCCTGGTCATCGATGCAGAACTTCTGATGCCCGTTCAGCAGCAGCATGAACATCTGCTTGGGCGTCAGCCGACGTTCGGTCGGAGCGCACAGGCCGGACACTTCCTCGTTCAGCACGCCTATGCGCAAATCACCCGGGTATATACGAGCGGCCACCCCCCACCTCCCACTGGATTCGTTGCGTATGTCCGATGCGCAAAGCCTTTTGTCCTGTCGGCAAAGGACCCTCGGCAATTCGGTTTGTATTGTATATGAGATTCATAACCAAATCTGATGGATTCTCATATATGCATCAGTACCAGCCGGGGGAGTGGAAAGAATGTCAGGTATCGAAGTAGAAGCTCAGCGCAATGAATGGTACGGCATCATGCTGCTGGCTACGGCCCTTGCCGGTGTGCCGGGCGGCGTGCTGGCGGAGCAGGTGGCCAGTGGCACGACGCAACTGGGGGCCATTAGGGTCGCTGACAAGGCGGAAGGCGACTATGTCGCCGCCAGTTCATCCTCGGCGACGAAAACCGATACTCCCGTGAAGGAAACGGCGGCCTCGATCTCCATCGTCACTGCCGCGCGGATGGAGGAGCAGGCGGTCAAGTCGATTCCCGAGGCGCTGCGCTATACCGCCGGCGTGGTTTCCGAATACCGTGGTGCTTCGAATGCCGGCGATGAAGCCATTGTCCGCGGCTTCGGCTATGTACCGCGTTTCGTCGACGGCCTGTCCGTCGGCAGCGGCACCATCGAGCCCTGGCTGCTGGAGAGTGTCGCAGTGTTGAAAGGGCCGGCCTCACTGCTCTATGGCCAGAGCAATCCGGGCGGTCTTATCGATATGACCACCAAGGCAGCCTACGGCCAGGAGATCAATCGCTTCGGCCTGGCAACCGGTTCGGGGTCGCGCGCCGAGAGCCGCTTCGACTTCGCCCGCAACCTGGAGGGCACGGACCTGTCCTGGCGCGTGGTGGGCCTGGCGTCGCGTGCCGATACCCAGGAGGACGGCCTGAAGAGCCGTCGCCTGGCCATTGCGCCATCCCTGTTGTGGGCGCCGAGCGAGGCCACCAGCCTGACCGTCTCCGCGCGCTACCAGCGCGAGCCGGATGCCGGCTATCGCAATTTCCGCGAGCGCCTGGGCACCGAGACTTCGACCCGCTACGGTCGTATTCCGTCGGACTTCCTGGTCGGCGATCCCGCCCATGAGCGCTCGGCGAGTACCAGCCTTTCCCTCGGCTACAGCTTCGAGCATGCCTTCTCGCCCGACCTGATCTTCCGCCAGAAAGCCCGCATCTCGAACGTCGAATCGACCCGCGACACGCTGGTGTGGGGCTCGCTGGCCGCCGACCAGCGCACGATCTCGCGCACGGCCAGCGACTCCGAATCGGAAAACGACCAGGCGTTGATCGACAACCAACTGGAAACGCGCTTCGGCTTCGCCGGTTTCGAGCATGTGCTGCTGGGCGGTTTCGACGTGCAGTACACCAGGGCGACCAGCCTGTCCTGGCGTGGGCGCGCCAACCCGATCGACTGGCTGGCGCCGGTCTACGGCAACGTCGTGCTGACCGGCTATGGCCAGTCGGGCGACTCGCTCTCGCGCACCCGCCAGCAGGGTGTCTACCTGCAGGACCAGCTCACCCATGGGCGCTGGCACCTGGTGGCCGGGCTGCGTTATGACCGGGCCAGCAACGAGTCGCTGAATTATTTGGCCGGCACGCGCTCGCCCGATATCGACAACGAAGCCGTCACGGGCCGTATCGGTGCGCTGTATGCCTTCGATAACGGCTTTGCCCCCTATATCAGCTACTCGACCTCGTTCGAGCCGGTGACCCAGGCGCCGCAGGCCGGCGAGGGCACCTTCGACCCGACCGAGGGCGAGCAACTGGAGGTCGGTGTGAAGTGGTCCCGGCCCGACGATAGCCTGATGGTCACCGCGTCCGTCTACGACTTGCGCCAGACCAATGTGCTCAAGTCGATCGACGGCACGACCCCGACGGCCTATGAGCAGGTCGGTGAGATCAAGAGCCGGGGCTTCGAGCTCGAGGCGCAGGGCCGGATCAGCCGCAACCTCTCACTGATTGGCGCCTATTCCTACAACGACTCGAAGATATCCGAGTCCAACAAGCCTGCCGAAGTGGGCATGAAGAATGACCGGGTGCCGCGGCACCAGGCATCGCTGTGGGGCAAATACCTGTTCGACAACGGCCTGGATATCGCCCTGGGCGCTCGCCACACCGGTACCAGTTGGGCGCGCAACAATGCCTTCAGCGTTTCCCGCTATACCCTGCTCGACCTCGCGCTCGGCTATGAGTGCGGCAAGCTCGACCCTCGCTGCGCAGGGCTGCGCGGGCAGGTGAACGTGTCGAACCTGACCGACAAGTTCTACGCCGCCTCCTGTTCCGGTGCCTATGCCTGCTTCGTTGGCAACGAACGTGTGATCACCGCATCGCTGGATTACCAGTGGTGAGTGGTGGTGGGCGAGCGGCGGCATGGTTGTCGCTGCTCATGCTGCTGCCGCCAGCGGGCGTGGCGATGGGGGCGGGGGATATGACATTGCGCGTGGGGCAGCCTTTCGAGCGTAAGGTCGACGCCCCCCTGACGCTGGCGCTGCCGGTTGCCGCGGGCGACTACGTCGTCGGGCGGGTCGAGGCCGCTGGCGCGGCGCTGGATGTCGATATCCTCGGCGAGGATGGTGCTCACCATCGGCGTATTGCCGACCAGCAGGGCGGTGTCATCGGGTTTCGCTTCGTGGCCGAGGCCGCCGGTATCCGCCTGCGACTGGCGCCTGCCGGGGCGGTGGCGTTATCGGTGGTCATCGAGGAGGTGGTGCCGGTCGCCGAGCAGCGGCCGCCGGCCGCGGAGTACCTCAGCCCGCGTATCGCCGGGTTGGCCGCGGAACTGGCGGCGGGGCGCGGCAGCGAGGCATTCTGGCGGGAAGTGGCGGAGCGCGGCACGCCGCTGATCGAAACGCGGCGGATGCCCGGCCCGTTCTATCCGGGGGCGCCGGCGCGGATGCGCGAGCAGACGCTCATGACCTTCCTCTGGCGCGGCGCGCAGCGCAATGTCCGGCTGGTCGGCGGGCCATCCAGCGACCATGCCTGGCTCGAGCGGCTGGGCGCCAGCGATGTCTGGTTCGTCACTTTCCCGGTGCCGCCCGCTACACGCCTGGCGTACCAGTTGGCGCCCGATATTCCCGACATCCCCGGTGATGCCCGGGTGCGCCGGGGCGCCATCTCCGCCACCCTGCAGATGGACCCCTTCAACCGCCAGCCCTGGCCGCGGCAGGCGCCGGATCGCTTCAACCAGCAGGCGACCGTCGAGCTGGCGGGTGCGCCCACGCAGCCTGGTACACCTGCGATGCCAGCGGCGGACCCGCTGCTGTGCTCCTTCGTCTTCGCCAGCGAGACGCTGGGCAACAGCCGGCGGATCACTGTCGCCCATCCGCGCGATCTCGACCCGTCCGACCCGAACCTGGTGCTGGCGATCATCTTCGATGGCGAACGGGCGCTGCATCAGATCGACGTGCCGGGCATGCTCGATACGCTGACGGCGAGCGGGCGCCTGCCGCCGGTGGTCGCGGTGCTGGTGCCTTCGATCGACAGCGGGACTCGTTCGCGGGAGTTGCCGGGCAACGCTGCCTTTGCCGATGCGCTGGCCGATGAGTTGTTGCCACGGGTCGCCGCCTTGACCGGCATCCGCCCCGAGGCTGAGCGGACCGTCCTGGCCGGAGCCAGCTATGGCGGCCTGGCGGCGGCGACCGCGGCTTTACGGCGGCCGGATCGCTTCGGCAATGTGTTGTCGATGTCGGGTTCGTTCTGGTGGGCGCCGGAAGGGCGCGACACGGACGGTACGCCCTTCGTCGGCCAGTCGCTGGCGGAGGCCGGGAAGAAACCGCTGCGGTTTTTCCTCAGCGCCGGCACATTCGAAAGCGGGCATGGCGATGTCGCCGGTATTCTCGAAAGCTCGCGCCAGGTGCGTGATATCTCGCGGCTGAAAGGCTATGAAACCCACTGGCGCGAATATGCCGGCGGGCATGACTGGCTGGTTTGGCGCGGCGCCCTGGCCGACGGGCTTATCGCACTGTTCGGCGCTGTGCACGAAGAATAGGGGAGGCAGGGCCAGAGGGGTCGTGCCATGCCTGTGACGGCAGGTCTTGCGATCGGATTGGCAATAAAGTGCTGGCTACAGAGCGTGCAGCGTGCTTTCGGGCTCATCGTCCCTGTGCGAATGCCTGGTGGCGGGACGGGGCACGCGTGAATACATCCCTGTAGCTCTTCGCCGCCCCACCACCAGGCATCCGCACAGCCACCTTCAGCAGTGCCTGCGGGAAAGAGCGAAAAAGCGAAAGCCCTGCGGATGATTCAGTACTGCGCCGACTGCTCTTTCCATAGTCGCCTCGAGCCTGGCCAGCCCCGCTGCGAAACCTTCGTCGGCAGGGACGCCGAGTAAAAGCGCTCCCTTCTTCATATGGGCGACGGGTTCATGCGTGTTGCGTGGCGGGGCTGGCCGGGCTCGCGACTCCGCTGGCTCCAGGGCACCACCCTCTGCGTTCGATGATATGCACACTGCCAATCCGCCATGCCCCATAAGCGCATACGGGCTGGCGTGTGGGCCGGGTGCCCCCTGGCGGCGGTCATGGTTGGCGGCTGGAACACAGGTTTGCGCACACCTTTCCGACTACTTCCATAACGGCTGGCCGCTTGCCGTTCTTCCCCCCTCAATAGCTTTCCGGTAGACTGCCCTCCCGTCTTAATTCAGGTATTCGCTGCTTCCCCGGAAGCGGTGGATGTTCGCTATTTCGCAGCATGGATTGCCCGGCTCGGAACGAACCAAGGCCTTCTTTGCTCCCCGGCGGCCTGTCCGCCCATGCTGACTTCTAGGGTTTTTCATGACGCGCTACATCTTCGTCACGGGTGGTGTTGTTTCTTCATTGGGGAAAGGCATTGCCTCGGCTTCACTGGCGGCCATCCTGGAGGCGCGGGGCCTGAAGGTCACCATGCTGAAACTGGACCCATACATCAACGTCGATCCGGGCACCATGAGCCCGTTCCAGCACGGCGAGGTGTTCGTCACCCACGACGGCGCCGAGACCGACCTCGACCTGGGCCACTACGAGCGGTTCATCCGTACCACCATGACCCAGAACAACAACTTCACCACCGGCCGCGTCTACGCCGACGTGCTGCGCCGCGAGCGCCGTGGCGACTACCTGGGCGCGACCATCCAGGTGATCCCGCACATCACCGACGAGATCAAGCGCCGGGTGATCAAGGGCGCCGGCGACGCCGACGTGGCGCTGGTGGAAGTGGGGGGGACCGTGGGCGACATCGAGTCGCAGCCGTTCCTCGAGGCGATCCGCCAGTTGCGGGTGGAAGTGGGCGCCAAGCGCGCCATGCTGATGCACCTGACCCTGGTGCCCTACATCGCCACCGCCGGCGAGACCAAGACCAAGCCGACCCAGCACTCGGTCAAGGAGCTGCGTTCCATCGGCCTGCAGCCGGACGTGCTGGTGTGCCGTTCCGACCGCGCCATCGACGTGTCCTCGCGACGCAAGATCGCGTTGTTCACCAACGTCGAGGAGCGGGCGGTGATCAGCCTGCCGGATGTCGATACCATCTACAAGATTCCCGCCGTGCTGCATGCCCAGGGCCTGGACGACTACGTCGTCGAGCGCTTCGGCCTGCAATGCGCCAGCGCCGATCTCTCCGAGTGGGAGCGCGTGGTGGACGCCAAGCTCAACCCCGAGCGTGAAGTCACCATCGCCATGGTCGGCAAGTACATGGAACTGCTGGACGCCTACAAGTCGCTGATCGAGGCGCTGAGCCACGCCGGCATCCAGAGCCGTACCAAGGTCAACCTGCGTTACATCGACTCCGAGGATATCGAGAACCAGGGCACCGGCCTGCTCGACGGTATCGACGCCATCCTGGTGCCGGGCGGTTTCGGCCTGCGTGGCGTGGAAGGCAAGATCGCCACGGTGCGTTATGCCCGCGAGAACAAGATCCCCTACCTGGGTATCTGCCTCGGCATGCAGGTGGCGGTGATCGAGTTCGCCCGCAGCATCCTCGGCTGGGGCGATGCCAACTCCACCGAGTTCGACAAGAACAGCGGCCACCCGGTGGTCGGCCTGATCACCGAATGGGAAGATGCCACCGGTGCGCTGGAAACCCGCGACGATGCTTCCGACCTCGGCGGCACCATGCGCCTGGGCGCGCAGGAGTGCGGCCTGGAGCCGGGCTCCCGGGTATTCGACTGCTATGGCAGGGAGCGTATCGTCGAGCGCCACCGCCATCGCTACGAAGTGAACAACAAGCTGCTGCCGCAACTGATCGACGCTGGCCTGAAGGTGACCGGTCGCTCCGGCGACGGTGCGCTGGTGGAAGTGGTGGAGGTCGCCGACCATCCGTGGTTCGTGGCCTGCCAGTTCCACCCTGAATTCACCTCCACGCCACGTGACGGGCATCCGCTGTTCAGCGGGTTCGTCAACGCGGCCCTGGAGCACAAGGCGAAGCGCGCATGAGCCAGAAAACCATTCGTGTCGGTTCCATCGACATCGCCAACGACCGGCCCTTCGTGCTGTTCGGCGGCATCAATGTGCTGGAGTCGCGGGAGCTGGCGCTGAGAAGTTGCGAAGAGTACGTGCGGGTCACCGAGAAGCTCGGCATTCCCTATGTGTTCAAGGCCAGCTTCGACAAGGCCAACCGTTCCTCGATCAACTCCTTCCGTGGCCCGGGCCTGGAAGAGGGGATGAAGATCTTCGAAGAGGTGAAGAAGACCTTCGGCGTGCCGGTCATCACCGATGTCCACGAGCCCTGGCAGGCGCAGCCGGTGGCGGAAGTCTGCGACATCATCCAGTTGCCGGCCTTCCTCTCGCGGCAGACCGACCTGGTGGTGGCGATGGCCAAGACCTCGGCGGTGATCAACATCAAGAAGGCCCAGTTCCTCGCGCCCCAGGAGATGAAGCACATCCTGCGCAAGTGCGAGGAGGCGGGCAACGAGCAACTGATCCTCTGCGAGCGCGGTTCGTCCTTCGGCTACAACAACCTGGTGGTGGACATGCTCGGCTTCGGCCTGATGAAGCAGTTCGAGTACCCGGTGTTCTTCGATGTGACCCACGCCCTGCAGATGCCGGGCGGCCGCGCCGACTCCGCCGGCGGGCGTCGCGCCCAGGTCACCGAGCTGGCCCGGGCCGGGCTCAGCCAGGGGCTGGCCGGCCTGTTCCTGGAGGCCCATCCGGACCCGGAAAACGCCAGGTGCGACGGCCCCTGCGCATTGCGCCTGGACAAACTGGAGCCCTTCCTGGCCCAGCTCAAGCGCCTGGACGACCTGGTCAAGAGTTTTTCCCCCATCGAAACCGCTTGAAGCCTGCCGCTCGCAGCTTGAAGCCCGTAGCCCCAACGGAGTGTTAACAACAAATGGCAAAGATCGTCGACATCAAGGGTCGTGAGGTTCTCGACTCCCGTGGCAACCCCACCGTAGAAGCCGATGTGATCCTCGACAATGGCATCGTCGGCAGCGCCTGCGCGCCTTCCGGTGCCTCCACCGGTTCCCGCGAGGCGCTGGAACTGCGTGATGGCGACAAGAGTCGCTACCTGGGCAAGGGCGTGCTCAAGGCCGTGGCCAACGTCAACGGCCCGATCCGCGATCTGCTGCTGGGCAAGGACCCGCTCGACCAGCGTGCCCTCGACCGCGCGATGATCGAGCTCGACGGTACCGATAACAAGGCCAAGCTGGGCGCCAACGCCATCCTCGCCGTGTCCCTGGCCGCCGCCAAGGCCGCCGCGCAGGACCAGGACCTGCCGCTCTACGCGCATATCGCCAACCTCAACGGCACCCCTGGCCAGTACTCCATGCCGGTGCCGATGATGAACATCATCAACGGCGGCGAGCATGCCGACAACAACGTCGACATCCAGGAATTCATGATCCAGCCGGTCGGCGCCAAGACCTTCGCCGACGCGCTGCGCATCGGCGCGGAGATCTTCCATCACCTGAAAGCCGTGCTCAAGGCCCGTGGCCTGAACACCGCGGTGGGCGACGAAGGGGGGTTCGCCCCCAACCTGGCCTCCAACGAGGACGCCCTGGCCGCCATCGCCGAGGCCGTGGCCAATGCCGGCTACACGCTGGGTGACGACGTGACCCTGGCGCTGGACTGCGCTTCCTCCGAGTTCTTCAATGACGGCAAGTACGACCTGGCAGGCGAAGGCAAGGTGTTCGATGCCGCCGGTTTCGCCGACTACCTGGCCGGCTTGACCCAGCGCTACCCGATCATCTCCATCGAGGATGGCATGGACGAGTCCGACTGGGCCGGCTGGAAGGGGCTGACCGAGAAGATCGGTGCCGAGGTGCAACTGGTCGGCGATGACCTGTTCGTGACCAACACCAGGATTCTCAAGGAAGGCATCGACAAGGGCATCGGCAACTCGATCCTGATCAAGTTCAACCAGATCGGTTCGCTGAGCGAGACCCTGGAAGCGATCCAGATGGCCAAGGCCGCCGGCTACACGGCGGTGATCTCGCACCGTTCCGGCGAAACCGAGGACAGCACCATCGCCGACCTGGCCGTCGGTACCGCTGCCGGCCAGATCAAGACCGGCTCGCTGTGCCGTTCCGACCGCGTTTCCAAGTACAACCAGTTGCTGCGCATCGAAGAGAAACTGGCTGGCAAGGCGCCGTACAAGGGCCGTGCCGAGTTTCGCGGCTGATCGCGGTGTAACCGCCCCCAGGGGTGGTTGAGATGCGGGAATGGAAACGGGTCGCCAGGCAGGTGGCCCGTTTCTTCTTGACAATCCTTATGATCGAATCCACTTTTTCGCGGTCCTAGTGCCCGGGGAGCAGTGTCTTGTGTCGCTTTGCCCATTATGCTGACTGCCGTTTACTCACCCGCCCAGGTCAACCGGACGCTTTCCATGCCGTCAATGCGTAGCCCCTACTGGCTGTTCGTCGTGCTGGCACTGCTGCTGGCCGGGCTGCAATACCGTTTGTGGGTCGGCGAGGGCAGCCTGGCCCAGGTGGCCGAGATCAAGCAGCAGATCGCCACGCAGCAAGGCGAGAACGAACGCCTGCTGGAGCGCAACCGCATACTCGAGGCCGAGGTCATGGAACTCAAGCGCGGCATGGAAACCGTAGAGGAGCGTGCCCGGCATGAACTGGGCATGGTGAAAGAGGGCGAGACCCTCTATCTGCTGGCCGAATGACAGGCGCCGGCACGGGCTTTCATGTCGTCCTGCCGGCGGCCGGCATAGGCTCGCGCATGCGTGCCGATCGCCCCAAGCAGTACCTGCAGGTGGCTGGACGCAGCATTCTCGAACACACCCTGGACTGTTTCCTCGGCCATCCCGGCCTGCGTGGCCTGGTGGTCTGCCTGGCGCCGGATGATCCGTTCTGGCTGCGCCTGGCCTGTGCCGGCGATCCGCGCATCCTGCGCGCCCAAGGCGGGCGGGAACGCGCCGGTTCGGTCCGCAACGGCTTGCAATGCCTGCTGGAGCATGGCGCATGTCTGGACGACTGGGTGCTGGTGCACGACGCCGCCCGGCCGAATCTCGCCCGCAGCGACCTGGACCACTTGCTCGACGCACTGGCCAACGACCCGGTCGGCGGCCTGCTGGCGGTGCCGGTACGCGACACCCTCAAGCGTATCGGCGCCGATGGCCGCGTCAGCGAGACCATCGACCGCACGCCTATATGGCAGGCCTATACGCCGCAGATGTTCCGCCTGGGCATGTTGCGCGACAGCCTGGGCGCCGCCCTGGCCGCCGGCGTGGCGATCACCGACGAGGCGTCGGCGCTGGAGTGGGCCGGCCTGTCCGCACGGCTGATCGAAGGCCGCGCCGACAACCTCAAGGTGACCCGCCCGGAGGATCTGGACTGGTTGCGACGGCTCTGGGGCGCCACTTCCTGAGGACCTGTTCAACGTTCATTTGCCAGATTCGAATCGTGGTGGCACCCAGCGCCCAGGAGCACAGCCTCGGTGGAAGCGGGCTCGCCCGCGCATGAGGCGCTCCGAGCGCGGAAGCTTCGCGGCCAGGGCTGCTCTTGAAGGGTGTTCGTCATGGTCCCAGTTCGTTCTTCAGTGCTTCGACCAATAACCTGACCTTGGGCAGCGGATAACGACGCTGGGGATAGACCGCCCAGACCGCCGTATTGGGCGGCTGGTTGGCCTCCAGCAGGGAGACCAGTTCGCCGCGTTGCAGGGGCTCGCGCACGTAATAGTCTGGCAACTGGCAGAGACCGAAGCCGCGCAGGGCCGCATCGAGCACCGCCTGGCCGCTGTTGCAGCGCCAGTTGCCGCCGGGTTTGAACGGGCGCTCGCTGCCGTCGAGCTGGAACAGCCAGGTGTCGCCGGTGCCGATCAGGCAGTTGTGGCGCGCCAGCTCCGACAGTGTATGCGGGCGCCCATAGCGCTCGAGGTAGGAGGGCGCCGCGCACAGGTACATGGCCCGTGGCGCGATGCGGGTGGCGACCAGTCGCGATTCGTTGAGCCGGCCGAGGCGGATGGCCAGGTCGAAGCCCTCCTGCACCAGGTCCAGTGTGCGGTTGCTCAGCTCGATCTCGACCTGCAGTTGCGGGTGCTGGGCCATGAAGCGATTGACCACCGGGACGATAAAGCGCTCGCCATAGGCCACGGCGGCGGTCATGCGCAACAGGCCGGTGGGGCTGCTGTGCAGGTCGCCGATGGCGAGGAAGGCTTCGTCGCGCTCCTCGATCAGCCGCTGGCAGCGGGCGAAGAAAGTATGCCCCGCCTCGGTCAGCGAGACGCGGCGGGTGGTGCGGTAGAACAGCCGCGCCTGCAGCCGCTCTTCCAGGCGCGCCACCTGCCGGCTGACGTGGGAGGAAGAAACCCGCAGCCGTTCGGCGGCGCGCATGAAGCTGCCACACTCGGCGACGGCGACGAATTCATCCAGTCCTTCCCAGCGGCTCATGGCGCTCCTTCGAGTGGCAGGTTTCAGGCGATAGGTTGCAGACCCGAGTATTCAGGGCCAGCCTGATACTTGCAGCTTGCAGCTTGCAGCTTGCAGCTTGCAGCTTGCAGCTTTTTATCCATTATTGTCCCTGAATGGCAATAATGAATTCCAGGGCCGAAGATTATCCCCTTCCAGGTTTGAATTAAACTTCGCGTCAATCGTGCGGCCGGATGCCTGGCCGCGCCCGTCCTTGTCTCAGGAGTGTCGCCATGAGCATCAAATCCCGTGCAGCCGTCGCCTTCGCGCCGAACGAACCCTTGCAGATCGTCGAGATCGACGTCGAGCCGCCCAGGGCCGGCGAGGTACTGGTGCGGATCGTCGCCACCGGCGTCTGCCATACCGATGCCTACACCCTGTCCGGCCAGGACAGCGAAGGGGTGTTCCCCTGTGTGCTGGGCCATGAGGGGGGCGGTATCGTCGAAGCGGTCGGCGAAGGTGTCACCTCGGTCAAGGTTGGCGACCATGTGATCCCGCTGTATACCGCCGAATGCCGCCAGTGCAAGTTCTGCCAGTCCGGCAAGACCAACCTGTGCAGCTCGGTGCGCGCCACCCAGGGCAAGGGCCTGATGCCGGACGGCACCACGCGCTTTTCCTACCAGGGCCAGCCGGTCTACCACTACATGGGCTGCTCGACCTTCTCCGAGTACACCGTGTTGCCGGAGGTTTCGGTGGCGGTGATCCCCAAGGAAGCGCCGCTGGAGAAGGTCTGCCTGCTCGGTTGCGGCGTGACCACCGGTATCGGTGCGGTACTCAACACCGCCAAGGTGGAAGAAGGCGCCACGGTAGCGATCTTCGGCCTGGGCGGCATCGGCCTGGCGGCGATCATTGGCGCGAAGATGGCCAAGGCCTCGCGCATCATCGCCGTCGATATCAACCCGGCCAAGTTCGAGGTGGCCCGCGAACTGGGGGCCACCGACTTCGTCAATCCCAAGGACTACGACAAGCCGATCCAGGAAGTCATCGTCGATCTGACCGATGGCGGCGTGGACTACAGCTTCGAATGCGTCGGCAACGTGCAACTGATGCGCGCGGCGCTGGAGTGCTGCCACAAGGGCTGGGGCGAGTCGACCATCATCGGCGTGGCACCGGCCGGCACCGAGATCAGCACTCGACCGTTCCAGTTGGTCACCGGCCGCGTCTGGCGCGGTTCCGCCTTCGGCGGCGTCAAGGGCCGTACCGAGCTGCCGGGCTACGTGGAAAAGGCCCAGGCCGGAGAGATTCCACTGGACACCTTCATCACCCACAACATGGGCCTGGACGCGATCAACGATGCCTTCGAGCTGATGCATGAAGGCAAGAGCATTCGTACTGTTATTCATTACTGAAACGCCGATTGAAGCGCTAGAGGCTCTTATCGTCTTTTGGGGGATCTATGGAAATCGTATCCAGCAACAAGAGTTTCGGCGGCTGGCACAAGCGTTACCGTCATCGCTCCAGCAGCCTGAACTGCGACATGGCGTTCGCCATCTACCTGCCGCCGCAGGCCGAGCAGGGGGCGAAGCTGCCGGTGCTGTACTGGTTGTCGGGGCTGACCTGCACCGACGAGAATTTCATGCAGAAGGCCGGCGCCCAGCGCCTGGCGGCGGAGCTGGGGCTGGTCATCGTCGCGCCGGACACCAGCCCGCGTGGCGAGGGCGTGCCGGACGATGCCGAGGGCGCCTGGGATTTCGGCCAGGGCGCCGGTTTCTACCTGAACGCCACGCAGGGGCCGTGGGCACGCCACTACCGCATGTATGACTACGTGGTGCAGGAGCTGCCGGCATTGATCGAGGCCAATTTCCCGGTGTCGGGCAAGCGTGGCATCGCTGGCCATTCAATGGGCGGCCATGGTGCACTGGTTTGCGCATTGAAGAATCCTGGCCGTTATCAGTCGGTGTCGGCTTTTTCGCCGATCGCCAACCCGGTCGATTGCCCTTGGGGCGAGAAGGCTTTTGCCCATTACCTGGGCGAAGACCGCGCGCTGTGGCGCGAGTGGGATGCCAGCCTGCTGATCGCCGGCGCCAAGGAGCGACTGCCGCTGCTGATCGACCAGGGCGACCGCGACGATTTCCTCGAGGGCCAGCTCAGGCCCCAGACGCTGGAAGCCGCCGCCAAGGCCGCTGGTCATCCGCTGACCCTGCGCTTGCAACCCGGCTACGATCACAGCTACTACTTCATTGCCAGCTTCATCGAAGACCACCTGCGGCACCATGCCAACGCGTTGGGGCAGGAATAAAACCCGAAAGCAGCGCTGTAAGGCTGGACGTGAACGCTCCGATTCGTACGATTTATCGTCCAGCCTCCAGCCTCCAGCCTCCAGCCTCCAGCCTCCAGCCTCCAGCCTATAATCCTGCCAGCACCTTGAGCAGAAACGCATACTCCAGCGCCACCTCGCGGATGCTCTGGTAGCGGCCGCTCATGCCGCCATGGCCCGAGTCCAGGTCGGTCTTGAGCAGCAGCAGGTTGTTGTCGGTCTTGCTCGCGCGCAAGCGGGCTACCCATTTGGCGGCTTCCCAATACTGCACCCGGCTGTCGTTGTAGCCCGCGACCACCAGCAGGTGTGGGTAGTCCTGCGCACGGACGTTCTCGTAGGGCGCGTAGGCTTTCAGGCGCTGGTAGACCTCGGGCTGGTTGGGGTCGCCCCATTCGTCGTATTCGGTCACGGTCAGCGGCAGATCGGTGTTGAGCATAGTGTTCAGTACGTCGACGAAGGGCACCTGCGCCACGGCCGCGCCGAACAACTGCGGGCGCTGGTTGAGTACCGCGCCGATCAGCAGGCCGCCGGCGCTGCCGCCACTGATCGCCAGGTTTGGGGATGTGGTGTAGCCCGTGGCGATCAGTGTTTCGGCGCAGGCGATGAAATCATCGAAGCTGTTCTGTTTGTGCTCCAGCTTGCCGGCCCGGTACCAGGCCTCGCCCATTTCACCTCCGCCACGGACATGGGCGATGGCGAAGATGAAGCCGCGTTCCAGCAGCGATAGCCGGGCATGGGAGAACCACGGGTCGAGGCTTTCGCCATAGGCGCCATAGCCGTAGAGATAGAGCGGGGCGCTCTTGCCGAAGGTGTCCCGGCGCGCCACCAGGCTGATCGGCACCCGCGTACCGTCGGCGGCGTTGGCCCAGATACGCCGGCTTTCATAGTCATCAGCGTCGAACGGGCCTTCCACCGGTGTCTGCTTGAGGACGGCCTGGCGTCCGCTGGCCAGTTCCAGGCTGCGCACCTGGGCGGGGCGGTTCAGTGCTTCATAGCGCAGGCGAATGAGCGGGCTGTCGAATTCCAGGCTGTCCTGTACGTAGAGGCTGTAGGCCGCGTCGGGCAGTTGCACGCGGTAAGGGGCCGCCTGCCGGGGCCGCACTTCGAGCAGCGGCAGGCCGTCCTGGCGCAGGGCGAGGGTGATGGCACCGGCATTGAGGGTGATGTCTTCGAGCATCACCCGCGGGTCGTGGGCGATGATTTCCCGCCATTGAGACTCCGGCGCTTTTTCATCGCCTGCAACCAGGTCATCGTGGGCGAACAGGGCGAAGTTGATACCGTTGCGGTTGCTGCGAATCAGCCAGCTCCAGCGTCCGTCGAGCAGGCCATGGTCAGGGTAGTATTCATGGCCTTCCTGGCGCGGCGCCAGGCAGCGCCAGGCACCCTCGGGGTGGTCGGCAGGCAGCGCCCAGGCCTCGCTGGTGGTCTTGCTGGAGGACAGGATGAGCAGTTGCCGCTCCGAACTGGCGCGCAGGCAGTGGAGGAAGAAACGCTGGTCATCCTCCTGGAAGACCCTTTCGCAGTTCTCCTCGCCCACCCGGTAGCGGTTGACGCGGAAGGGCCGGTGGCTGTCGTCGAGTTCGGTGAAGAATAGCGTGCGATTGTCATTGGCCCAGGTCATTCCGCCACCGCAATTGTCGAACGGCAGTTCGCTGACGGTGCCTGTGGCCAGCTCTTTGACGTATAGGCGATAGATCTCGTCGCCCTGGGTGTCGAGGCTATAGGCGAGCCACTGGTGATCCTGGCTGATGCTGAAGGTGCCCAGCGAGAGGAAGCCGCCATTGGCCAACTGGTTGGGGTCCAGCAGCAGTCGTTCGCTGTGCTCGTCCGTTTCCAGGCTGTCGCCGAGCGGGCGTCGGCAGCGATAGTACCGTGGGTATTCGTCACCGGCCGTGGTGCGCTGGTAGTAGAGCCAGGGGCCCCAGGGCGAGGGCAGCGACAGGTCCGTTTCACGGATACGTCCCTTGATTTCCTCGAACAGTTTCTCGCGCAGGGGAACCTGCTCCTGCAGTTGCGACTCCAGATACTCATTCTCGGCGCGCAGATAAGCCAGTACTTCGGCGTCGTCGCGCCGCTCCAGCCAGCGGTAGGGGTCTTCGCCGCTTTCGACGCGGGCGATGGGGGCTTGCGGCATACCGGACTCCAGAATCATCGAAGTGTCGATTAAGCCTATTCTTGTCCCGGGGCTCAAGCGGCACGAGCGAAAAAGCCATGGGGCACAGGACCCTCAGGGCGAGCGCGCTATGCACGGCAAACAGCCGAAAACAGCGCTGGAAGGCTCGAGGCTGGACGAAAGGGAGTGGCAACCGGTGTTTTTCGTCCAGCTTTCCAGCCTCCAGCGCTTTTATCGGAGCACCTTGCCGGTGAATAACGGCATAGCGCAATCATCCTGTGCAGACCCTAAGGGTGGATTGACAAGGTGGGACTTTTCCTTAAAGGTGTGCTCACCTGAATCAAACGCTTGTATGAATCTGGCGTTTGCCTAGGCTCGTGTGCTCGTATCGATGCGGAGCGTGCCGGACAGGCTGATTTCATGTCCGAATTGCACGCAATGTTCAGTTTCCATCCTGGAGATCAGTTGATGATTTACGAAGGTAAAGCCATCACGGTTAAGACTCTTGAGAGTGGCATCGTCGAATTGAATTTCGACCTCAAGGGTGAGTCCGTCAATAAATTCAATAGCCTCACCTTGAACGAGCTACGCCAGGCCGTGGATGCCATCAAAGGCGATGCATCCATTACCGGCGTCATCGTCACCAGCGGCAAGGATGTCTTCGTCGTCGGTGCCGACATCAGCGAATTCGTCGACAACTTCAAGTTGCCCGACGAGCAACTGCATGCGCTGCTGCAAGAGGTCAACAGGACCTTCAGCGACTTCGAGGACCTGGACGTGCCCACGGTGGTGGCGATCAATGGCATCGCCCTGGGCGGTGGCCTGGAGGTGAGCCTTGCCGCCGACTTCCGCGTGGCGTCGAGCAATGCGCGTATCGGCCTGCCGGAAGTCAAGTTGGGCATCTATCCCGGTTTCGGCGGCACGGTGCGTCTACCGCGGCTGATCGGTGTGGACAATGCCATCGAGTGGATCGCCTCCGGCAAGGAGAACACCGCCGAGGAAGCGCTCAAGGTGCATGCCGTGGATGCCGTGGTCGAGCCTGGCAAACTGCGCGACGCCGCCCTCGACCTGGTACGCCGGGCGATCGCCGGCGAGCTGGATTTCAAGGCGCGCCGCCAGCCCAAGCTGGAGAAGCTCAAGCTCAATCCGATCGAGCAGATGATGGCTTTCGAAAGCAGCAAGGGCTATGTCGCCGGCAAGGCCGGGCCGAACTACCCGGCGCCGGTCGAAGCGATCAAGACCATCCAGAAGGCCGCCGGCTTCGGCCGTGAGAAGGCGCTGGAAGTGGAGGCGAGCGGTTTCGTCAAGCTGGCCAAGACCTCGGTTGCACAGAGCCTGGTTGGCCTGTTCCTCAGCGACCAGGAACTGAAGAAGAAGGCCAGGGCCTACGACAAGGCCGCACGCGAAGTGAAGCTCGCCGCGGTGCTGGGAGCCGGCATCATGGGCGGTGGTATCGCCTACCAGTCGGCCCTCAAGGGCACGCCGATCCTGATGAAGGATATCCGCGAGGAGGGCATCCAGGCCGGCCTGGCCGAGGCCTCCAAGCTGCTTGGCAAGCGGGTCGAGAAAGGCCGCCTGACGCCCGAGAAGATGGCCGAGGCACTCAATGCCATCCGCCCGACCATGTCCTATGGCGACTTCGCCAATGTCGACATCGTGGTCGAGGCGGTGGTCGAGAACCCCAGGGTCAAGAAGGCCGTGCTGGCCGAAGTGGAGGCGCAGGTGCGCGAGGACGCTATCATCGCCTCCAACACCTCGACCATCTCCATCAGCCTGCTGGCCGAAGCCCTCGAACGCCCGCAGAATTTCTGCGGCATGCACTTCTTCAACCCGGTGCACATGATGCCGCTGGTGGAAGTGATCCGTGGCGAGAAAACCAGCGAGCAGGCCATCGCCACCACCGTCGCCTATGCCAAGAAGATGGGCAAGAGCCCGGTGGTGGTCAACGACTGCCCGGGCTTCCTGGTCAACCGCGTGCTGTTCCCGTACTTCGGCGGCTTCGCCCGGCTGGTCAGCGCCGGCGTGGATTTCGTGCGGGTCGACAAGGTCATGGAGAAGTTCGGCTGGCCGATGGGCCCGGCCTACCTGATGGACGTGGTCGGTATAGATACCGCCCACCATGCCCGCGATGTCATGGCGGAAGGCTTCCCCGAGCGCATGAAGGACGCGCGCAAGACCGCCGTGGATGCCCTGTACGAGGCCAACCGCCTGGGCCAGAAGAACGGTAAGGGCTTCTATGTCTATGAAGTGGACAAGCGCGGCAAGCCGGCCAAGGTGGTCGACGGCAGCGTGCAGGCGGTGCTGGCGCCGATCGTCTACGAGCCGCGCGAGGTGACGGACGAGGACATCATCAACTTCATGATGATCCCGCTGTGCCTGGAGGCGGTACGCTGCCTGGAGGACGGCATCGTCGAGAGCGCCGCCGAGGCGGACATGGGCCTGATCTACGGCATCGGCTTCCCGCCGTTCCGTGGCGGCGCGTTGCGCTATATCGACGCCATCGGCGTGGCCGAGTTCGTCGCCCTGGCCGATCGTTATGCCGACCTCGGCGCCCTGTACCAGCCGACCGCGAAGCTGCGCGAGATGGCTGCCAATGGCCAGCGCTTTTACGGTTAATAGCCCCGCCAGGGTTAAACGAGTGAGAACGAAGATATGAGCCTGAATCCAAGAGATGTCGTCATCGTCGACTTCGGCCGCACCCCGATGGGCCGCTCGAAGGGCGGCATGCACCGCAATACCCGTGCCGAGAGTCTGTCGGCGAACCTGATCGAAGGCGTACTGGCACGCAACCCCAAGGTCGATCCGGCCGAGGTGGAGGATGTGATCTGGGGCTGCGTCAACCAGACCCTGGAGCAGGGCTGGAACATCGCCCGCATGGCCTCGCTGCTGACGCGCATCCCGCACACCAGCGCGGCGCAGACCGTCAGCCGCCTGTGCGGCTCTTCCATGAGCGCACTGCACACCGCCGCCCAGGCGATCCAGACCGGCAACGGCGATGTGTTCATCGTCGGTGGTGTCGAGCACATGGGCCACGTCGGCATGATGCATGGCGTCGACGCCAACCCGCAGTTGTCGCTGCATGCGGCCAAGGCCTCGGGGATGATGGGGCTGACCGCGGAAATGCTCGGCAAGATGCATGGCATCACCCGCGAGGCGCAGGACCAGTTCGCCTACCGCTCGCACCAACTGGCCTGGAAAGCGACCCAGGAAGGCAAGTTCAAGGACGAGATCATCCCGCTGGAAGGGCACGACGAGCAGGGCTTCCTGCGGCGTTTCGAGCATGACGAGACGATCCGCCCGGACACCACCCTGGAAGGCCTGGCGGCACTCAAGCCGGTGTTCAACCCCAAGGGCGGCACCGTGACCGCGGGGACATCCTCGCAGATCACCGATGGTGCCTCCTGCATGATCGTCATGAGCGCACAGCGGGCCAGGGACCTGGGGCTGGAGCCGCTGGCGGTGGTACGTTCGATGGCGGTGGCCGGGGTCGACCCGGCGATCATGGGCTATGGCCCTGTGCCGGCGACGCAGAAGGCGCTGAAACGTGCCGGCCTGAGTATCGGCGACATCGACTTCGTCGAGTTGAACGAAGCTTTCGCGGCCCAGGCGCTGCCGGTGCTGAAGGACCTGAAACTGCTCGACAGGATGGACCAGGCGGTCAACCTGCACGGCGGTGCGATTGCCCTCGGGCACCCGTTCGGCTGCTCTGGCGCGCGGATATCCGGTACGCTGCTCAACGTCATGAAGCAGAATGGCGGTACCCTTGGGGTGGCGACCATGTGTATTGGCCTCGGGCAGGGCATCAGTACGGTATTCGAACGGGTGTAACCTGTTCGTGTCCGATCGACCGGGGCCTCGTGCCCCGGTTTTCATTTGTGCCGGGAGCGGGTTGGCCCGCGAAATCACTGGCAATGGCCAATCGTGATCCAGTCTTCATTTTTCCGTATCAGGGAGTTTCCCATGTGTATCGAGCCGGGCCTCTATCGTCATTACAAGGGGCCGCACTACCGCGTATTCGCCGTGGCGCGGCACTCCGAGACGGAGGAGGAGGTCGTGTTCTACCAGGCGTTATACGGTGATTTCGGTTTCTGGGTACGTCCGCTTTCGATGTTTCTGCAGCAGGTCGAGGTCGATGGCGAGCGGCTACCGCGCTTCGCCCTGATCGAGGCAGAAAGTGGCCGATTGCAGGCCGACCAAGACCCGCATGCTTGACCTGAGCTCTCTCGCCACTATATATAGCGGTGCTTTTCCGGCGCCCGACGCCTTTTCGCTCTCTCGATTCAGGAACCTTCCTCCCCATGGGTAAATCGCTGGTCATCGTGGAATCACCGGCCAAGGCCAAGACCATCAACAAGTATTTGGGCAACCAGTACGTGGTGAAGTCGAGTATCGGCCATATCCGCGACCTTCCCACCAGCGGTTCGGGCAGCAAGGAGCCGGCCAAGCGCGGCAAGGCCGCGAGCGCCGAGGGGCCGGCCCTGTCGGCGAAGGAGAAGGCCAAGCGGCAACTGTTCACGCGCATGGGCATCGACCCCGAGCATGGCTGGAAGGCCCGCTACGAAATCCTGCCCGGCAAGGAAAAGGTCATCGACGAGTTGCGGCGCCTGGCCAAGGATGCCGACACCATCTATCTCGCGACCGACTTGGACAGAGAGGGGGAGGCCATCGCCTGGCACCTGCGCGAGTCCATCGGTGGTGATGACAGCCGCTACAAGCGCGTGGTGTTCAACGAGATCACCAAGAAGGCCATCCAGGAAGCCTTCGCCCATCCGGGCGACCTGGACATCAACCGGGTCAATGCGCAGCAGGCGCGGCGTTTCCTCGACCGGGTGGTCGGCTACATGGTCTCGCCGCTGTTGTGGGCGAAGATCGCCCGCGGGCTTTCCGCCGGCCGCGTGCAGTCGGTGGCGGTGAAGCTGGTGGTCGAGCGCGAGAAGGAAATCCGTGCCTTCATTCCCGAGGAGTACTGGGAAGTGCATGCCGACCTGGGCACCGCCAAGGGCGCCAAGGTGCGTTTCGAAGTGGCCCGTGAGCGCGGCGAAGCGTTCAAGCCGCTCAACGAGGCCCAGGCCCAGGCGGCCCTGGCCAAGCTCAAGGCGTCGGGCTACAGCGTCGCCCGCCGCGAGGACAAGCCGACCAGTAGCAAGCCATCGGCCCCTTTCACCACTTCCACCCTGCAACAGGCTGCCAGTACGCGCCTGGGCTTCGGTGTGAAGAAGACCATGATGATGGCCCAGCGCCTCTACGAAGCCGGCTACATCACCTATATGCGTACCGACTCGACCAACCTGTCGGACGATGCCGTGTCCATGGTGCGCGGCTTCATCGAGGGCGAGTATGGCGACAAGTACCTGCCCGGCAAGCCCAACGTCTACAGTAGCAAGGAAGGCGCCCAGGAGGCGCACGAGGCGATCCGCCCGTCCGATGTCAACCTGCGGCCCTCGCAGCTGTCCGGCATGGAGCGCGATGCCGAGCGCCTGTACGAGTTGATCTGGCGCCAGTTCGTGGCCTGCCAGATGCCGCCGGCGCAATACCTGTCGACCACCGTCAGCGTCGTTGCCGGCGACTTCGAGCTGCGTGCCAAGGGGCGCATTCTCAGGTTCGATGGCTTTACCCGGGTCCAGCCGCCGCAGGGCAAGGCGGGCGAGGACGATGTGCTACCGGAAATGACCGAAGGCGAGTTGCTCAAGCTGCTCAAGCTCGACCCCAGCCAGCACTTCACCAAGCCGCCGGCGCGCTTTTCCGAAGCGAGCCTGGTCAAGGAGCTGGAGAAGCGCGGCATCGGTCGCCCGTCGACCTATGTGGCGATCATTTCGACCATCCAGGAGCGCGGCTACGTCACCGTGCACAACCGGCGTTTCTATGCCGAGAAGATGGGCGATATCGTCGCCGAGCGCCTCAGCGAGAGCTTCGCCAACCTGATGGACTACGGCTTTACCGCCGGCATGGAGGAGCAGCTCGATGATGTCGCCCAGGGCGAGCGCCAGTGGAAGCACCTGCTGGACGAGTTCTACAAGGACTTCAAGCACAAGCTGGAGATCGCCGAGTCCAGCGAGACCGGCATGCGCGCCAACCAGCCGACCCTGACCGACATCCCGTGCAAGGCCTGTGGCCGGCCGATGATGATCCGTACCGCCTCGACCGGGGTGTTCCTCGGCTGCTCGGGCTACAGCCTGCCGCCCAAGGAACGCTGCAAGTCCACCGTCAACCTGATTCCGGGCGACGAGATCGCCGCCGACGACGAGGGCGAATCGGAATCCCGCGTGCTGCTGGGCAAGCGCCGTTGCCCGATCTGCAGCACCGCGATGGACGCCTACCTGCTGGATGAGCGGCACAAGCTGCATATCTGCGGCAACAACCCGGACTGCACCGGCTACGAGGTCGAGGAAGGGCAGTACCGGATCAAGGGCTATGAAGGGCCGAGCCTGGAGTGCGACAAGTGCGGCAGCGAGATGCAGCTCAAGTCCGGGCGTTTCGGCAAGTTCTTCGGCTGCACCAACCCCCAGTGCAAGAACACCCGCAAGCTGCTGAAGAATGGCGAAGCCGCACCGCCGAAGATGGATGCGGTGAAGATGCCCGAGCTGCGTTGCGAGAAGGTCGACGATAACTATGTGCTGCGCGACGGCGCCTCGGGGCTGTTCCTGGCCGCCAGCCAGTTCCCGAAGAATCGCGAGACGCGCGCGCCGCTGGTGATCGAGCTGCTGCCGCACCGCGACGAGATCGATCCGAAGTATCACTTCCTGCTGGATGCCCCGCAGCGCGATCCGGAAGGGCGCCCGGCGGTCATCCGTTTCAGCCGCAAGACCAAGGAGCAGTACGTGCAGACCGAGGTCGAGGGCAAGCCGACCGGCTGGAAGGCTTTCCATGACGGCTCGAAGTGGAAGGTAGAGGACAAGCGCTGAGGCGCCTGCCTCCGGGTCGCATAGGTTGGGCGATCGCGCTATGCCGTTACTCATCGGAAAGGGGCTTCGGTAAAAGCGCTGGAGGCTGGAAAACTGGACGAAAAACACCGGTTGCCACGCTCTTTCGTCCAGTCTAAAGCCTTCCAGCGCTCTTTTCGGCGCTTTGCCGCGCATAGCGCGATCGCCCTGGCCGCATAGGGCGCTGCCGATACGGGCGAGCTGTAGGATATTGGGGCCTCAGTTCGCCCAGGCTGTGTGGGCGGCCTCCGGCTTTTCCCTTCGTGGTTGCCGTTTCTGTCTTTCCCGTCTCTGGTATTCGAAGCACTGCCGAGGCATGCTGAGAGTCATTACCGTCTGGAGGATTGCAAGGCATGGCCAACGAACGCTACACGCGTACCAACCAGAAGCTCCATTTTGCCAGCCTGGCGCTGGAGCGCTGGCAACATGCTCTGGCGCAGGGCGATAGCACGCAGCAGGCCGCCGAGCGCGAGACCAGCCTGCTGCACCTGTATGGCGCGTTGCTGGGGCTGTGCCATGAGGTGGGTGGCTTCTATCGCGTGGCGGGCGCCGAAGCGAGTTCGGTCGAGGCGATTCTCAAGCGACCGCTGCTGCAAGCGGCACCGATTCCGGAATTGGCGGAACTGCTGGAGCTGGCGGAGCACCCGGATACCTGGCTGGCGCTGTTGCTGCGCGGCCATGCGGCATTGTTCCTGCCCCTGCGGCCCGCGCCCAAGGTCCGCCAGGACGTGACGCAGCCGTTGATCGAGGCCGTTACGCTGGAGCCGGCCAGCGACGAGCTGTCGCTCGAGGATGTCCAGGACTGGCGCCAGCAACTCAGGGAACTGGTGCTGCGCTTTCGCGAAGGGATGAACGAGTGCTGAGGGCAGCGGCAAGCCACGAGCGATAAGCTGCAAGCGAAGACAAGGAGGGATGCTTCCCGCTCAGGGGATCATCAGGATCTTGTGCTGCTGCAGGCCGAGCCGCCATTGCGGGTGGGACTTGCAGTAGTCGATGGCATCCAGGGTGTTCTGCTGCCTGCCGTGCGCATCCATCGGCTGCAGGTAGAACACCTCGAAGTCCAGTGCCTCGAACCGGTCCGGCATGGCGTCGTGCTGCGGGTAGACCAGTTTCAGCTCATTGCCGCGGGTGATGAGCAGTTCGGCGCTGGATTTCGGGCTGACGCAGACCCAGTCGATGCCGTCCGGCAGGGCGAGGGTACCGTTGGTCTCGACCGCGATGGTGAACCCCCGCGCATGCAAGGCATCGGTGAGCGCCTGGTCGACCTGCAGCAGCGGCTCTCCACCCGTCAGTACCACGTATTTGTTGCGGGCAGCGTGCCCTGGCCACTGCGCATCGATGGCGCTGGCGAGCGCTTCGGCCTGCCTGAACTTGCCGCCGCCAGGCCCGTCGGTGCCGATGAAGTCGGTGTCGCAGAAGCGGCAGATGGACGTGCCGCGGTCCCGCTCCCGTCCCGACCACAGGTTGCAGCCGCTGAAGCGGCAGAACACCGCCGGGCGGCCGGCCTGGGCGCCTTCGCCTTGCAGGGTGTAGAAGATTTCCTTGACGCTGTAGGTCATTCCGGCGCGTCCTGCGGGGCGGTTGGCAGCCCTGCGGCATACTGCTGGTAGCCGGATTTCCTCAACTGGCAGGCGGGGCAGGTGCCGCAGCCATAGCCCCAGGCGTGGCGCTGCCCGCGCTCGCCCAGGTAGCAGGTGTGGGTTTCCTCGCGGATGAGTTCGACGAAATCGTTACCGCCCAGTTGCCCGGCCAGTTCCCAGGTCCGGTTCTTGTCCAGCCACATCAGCGGCGTCTCGATCAGCAGGGCGCTGTCCATGCCCAGGCTCAGGGAGACCTGCAGGGCCTTCAGGGTGTTGTCCCGGCAATCCGGGTAGCCCGAGTAGTCCGTTTCGCACATGCCGCCCACCAGCACGCTGATGCCGCGCCGGTAGGCCAGCGCCGCGGCGAAGGTGAAGAACAGCAGGTTGCGCCCCGGCACGAAGGTGTTGGGCAGGCCGTTCTGCTCGAACTCGATCGCCTTCTCGGAGGTCATGGCCGTTTCGCTGATCTGCCCCAGCAGCTTCAGGTCAAGGAAATGATCATCCCCCAGCCTGTCCCGCCATGCCGGGTAGCGCTGGCGCAGGCGCTGGAGAATCCTTTGCCGGCAGGCGAGCTCCACGCTATGGCGCTGGCCGTAGTCGAAGCCGATGGTTTCGACCCGCTCGTAGCGGTCGAGGGCCCAGGCCAGGCAGGTGGTGGAGTCCTGCCCGCCGGAAAAGAGGACCAGGGCGCGTTTGTGCATGATGTCTCCGCCTGCCTTGCAAGGTCGCCGTGTGGTGGAAGTCGTGTACTGGGGCCGTTTCAGGGGCGGCAATGCTACCGCAGATGCCTGGCGAGGTCATTGCGTCCGGCCAGGTGATCCTGTGTCGTTGCGCAATATGAAGGTTGAAACTGGATTGGCAATTTTGTTTCTGGTCGATAAAGCGTGCCGCGTGATCTCTGATGCGGCGTTCCTGTGCGAATGCCAGCTACTTTCGGCGCTGCCTGAAAGAGCGAGAGCGGGTGAGCCGACGACCGTGGCGCCTGGGTTCCCGCCTGCGCGGGAACGACGAGGCTGGCTTTTTCTCGCAGTCGCCTCGGTATTCGCCGCGAGCCCGGCCAGCCCCTCGTAGCAACCTTCGCCGACAGGGATGTCGGCGAAGAGCGCCCCTTGTTCATATGGGCGACGGGTTCATGCGTGTTGCGTAGAGGGGCTGGTAGGGTTCGCGACAGCACGGACGCCAGCACAACGAAAACGGTCGATGGCCAGCCACAGACTTACTTGCCAATCCGGTCGCAATGAGCTTCCCGGCACGCATGCCCCGATTACCCTGTGCGCTACTGGGATAGCGCAACGCAAGCCCGTCGTTCTGATGCATAATCGCGGCCTTTTTCAGATCCTCCGATCCTGCCTTTCGGCGGGTCTTTGCACAAGGCGGTCCAGCGGGACGAGGTTTGCATGGAAATCTATAAAGAATTCACCTTCGAAGCGGCACACAAGCTGCCGAACGTACCCGATGGCCACAAATGCGGGCGTCTGCATGGGCATTCGTTCCGGGTGGCGATCCATGTGCAGGGGCCTTTGGACCCGGTGCTGGGCTGGGTCATGGATTTTTCCGATATCAAGGCTATCTTCCGGCCGGTCTACGAGCAGCTCGACCATCATTACCTGAACGATATCCCCGGGCTGGAAAACCCCACCAGCGAGGTGCTGGCCGAGTGGCTCTGGGGCCGGTTGAAGCCCCTGTTGCCGGGGCTTTCGCGTATCCGCGTGCATGAAACCTGCACCAGCGGCTGCGAATACACCGGGGATTAGCCGCCAGTCCCGGTGCCGTCCGTTTCAAGCTTCAGGCTTATGGCTGCCTCTATCCGGGCTGGCCTGTTCGAAGCGGTCGATCTGGCGCAGTGGTTTGAACCAGAGCATCCAGGTCGCGACGATGCCGATGGAACAGAGGCTGCCGAGCACGGCGGCGGGCACCACGCCGAGCCAGGCGGCGCTGCTGCCGGCGCGGAACTCGCCGAGTTCGTTGGAAGAGCCGATGAACAGCATGTTCACCGCATTGACCCGGCCACGCATGTTGTCGGGGGTGGAGAACTGGATCAGCGAAGAGCGGATATAGACGCTGACCATGTCGGCGGCGCCAGCCACCAGCAGGGCGGCGAAGGAAAGCCAGAATAGCGTGGACAGGGCGAATATCAGGTTGGCCAGGCCGAAGAGGGCGACTGCGCCGAACATGGTGAGGCCGACCTTGCGGTTGAAAGGGTGCAGGCTCAGGTACAGGCCCATGGCGATTTCGCCGATGGCGATGGCGCTGCGCAGGGCGCCGAGCCCTTGCGGGCCGACTTGCAGGACATCCTGGGCATAGATCGGCAGCAGGGCGATGACGCCTCCCAGCAGGACGGCGAACAGGTCCAGGGAGATGGTGCCGAGGATGATCGGGCGGTTGCGGATGAAGTGAATGCCCGCGGTGAAGCGCTCCCAGGCGCCACTTCCGGCTTTCTCGATCTTGTCGGCGAAGCGCACCGGTACCCATATCAGCAGCAGCAGCCCCAGCAGGAAGGCGGTCATGCACAGCCCGTAGGTGAGGGCGCCGCCGCCCCAGGCGTACAGGCCGCCGCCGAACAGCGGGCCGAGGATGCTGGCGCCACGCATGATCATGCTGTTGGCGGCGATGGCCGCGGCCAGTTGTTCGCGTGGAACGATCTGCGGCAGCAGGCTTTGCAGGGCCGGCCCGGTGAAGGCACGGGCACAGCCGAACAGGGCCAGTACGGCGTAGATCGCCAGGGGATTCTGTGCATCGGTGAATGACAGCCAGGCCAGCAATGCCGCGCAGATCGCCTCGACACCCCAACTGATGGCCAGGATCGGTTTGCGCGCATAGCGGTCGATCAGGTCGCCCGCCGGCATCAGCAGCAGCACCATGGGAATGAACTGCGCCAGGCCGACATAGGCCAGCGACAGCGGGTCGCGGGTCATTTCGTAGACCTGCCAGGCGACCACCACCGCCTGTATCTGGATCGCGCCGACGGCGACCATGCGGCCGATCAGGAAGGGCAGGAAGCCCGGGTGGCGGTAGACGCTTGCAGGTTTCGTGGTGCTGGAAAGGCTGGACAATTCGGGGCTCGCGGCAGGGTGTTCTGGTTGTGGGAGAAGCAGTTGGAAACTGGAAGGTTCACATGCGCCATGCGCATCCTGCAATGGCCTCCGCTTCCAGCCTATGGCTACGCCTACCGGTTCAAATACGTTGAAAGCATGGCCTCAAGGTGCCGGGTTGGGTTGCGACAGGTGGAGCGCTTCCAGTTCGTCGAGCAGTGCCGGGCTCAGCTCGACCTGCGTGCTCGCCAGGTTGCTGGCGAGCTGCTCGAGGCTGGTGGCGCCGATGATGTTGCTGGTGACGAAGGGCCGGCTGGTGACGTAGGCCAGCGCCAGTTGCGCCGGGTCGAGGCCGTACCGGTGGGCCAGCTCGACATAGCGCGGCACTATCCGTTCGACTTGCGGGTTGTTGTAGCGCTGGAAGCGCTCGAACAGGGTCAGCCGACCATTGGCCGGGCGGGCGCCGTCCAGGTACTTGCCGGAGAGTACGCCGAACGCCAGGGGCGAGTAGGCCAGCAGGCCGACCTGCTCGCGCAGGGATATTTCCGCCAGGCCGACCTCGAAGCTGCGATTGAGCAGGTTGTAGGGGTTCTGGATGGATACCACGCGCGGCCAGCCGCGGCTTTGCGCCAGGTGCAGGAAGCGCTGGACGCCCCATGGGGTTTCGTTGGACAGGCCGATATGGCGGATCTTGCCGGCGTCGACCAGCTCGGCGAGCACCTCCAGGGTGTCCTCGATGGCGACGAAGCTATCGTCCGGGTCGTACTTGAAGCCCAGCTCGCCGAAGAAGTTGGTCTTGCGATCCGGCCAGTGCAGTTGGTAGAGGTCCAGGTAGTCGGTGTTCAGGCGTTGCAGGCTGGCATCCAGGGCGGCGGTGATATTGGCGCGGTCCAGGCGCGGGTTGCCGTCGCGGATATGCTCCATGCGGCCGGGGCCGGCCACCTTGCTGGCCAGTATCCAGTCGGCACGGTCGCCGAAGCGGCGGAAGTAGTTGCCGATGATGCGTTCGGTGGCGCCATAGGTTTCGCCTCCCGGCGGTACCGGGTACATCTCCGCGGTGTCCAGGGTGTTGACGCCGGCATCCTTGGCCAGGCGGATCTGTTCGAAGGCCTCGGCCTCGGTGTTCTGCTCACCCCAGGTCATGGTGCCGAGGGTGATGGCGCTGAGCTTGAGGTCGGTACGTCCAAGCGGGCGGTATTGCATGACAGGCTCCTGTGCAAAGGCAGACGTAATATTACGACCATCGCATAAAGTTTTCTTCTTTTTATGCGAGTGGTGCCAGCGCGGAATGGGCTTCCGTCGGATGAGGATGCGCGGCCAAGGCCATTCCGGGCGCTCTTTGCGATTGCAATGGCTTACCGTGAGTCATCGTCGGGCCGTTGCAGTTCGGCCTTGTCGAAATCGTCCACGTCGATGACCTTGCGCCGTGCCGCCTCTGCGGCATGGACGAGCCTGGCTTCCTCCTCGCCGAGCAGACCGGCCCGCTGTGCCGCGAGGACTGTGTCTTCTCCCGGCGCCGGTTGGACATCGCCGCGCTTGAGCGCCTGTTGCAGCTTGCGCAGGGTGTCGCGCTGGGCATGCAACTGCTCGAACGCCAGCTTCAAGGCGCCCAGGGGCTGCTGATCCGACTGCGGGCGGTAGACGCCTTCGAGTATCTGTTCCAGCGCCGGGTCGCCTTCCGCACGGCCGAGGATTTGCGCAACCTGCGCATCCAACTGGTCGGAGGGGCCGTTGTGGCGCGCGCCGAGAGGGAACACCAGCAGATGCAGCAGACAGCCCAGCGTCTTGTTGGGGAAGTTCTGCAGGACGCCGGCCAGCGCCTGTTCCGCCTTGTGCAGGCAGTCTTCCAGGCTCCAGCGCAGTAGCGCTTCCTGTTCGCTCGGGTAGCCCAGGTCGTGGTAGCGCTTGAGCGCGGCGGAAGCCAGGTAGAGGTGGCTGAGGGCGTCGCCCAGGCGAGCGGAAAGGCGTTCGCGGCGCTTGAGCTCGCCGCCGAGCAGCATCATCGACAGGTCGGCGAGCATGGCGAAGGCGGCGGCCAGGCGATCCAGCGCCCGGAAATAGGGGCGTGTCAGCGCATTGCCGGGGGCGTTGCCGAGCTTGCCCAGGGTCAGCCCGAGCACCAGGGTGCTGGCGCTGTTGCCGATGGCGAAACCGATATGCTGCAGCAGCAACTCGTCGAAGCGGGCGACGGCGCGTTCGCGGTCCGGCTCGTTGGCCAGCTCCATCTCCTTGAGTACGAAGGGATGGCAGCGGATGGCGCCCTGGCCGAAGATCATCAGGTTGCGCGAAAGGATATTGGCGCCTTCGACGGTGATCGAGATCGGCGCCGACAGCCACAGGCGCCCCAGGTAGTTGCTGGGGCCGAGGATGATGGCCTTGCCGCCGTGGATATCCATGGCATCGCGGATGCACTCGCGGCCACGTTCGGTCAGGTGGTACTTGAGGATGGCCGAGAGCACCGAGGGCTTTTCCCCCAGGTCCACCGCGTTGGCGGTGAGGATGCGCGCGCTGTCCATCAGCCAGGCGTTGCCGCCGATGCGCGCCAGGGGCTCCTGGATACCCTCGAAGGCGGCCAGCGGCACGCCGAACTGTTCGCGGATGCTCGCGTAGCGCCCGGATACGTAGCTGCAGGTCTTGGCGGCGCTGACGCCAGTGGCCGGCAGGGAGATGGAGCGGCCGACGGACAGGCAGTTCATCAGCATCATCCAGCCTTTGCCGATCATTTCCTGCCCGCCGATGATGGCTTCCAGGGGTACGAAGACATCCTTGCCCCAGTTCGGACCGTTCATGAAGGCCGCGCCCAGTGGCAGGTGGCGGCGGCCGATGCTGACGCCGGCGGTATCGGTGGGGATCAGCGCCAGGCTGATGCCCAGTTCGCTTTCCCCGCCCAGCAGGTGCTCGGGGTCGTAGGTCTTGAAGGCGAGGCCGAGCAGGGTGGCCACCGGGCCGAGGGTGATATAGCGCTTTTCCCAGTTCAGGCGCAGGCCGAGCACTTCCTCGCCCTGCCATTGCCCTTTGCAGATCACCCCGCTGTCGGTCATGGCGCCGGCGTCCGAGCCGGCGTAGGGGCCGGTCAGGGCGAAGCAGGGGATATCGCTGCCGTTGGCCAGGCGCGGCAGGTAATGATTACGCTGCGCCTCGGTGCCGTAGTGCAGCAGCAGTTCCGCCGGACCGAGGGAGTTGGGCACCATCACGGTGCTGGCCAGGTCGCCGCTGCGGGTCGCCAGTTTCATCACGATCTGCGAGTGGGCATAGGCGGAGAAGCCCTTGCCGCCGTATTCCTTGGGGATGATCAGGGCGAAGAAACCGTGGGTCTTGATGAAGTCCCAGGCCTCGGGCGGCAGGTCCAGGCGCTGGCTGACATCCCATTCGTCGACCAGCGCACAGAGGGCTTCGGTGGGGCCGTCGAGGAAGGCCTGTTCTTCATCCGTGAGCCTGGCCGCCGGGTAGCCGAGCAGTGTGTCCCAGTCCGGTCGACCGCTGAAGAGCTGGCCGTCCCACCAGACGCTGCCGGCTTCTATGGCATCGCGCTCGGTGGCGGAAATCGGCGGCAGGACTTTCCTGAACCAGTCGAACATTGGTCCGCTGAAGTATTTCCGCCTCAGGTTCGTAGCGAACAGTGGAATGGCCACGACCGCCAGGACCAGCCAAAGGATGAACATGAGCCAGACCGGCCCGCCATCGCATGATCCCATCAGCAGCAGATAGGCGGCGATGGCTCCCAGGATCGGACGAGCACCAAGGCGCAGGTGGGCGAGCACGGCACTGCCCAGTAGCAGAACCAGTAACCAGATCAGCGACATGCAGTTCCTCTCCTCGAATGGGTGGGCCGGTATCCGGCGTTTCATGGACCTTGCCATGAAACGCCGGGGCTTCCCCAGTGGACAGGCACTCCAGGCAGGAAGTTCTCGGCTCACCGTCGAGCATGGGTGGCCCGCGCTTCCGGCAAAGAGCTGGTCATTTCCGGTTGCAATTGCCGCGGGCCGCCCCCATTTACCTGCGATCTTTCTGCATGACGCGTGCGTGTCTTTATGAGTTCCGCTCTCTCCATCCGCCAGTTGACCAAGACCTACGGCAACGGCTTCCAGGCCCTCAAGGGCATCGACCTGGACGTGGCCGAAGGCGATTTCTTCGCCTTGCTCGGACCCAACGGGGCTGGCAAGTCGACCACCATTGGCATCCTGTCGACCCTGGTGAACAAGACCTCCGGCAATGTCGAGGTATTCGGCCACGACCTCGACCGCGATCCTGCCGGGCTCAAGCGCTGCCTGGGCGTGGTGCCGCAGGAGTTCAACTTCAACCAGTTCGAGAAGGCTTTCGACATCCTCGTGACCCAGGCTGGCTACTACGGCATTCCCGCCCGCGTGGCCAAGGAGCGCGCCGAGCGCTACCTGCGCGAGCTGGGCCTGTGGGACAAGCGCAACGTGCCCTCGCGCATGCTCTCGGGCGGCATGAAGCGCCGCCTGATGATCGCCAGGGCGCTGATCCACCAGCCGCGCCTGTTGATCCTCGACGAGCCGACGGCCGGGGTGGATATCGAATTGCGCCGTTCGATGTGGAGCTTCCTCACCGGGCTGAACCGCGAGGGCATCACCATCATCCTCACCACCCATTACCTGGAGGAGGCCGAGCAACTGTGCCGCAACATCGGCATCATCGACCGCGGCGAGATCGTCAGGAACACCAGCATGCGTGAATTGCTCAGGCAACTGCATGTGGAAACCTTCCTGCTCGACCTGAGGGATTCCCGGGTCGTGGCCCCCGACCTCGGCGGCTATGCCGCGCGCTTGGTCGACCCGCACACGCTGGAGGTACAGGTGGACAAGGAGCAGGGCGTTACCGAGTTGTTCCGCCTGCTGGCGGCCCAGGGCATCGAGGTGAGCAGCCTGCGCAACAAGACCAACCGGCTGGAGGAGCTGTTCGTGTCGATGGTGCAGAACAATCTGTCGAAGGTGGCCCCATGAAGCCGGAACTGAAGGACAACCTGGTTGCACTGAACACCATCGCCTACCGGGAGATCCGCCGCTATATCCGCATCTGGCCACAGACGTTGCTGCCCCCGGCGATCACCATGGTGCTGTATTTCGTCATCTTCGGCAGCCTGATCGGCGCGCGTATCGGCGAGATGGACGGTTTCAGCTATACCCAGTACATCGTGCCGGGGCTGATCATGATGTCGGTGATCACCAACGCCTATAGCAACGTGGTGTCGAGCTTCTTCAGCACCAAGTTCCATCGCTCCATCGAGGAACTGCTGGTGTCGCCGGTGTCGCCCCATGTGATCGTCATCGGCTATGCCCTGGGCGGCATTACCCGGGGGCTGGCGGTGGCCTTTATCGTCACGCTGCTGTCGCTGTTTTTCACCGAGCTGCAGGTACACCACCTGGGCGTGACCTTGCTGGTGATCGTGCTGACGGCGACGGTGTTTTCCCTCGGCGGGATGATCAACGCGGTGTTCGCGCGCAATTTCGACGATATCTCCATCGTGCCGACCTTCGTCCTGACGCCGCTGACCTACCTGGGCGGGGTGTTCTATTCGATCCATATGCTGCCGCCGTTCTGGCAGAGCCTGTCGCTGGCCAACCCGATCCTGCATATGGTCAATGCTTTCCGCTACGGCATCCTCGGCGTTTCCGACATCCATATCGGCACTGCCATCACTTTCATGCTGGCGGCGGTACTGGTGCTGTACCTGGTGACGGTAGGCTTGCTCAAGCGTGGCAGGGGCATGCGGCAGTAGTCCGGACTCTGTATCGGGAAAGGCGCGCTACCCAGGGGTTGTTGCGATCGGATTGGCAAGTAAGTCTGTGGCTGGCCATCGACCGTTTTCGTTGTGCTGGCGTCCGTGCTGTCGCGAACCCGACCAGCCCCTCTACGCAACACGCATGAACCCGTCGCCCATATGAACAAGGGGCGCTCTTCGCCGACATCCCTGTCGGCGAAGGTTGCTACGAGGGGCTGGCCGGGCTCGCGGCGAATACCGAGGCGACTGCGAGAAAAAGCCAGCCTCGTCGTTCCCGCGCAGGCGGGAACCCAGGCGCCACGGTCGTCGGCTCACCCGCTCTCGCTCTTTCAGGCAGCGCCGAAAGTAGCTGGCATTCGCACAGGAACGCCGCATCAGAGATCACGCGGCACGCTTTATCGACCAGAAACAAAATTGCCAATCCGCTATCAATGTATTCCCGCATCGAGGCATGGGGTGAGCGCCCCGTGGGCAGGCAGGGCGATCGCGCTATTCACGGCAAACAGCCGAAACAGCGTGGGAAGGCTGGATGAAAGCGCGTGGCAGCCGGTGTTGTTCGTCCAGCTTTCCAGCCTCCAGCGCTTTTATCGAAGCACCTTGCCGGTGCATAACGGCATAGCGCGATCGTCCTGCGTGGGCAGCCCCGGACGAAGGCACGAATGCCCGTGAGGCGCTACAATCGCGGGCGTTTTCTCCAGCAGGTTCCTTCGCCATGCAACACCCCGCCGAACTTTCTCCACTGGGCAAGTCCAGTGCCTACGTTTCCAGCTACGCCCCGCAGTTGCTGTTCCCGATCTCCCGGGAAACGAAATGGCATGAGTTGGGGCTGACGGCGGCGACCCTGCCTTACCGTGGCGTGGATATCTGGAACTGCTATGAACTGTCCTGGCTGCTGCCTTCGGGCAAGCCGGTGGTGGCGATCGGCGAATTCGTGATCCCGGCCGACTCGCCGAACATCATCGAATCCAAGTCGTTCAAGCTGTATCTGAATTCGCTCAACCAGACGGTCTTTGCCAGCCACGAGGCCCTGGGCGAGACGCTGGTGCGCGACCTGTCCGCCGTGGCGGGGGCACCGGTCCGGGTGCGTGTGAGCAGTATCCAGGAGGCAACGGCGCAAGGTCTGGCCGAGCTGCCGGGGCTGTGCATCGACGACCTGGATATCGCCATCAGCGATTACGCCGCGCCCCGCGCCGAACTGCTGCGCTGCGAGCCGGCGCGGCAGGTCAGCGCTAGCCTGCACAGCCATCTGCTCAAGTCGAATTGCCCGGTGACCGGCCAGCCCGATTGGGGCAGCGTGCTGGTGGAGTACCAGGGGCCTTTTCTGCGGCCGGAAAGCCTGCTGGCCTATCTGGTGAGCTTCCGCCAGCATGCGGATTTCCATGAGCAGTGCGTGGAGCGTATCTATCTCGACCTGTTGCGCGTGCTGCGTCCGCAGCGGCTGGCGGTCAGCGCCCGCTATGTGCGGCGTGGCGGGCTGGACATCAATCCCTATCGCAGCAGTGAGCCATTCATCCAGGTAAACCCGAGGCTGGCCAGGCAATAGGCCGTTCTCGGTCAGGCCATGGGCGGGAAGCAGAGTCCAAGTAGGGTGCGCGCAGCGCACCCTACAACGGTTTCGTGACCGTAGGCGGGAAGGCCGGGTTCTCAGATGCCCATATTGGCCAGGCTCTGGATGATATTGCGCAGGGTGATGGCGGTGGTGGGGTGGCTGACTTCGAAACGCTCGACCGCCAGGTTCACGCCATCGACCAGGGAGTCGCCAGGCTCGGTATCGCCGGAGCCTTCGTTGGCCAGGCGGATTTCGATGCGTTGGGCGATCTCATGCAGGGCCTCGCGCTCTTCCTCGGTCAGCGGGGTGTCCTGGGCGAGCTGGTTGCGCAGTTCGTCGAGTTGCGATTGCAGTTGGTGGATCGGCATGGTGTTTTCCTTGTGGCCGTTGCAGTTGACTGTACTTCCGAAGGTTAAACCAGAGCAGGCGGGTTTGTCCGCGTCCGTTGGCGATCGGTAGCGGCTTTCGTGCGTGGCGTCGTGCAAATGCGTATGATACGGCTCCTTTCAATCGGAAGTGTCACACCGGGAGGTGCCCAGATGACCGAGCACGAAACACCCCAACCCCATGTCGCCCACGGCGAGAAACTGCAGAAAGTGCTGGCGCGCATGGGGCTCGCCTCGCGCCGCGAAGTCGAAGGCTGGATCGCCGCCGGGCGCGTCAGGGTCAATGGCGCTGTGGCGGGCCTGGGCCAACGGGTCGATCTGCACGATGCGATCGCCCTGGATGGCCGCCTGCTCAAACGCGAAGAGGCCAGCGAAGCGGTGCGCCGCGTGCTGATCTACAACAAGCCCGATGGCGAGATCTGCACCCGCGACGACCCCGAGGGCCGGCCGACGGTGTTCGATCGCCTGCCGCGCCTGAAAGAAGGCCGCTGGATCAATATCGGTCGCCTGGACATCAATACCACCGGCCTGCTGCTGTTCACCACCGATGGCGAACTGGCCAACCGGCTCATGCACCCATCCTACGAAATGGACCGCGAATATGCGGTGCGTGTGCGTGGCGAGGTGGACGAGGAGATGATCGAGCGCCTCAAGGCGGGTGTCACCCTCGAGGATGGCCCGGCACGTTTCACCGATATCCAGCAAGCGCCGGGAGGCGAGGGTTTCAACCATTGGTATCACTGTGTGGTGATGGAGGGGCGTAACCGCGAGGTACGGCGCCTGTGGGAATCCCAGGGGCTGGTGGTCAGCCGCCTGAAGCGCGTGCGTTTCGGGCCGGTATTCATGACCGCCGACCTGCCGATGGGACGCTGGCGGGAAATGGCCCAGCGCGAAGTGGATATCCTCAGCGAGGAAGTCGGCCTGACGCCGGTGGCGTTGCCCGAGGTCAAGGTCAAGCTGAAGGAGAAGCTGGAGCGCCTGCAACGCAAGACTTCCAAGCCGCTGACCCGCAGTGAGCGCAACAAGCGCGTGCTGCGCCCGGCGGAGGATCGCGATGGGCAGAAGGCTGGAAAGCCCCGTGAGCGTGGTAGCGCCGTCGCGGAGCGGCCTGCCGATGTCAGGCGCCGGGGCCGGGATAGCGGCAAGGGGCGAGGGCGTAGTTGAAGCGGCGCCATTATCATCCAGCTTCGATAAAGGCGCTGGAGGCTGGAAAGCTGGACGAAAACACGCTGGGCCAGTCTTTCGTCCAGCCTCCAGCCGCTTTCCCGAGGCATTCCAGCGTAGGCACGATTGCCCTGGCTTATTCGTCCTCGTCCCGTAGGCCGACTTCCGCGGCGAGGGTTTCGTCGAGCTCCAGTTCGTTATAGAGCATGCGATTGAAGGCGATGGCCTGCATCTCCTTGTCCACCAGCAGGCCGCTGCTCAGGGCCAGGCTGGAGCTGTTGCGGCACAGTTGCACGACCACCATGGCGGTCGTGCTGGGGTTTTCCGGGTCGTACTCCTGTTCTTCCGGCAGTTCTCCGGTGTATTCGAGGCCTTCGCTCTGCTGGGGGCACAGGTCGCCGGCGGAGCCGCGGTATATGGGCCTCCAGGCCATGCTGCGATCCAGCGCCACCTGGTGGATGATCAACTCGTACTCGCCGAGGATTTCCGCCGCGGCGACCTGATCGACGAGCGCCTGCAGTCCGTCGTAGTCCAACCTGCTCTGGTTGGAGAGAACCGAGGCGATGGTATGGGCCGACTGTTCCATGTGGCTGCGCGCCTGGTTGACGTTGTACAGGTCGGCGCTGATGAGTGCGGTGCCGATCAGCACCGGCATGACCAGCGCGGTTTCCAGTATCGCGCTGCCGCGTTGGCGGCGAGGGCTGAATGCCTTCATCACTCGTCTTCCTCGTCGTCTTCGTCGCTGGGCAGGTCGCCGAGCAGATGGCGATACTGGTACTGGAACGCCTCGCCGAGGCCGAACAGGGCCGGCAGCGGTGTCATGAACTGCTGGCTCAGGTCGACCGTGACACTGAGGATGGGCGGTGAGCGATCGTTCTGGGCGGCCAGGCTTTCTTCTTCATCGCCGGGGTCGTTGGTACCTTTGCCGAACTGATAGAGGTTATCGAAGGGGAGTACTTCGATCTCCAGGTTTTCTTCGCTGAGAAAGTCGTAGGAGAAATCGATCATGCGCTTTTCGATATCCTGCTGCAGCTCTTCGGCGTTCTTGCGATAGAAGTTCGAGTCGTGGCGGAAATTCTGCAGGGCGTGCTCCAGCGCGAGGCTGCCGATACCGATCATGAGGGCGATACGCGCCAGCTCGAACAGCATCATCACGCCGAACAGCAGGACCGGCAGGATCAGGGCGGTTTCTATTGCCGTGACGCCTTGTTCGTCACGCGAGCAACGGGAGAGATCACGCATGCTTCAATCCTGCTCGCTCAGTACCAATGGACGCTGGCTGGCGGCCAGCAGCTCCTGGGCCAGGGGCGCACCGGCGGCGATGCGCTGGCGGGTGGCCTGGAAGTCTTCGATGATGCGTCCGGCAAAGCCGGGTTGCAGGTTTTCCAGCAGGATGCGCCGGGCGGTGTCGTCATGCCCCTCGAGTACATAGGCCAGGGCCAGGTTCAACTGCAGCGCGGCGTCGCCACCGTTGCGCGCCTGGTTGAGCAGGGCGATGGCGCGCTGGTTCTCGCCGCTGGCGAGCCAGGCCAGGGCCAGGTTGTTGGCCGCGGCGCTGTTGCCGGGTTCCAGTTCCAGTATCTTTTCGAATTGCTCGCGCGCGCCTTCGCTGTCGCCGCCGATATTCAGCGCCACGCCGAGGCCATTGAGCGCCTGGGTATTCTGCGGATCGGCCTGCAGGGCGCACTGGAAATCGCCGATGGCGCGCTGGGACTGCCCGAGGGCCAGGCGCGCACGACCCACGCCGTTGCACAGGGCGATACGCTGGCCGGGGGCGATGGCCTGCAGATCGTCGCCCAGTTGCCGCCTGGCCCGCCCATAGAGGGCCAGTGCCTCCTGCTGCGGGCGCAGCGTGGCGGCAAGGCTGGCGTACTCCAGCAGGTAGGCGCCCTCGAGTTGCTGGCGCTGGTCCATGCGTTCGTAGACTTCATAGGCCGCCTGTAGCCTGCCGTTGTCGCGCAGGACACGGGCCAGGCGCAGGGCTTCCCCGGCTTCCTTGGTCAGCGCCGGCGGTTTGCCCGAGTCGAGCGGGTTGACGCCACTGATGCTGGCGCAACCGGTGAGCGAGATCAGGCCGATAAGCAGCAGGCTGGGCAGGGTGGATCGCATGGTTCGATGGCTCCGGGAAGGTCAACTGCCGAGCAGGCGGATGATGCGCACCATGGCGGGGGCGCCCATCATCGCCACGATCGGCGGCAGGATCATGGTCATCAGCGGTACGCTGAGTTGGGCTGGCAGCTTGCCGGCCTTTTCTTCGAGATTGAGGATCAGCGCCTTGCGGCTTTCATCGGAAATAGTGCGCAGCGCCTGGGACAATGGCGTGCCGTAGCGTTCGGCCTGGATCAGGGTGGCGACCATGCTCTCGATATTGCTGACGCCGGTGCGCTCCGCCAGGTTCAGCAGCGCCCGCGTACGGTCGCTGAGAATCTGCAGTTCGGCCCAGGTGTAGCGCAGCTCATCGGCCATTTCCGGCGCGGACAACGCCAGCTCCCTGGAGACCACCTGCAGCACGCGCCCCAATGGCAGGCCGGCCTCGGCGCAGATCACCATCAGGTCGAGGGCGTCGGGTAGGCTGCGCGCCAGGCGCTCGCCGCGCTGGGCGCTGCGCAGCCTGAGCCAGGCCTCGGGCAGGGTGCTGCCGACGAACAGGGCGATCAGCCCGGCGGCCAGGCCGCTCAGCCCGAAGCGGTTATCGGGGGCGAGCAGGCCGAACAGCACGATCATCAGCAGCAGGAGGCCGAGGGCGTATTTGCCGGCCATCAGCAGGCCGAGCGCCTCGGGGCCGCGGAAGCCGGCCATGGCCAGCAGGCGGCGCAGGTTCTGGCGGTCGTTGTCGGTCCCGGCCAGGCTGTCGCCGGCGCGTGCGATGGGGCGCAGTATCGCTACCTGGCGTGGCGAGAGTTGCAGGCCCTGGTTGCGCAGGATATCCGCGACCGGGCTGGCGTCGCCGGGCGTCGACTGCAGGTTGAGGCGGGCGCGCAGGCTGGATGGGCGCTGCAGGCGGTAGATACCGATCAGGCCCAGGCCGATGCCGCAGAGCATGAGGCCCAGGCAGGTTTGCAGCAGCGGGTCGTCGAGCAGGTTCATGCGACCCTCCTGACCATCAGGTGAGTGATCAGCAGGCCCAGGGTGACACTGGCGAAGGCGTAGAACAGCACGGCATTGCCCGTGGGGTCGTTGAGCAGGAAGTGAAAGTCCTTAGGCGAGTTCAGGTACATATAGCCGAGGGCCAGCGGTACCAGCGAGGCGACGATCTTCGCCGAGGCCCGGGCCTCTGAGGTCTTGGCCTGGATCTTCAGTTGCAGTTCCTGGCGCTCGCGCAGGGTGGATGCCAGGCGGTCGAGGGTTTCCCCGAGGCGCCCGCCGGCTTCCTGGTTGATGATCAGGATCACGGCGAAGAAGCGGTATTCGTTCAGCGGGATGCGCTTGGCCGAATCCTGCATGACCTGCCGCAGCGGGACCCCCAGGCGCAGCCAGTTGTCGATCAGGGCGAATTCAACCGCCAGCGGCCCCGGCAGGTTTTCCGCGACCAGGGCGAAGGCATTGCTGACCGGCACCCCGGCGCGGGCGGTGCGGGTAATGGCGTCGATGGCTTCCGGCAGGCTCTGCTTGAGCTGCTTCAGGTGCTTGGCCATGGCGCTGCGGTAAAGCATGTTGCCGATACCGAGGAAGAAGGCCAGGGTGAACAGGCCGCCCAGCAGCCAGGGCAGGGGCGTATCCCGTCCGAGCAGGATACCGGCGGTCAGGCTGGCCAGCCCCAGCAGCGACAGCCGCATGCGCAGCGTCTTGTCCCAGCCGAGTATGCGCAGGTCCAGCCAGAGCCTGCCCAGGCGCGGGCCGATCAGCGGCCATTGCGCCAGGGGTGGCTGCTCCAGCTCGCGCAGGATGCCCTCGGCCTGCGCGAGCTGGGCGTTGCCGGGCCGCGCCCCCGACAACTGCGCCTGCAACTGTCGCAGATGCTCGCGCGAGGCCTGTTCGCGCTGGCGTCTCCCGCCAAGACCGCGTGCGGTGAAGAACGCCAGCAGGACACAGACGAAGACCAGTACGGTGAACAGATCGAGTACGGCATCCATCAGGCTTGCCCCTCGAACAGATGGGCGTGGGTGCCGTAGAAGTGCGGGCGCTGGCCGCTGGGTACGAACTGGCCGGAGAGGTTGCCCTTGGCATCGATGCTGGTGGTCTTGAAACCGAACAGTTCCTGGGTCTGGATGACCTCGTTCTCCATGCCGCAGACCTCGGTGATCGAGACGATGCGGCGGGCGCCGTCACGCATGCGCTCGACCTGCACGATCAGGTTGACCGCGCTGGCGATCTGCCGGCGGATCGCCTCCAGCGGCAATTGCATGCTGGCCATCATCACCATGTTCTCCAGGCGCATGATGGCATCGCGCGGGGTATTGGCGTGTACCGTGCACAGTGAACCATCGTGGCCGGTATTCATCGCCTGCAGCATGTCGAAGCTCTCGCCGCCACGCACCTCGCCGAGGATGATGCGATCGGGGCGCATGCGCAGGGCGTTGCGCACCAGGTCGCGCTGGTCGACCTTGCCGGTGCCTTCGGCGCTGATCGGGCGGGTTTCCAGGCGTACCACGTGGATCTGCTGCAGTTGCAGTTCGGCGGCGTCCTCGATGGTGATGATGCGATCTTCGTCGCTGATCTTCTGCGACAGTGCGTTGAGCAGGGTGGTCTTGCCCGCGCCGGTACCGCCGGAAACGATGACATTGAGCTTGGCCAGCATCGCCCGGCGCAGCACTTCGACCATCTCGTGGGACATCGCGCCGCGCTCGGCGAGGATCTCCAGCGACATGTTGCGGCGCATGAATTTGCGGATGGAGATGGTGGTGCCGTCGATCGCCAGCGGATAGGTGATGACGTTCACCCGGCTGCCGTCGGCCAGGCGGGCGTCGACCATCGGATGGCTTTCGTCGATGCGTCGCCCTACCGCCGCGGCGATGCGCTGCGCGGTGTTGAACACATGCTCTTCGTCGATGAAGGTGATCGGCGACAGTTCCAGCTTGCCATAGCGTTCGACGAACACCTGGCCGGCGCCATTGACCAGGATATCGTTGACGCTGTCGTCGGCGAGCAGTGGCTGGATCGGGCCGATGCCGACCATCTCGTTGAGCATTTCCTCGCCGATGACTTCTTCTTCCTGGCGCGAGAGCTGCAGGCGTTGTTCGTCACAGATGCGGCGGATCAGCGATTCGATCTGTATGCGCAGCTTGTCGCGCCCCATCGCGGCGGCTTTCAGCGGGTCGATCTGGTCGTACAGGTGGGTGCGGATAATGCGCCGGTTCTGCGTGCCGAGGGTATCCGCCGGTTTGCCGCCGGTGTTGCGCTGGACGCTGGTGGCACGTATTTCCTGTGGCGCCTCGACGGCCTGTGGCAGGTGCGGCTGGCGCGCCGGCAGGGGCTTTTTCGGTTGACGGATCAGCATGCTGGAACTCCTTGGCTCAGGCTGCCGAGCGGTTGCGTGTCAGGGCGCTTTTCAGTCGTCCGACGAGGCCGGTGCCGGGCGCCTGCTTGCGCAGTGGCCTGCCGCAGGCAAGGTCCGCCAGGTCCAGCAGGGCCGCCTGGAAGGCCGGCGCGCTGGGCAGGTGCAGGGCGCCGGTCAGCAGGCTGTCGCCGAGGACCTGGCCGGCGTGGGGCAGGATCAGGTCGACCGGGCGTCCGACGAACTCCTCGAACTGGCTGCGTTCGACGATGCCGGCCTGGCCCTGGCGCGAAGGGTTGGCCACCAGCAGCAGGTGCTGGCCGGCGCTTTCGTCGCCGATCTCGCGCAGCAGCCGGTGGCTGTTGCGAGCATCCTGCACGGTGAAATCGGTCAGCAGGATGCGGGTCTGGGCATGGGCGAGCACATCCAGGGAGCCTTGCGGGCGGCCCGCTGGCAGATCCCAGATGACCTGGTTGAACATACGGCACAGGCTGGCGCCGAGGGTCAGCAGATGTTCCGTGCTGAAATTCGCATCCGCATACAGGCTGGGTTCCTGGGCGAGCAGGTAGAGCCGATCGTTGATCCGGCCCATGGCGCGTTGCAGGAAGCGCGCGTCGATTTCCTCGCTGGCCAGTGCGCCGGCCAGGCCGGCGTCACCCTCATAGCCAAGCAGCAGGGCGAGGTCGCCATTGCTGCGGTCGAAGTCCACCAGGGCGGTGCTGCTGTGGCGCTGGGTGGACAGCAGCAGGGCCAGCCCGGAGGCCACGGTACTGGCACCGCCGCCGCCTGATACGCTGGTGACGGCAATGGTGCGGCCACTGCGTGCCGACTGTATTTCGCCCAGGGCGTGGCCCTGGGCGCGTGACAATACCGAGGCCAGCAGATCGAGCGGCACGGGCTTGCTCAGGTAGTCGAAGACGCCGCTGTGCAGCAATGTGCGGTAAAGGTCGATGTCCTGGCGACTGCCCAGCGCGATGATCTGGCAGGCCGGATCGCAGACCTCGATGAGGTCCTGGATCGACTGCAGGGGCAAGGGGTCGCCATCCAGGTCGACCAGCAGCACGGTGGGTGGTGGGTTGCTGCTGGTCCAGCCGATGGCGCTGGCGATGCCGCCGCTCATGGCCATGTCGCTGGAGTGGCCGAGGCGCAGCAACTGTTCGCCGAAGTGGCGGGCCTCTTCCTCGGTGGCCGCGAACAGGGCCACGCCATGCTTGCCTCCGACGGGTTCGAGCGTGTTCCGGGATACGTCGTTCATGATGCTGTTCTCCTGCCGGATCAGTCTTCCTGGAAGTCGATGTCGAGCAGTTCACGCACTTCATCGTCGTAGTAGCGGGTGACCGCGTTGACCGCGGCGATGCCGTCGCCGGCGTCCAGCGTGCGGGGGCGTACGAGGTCGCTCGGGTCGGAAACCATGCGTGCGATATTGGCGCGGTTGGCGCAGCCCATCGGGCCGATGGCCTGGTAGGGCTTGACCGTCCACACTTCGGCGTCGGCGATGGAGCAATCGGGGGTCTTGACCACCAGGGCCTCGGAAACCACCTGCAGGTCCCATTGCCGGGCTTCGGCAGCTTCCAGGCGTACAGGCATGACGATGATCTGCTCGGCGGGGGTGCCACGATCACGCAGGACCGCAGCCAGGCGTTGTGCCAGGCGCTCGCCGGAAGGCGTATAGGGTTGCAGGCTCAGGGTCTGACGCGACAGGCGGCCCTGGGCGCGCAGCAGGGTGTTGAGATTATCCAGCGACTCGGCGCTGAAGCTGCCGTTGCCGGCCGCCTTCAGCGAAGCGACCATGGCCGATGGCGTGACCGTTGGCAGCGGCGCGCTCTGGTAGGGGGTGAAACGGGTCTCGCGCATCTGGTTGAGGTTGCGGTCGCAGCCTGTGACCAGCAGTGAGAGCGCCAGCAAGGACAGCAATGGGCGTACAGTCATGGCAATTCTCCTCAGAACAGGTAGCCGGCGGCGGCCTGGGACGGCATCATCGAGTCCAGGGCGCGGATACCGCGACCGGGGGCCTGCAGGTCGCCAGGGGCGGTGGGCTCGACCACGTAGGCGGTGGCGATGATCACCAGTTCGGTATCTTCCTGGGAGCTGGCGTCGGTCTCGAACAAGCGGCCGAGGACAGGGATGCTCTTCAGGCCGGGCACGCTGCTGATGCTCTGGTTGATATTGCTGCGCAGCATGCCGGCGAGGGCGAAGCTCTGGCCGCTGGCGAGTTCCACCGTGGTGTCGGCGCGGCGTACCTTGAAGGCCGGAATGACATTGCCTTCCAACGTCACCGCGCCTTCGTCGGACAGGTCGCTGACCTCTGGCGCGACATGCAGGCTGATGCGATTCGGCGACAGCAGGGTCGGCGTCATGCGCATGATCACGCCGTACTGCTTGTACTCGATGGTCACGTTGTTGTTGGTGATGATGACGATGGGCACCTCGCCGCCGGCGGCGAAGCCCGCGGTTTCCCCGGACATCGCCGTCAGGTTGGGCTCGGCCAGTACCGTGGCCAGGCCATCTTCGGAAAGGGCGGTCAGCAGGCCGGCCACCGTCGTCGAACCATAGCTATGGGAGCCGCCGGCCACGGCATTGCTGATGCCGGTGGAGGTGAATGCGCCGGTGGTCGCGTCGAACAGGCTGCTGGCGTTGCGGAAGAAGTAGTTGCCGTTCTTCAGCGTGGCTTCCCAGTTCAATCCCAACTGGGTCGACAGGCTGCGCGACACCTCGACGATGCGTACGCTGATATTGACCTGGGCCGACAGCTCGACCTTGAGCTGGTTGACCACCTTCGGTCCTTCGCCACCACCGCCACCCTGGGCGCCGGAGCCGCTGGCGCTGCTGCCGCCGAGGTAGGACTCGACGCTGCTGATCACCTGCTTGGCCTGCTGCGGGGTGCGTACGCTGCCGCGAACGATCAGGCCATTGTTGGTGGCCGGGCCGAATTCGACACGCGAACCGGGCACTTCATTCTGGATCTGCTCGCTGAGGGCCGCCAGGTCGTGGTTGGCCACCAGGCGGATCGCCGCGATCACCTTGTCGTCGCTATCCAGGGCGTAGAGCGTGGTGGTGCCGGCTGCCTGGGCGAAGACGAAGACGCTGCCCGCCGAGGGCATCTGGAAACTGGCGATGCTGGGGTCGGCCACCAGTACCTTGGCGGCGGGCCGGGGCAGTTGCAGCAGGCGGCCCTGCTTGACCAGCAGCTTGATGTCCTCGGTTTCGCTGATTTGCGTTAATTGCTTGCGTAAACGCGATGCTGTGTTTTGCTGGTCTGTGCGCTTTTGCGCTTTTGCGCTTTGGGTAACCCCTGCTTGCGCTATCGTCCCGGCCTCGACGACCTGCCCTGCCTGGGTATGGATCTGCTGGAGGAACGCCAGGTCCAGGTCCGGGTTGTAGGTGTTGGCCGGCTCTGCCGGCGTATCGGCGCTATCCTGGCTGGTGGCGTGGGCGAGTCCGGGAGCGGCGATCCCTGCGCCCAGGGCGCAAGCCAGCGAGAGGGCTGTGGTTTTGAACGCGAACTTCATTTGTTGGGTTCTCTGTTGGGCAGGTGCGGCTGGTGCGTGCCAGCCGTCGACAATGTCGGGTTACTGCTGGCCGAACTGCACGACTCCGGCGGCGTTGCCATGGAATGTAGCCACCTTCGAGTTCGCCGAAGGGGCCGATGCCTGGTAGACGCCGGTGGTCTGGGCCAGGGTGGTGACATGCCCGCTGCCTGGCTTGACCTGGCCGTCGCTATGCTCCTGGCTGCTGCGCAGCGCCAGTTGCAACGTGCCGATCTGGCTGGCCAGGGCGAGTTTCTCGGTATAGGCCGGTGGCACTTCCAGCGTGACGGTTTCGGGGAAGGAAGAAGGGTAGGCGTCGGTATCCTTCTTCTTGGCCTTGGGTTCCACTTCCGGGCGCGGTTGCAGCGGGCTGCGGGCCTGGTTGTTGATGGCCAGCACGCGAACGTCGCGTAGCAGTGTCTGGGTTGCCAGGCGCGGTATCTGGTCCTGGTTCAGCGGATTGACCAGGGGCGCTTCCTGGGCCCGCTCCAGGTTGACCAGCACGTCCACCCTGTCACCCGATGCCACCATGCTGTAGAGGCTGCCGGTGTTGTTGGTCGGGATGGACACGGCGCGCAGGCCGGGGGTGATGACGGTGGCGATGAAACCGGGCTCGTTGGCCTTGACCACCAGGTTGCTGGTCAGCGCTGCGCCGGCGGCGATGGCTTGGCGTACGCTGGCGCCGGTCAGTTGGCCGATCTGGTCGCGGCCGTCGATGAAATACAGGCGCTCGTCGTGCGCGTTGTCGGTGTCCTGCCAGCGCAGGGCCGAGGGGTCGATGAAATCGCCTGGCCGCAGGTCACGGCTGGCGACCAGAATGGCCGGTTGCTTCGGCTTTGGTTCTTCGACCCGGACGGGGGCTTGCTCGACCACTACGGGCGGCGGTGGCGTCATCAGTACCCGAGCCAGCAGGGCGGCGCCGCCGGCCATGACCAGGGCGCCAGCCAGGAGAAGGATGGAAGGGGTTTTCATGGGTTGGACCGTGCAGTCAGGAGTGGATGGGAAATAGCAGGGTGTAGAAAGCGCCTGCGGCGATGGCCAGCCCGTAGGGAATACCTTGCGGGCAATCCTCCGTCAGTACCATGGGCGTTGGAATGGCCAGGCGTGGGTGGCGCTGGCCGAATTTCATCCAGGCCTGGGCGCAGAAGCCCTCGAGCATCGTCAGCAATGGCAGGCCAAGGGCCAGCAGGCCGCCCGCCAGTGCGGTGACGATCAGGAAGGTCATCAGGCCCAGGCCGCTGAGCCACAGGCACATCACGGCCATCAGCTTGACGTCGCCAGCTCCGACGCGCCCCAGGCTGAACAGGACGAAGCCCACCAGCAGCACGATACTGGCGCCGCACAGTGCGCGCAGGACCTGGTACAGCAGGCCGTTGCCGGCCAGGGCCGCGAATGGCCCGAGGCCGAACAGCGCCGCCAGCGGCAACAACAGCCACAGGGCCAGGAGGATCAGTACCAGGGTGTTGTGGATGCGCCTGTACAGCAGATCGCTGCAGATCACCCAGGCCAGCGCCGGCAGCAGGACGAGCATGGCATAGGTGGTGTACATGCTGGGCTCCGTGGCCGGTTGCTTACTGGCTGGTGCCGGGGTTGTTGGTGTTGGTGATCTGGTCGGCGATGGAGGAGAAGCGTTCTTTCAGGGCGGTGACGAACACGCCGTCGGAACCGAAGATCACACCGATGGCAGCTGCCATGGCGGCTGCCAGAATCCCGTATTCAATAGCGGTGACAGCGCTTTCATCGGCGAGGAATTGTTTGAGACGGCTGGCCATGTAGCGACTCCTTGAGGATGGGGGAGGGATAATTTCCGAGGGAATCTCATCCCTTCGAACAGTGTCGATATTAGGAGTTATTCTCAACTGGGCGGCAAGCGGCCGATCATTAAGAATGCTTAAGGAATTGATCCTCAGTCGCGCTGCAGGGCGCGTATTCTCAGTATCGCGCGCAAGCCCGGCTGGTTGTCCTCAAGGGTCAGCTCGCCACCGTGCAGGTCGGCGATGGCCTTGGTCAGGGTCAGCCCCAGGCCGTTGCCGGGGGTATCGCCACTGGTATCCAGGCGCTGGAAGCGCTCTATCGCCTTGTCGTTGAGCGGGTGCGGGATGCCGTTGCCCTGGTCGGACACGCTGATGCGGCTCCAGCCATGCAGGTTATGGATGGCGAGGGTGATGGGCTTGCCGGTCGGTCCGTACTTGAGTGCGTTGTCGATCAGGTTGGCCAGGGCCTGGAACAGCAGTGCCCGGTCGCCATAGAGCTGGCAGTCGTCGGCCGTCTGGATCACCAGTTCGCAGGCGCGTTCCTCCGCCAGTGGCAAGTAGTACTCGCGGATATCCTCGAGCAACTGGCGGGCGTGGATCGGCTCGAACTGATGGGCGCAGCGGCCGGTTTCCACCTCGGCGATACGCATGACCGCGCGGAACAGGTTCTGGATGCGCTCGCCATCCTGGATGGCGCGCTGCAATTCATCGCGGGCAGCGCCGTCGACCATTTCCGCGACATTCCACAACCGGCCCTGCAGGCGTGTCAGCGGTGTACGCAGTTCGTGGGCGATATGGCTGGTGATGTTCTGCACTTCATCCATCAGCCGGTTGATACGGTGCAGGCCCTGGTTGATTTCGTTGCCCAACTGGTCGAACTCGTCGCCCTGGCGGTCATGCGGGACCATCGCGCTGTGGTCGCCGCTGGCATAGCGCCCGAGCGCATCGCGGATACGGTTGATGCGCGACAGGTTGCGAATGCTGAAGGGCAGGCTGATCAGCATGATCGACAGCAGGATGATCAACAGGCTGGCACTGGCGAGCAGCGGGATGATGCGGGTTCTTTCCAGCATCGGGCGCAGGTCGTAGGCGCTGAAATATTGCCCGCCGTCGGAAAGTGGTACGACCAGCCCGAGGATTTCCATGGTGCGGCCTCTGGAGTCCCGCAGTTCGGCGTGGCGCCAGTTGCTCGCGCAGGGTGCCGGGCAGTTGTCGCGAGGCATCAGCCGGGCGTCGCCATACAGCGGTTGGTCGGCGCTGTCGAAGACGATCGAGTGGCGATCCTTGCGCAACTCGAAGGGCTGCCGGTAGGTGAGCGCCGCGGCGACGTTCCTGGCTTCGGTAAGGCGCCCATGCAACTGCTGCGAGCGGATGTCGGTGAGGATCATGTCGCGTACGTGGCTGCGCATGACTATTTCCAGCAGGTGGTTGCTGAAAACCATGGACATCAACGCGACCAGCAGGCAGATGAAGGCAATGGTGGCGGCCTGGCGAAAGTTACTGGTGTTGAGCAGCAGACGCAGGTTGCGGGTGCTACCCCAGGACATAGCCGATGGCCCTTATGGTGCGGATCAGCGGGCGCTCGAAGCCCTTGTCGATCTTGTTGCGCAACTTCGACAGGTGCACGTCGATCAGGTTGGTCTGTGGATCGAAGTGATAGCCCCAGACCTTTTCCAGCAGCATGGCGCGGGTAACGGTCTGGCCCTGGTGTTCGGCCAGTACCTGCAGCAGCTTGAACTCCTTGTCGGTGAGATCGATGCTGTTGCCGTTGCGCTGTACTTCCCGGCGGTTGAGGTCGATGCACAGGTCTTCGATGTGCAGGCGCTCGTCCTGCTGCAGGTGGGTATTGCGCTTGGCCAGCAGTTCCAGGCGCAGCAGCAGTTCGGTGAAATCGAAGGGCTTGCCCAGGTAGTCGTCGGCACCGGCACGCAGTCCTTCGACGCGATCTGCTATCTGGTCGTTGGCCGAGAGTACGAGAATCGGCGGGCGTGCCCGCCCGTTGAGGCGGTTCAGCAGTTCGATGCCGTCCATCCTGGGCAGCACGCGGTCGAGGATGACGACATCGAAGGCTTCGTTCTGGATCATCTGCAGGGCACCTTCGCCATCATCGGCCAGGCGGAAATTATGCCCTGAGGCATGCAGTTTGCTGCCGATCCAGTGGCTGACGGAGGCGTCGTCTTCTACTACCAGAACGCGCATGCGCTGTTCCTCAGTGAGTGTGGGCTAAAGCGGGAGTCTTTTTAACAATCATGGCAAGGCGATGGGATTAAGAATCCTTAAGTCTAATGATAATACTTACCATTATAATAATTATAGCTCGCCGTGGAAATAGGTTTGACCAATCGGGCAGGGTGTTTTCGGGAGGGGCTGGATAGGACGGGGGGACGGCGCAGCGGCGCGCCTCATGGCGCGCCAGGCTGGGTCAGTGCAGGGATTTTCTCAGGCGTGACAGGGCGCCGACGAAAAACACCGAGCCGATGGCGATCAAGGCCAGCAGTTGCGGCCAGACGATGGAAATATTGGCGCCTCGGAACAGGATGGCCTGGGCCAGTTGCACGAAGTGAGTGGTCGGTGCCGCCAGCATGATCTGCTGCACCAACTCCGGCATGCTTTCACGTGGGGTCATGCCTCCCGAGAGAATCTGCAAGGGCATCAGCACCAGGATCACCAGCAGGCCCAGTTGCGGCATGGAGCGCGCCAGGGTACCGAAGAAGATGCCCATCGAGGTCGTGGCGAACAGATGCAACGCCGCACCGCTGAGGAACAGCGGTATGGAGCCGGGAATCGGTACCGCCAGCCAGCCTTCGACCACCAGCGCCAGGGCGATGGCCGATGCGCAGAGTACCACCAGCCCCATCGACCAGACCTTGGCGCACATGATCTCGAAGGGGGTGATGGGCATCACCAGCAGGTGTTCGATGGTGCCATGCTCGCGTTCGCGGATCAGTGCCGCGCCGGTGAGGATGATCGACAGCAGGGTGATCTGGTTGATCACCTCGTTCACCGCGCCGAACCAGGAGCGCACCAGGTTGGGGTTGTACTTCATGTGCACCACGGCATTCACCGGCAGTGCGCTGGCGCTTTTATAGCGGGCGAGGAAGGCGCTGGTCTCGTCGCTGATGATCTGCTGGATATGCCCCGCGCCAGTGAAGGCCTGGGTGATCTGCGTGGCATCCACGTTGAGCTGGATGGTCGGTTGGCGTCCGGCCAGCAGGTCCTGCTGGTAGTCGGGCGGGATGCTCAGGGTGAAGGTGTAGAGGCCGGCATCCATGCCCTGGTCCATTTCCTGCAGGTCGATGGGCTTGGGCGGCAGGAAGTAGGGCATCTGGAAGGCACTGATGATGCGCTGGGAAACCTGCGACTGGTCTTCGTCGATGACGCCGATGGTGGCGCGGTGCGGCGCTTCCGGCACGCCGGTGGCGCTGGAGTAGATGCCCAGGGTGAACGCATAGACGATCAGCAGTACCAGCGCCGGGTCGCGGTACAGGCTGCGTAGCTCCTTGATACCCAGTTGCAGGATGTTGCTCAGGCTGGCCATGTCATTTCTCCTGTTTCTTCAGGCCGAGGACACTGAACAGCGTCAGCACCGGGATGGTCAGCAGCAGGGGGATGAAGTACGGATAGAGTTCCACCAGCCCCAGGCTTTTCGAGAACACGCCGCGGCTGATGGTGAGGAAGTGGGTGGTCGGATAGAGATTGCCGATCATCGCGCCAGCGCCCTCCATGGCCGAGACCGGGTGCAGCAGCCCGGAGAATTGCGTGGCGGGGATCAGGGTGGCGATGGCGGTGCCGAAGATCGCCGCGATCTGGCTGTTGAGCACCGACGAGATCAGCAGCCCGAGGCCGGTGGCGCAGATGACGTAGAGCAGCGCACCGAGGCTCAGGGCCAGCAGGCTGCCCTTGACCGGCACATCGAATATCAGCACCGCGAGCGCCACCAGCAGGAAAAAGTTGACCATGCCCAGGACGATATAGGGCAACTGCTTGCCGACCAGGAACTCCAGGCGTGTCACCGGCGTGACATAGAGGTTGGTGATCGACCCCAGTTCCTTTTCCCGCACCACGCCCAGTGCGGTGAGCATCGCCGGGATCAGCATCAGCAGCAGTGGAATCACCGCCGGCACCATGGCCGGCAGGCTGCGTACGTCGGGGTTGTAGCGGTAGCGCAGGGCGATATCGGTGGAGCTGCCGGCGACCGCGTGGGGCTGACTGGCGGCCAGCGCCTGCAGGTAGCTCAGGTGGATGCCCTGGACATAGCCCTGGACCGTGTCGGCGCGTGTCGGCATGGCGCCGTCGATCCAGAAGCCGACCTCCGGTACGGCACCGCGCTTGAGGTCGCGGCCGAAGCCGGGTGGGATCTCCACCGCCAGGCTGAGTTCGCCGTTGCGCATGCGCTGGTCGAGCTCATCGTAGCTGTACAGTGGCGACTTCTCGATGAAATAGCGCGAGCCGGAGATATTCTGCACATAGGTCTGACTGGTGCTGGTCTGGTCGCGGTCCAGTACCGCATAGGGCAGGTCTTCGACATCCATGCTGATGCCGTAGCCCATGATGAACATCAGCAGCACGGTGCCGAGCAGCGCCAGGGTCGCGCGGATCGGGTCGCGCCGCAGCTCCATGGACTCGCGCCGGGTATAGCTGAGCAGGCGGCGCAGGCTGAAGCGCGCGTTCAGGTCGGCATGGCTGTCGCCGAGCTCGGCCGATGGCGTGGCATTCTCGCTATCCATGGCACCATCGTCCGCGACTTCATCCTTCAGGTAGGCGATGAAGGTTTCTTCCAGGGTATCCAGCCCGCGCCTGGCCATCAGGCCACGTGGGGTGTCGCTGGCGAGCACGCGCCCGGCATGCATCATCGACATGCGGTCGCAGCGCAGTGCCTCGTTCATGAAGTGTGTGGAGATGAAAATGGTCACGCCATCTTCGCGCGAGAGCTTGATCAGCAGCTCCCAGAAACCGTCCCGGGCCACCGGGTCGACACCCGAGGTGGGTTCGTCGAGGATCAGGATTTCCGGCTGGTGGATCACCGCCACCGCCAGCGACAGGCGCTGGCGCACCCCCAGCGGCAGGTCGCCGGGCATTTGCTCGGCGACGCCGTGCAGGTCGAACTGTTCGAGCATTTCCTCGATGCGCGTATCGCGGCGTTCGGCGGGGATATGGAACAGTCGGGCGTGCAGGTCGAGGTTCTGGCGCACGCTGAGTTCGCTGTACAGCGAGAAGGCCTGCGACATGTAGCCGACCCGGCGACGGGTGTCGATGTTGCGGGTATCGACCGGCTGGCCGAACAGGAAGGCCTCGCCCTCACTGGCCGGCTGCAGGCCGGTGAGCATCTTCATGGTGGTGGACTTGCCGCAACCGTTCGAGCCGAGGAAGCCGAAGATCTCCCCGCGCTCGATACGGAAATCCACATGATCGACGGCGACGAAATCGCCGAAGCGGCACGTCAGGCCGTGGGCCTCGATGGCGACGGCATGCTCGCCCTCGACCTCGGGGCGTGGCGGAATCACCAGTTCATGGTGGCCGCGGCGTTTTTCTTCCGGCAGCAGCGCGATAAAGGCCGCCTCCAGGTTGTCGCGTCCGGTGCGTTGCAGCAGTTCGCCGGGGGTGCCGGTATCGAGTACCTTGCCGTCATCCATGGCCACCAGCCAGTCGAAGCGCTGCGCCTCGTCCATATAGGCGGTGGCGACCAGCACGCTCATGCCGGGGCGGCGCTGGCGGATACGCTCGATCAGTTCCCAGAACTGACTGCGGGCGAGCGGATCGACGCCAGTGGTGGGTTCGTCGAGGATCAGCAGGTCGGGGTCGTGGATCAGCGCGCAGCACAGGCCGAGCTTCTGTTTCATGCCCCCCGAGAGCTTGCCGGCGGGGCGATCGGTGAAGGGGGCGAGGCCGGTGCTCTGCACCAGGTCGGCGATGCGCGCCTCGCGCTCGGCCTGGGCCTGGCCGAACAGGCGAGCGAAGAACTCGAGGTTCTCGAAGACGGTCAGGGTCGGATAGAGATTCTTGCCCAGGCCCTGTGGCATATAGGCGATACGCGGGCAGACCGCGCGCCGGTGGCCGCGTTGCGCCATGTCGCCGCCCAGCGCCCAGACCTCGCCCTGTTGCAGGCGGCGAGCGCCGGAGACCAGGGCCAGCAGGCTGGACTTGCCGACGCCGTCCGGGCCAATCAGACCGACCATGCGATTGGCCGGAATATCCAGGGTCACCTCATCGAGGGCGCAGGTGTCCTTGTAGTGCAGGCTGACCTTCTGCAGCCGCACGACCGGCGCGGTGCTCTCATTCATTGCGGTACCCGGATCTGCAACCGTTCAGGCCATTGCGCCTGTGCATCGAGTTTCAGATAGGCCATGCCGGGGACGCCGGTCTTGACCTGCTCCAGGTGTTGTCGCAGCAGTTGCGGGTCCAGGCGGGCCTTGACGCGGAACATGAGTTTCTCCCGCTCGCTGGCGGTTTCCACGCTCTTGGGGGTGAACTGCGCGACACTGGCGACAAAGCTGACCTTGGCCGGGATGACGTAATCGGGCGCGGCGTCGATGATCAGGTGGACATCCGAGCCCAGTGCGACGCGGCCGGCCTGGTGCGACGGCAAGAAGAAGGTCATGTAGACATCGTTCAGGTCCACCAGGTTGAGCACCTTGCCTCCGGCGCCCAGCACCTCGCCCGGTTGGCTGACCCGGTATTGCACGCGACCGCTGCGGGGTGCCTTGAGCTGGCTGTCCTCGATATCGGCCTGCAGGCGCTCGACACTGGCCTGGGCGGCTTCCACCGCCGACTCCGCTTCGATGACTTGGGATTCGGCTGCTTCGATGCCGGCCTGTGCCGAGTGCACCTGGGCACGTGCCGCCGCAAGCGCGGCCTGGGTGCTTTGCAATTGGGCGGTGTCATCGTCCAGTTGCTGCTGGGGCATGGCGTTGCGCTTGACCAGGATGGCGGTGCGCGCATGGCGCTTCTGCGCGGCGGTGAGTTCGGCCTGGCGTTGGGCGACCACGGCTTCGGCGCTGACTTTCTCGCTATGGCGCAGGCTGACCTGGGCCGCGGCGGTACGGATGGCGTTCTGTGCCTGGCGCGTCTGCGCCTGGGCCTGGGCCAGTTGCGCTTCGAGTGTCTGCGTGTCCATGCGCGCCAGCACCTGCGCCTCCTGCACGAAGTCGCCCTCGTCGACGAGGATCTCCTGCAGGCGGCCAGCCAGTTTGCTCGCGACATCGACTTCGGTCGCCTCGATGCGCCCATTGGCGCTGGCGAAGCCTTCCCCAAGCTCATCCGTCTGCATGGTCCACCAGCCGATGGCGACCACGCCGAGCACTGCCACCAGCAACGCCAGTTTGCCGAGTGTGGCCTTTCTTTCCTGTTTCATTGGATGGGGCTCCTGCTTTGAACGAAGAATCCGGTCGGCGGATGATAAAGGCTATCGGCTTATTGTTCAGCATGGCAGTGGCCGGGGAAAGCCGCATGCGCTGCTTTGGTACGGCATCGGGTGGAATACTGACACAGGTCAGCCATGGGATGGCGCGACTCGATCGCCGTTGTGACGAGGCAAGACCGTATGGCGACTTGTACATGGGCTGGCTGTACCTTCGGTCCCGGGCGGTCTTTACTTGAAAGTGCAATTCCCCTGCAGATGAGGCCAGCCATGACACATCTATTCCAGCCCCTGACACTTCGCCAGTTGACCCTGCCCAATCGCATAGCGGTTTCCCCGATGTGCCAGTATTCGGCCGAGGATGGTCTGGCCAATGACTGGCATCTGGTCCACCTGGGCAGCCGGGCCGTGGGCGGCGCCGGCCTGGTGCTGGTGGAAGCGACCGCGGTATTGCCCGAGGGGCGCATCAGCGCCTGCGACCTGGGCCTCTGGAATGAGGCGCAGGTCGAGCCTTTGCGGCGCATCGCCACCTTCATCGAAAGCCAGGGCGCGGTACCCGGCATACAACTGGGACATGCCGGGCGCAAGGGCAGTGTCTGGCAGCCTTGGCTGGGCCGGCACGGCAGCGTGCCGCTGGAGGAGGGCGGCTGGCTCCCCGTCGGCCCTTCCGCCATTGCCTTCGATCCGGAGCACCGGGTGCCGCAGGCGCTGGACGAAGCCGCTATCGCATCGGTCATCCAGGCGTTCGTCGAGGCGGCCGGGCGTGCCCGGCGTGCCGGCTTCAAGGTATTGGAGATCCACGCGGCCCACGGCTATCTGTTGCACCAGTTCCTGTCGCCGATCTCCAACCAGCGCCAGGATGGCTATGGCGGTTCGTTCGCAGGGCGTATCCGCTTGCTGCTGGAGGTTTCCACCGCCGTACGCGAGTCCTGGCCCCAGGCGTTGCCACTATTCGTCCGGCTGTCGGCCACCGACTGGGTCGAGGACGGCTGGAGTGCCGACGAAACCGTCGAGCTGGCGCGTCACTTGAAGAGCCTGGGGGTCGACTTGATCGATGTTTCCACGGGCGGGACCGCGGTCAATGCGGAAATCCCCATCGGCCCCGGCTACCAGACCCGCTTCGCCGAGCGTATTCGCCGCGAGGCGCATATCTCCACCGGGACGGTTGGCCTGATCACCGAGGCGGTGCAGGCCGAGCATATATTGCGTACTGGCCAGGCCGACCTGGTATTGCTGGCCAGGGAACTGCTGCGCGACCCCTATTGGCCGCTGCACGCCGCCGAAGCCTTGCGCGACAGCGAGGTACCCTGGCCGGCGCAATACGTGCGTGCGGCACAGCGCGATACGCCATTGCGCAAGCCACGCTGATGGAGCACCGAGTATGCCTTGTCTCAGGGGGCGATACCGGGGCGATCGCGCTATGCCGTTGGTGCTTCGATAAAAGCGCCGGAGGCTGGAACGCTGGACGAAAAACACCGGCTGTCACGCTTTCGTCCAGCCTCGAGCCTTCCAGCGCTGTTTTCGGCTGTTTGCAGTGCATAGCGCGATCGCCCCGGGAGCGATACATCGCTACTGGATTGGCAATCGTGTTTGTGGCTTCAGGATCGTAGAGCGCGATCTCGGGATCACCGTTCCTGTGCGAATGCCTGGTGGTGGGACGGGGCACGCGTGAATACATCCCTGTAGCTCTTCGCCGCCATCCCTGGCGGCGAAGGCCCCGTCCCACCACCAGGCATCCGCACAGCCACTATCGGCGCTGCCTGAAAGAAACAGACCGGCGAAACCGCAAGTCCTATGGATGATTCGGTACTGCGCCGCCGGCTCTTTCCATAGT
>NZ_QJUO01000012.1 GCF_004327335.1 Stutzerimonas kirkiae | reverse complement strand
GTCTCAACCGAGGCCGCGCATTCTACAGCAGCCTTGTTTCTCGTCAAGTCGTTTTCGAAGAATTTTTCGTTTCTTCTCAACCCCTTGCGCTTCGACCCCGACTGAAGCGGGAGGCGAATTCTACAGCCCACAAGAGAACTGTCAACCACCTTTTTCCGCTTCAACCCGTTGACCGGATCGACCTTCCCGGCACACCGGAAAACCACTCAAACCTAATGTAACTTGTTGATTTGAAAGCTGTTTTCCTTCGCTACCGCGCCGGAAGTGGTGCGCATTATAGGCCAGGCAAATCTCACGTCAAGCGCTGTTTTCACTTTTCTTCTGCGGTGCCTTCCTGCTTACGGCGGCGGCGCATCAGTAACTGCACCGGGCCGGAGACGGCGTACGCCAGGAAGATAAGCAGGAGAATGCGTGGAGGGTCACTGAAGACTACGGCGAAGACCAGCACGACCACCAGTATGGCAACGAAAGGCACTCGCCCCTTGAGGTCCAGGTCCTTGAAGCTGTAGTACTTCACGTTGCTGACCATCAGCAGGCCCGCCGCCGCCACGACCAGGGCGAACAGCATGACGATTGCCAATGGCAGGTCAGTTCCCTTGATGCCCGGCTCGTCCAGCGCCCAGACGGCCCATACGCAGCCTGCCACGACCCCGGCTGCGGCAGGACTGGCCAGGCCGATGAACCATTTCTTGTCCACCTTGCCGATCTGGGTATTGAACCGCGCCAGCCGCAGTGCGGCGCAGGCCGCATAGATGAAGGCGACCGTGAGCCCGACATTGCCCAGCTCGGACAACGCCCATTGATAGGCCAGCAGCGCGGGCGCCAGCCCGAAGGCAACCATATCGGAGAGCGAGTCGTATTCGGCGCCGAAGGCGCTCTGGGTATTGGTCAACCTGGCCACCCGCCCATCGAGGCTGTCGAGCACCATGGCCACGAACACGGTGGCGGCCGCCACGTAGAAGTTGCCATTGATCGCCATCACGATGGAGAAGAAGCCCGCGAACAGGTTGGCCGTGGTGAACAGGTTCGGCAGCAGGTAGACCCCTCGGTGCCGGACCTTGCGACCCTCGGCATCCTGGCTTTCCTCGACATGCTCGTCGATAGGCAGCAGGCTTTCCGGTTCGACAGGTTTTTTCGGGTCTTCGACTTGCTCGCTCATACAGTTTCCACCTTGCAACGACCTTGTATGTGGGTTTTATACCAGATGCACCCCGCCAAACGAAAAAACGCGGCCTTGGCCGCGTTCTTTCATGACAGTCGGACTGTCAGTTCTTGCTTTTGTCGACGATCTTGTTGGCGGCGATCCAGGGCATCATGGCGCGCAGCTTCTCGCCGACCACTTCGATGCCATGGGCGGCATTGTTGCGGCGGTAGGCGGTCATCGACGGGTAGTTGGCAGCGCCTTCGGTGATGAACATCTTGGCGTATTCGCCATCCTGGATACGCTTGAGCGCATTGCGCATGGCGGCGCGGGACTCGGCGTTGATCACTTCGGGACCGGTGACGTACTCACCGTACTCGGCATTGTTGGAGATCGAGTAGTTCATGTTGGCGATACCGCCTTCGAACATCAGGTCGACGATCAGCTTCAGCTCGTGCAGGCACTCGAAGTAGGCCATTTCCGGCGCATAGCCGGCTTCGACCAGGGTTTCGAAACCGGCCTTGACCAGTTCGACGGTGCCGCCGCAGAGAACGGCCTGCTCACCGAACAGGTCGGTTTCGGTCTCGTCCTTGAAGGTGGTTTCGATGATACCGGTACGGCCGCCGCCCACGCCCGAAGCGTAGGACAGGGCGACATTCTTGGCATTGCCCGAAGCATCCTGGTAGATGGCGATCAGGTCGGGGATGCCGCCGCCACGCACGAACTCGGAACGAACGGTATGGCCCGGGGCCTTCGGCGCGATCATGATCACGTCGAGGTCGGCACGCGGTACGACTTGGTTGTAGTGGATGGCGAAGCCGTGGGCGAAGGCCAGGGTCGCGCCTTTCTTCAGGTTCGGCTCCAGCTCTTCCCTGTACAGCTTGCCCTGGAACTCATCAGGGGTCAGGACCATGACGACGTCGGCATCGGCCACTGCAGCCGCCACTTCGCTGACCTTCAGGCCATGGGCCTGGGCCTTGGCGACGGAGGAGGAGCCGGCGCGCAGGCCGACGGTGACATCGACACCGGAATCCTTCAGGTTGCAGGCGTGCGCATGGCCCTGCGAACCGTAGCCGATGATTGCGACTTTCTTGCCCTGGATGATGGAGAGGTCGCAATCTTTGTCGTAGAAAACTTTCATTGAATTACCCTTGGTTGCTGGCCCCATCGGAGCCGTCCGGATGAATGGTTAAATGCTCAGAACCTTGTCGCCACGCGAAATCCCGGTCACACCGCTGCGCACCACTTCGAGGATGGAAGTCGCACCGATGGCCTGGATGTAACTGTCCAGTTTGTCGCTGGTGCCGGCAAGCTGGATGGTATAGACGCTCGGCGTGACATCGACGATCTGCCCACGGAAGATATCCGTGGTGCGCTTGACCTCGGCCCGCAACGCACCGGTCGCCTTGACCTTGATCAGCAGCAGTTCGCGTTCGATGTGGGCGCTTTCCGACAGGTCGACCAGCTTGACCACTTCGATCAGTTTGTTGAGGTTCTTGGTGATCTGCTCGATCACCTCATCGTCGCCGACAGTGGTCAGCGTCAGACGCGACAGGGTCGGGTCCTCGGTCGGCGCCACGGTCAGGCTTTCGATGTTGTAGTTGCGCTGGGAGAACAGGCCTACCACGCGAGACAGGGCGCCCGGCTCGTTTTCCAGCAACAGGGAGATGATATGTCTCATGATCAGGTCCGCTCCGTCTTGCTCAGCCACATGTCACGCATGGCGCCATCTTTGATCTGCATCGGATAGACGTGCTCGTTGGTGTCCACCACGATGTCCAGGAACACCAGGCGATCCTTCAGGGCGAAGGCTTCTTCCAGTGCAGGCTTGAGATCCTTCAGATCGGTGACGCGCATACCGACATGGCCATAGGCTTCGGCCAGCTTGACGAAGTCCGGCAGCGATTCCATGTAGGAGTGCGAATGACGGCTCTCGTAGTTCATGTCCTGCCACTGGCGAACCATGCCCAGGGCGCCATTGTTCAGGTTGACGATCTTCACCGGCAGACCGTACTGCAGGCAGGTCGACAGTTCCTGGATATTCATCTGGATACTGCCTTCGCCGGTCACGCAGGCGACATCGTCATCGGGGAAGTTGAGCTTGGCGCCCATCGCCGCCGGGAAGCCGAAGCCCATGGTGCCCAGGCCGCCGGAATTGAGCCAGCGGTTCGGCTTGTCGAACTTGTAGTACTGCGCGGCGAACATCTGGTGCTGGCCGACATCGGATGACACGAAGGCCTCGCCCCGGGTGACTTCGCACAGGGTCTCGATGACGGTCTGCGGCTTGATGATGCTGCCATCGCCCTTGTCATAGGGGAACAGGCCGCGATTGCCACGCCACTCGTCGATCTGCTTCCACCAGCTGGCAACGGTTTCGGCATTGGGGACCTGGCCGATTTCCTTGACGATGGCGACCATTTCGCTCAATACGCTGTCCACCGGCCCAACGATGGGGATATCGGCCTTGATGGTCTTGGAGATCGAAGCGGGGTCGATATCGATATGGATGATCTTGGCGTTCGGGCAGAACTTGGCCGGGCCGTTGATCACGCGGTCATCGAAACGCGCCCCGACCGCCAGGATCACATCGGCATGGTGCATGGTCAGGTTGGCGGTATAGCTGCCGTGCATACCGAGCATGCCGACGAACTGGCGGTCGCTGCCCGGATAACCACCCAGCCCCATCAGGGTGTTGGTCACCGGCAGGTTGAGGATTTTCGCCAGTTCGGTGAGTTGCGCGGAGGCACCACCGAGAATGACGCCACCACCGGAGTAGAGAACCGGGCGCTTGGCCGACAGCAGCAGTTCGGCCGCCTTGCGGATCTGCCCCGAATGGCCGCGCAGGGCCGGGCTGTAGGAGCGCAGCTTGACCTTCTTCGGATAGACGTACTCGAATTTCTCCGCCGGATTGGTGACATCCTTCGGAATGTCCACCACCACCGGGCCGGGGCGGCCGGACTGGGCCAGGTAGAAGGCCTTCTTCAGGACTTCGGGAATCTCCGAGGCGTGCTTGACGATGAAGCTGTGCTTCACGATGGGCCGGGAGATACCGATCATGTCGGTTTCCTGGAAGGCATCGGTGCCGACCATGTTGCTGGGCACCTGGCCGGAGAGCACCACCATCGGGATCGAGTCCATGTAGGCGGTGGCGATGCCGGTGATGGCATTGGTGGCGCCCGGACCGGAGGTCACCAGTACCACGCCAGCCTTGCCGGTGGCACGCGCATAGCCATCGGCCATGTGGGTCGCCGCCTGTTCGTGACGGACCAGGATATGGGAGATTTCCTTTTCCTTGAACAGTGCGTCATAGACGTGCAGCAGGGCGCCGCCCGGATAACCATAGATGTACTTAACGCCTTCGTCACGCAGGAAGCGGACGACCATTTCAGCGCCGGATAAGAGTTCCACGTTGTTCACCTCTGAAACGCCAGATAACCGCCCGCGTCGGAGCGGCCAGGAATAGGTTTACTGCCAGACAGCGCATGAGCGACGGGTGGTCGCCGACTACGTCAGCCACTGGATTGGCAAGTATTGGGACGGCCCAGAGCGTTGCGGGGCATCCCACCCAGCGCGAGGTAACGCGTTGCGGGTAGTGCGGATCGGCGCGGGTAGCACCTTGTTTGTCGAGCGAAACGGCCCGCTTGCGGCGGACAATCCGGACAACAAGCCCCGAATTGTTCGGATTCGCCCACGCCAAGTCAAGCCTGGCGTGATAATCAAAGCACCAAAGCGCATAAAGATGCGACGACTCAGGCGCCAAGCAAGCGATCGAAGTCGCCCAGCGCCCCCAGCAGCGAAGAGGCTTCCGCCATTCGTTCGCGGTATACCACCTCGCCCATCGCCCTGATGCCGGACACGGCTGGCAGCGGATGGCTCTCTTCGATGATGCTTTTCATGCGCGGCAGAAATATCCACTGCAACCACTGCTCGAAACTCAGCGTATCCACACAGAACGGCTGCTCGCTCGCCAGCGCCTCGGGGGCTGGCGGCGTTTCCGCCCATAGCGACAGCAGCCGCAGTTCCCGTTCGATCAGCAGAAGCTGCTCGGCCACGGCCGGCACCCGCGCATCCATCAGAGCGCCACCTTGGCCCGCTCGCGCGCTTGCGCCGCACCGGCGGCATCCCCCTGGCTCTGGCGGGACTGGGCAATCAACTCCCACAGGCTGGCCTGCAGGGCGGGGCGATCGCCCGCATAACTGAGGGCACGGCGCGCCAATTGCTCGGCCTGGGTCGCATCCCCCTGCTCCAGCCGTACCTGCGCCAGGCGATAGAGCACCTGCGGCTCACGCGGTGCGATACGCTGGGCCCGCTCCAGGCTGGAGGCGGCGCCATTGAAGTCGCCGCCGCTCTGCTGTTGCTGGGCGGTGGTCAACAGTGCCAGGACCGGGCCATCCAGCCGCTCGTCGGCAGCCAACCCGCCCGCCGCGGAAGGAATACCGGTCGGCTGGCTGGCAACCGGCGCCGCCACGGACGCTGCCGGCGCACTCCAGCTCCCCGCCGCCGCATCTGTCGAACTGCCCGACAACGGGGCCACATCCGGCGCGGCGAACGTCAGAGGGGCGGAGCCGCCCTGCGGCACCATGACCGTTACGCCACTGTCCTGGCTGGCGGCCTGCGGCGCCTGGGCGGCTGGCTGCGCATACCCGGTCGCTGGCGCATTGCGCGCGATGGCATTTTCCGAAACCGGCGCGCCGGCATCGACGACAGGAATCCCCCCCTGCCTTGCGGTCGAACATCCCTGGAGAACCACCAGGGCCGCCAGTATTGCCCAGCACTGCCTGTTCACTTGACGTTTGTTCACTTGTTCGAACCTCATTCAGAGCATTCCAGATACATTCACAGGCGCCGTCACCTCAAGGCAACCAGCCACGAATCCAGTCCATCAGCGGATCCTCGCCACCTCCCTGCCCGCCACAGCCGGCACCCGGCGCCGGCTCGCTGCCACGGATATAAGGCATCTGCACAGCGCCCGGACAACCTTCGGCAGAGCCTTGCCCGGTGGTGCCATCCACCCAGGCCATCACGACATTGTCGGGCCGCGGCATATTCAGCGGCAGAGGATCGGCCCGCCGCATGAAGTCCGCCCACACCTGCAAGGCCCCGGTGGCGCCGGTCAGCGGCGTCTTGCCATTATCATCGCGGCCCATCCAGACGACCGCCAGCAGGTCCTGGCTGAAACCGGCGAACCAACTGTCACGCGAGTCATTGGTCGTCCCCGTCTTGCCGGCCAGGGCCAGCGACCTGGGGAGCTGGTTATAGGCCGAACGGCCGGTGCCCTCGGTCATGACGCGCTGCATGGCGTATTGCGTCAGGTAGATGGCCCCGGCATCGAAGCGCTGCTGGATCTGGAAGGGATAGCGCTTGAGCGGCTCGCCATCGGCCGCAAGCACGTTGCGGATGCCGCGCAGTGGGGTATTGAAACCGCCATTGGCCAGGGTCTGGTAGATATCCGCCACCTCGACCGGGCGCATCGCCCCCGCCCCCAGCAGCATGGACGGATAGGCCGGCCAGTCCGGTTCGACACCCAGCCGGCCAAGGGTCTTGAGCACGCTGGGCACGCCGAGGTCGAGGCCGAGCCGCGCGGTGGACAGGTTGTAGGAATTGGCCAGCGCCTGATAGAGGAAGACGCTACCATGGGCCTCGCGCCCATAGTTCTGTGGTCGCCAGACCTGGCCGTCCGCGCCCTTGACCGAAAAAGGCTCATCTTCCAGCCGGGAAGTCAGGGTGTACTGGCTGGGCTTTTCCAGGGCCGTCAGGTAGATGGCCGGCTTGACCAGCGAGCCGATCGGCCGTACCGCATCCAGGGCCCGGTTGAAACCGGCGAACCCGGCCTGGCGGCTGCCCAGCATGGCCTGGACCTCGCCGGTTTCCGGATTGGTGACCAGCATGGCGGCCTCGACCTTGTCCAGATCGGGGCGCCCGGCCAGGCGCTTGAAGGTGTCGTTCATGGCACCCTGGGCCTTGAGTTGCAGGATCGGATCGAAGCTGGTGAAGATGCGCAGCCCCTCCTCCGTCAGGTCCTCCTCGCGATAGTCCTGGCGCAACTGGCGCTTGACCAGGTCGAGGAACGCCGGATAGGAACTGTTGGCCATGCTGCCCCGGCTGGTGACACCCAGTGGCAGCTTCTTCGCCGCCTCGGCCTGCTCGGGCGCAACTACCTGCTGCTCGACCAGCATGTCAAGGATCAGGTTGCGTCGCTCCAGCGCTCGTTCGGGCTGGCGCCGGGGGTTGTAATAGGTGGGGCCCTTGACCATGCCGACCAGCAGGGCGACCTGGTGCAGCTTGAGCTCCGACAGCGGCTGCCCGAAGAAATACTGGCTGGCCAGGCCAAAGCCATGAATCGCCCGGTTTCCATCCTGGCCGAGGAATACCTCGTTGAGGTAGGCCTCGAGTATTTCCGGCTTGTCGTAATGCAACTCCAGCAATACCGCCATCATCGCCTCGGTACCCTTGCGGGTGAGGCTGCGCTCGTTGGTCAGGTAGAAATTCTTCACCAACTGCTGCGTCAGGGTACTACCGCCCTGGCGCACCTGGCCCGATGTCAGGTTGACCCAGACGGCCCTGGCGATGGACTTGGGCGAGACACCGAAATGCCGGAAGAACTCGCGGTCCTCCACCGCCATCAGGGTCTCGACCAGGTAGGGAGGGACCTGATCCAGCTTGATCAGGATGCGATCCTCGTTGTGCGCCGGATAAAGCCCGCCGATCAGCAGCGGCTCCAGGCGTGCGACAGCCAGTTCGCCACCATCGGTGCGCCCCAGGCCGGCAACGAAATCGCCGGAAAAGCGCACGCGGATGCGACGGGCCTCTTCGGCGCCCTCGTAGAACTGGAAGCCCCGGGTGTGCAACTCGATATTATTCCCCGCCGCGGACACCACGCCCGGTCCGCTCACCGCATTCTCGCGGCGATAGCCGAGGGCATCCAGCTCGGAGAGAAAGTCCTGGCGATCCAGCTTCTGCCCGACGAAAAGCTCCAGGGGCCGCGCATAGACCTTGGCCGGAATGGTCCAGCGCTTGCCGGAAAATTTTTCCTGCACGATAGCGTCGAGATAGATGGCGAAGCCGGCCAGGATCACCAGGCCGACGATGGACAGTTTGACGAGCCAGCCAAGCCAGGGCTTCATGCCACGGGAGCGCTGCCTGGAGCGAGAGCGGGGAGATCGGGTACGAGTCATGGCGCGGCATTATACGCACTTTGCCGACCACGAGCAGGCAGGGCGACGGTTTGCACAGGGCGATCGCACAAGCGCTCACCTACGCTACCGGGCAGGCACATGCCCTGCTTCAGGGGGCGAGACAGTGCGACCGGATTGGCAATCGTGTGTCTGGCTGGCTTCTGGATCGTAGAGCGTGATCTCGGGCTCATCGTCCCTGTGCGAATGCCTGGTAGCGGGGCGGGGCCTCCGCCGACAAAGGCGCCACCGAAGAACGCTCCCTTCTATTCATATGAACGACGGGGTCATGCGTGTCTCGTAGCGGGGCTGGCCGGGTACGCGGCAGCACGGGCGACAGGGCACCGCTTGCAGCACATGGCCCGACAGTTTGCACGGAGAGCCCCAACCGCCATAATGCCGGGACATCTATCCGCTGCAACCTCAAGGATCCCCCCGTGAGCCAAACCCTGATAGCCGCGTTGCAGAATCCGGCCCTGTATCCCCACCCGGTGGAGGCTTTCCAGGTTATCGAGACTCATATCTCCTGGGTACTGCTGACCGGCCCCTATGCCTACAAGATCAAGAAGCCGGTGGATTTCGGCTTCCTCGACTTCACCGGACTGGAAGCCCGCAAGCATTTCTGCAATGAAGAGCTGCGCCTCAACCCTCGCCTCACCGAGGACCTGTACCTGGACGTGCTGCCGATAACCGGCACGCCCGAGGCCCCGCAGTTGGACGGCGACGGTCCGGTCATCGAGTATGCGCTGAAGATGCGCCAGTTCCCGCAGGAGCAATTGCTCGACCAGGTGCAGGCGCGCGGAGAACTGAACGAAACACACATAGACACCCTGGCCGCACAGATCGCCCGCTTCCACCTGAAGGCACCGCAGGTCGCTCTCGACCACCCGCTGTGCAATGCCAACGCGATCATCGCGCCGCTACGGCAGAACTTCGAGCAGATCCGCCCGATATTGACCGACAAGGCTGACCTGCAACAGTTGGACGCCCTGGAGAGCTGGGTGGAAAGCGACCTCGAACGGCTCTGGCCGGTACTCGAGGCGCGCGCCGCCGAGGGCTTCATCCGCGAATGCCATGGCGACATCCACCTGGGCAATGCCGCCTTGCTCGCCGGCCGCGCCACGCTCTTCGACTGCATCGAATTCAACGAAGCCTTCCGCCTGTCGGACATCGCGCTGGATATCGCCTTCCTCGCGATGGACCTGGAGGACCGCGGCCTCAAGAACATGTCACGGCGCCTGATCAGTCTCTGGCTGGAGCACACGGGCGACTACGGTTCCCTGCAACTGCTCAACCTGTACAAGGCCCACCGTGCGCTGGTGCGAGCCAAGGTCGCGCTGTTCCGCCTCGACCAGGAGCAGGACGCCGTACAGCGCGCGGTGATCCTGCGCCAGTACCGCCGCTATGCCAGCCTGGCGGAAAGCTACAGCGCCATCCCTTCGCGCTTTCTGGCGATCACCCACGGCGTCTCGGCTGTCGGCAAGAGCCAGGTCGCCCTGCGCCTGGTCGAGGCGCTGGGCGCGCTACGGCTGCGTTCGGATGTCGAACGCAAGCGCCTGCATGGCCCCCAGGGCGAGGAACAGGCCGGCCGTATCGGCGCGGGGATCTATGACGCGGCAGCCACTCGCGCGACCTATGAGCGTTTGCACCAGCTCGCGACAATGGCGCTGAACGCGGGCTTTCCCGTGGTCATCGACGCAACCTACCTGCAACAGGCGCAACGGCATGCCGCCTGGCAAATAGCCGAGGCGACTGGCGTCCCCTTCCTGATCGTCGATTGCCATGCACCGGTTCCGGTCATCGAGCAATGGCTGGCACAGCGCCAGCAACAGGGTGGCGACCCCTCGGATGCAACCCTGAGCGTCATCAAGGCCCAGCAGGCTGCTCGCGAGCCCCTGACGAAAGAGGAACTGGCCAACAGCCGCCATGTGGATACACCGGACGCCGCCAGCCTCGACAGCCTGGTCACGGCCATCAGGAAGCACCTGCCAGAGATCTGAGCTCAACGGCTGGAGCGCGTTCGACAGCCGACTTCCGGTGGCCCGCCACCGGAAGCGTGCCGCCTGCCGATATCATTTCATGATGGGCACCGGCCCTGGCTCCAGCAGCCTACAGCGGCAGCCGACGCGGATACCCTGCCTGCGCATTTCCTCAGGGGAAGCCCCTCACCCCTCCAGCTCCAGACGGCCCACAGGCACGCATGGTAAAAAAAATCACAATCATTTGAAAAACGGCTTGACCGGTTAATGATAATTGTTATTATTGCAGCAACTGATCGCGAGATCAGCCGATAAGCTGAAAGCCAGGCATCGGTCTTTCAGGTTATCTCCTCATCAGGCTAATCACGGTTTTGACCCGGCTCTTGCCGGGTCTTTTTTTGCCTGCGTTCCATGCCTCGCCATCATTGGCAGGCTCCACGCCCACCTCAGCGCTGAGAATCGACCAGCACTTCCTCACCGAGAGCACCGTTGTCCGGCAGGGGCAGGTAGCTCGAATTCCCCGCGCGCATCACACGTATCGGCCGGGCGCCCGCCTCGCGGGCGGAGATGATGTCACTGTCTGCATCGCCATAATAAATGCGCAGGCCACGCTCGCGAATGAAGCGGGACTTCTCCGGCCCGGAAGTGAAGACCACTGGTCGCATGTCGACGATAGCGAATGTCTTCTGCAGGATGCCGGTCAACTGCTCGCCCTCGGTATATGGACGCCCAGTGATGAAATACAGGGTATCGCCGCGCTGCTGGTGCAGCTCGATAAGCGCCCGCGCTACGTCCTTGGGTATCGAGTAGCGGTCACAGCCACCGTTGATTTCATTCCAGAAGCTCTGGCTCTTCAGGTAATCGTCACTACCGGGAGAATACTTCTGCTGCCCGTAATAGAAGCATGGACTGGAAAACAGCACGGTATCGTCGATATCGAAACCGACCGCCATGGGTGCACGCCCCTGCACGCTGCCAGCGAGATCGGGGATGGATATCCAGCGGATATCGGGTTGTGGCTGATACGAAGTACAGCCCAATAACAGCAACCCAAGGAAGCTGACCGAGAAGAATCTGGAGATTTGCACGAGAACCTCTTGCTCAAAGAATCAGGAGCCTGCCACCAGCAAATGGCATGCCGGCACACCGAGCCTGCAGACCGCTGACCGAGCCCGTGGCACGCACAATAGTTGTCACTGATGTCAATTATATTTCGAACCTTCGCGCACCTCTGCCGGAACTCCCCCGAGAGTCCCAGCCTGGTGCAGAACACCTCATAAAATGAGCATTTATGGGGCAAATCTGGACGATCATTCACCAACTCACCTCAAGCACCTACACGAAAATCCTCTTTTCACTCTCAATGATCCCAGCTTAATCAAACTGAAACCTTCCACGCATAGCTTATTCCTGACACAAGAGACAGCTTTGGCACAGTCCGTGCTGATGCTCTCTGCAAACATGAAGTCGGAGCCGCCGTAGTGGCCGCCGACGCCGCAGTCGTGGAGTGGCGAAGTGATGCGTAACTGGGAAGAGCCGAAGAAAAAGCGCTTGCACATCGAGATCATCCCGATGATCGACGTGATGATGTTCCTGCTGGTGTTTTTCGTATTGATCAGCCTTAACGTGATTCCGGCGCTGGGGATCAAGACACAGTTGCCGGGCGCCGCCCATGCACAGCAACTGAAACCGCAGAACAAAGCGGTAATCACCCTGGGGCTGGATGACCGCCTGCAGCTCGATGGTGTCGATCTCGCCGAGCAGGCGCTGGTGGAACAGTTGAAGGTGCTGGAGGGTAGCGGCGAGAAGCTGGTGATCATCCTCAACAGCGATGAAGGCGTGGAAGTCGGGCGTCTGGTCAGGGTCATGGATCTGCTCAAGAGCAATGGCTTCTCTTCCGTTTCCATTGCTACACGCAAGCTGTAACGCCATGTCTGTTCTATTCAAGTCCCGCAAGGCCATTGCATCCCTGCCGGCGGTCTGTCTGCTGGCGGTGGCGGTCCATAGCTCTCTCGAATCGGAATTGAAGATCACGCCGAAATACGATGAAAGCACCGTCGAAGTGGCTTTGATCGACCTGGATCAATTGCTGCCCCCCGAACCCGAGCCAGAGCCCGAACCTCCGGCCCCGGAGCCGGAGCCGGAACCACTGCCAGAGCCCGATCCCGAGCCGGTGGTCGAGTTGCCGCCACCGCCCCCCAAACCGAAGCCCAAGCCGCCGGAGCCCAAGCCGCAGCCACCGAAGCCGGTCGCGCCGAAACCCCAGGTAGCCAAGCCGGCGCCCGCACCAGTGGCACCACAGCCTGCACCAGCCGCGAAACCGGCTCCGGCTCCCGCCGCGGTACAGGCCCCCAAGGTCGATATCGCGGCCCTGGAGAGCAGCTATATCGCCGCACTGTATGCGGAACTGGAGAAATACAAGCAATACCCGCGTGGCCGGGAAGCCTCGCTGCAGCGCCCGGTCGGCGATGTGGTCGTCTGGCTGCTGATCGACCGCAGCGGAAAGGTGCTCGACTCGGGCATAGAGAAGAAAGCTTCGAACCTGCTGTTAAACCGGGCGGCGCAAGCGAGTTTGCGCCGCATCGAGAAAGTAAGGCCGTTCCCGAGGGACGTTTTCGGCGGCAAGGATAGATACCGTTTCAACGCAACACTTGTTTACAACATCGAAAACTAACCAATTGCCTCCTACTTAGATACAGAGAGAGATGACTCCGTGAAACTCAATAGGATGTTTAGCATGTTGCTGGTTGCCGGCTGTGGCAGCTGGACAGCGTCGAGCCTGGCTCAGGACTCGGTCGATATCGGCGAACTCGAAGTGACCGGACAGAGCCTGGGCAACGGCCAGATGGTCCAGGAGGAAGCGGCCAAGTCACGCTCCACTGTGACCAGGGAAGCGCTGGAAAAGATGTCACCTACCGGCAACGGTATCGACAAGCTCAAGTACACACCGGGCCTCAATGTCTCCAGCGACGACAGCTCCGGCCTGAGCGGTTTCAACTTCAGCATGCGCGGCATGCAGTCTGACCAGGTCGGCGTGACCATGGACGGGATTCCGATCAACGACTCGGGCAACTACGCGCTGTATCCGAACCTGCTGGGCGATCCGGACAATCTGGCGGAAGTCTTCGCTACCCAGGGCTCCGCTGAAATCGACGGCCCCCATATCGGTTCGAGTGGCGGCAACATCGGCCTGGTGTCGATGCGCCCGACCAAGGATTTCGGTGTGGCCTTCAAGCAGACGCTGGGCAGCAACAACCTGCAGAAGACCTTCGTCCGCCTGAACACCGGCGAATACATGGGGCTGAGCAATTACATCTCCGTGTCCAAGACGCAAAGCGACAAGTGGAAAGGCAAGGGTGAACTGGATGCCGAAAAGGTCGAGTTGAACAGCCTGTACAAGTTCGGCGAGGGCAACAGCCTCAACGCCATCATCAAGTACCACAAGCAGGAGAACAATCGCTACGCCACCGCAAGCCTCGCGCAGTACCGCTCCAACCACCAGTACGAGTTCGCCGAAACCCCGGTCTACAACGCCAACACCGGCAAACTGAGCACCGCCAGCTACAAGACCTCGGTCAACCCGTTCGAGAACGTCACCGCCTCGCTGACTGGCCGCTTCCAGTTGCGCGACGACCTGCAACTGACCGTGGCGCCCTACTACTACTGGGCCAATGGCGGCAGCTACAGCGCTTATGGATCGCCTGCGACCCTGTACAGCACCACCAACAGTTCAGGCAACTATGACTTGAGCAACCTGAATACCTCGGCGGGCTACAATGCCGATGGCGACCCGGTCAGCGGCCGTTACTACCGTCCGTCCTGGACCGAAACCTGGCGCCCCGGCATCAACAGCAAGCTGACCTGGGCCCTGAACGACGATCACTCCCTCGATATCGGCTACTGGTACGAACGCGCCCGCCAGCGCCAGACCCAACCGTTCATCTCGCTCAAGGCAGACGGCAGCCCGACCGACATCTGGGCCGACTCCAACGCGGCGGTAGATGCCAATGGCGTCAAGATCCAGGGTCGCAACTACTTCACCGTCACGCCGGTGCACAAGCTGTTCATCCAGGACACGTGGTACGCCACAGCGGATCTGACGCTCACCGGTGGCCTCGCCTACGAGTATTCGGAACGTGACGGCAACATGAAGGCCAGCCTGTACGACACGCCGGAGAAGCGCAACGCGACCTATCACGAGTTCCTGCCAAACTTCAGCGCCAAGTACCAGTTGGATACGGAAAACTCGGTTTTCTACAACCTGACCCGCAACATGCGCACGCCGCCGAACTACGTGCTGTACAACGCCGGCGACTCGATCAGCCTGGATCCCGAGCTGAGCTGGAACAACGAACTCGGCTGGCGCTACGCATCCGACAGCATGGCCCTCAGCGCCACGCTGTTCTATCTGCAATTCGAGAACCGCCAGATATCCAGTCGCAACCAGGATGGCGACTACGAGATGCTCAACGCCGGCAAGGTGGAGAACAAGGGCCTGGAACTGGAGTTCAGCGGCCTGCTGCCACATGATTTCAACTACTACGCCTCGTACACCTACACGGAAGCCGAGCAGCAGGAGGACATCCTGTACTACGGCGTGTACGTACCGACCAAGGGCAAGCAGGTCGCCAGTGTGCCGAAGAACCTGTTCAACCTGAGCCTCGGCTACGACAACGGCCGCTGGTACGGCAATGTCATCGGCAAGTTCGTCGATAACCAGTACGGCGACCTGACCAACGACCAGTCCATCCCGCACTACACCGTGGTGGACATGAACGTCGGCTACCGCCTGCCGGTGAACAAGAATTACCTGCAGAGCGCCACCGTACGCTTGTCGATGAACAACGTGTTCAACCGCGAATACCTGGCCGGCGTGAATACCGTGGTGGTCAACTCGGCACGCTACAACGGCACTGGCAGCACCTACGCCGGGGCACAAACCCCGTACTACACCATCGGCGAAGAGCAGACCGTCGCGGTCACGTTCGAAGCCAACTTCTGACCCTGGGAAAGGGCCGGCCGCTGGCCGGCTCGAATCCGTTCGAATTACCCGAAGGGGCCTCTAAATGAACATGGACCTGCTCCACGACATCACGTTCTACATCATGTACGGCGCCGCCGCGCTGGCCGCCTTCGTGGTGGTGGAACGCGGCATTTTCTTCTCCTATACCCTGGGCCGGGCGCGCAAGCTGGAAGCCGCCTTGCAACGGAAGGTGCGCGACTTCGACGATCTGCCGCAAGACCTGCGCAAGCGCGACAGCCTGCCACTGAGCCTGCTGCGCCAGTTGTTCGAAGGTCGCAAGGGCCTGAACACCCACAACGAACTGGAAGACCTCGGCCAGGCGATCTATATCTCCATGCGCGGAAAGCTCTCGCACGGCCTGTGGATTCTCGAGGCGGTAGTCGCCGCGGCACCGTTGCTCGGCCTGCTGGGCACCATCCTCGGCATCATCGATACCTTCAAGGCGCTGGCCGAGGCCGGTGTGTCCGACCCCGGCGAAGTGTCGCGCGGCATCGGCACCGCGCTCTACGCCACGGCCCTGGGTATCGCCATTGCCCTGGTCGGCCTGGTGTTCAACAGCCATCTGCAGGACCGGCTGGAGCTGATCAACGATCACCTGAAAATGCTTCTGCTGCGCGCCGGCATGGGTACGCCCTTCCCCGCGCCGTCGGTCCAGGCAGCCGCCGCCCCGCTACAGACCGCCTGAGGGACTTGCCAGAATGAGCAGTAGCAACCCTGTTCGCCCCTTCGTTTTGCTGTTAGGCGCGGCCATGTTGGCCGCCGGCTGCCGGTATGGAGAGACGACACCGGTTGAAATCAATGTGGTGGCCCTCAACGATTTCCACGGCAACCTGCTGAGCAGCCCGTTCAGCTACCCCGATCCGCAGGCCCCGGGCGGCGAAGTGACGCTCAAGGCCGGCGGTATCGAAGCGCTCAGCGGCCTGCTCGGCGAACTGCGCCGGGACGACCCCGAGCTGCTGCTGGTCGGCGCGGGCGACATGGTCGGTGGCAGCCCGCCGCTTTCCGCCATGTGGGCCGATGAACCCAGCCTGAAGGCGCTGGGGCTGCTGGGGCTCAGGTTCAGTACGGTCGGCAACCATGAGCTCGACCATGGCAAGGGCGAGTTGCTGCGCCAGCTTGAGGGCGGCTGTGATTCGCCGCGCCCGGAGCGGGCCTGCCAGCTCGACGAACACTACCAGGGCTCGAAGTTTTCCTACATCGCCGCCAACCTGATGGACAAGGCCAGCGGCACGAGCCTGTTCCCGGCCTACCGCATCGAACAGGTGCGCGGGGCGAAGGTCGCCTTCGTCGGCGCGGTGCTCGAAGAGCTCGACAGCACCGTCAGCGGCACGAGCATGCAGGGCCTGTACACGATCGACGAAGCCGACGCGATCAATGCTCAATTGCCGGAGCTGCGCGAACAGGGCGTCGATGCCGTCATCGCCATTATCCACCAGGGCGGCGAAACCCCCGAAGCCTTCGACAAACCCGATTGCAGCCAACTGAGCGGCGATGTCGTCGAGGTGGTCGAACGTCTCGATCCACAGATCAAAGTGGTGATCACCGGCCATACCCACCAGGGCTATCTGTGCCGGCTCGGCGAACGACTGGTCACCCAGGGCAGTTCCTACGGCCGGCTGGTTACCCACCTGAAGTTGACGCTCGACCCTCGGCGGCGGCAGTTGCTGGATGTCCAGGCGCACAACCTGGTGGTCGACCCCGAGCGCTACAGCGCCGCCGCCTCGCCGGAAATCGCCGAACTGCAACGGACGCTGCTGCAGCGCAGCCAAGCCCGGCTGGATCAGCCCGTGGCTCGCCTGGGTGCGCGCACCTTCGACCGGACCCTGAACGATGCAGGGGAATCGACCCTGGGCAGGCTGATCGCCAATGCACAGTTGGCAGCCACCCGCTCGCTGGGTGCCCAGGTGGCGTTCATGAACATGGGTGGCCTGCGTACCGACCTGCTGCTGGAGGATAGCCAAGACCAGGCCAACTATGGCCAGCTCGCCAGCATCCAGCCGTTCAACAATACGTTGACCATCCTCAGCCTCAGTGGCGCACAGTTGAGCGAACTGCTCGAACAGCAATGGCAGAGCGGCGGGCTGGGCTTCTACCCGCTGCAAGCGTCCTCTTCGCTGAGCTATCAATGGGACGACAGCCGCCCGCACGGCCACAAGATAGTGCCGCAAAGCCTGATGATCGAGGGTCTGCCGGTGCGCGCCGAAGGCTCTTACCGGGTCACGGTCAACTCCTTCCTGGCCGAGGGTGGCGACAACTTCAGCCAGTTGGCCAACGCCGGCGAACGCCTGGATACCGGTTTCAACGACCTGGAGGCGCTGGTCGGCTATCTGCAGGAGCGCGACCGGGCCGGCTCGCCGGCCGGAGCGGAGGAAGCCCGGGGGCGCATCCATAAAGTCGGCGCGAGCCTGTCGGAGGGGGCGCAATGAAGCGCAGCGACGAGTTGCAAGCGTTGTACGAACGATTGCTGCCGGAGGCCATCGAGGCGGCCGGCAAGGCCTGGTGCCCCCACTCGGACTTCCCGGTGGGCGCCGCCCTGATGACCGGCAACGGCGAAGTGGTCCGTGGCTGCAATGTGGAGAACGTCTCCTACGGGCTGACCAACTGTGCCGAACGCACGGCCCTGTTCAGCGCCATCAGCCAGGGCCTGGCGCCTGGCAGCTTCAGGGCAATGCTGGTGTATGCACCAAAAGTCGCAGTGATCTCGCCTTGCGGCGCCTGCCGCCAGGTCATGCTCGAACTGCTGGGCAGGGACTGCCCGGTTTTCTGTGTCGGCCACGATCCGCAGTCCGCCCGCGACTGGACGGTGGAGCAACTGCTGCCGGGGGCGTTCGATTCCTTATGAACATGTCATGCGGCCAGCCGTGACAAGGTTGCCGCGTTTTTCCTTTCCGTGGGGAGTCATCGAAACATGGCCTTTCTTGGCATCATCGTTCTGTTCCTGATCGCCTACGCGCTGTCATCCGCACGGCACGCGATCAACTGGCGCACAATCGTCGGTGCATTCGCCTTCCAGGTCGGTTTCGCCGCCTTCGCGCTCTATGTGCCCTGGGGACAGGGTGCGATGGAGTCGGTGTCCTCGGCGGTGTCCAACCTGGAGGTATACGCCAACCAAGGCATCGACTTTCTCTTCGGTGGCCTCAACGATAGCGCCCTGATGGGCCAGTTGTTCGGCAACCAGAGTTTCATCTTCGCCCTCAAGGTGCTGCCACTGATCGTCTTCTTCAGCGGCCTGATGGCGGTGCTCTACCACATCGGTGTCATGGGCCTGATCATTCGCGTGTTCGGCGGCTGCCTGGGCCGCGTGCTCGGCACCAGCCGCACGGAAACCATGTCGTCGGTGGCCAATATCTTCGTCGGCACCACCGAGGCGCCGCTGGTCATACGTCCTTTCCTGGCACGCATGACAGAGTCCGAACTGTTCTCGGTGGTGGTCTGCGGACTGGCCTCGGTGGCCGGCTCGGTGCTGCTCGGCTATGCCTCGCTGGGCATCGACATGCGCTACCTGATCGCCGCCAGCTTCATGGCGGCGCCCGGCGGCCTGCTGATGGCCAAACTGATGATCCCGGAAACCGAAAAGCCGCATGACGACCCGGCCGAGCACACCGAGTTCGAGGATCGCGAAAAGCCGGTCAACGTCATCGACGCCGCCGCCATCGGCACCGCCAATGGCCTGCAACTGGCGCTCAACGTCGGCGCCATGCTGCTGGTCTTCATCGCCCTGATCGCACTGCTCAACGGCCTGCTCGGCTGGCTCGGCGGCTGCTTCGGCCTGCCCGGGCTGAGCCTGCAGGCCATCCTTGGCTATCTGTTCGCGCCCCTGGCGTTCCTGCTCGGCATCCCCTGGAGCGAAGCGGTGCAGGCGGGCAGCCTGATCGGCCAGAAGCTGGTGCTCAACGAGTTCGTCGCCTATGTACAGATGGCGGCGATGATAGACCCGGTACGGGCCGCGGCCCAGGGTGTGGAGGTACTGTCGGCGCACAGCCAGGTGATCATCACCTTCGCCCTCTGCGGTTTCGCCAACCTGTCGTCGATCGGCATCATCATCGGCGGCATGGGCGTGATGGCGCCGAACCGCCGCCAGGACCTCGCGCGGCTGGGTCTCAAGGCAGTGCTCGCCGGAACCCTGGCCAATCTCATGAGCGCGGCGATAGCCGGCCTCTTCGTCTCTCTTTGATCCGAACCTACTGAATGCATGTGAACACGCAATGACAAACAACGATGAAACGCTCGCTCGCAAGGTAATCGCCCTGCTCGACCTTACTTCACTGAACGATACCGATGATGACGCGCGCATCGTGCAGCTCTGCCATAAAGCCATGACAGCGGTCGGCCCGGTCGCCGCCGTCTGTGTATTCCCGCGCTTCGTCGCCCTGGCGCGGCGCACTCTCGACCGGATCGGCGGCCAGGGCGTTGCGGTGGCCACCGTGTGCAACTTTCCCGCCGGCACCGCGAACCTGCCCGATGTACTGGCCGAAATCCGCCAGGCGCTGGAGGACGGCGCCAGCGAGATCGACGTGGTCTATCCCTATCGCGCGCTGCTGGCCGGCGATGCCGCCAGCGGCTTCACCCTGGTCGCCGCCTGCAAGGCCCTTTGCGAGGGGCGCGCGCTGCTCAAGGTGATCCTCGAAACCGGCGAGTTGAACGACCCCGTGCTGATCCGCAATGCCAGCCAGGATGCCATCGCCGCCGGCGCCGATTTCATCAAGACCAGCACCGGCAAGGTCAAGGTCAACGCCACCGCCGAGGCGGCGCAAATCATGCTCGCCTGCATTGCCGACAGCGATGCCACAGTCGGCTTCAAGCCGGCCGGAGGCATGGCCACGCTGGCCCAGGCGCTGGTCTACCTGTGGCTGGCCGAGCGCCTGCTCGGCAGCCAGTGGGTCGGCCCCCGGCACCTGCGCTTCGGTGCCTCCAGCCTGCTCGACGACCTGCTGCGCAAGGCGGGCCACGAGCCGCTCGCGCCGACGCAAGGAGGCTACTGATGGACTGGCTGCCACAGGAAGCGATCCGTCGCAAACGCGACGGCAAGGCACTCAGTGAAAGCGACATCCAGCGCTTCATCGCCGGCATCACCGATTGCAGTATCAGCGAAGGGCAGGCCGCGGCGTTCGCCATGGCCGTGCTGCTCAAGGGCATGAATGTCGAGGAACGTATCGCACTGGCGACCGCCATGCGCGATTCCGGCCGGGTACTGAGCTGGAAACTGCCCGGGCCGGTGGTCGACAAGCACTCCACCGGCGGCATCGGCGACCTGGTCAGCCTGCCGCTGGCACCGCTGCTGGCGGCCTGTGGCTGCTATGTGCCGATGATTTCCGGGCGAGGCCTCGGCCATACCGGCGGCACCCTGGACAAACTCGACAGCATTCCCGGCTACGACAGCCAGCCGAGCCTGGAGCGCTTGTACCAGGTGGTGGCCGAGGTCGGTTGCGCGATCATCGGCCAGACCAGCGACCTCGCCCCAGCCGACAAGCGCCTCTATGCGATCCGCGATGTCACCGCCACGGTGGAGTCGATCGACCTGATCGTCGCCTCGATCCTCAGCAAGAAGCTGGCGGCCGGCCTCGATGTACTGATGATCGACGTCAAGGTAGGCAACGGCGCCTTCATGGCCCATGACGAGGATGCCCTGGCGCTGGCCGAAAGCATCGTCGCGGTGGCCAACGGCGCCGGCGTGCGCACCCGTGCGCTGATCACCGACATGAGCCAGCCGCTGGCGCGCTCGGCGGGCAACGCCCTGGAAGTGGAGGAAGCCATCGCCCTGCTGCGTGGCGAAGTGCGCAGCCAGCGGCTGTGGGACGTGACCCTGGCGCTGGCCGAGCAGACATTACTCTGCGCCGGCCTCGCCAGCAGCGCCGAACAGGCCCGTGAGCGCCTGCTCGAGGCCTGGGCCAGTGGCGCCGCACTGCAGCGCTTCAGCCAAATGGTCAGTGCCCTCGGTGGCCCGGGCGATCTGGTCGAACGACCACAGGACTATCTGCCACAGGCACCGGTGGTGATACCGGTGCAGGCGCCGCGGGAAGGGCTGGTGCAAAGCATCGACACCCGCGCGGTGGGCCTCGCGGTCGTCGCCCTGGGCGGTGGCCGGCGGCGGCCACAGGACGGCATCGACACCGCGGTGGGGCTGAGCGGGCTGGCCTTCCCCGGCGAACGCGTCGGCCCCGATCGCCCGCTGGCACAGGTACACGCCCGCACCCGGCAACAGGCCGAGCAGGCCGCCGCCGCACTGCTGAACGCCTACCGGGTGGCCAACGCAGCGCAGGACACCCGCCAACTGATCTCCCACCTGTGCCTGGAGGCCTGATGAAACGCGCCCTGCTATTGGTCCTCGATTCCTTCGGCATCGGCGCCAGCGCCGATGCCGGACGCTTTGGCGATGCCGGAGCCAACACCCTGCTGCATATCGCCCAGGCCTGTGCCCACGGTGCCGCCGATACGGCCTCGCGCCAGGGGCCGTTGGCCCTGCCCAACCTGGCGCGGCTGGGCCTCGGCCATGCCGCGGCGCTCAGCGGCGGCGAGTTCCCGCCGGGCTTCCAGGCCGGGATAAAGGTCGAAGGCGCCTACGGCTATGCCCGCGAGCTGTCCAGCGGCAAGGACACGCCATCCGGCCACTGGGAAATGGCCGGCGTGCCGGTACTGTTCGACTGGGGCTATTTCGCCGACCGTGAGAACAGCTTCCCAGCCGAATTGCTCGACAGCCTGATAAAACGCGGGGGCCTGCCGGGCATCCTCGGCAATTGCCACGCCTCGGGCACCACCATCATCGAGCAACTGGGCGACGAGCACGTGCGCAGCGGCAAGCCGATCCTCTATACCTCCGCCGACAGCGTGCTGCAGATCGCCGCCCACGAGGAGCATTTCGGCCTCGAGCGGTTGCTGGCGCTATGCGAACTGGCCCGTGAGCTGTGCGACCCCTACAACATCGGCCGGGTCATCGCCCGGCCATTCCTCGGTGACGGCCCGGCGACCTACGCGCGTACCGGCAACCGCCGCGACTACGCCGTGCCGCCACCCGCACCGACCCTGCTCGAACGCCTCTGCGCCAGCGGCGGCCAGGTCCATGCGGTAGGCAAGATCGGCGACATCTTCGCCCACCAGGGCATCAGCCGCCTGTACAAGGCCAACGGCAACGAGGCGCTGTTCGACGCCACCCTGCAGGCCTTGCGCGATGCCCCAACCAACACCCTGGTGTTCAGCAACTTCGTCGACTTCGACATGCTCTATGGCCACCGCCGCGACATCGCCGGCTATGCCGCCGCGCTGGAGGCCTTCGACCGGCGCCTGCCGGAGCTGCTGGCGCAGATGCGGCCAGGCGACCTGCTGCTGCTCGCCGCCGACCACGGCTGCGACCCCAGTGCAGCGGGCAGTGACCACACTCGCGAACATATCCCCGTACTCGCGTGGGGCAACGGCGTGCGCGCCGGCAGCCTCGGCGAACGGGAAACCTTTGCCGATATCGGCCAGACCCTGGCCGATTTCTTCGGGCTGCCGCCGTGCTCCCATGGGCGGTCTTTTCTTTCCACTGCCTCCACCGGAGATGCCTGACATGCCGACTCCACACATCGCCGCCCAGATGGGCGACTTCGCCGAAACCGTGCTGATGCCCGGCGACCCACTGCGCGCGAAGATGCTCGCCGACACCTACCTCAGCGACGTCAGGCAGGTCAACGGAGTGCGCAACATGCTCGGCTACAGCGGCCTCTACCAAGGCCGGCCGGTCTCGGTGATGGGCTCCGGAATGGGTATCCCGTCACTGTCGATATATGCCCACGAACTGTTCAGCCAGTTCGGCGTCGAGCGCATCGTCCGCGTCGGCAGTTGTGGCGCCACCCAGCCGCACGTCAGGCTGGGCGAACTGGTGATCGGCATGGGCGCGAGCACCGACTCGATGGTGAACCGCAAGCGCCTGGGCGGCTTCGACTTTGCCGCGATCGCTGATTACCGCCTGCTCGAGCGCGTGGTGCGGACCGCCGATGCACGTGGCCAGAAGCTGCATGTGGGCAACGTATTCTCTGCCGACCTGTTCTACGAGCCGGACCCGGCGCTGTTCGAACGCATGCAGAAAATGGGCATCCTCGCCGTGGAGATGGAAGCGGCCGGGCTCTACGGCGTCGCCGCCGAACTGGGCAAGCAGGCCCTGACCGTGCTGACCGTCAGCGACCATATCCTCACCGGCGAAAAACTCTCCGCGCAGCAACGCCAGGATGACTTCCACGACATGCTGCGCCTGACCCTCGACGCCCTGCTCACCACACCATGACCCACGGCGGCGCCAGCCAGCGCCACGCAAAAGGAGAATCAGAGCAATGAAAGCGAACACATCCTTGCATACCGGCCTGCTGCTGGTCGTCGGCCTGTGGGCCGGCGAAGCCATGGCCTGGGGCCAGCAGGGCACCGCCCTGGTCGCCGAACTGACACAGCGCCAGCTCGCGCCACAGGCCAGGGCCGAAGCCACACGCCTGCTCGGGCTGATCAAGCAGAGCGAATTGGCGACGGTGGCCAACTGGGCCGGCAACCTGGACAAGAACCCGCAGACCAGGGAGCTATGGGAGAAGACCCGCGATGAACGACGGGTGCCCTACCAGGCCGACGACTGCCAGTACCAGCCGCCGCGCGACTGCCCGGGCGGGGTCTGCACGGTCGCCGCCATCGAGCGCAACCAGGCCACCCTGGCCGACCCCGAGGCGCCGGACCAGGCACGGCTGATGGCGTTGCTGTTCCTGCTGCAACATGTCGCCGACATCCACTCGCCATTGAACAACAGCTTCAAGGACGATCAGGGCGGGGAAGGGTTCCCGGTGCGCGCCGGCAACCGCAACTACAACCTGCGCCAGGTATGGGACGACTTCCTGCTCTCCACCGCGAAACTGGACATCGGCGCCTACGCCGACAAGCTGCACAAGGATCTGCCCGCGGCGGGCGCGGCCAGCCCCGCGGAGTGGTCGCAGGAATCCTGCCGGATCGTCCGCGACGCCGACATCTACCCCAAGGCAGTCAGCACCCGCAAGCTGCCGACCCGGCAATACGACGACAATGACGACGGCGGCATCGACTACGCGGCGAAAAACCTGGAGTACAACCGCACCGGCAAGGAATACAGCCGTGGTGACAAATTGATGAACGAGAATACCAAGCGCGGTAACGACACCATCGACGCCCGCTACATGAAGAAATTCGTCCCGCTCGCCGAGCAGCGCGTCGAACTGGCCGCCGCCCGCCTGGCGCGCCTGCTCGACCAGGCCCTGACGGCCGGCCAGCCGGCCCGCTGACCCCGTTGTGTACAGCCGGCCAGCGTCTGTCCGGGCTGGCCGGTGGTCATTCCTTTGCCCGTTGGAAGTGATTCCCCATGAACCCTCTACGTCCGCTCGCCCTGCTATTGCTGACCATCCTCGCCCTCGCGGGCTGCCTTTCCTCCACGGCCCCGCAACCCGGCGAGTTGCGCGTGTCACTGATGACCTACAATGTCGAGAACCTGTTCGACACCGCCCACGACCAGGGCAAGGACGACTTCACCTACCTGCCGCTCAGCGTCAAGCTGGCCAATCCCGACTACCTGGCCGCCTGTGACAGGATCAGCGTCCCGCAGTGGCGCCAGGAATGCCGGCAGAATGACTGGAACGACGCGTTGCTGGCCGAGAAGCTGGAGCGCCTGAGCGCGGTGATCGGCCAGGTCGGGCATGGCCGCGGACCGGACATCCTGCTGCTGCAGGAAGTGGAAAACCTCGACGTGGTCGAGCAGTTGAACGCCCGCCTGGACCAGGCCGGCTACCAGACCCGGGTGCTGCTCGAAGGCTGGGACGAACGAGGTATCGACAACGCCGTGCTCAGTCGCCTGCCTCAGTGGGACGCCCCCATCCTGCACCAGGTGCCATACCGTGCCGAAGGCGGCGACCCGCAACAGAAGACCGGCAAGACACGCGGTATTCTCGAAGTGCGCCTGCTGCTGCCGGACGGCCAGAAAGCCTCGGTATTCGCCGTACACCTGCCCTCCGGTGGCGGCCCCGGCTACCTGCGGCGCCAGGCGGTCGAGTACCTCGCCGAGTTGAAAAGCCGACTGCCGGCCGACGTGCTGCCGATCGTCGGCGGCGACTTCAATATCAACGCCGGCGAAGAGCTGCAACACGGCTATATCGCCCAGGGCCTGGCCCGCGACTGGAGCGTCTCGCACCTGATCGGCTGCGCCGGCTGCAAAGGCAGCTACTACTACCACGCACTGCGCCAATGGTCGTTCTTCGACATTTTCCTGTTCCCCCGGGAAATGCTCGACGACGGCTTCAACGGCTGGCAAGTCGATACGGCGAGCATCCGCCTGGCGCACAAGCACCGCTACCAGGTGAACAAATGGGGCTCGCCGGCACGTTTCGCAGGCGGCGAGCATGACGACGGCGTATCCGACCACTGGCCGCTGTACGCGGAAATATTCCGTAGCCAGGAGCCTGCCCGATGACCGCCGGAACCCCGCTCGACCTGATTCTGCTACCCACTTGGCTGGTGCCGGTCGAACCCGCCGGCGTGGTCCTCGAAGGCCACGGCCTGGGCATCCGCGACGGGCGCATCGCACTGATCGCACCGCGTGAGCGATTGCTGCAAAGCCCCACCCGGGAGCTACGCGAACTGACAGGCATGTTGCTGGCCCCGGGACTGGTGAATACCCACGGTCACGCGGCGATGAGCCTGCTGCGCGGCATGGCCGATGACCTGCCGCTGATGACCTGGCTGGAACAGCATATCTGGCCGGCGGAAAGGCGCTGGGTCGACCAGGCGTTCGTCCACGACGGCACCGCCCTGGCCATCGCCGAACAGATCAAGAGCGGAGTGAGCTGCTTCTCCGACATGTATTTCTACCCGCAGGTGGTCGCCGAGTTGGTGGAGAAAACCGGTGTGCGGGCGCAGATCACCCTGCCGATACTGGACTTCCCGATCCCCGGAGCGGCGGATAGCGAAGCAGTGCTGCGCGACGGCCTGCCACTGTTCGAGAAACTGCGCGGGCACCCGCGCCTGCGCATGGCGTTCGGCCCGCACGCGCCCTATACGGTCGGCGACGCCAGCCTGCTGCGGGTGCGCGACCTGGCCCGCGAATACGGCGCGGGCATCCAGATGCACGTGCATGAAACCGCCGACGAAGTCGCCGCCGCCGTGCAGGCCGGCGGGGAACGGCCACTGTCACGACTGGCGCGGCTCGGGTTGCTCGGGCCGCACTTTCAGGCGGTGCACATGACGCAGATCGACGACAGCGACATCGACCTGCTGCGGGACAGCGGCACCCACGTGCTGCATTGCCCCGAATCCAACCTCAAGCTGGCCAGCGGTTTCTGCCCGGTGGAGAAACTCTGGCAAGCTGGCATCAATATCGCCGTCGGCACCGATGGCGCGGCGAGCAACAACGACCTCGACCTGCTCGGCGAAACCCGCACCGCGGCACTGCTGGCCAAGGCGGTGGCCGGCTCGGCCACCGCGCTGAACGCCCACAACGCGCTGCGCATGGCCACCCTGAACGGTGCGCGGGCGCTGGGCATGGCTGAGCAAACCGGCTCGCTGGAAGTCGGCAAGGCTGCCGACCTGGTCGCCTTCGACCTCTCCGGCCTCGCCCAGCAGCCGCTCTACGACCCGGTTTCGCAGTTGATCTACGCCAGTGGCCGCGACTGCGTAAGACACCTGTGGGTCGCCGGCGAACAATTGCTCGATGACGGGCGTTTGCTGCGCCAGGACGAACAGCGCCTGCTCGCCAATGCCCACGCCTGGCAGGCCCGGCTGGCGCAGCAGGCATGAGCGGTGGAGCACCCCGCGCACGGCAGACGGGCCTACAGGCTGGGTGATCGTGCTCTGGCTCGTTGATAGCGGATTGGCAAAGGGGTATCTGGCGATGAAGCGTACTGCGTGACCTCGGAGTCATCGTATCGGTGCGAATGCCAGGTGGCGGAATGGGGTACGCGTGAATACCTCCCTGTAGCCCTTCGCCGCCATCCCTGGGGCGCGAAGGCCCCCCGCCACCAGGCATCCGCACAGCCACTAGCGGCGCCGTCTGACAGAAAAAGCCTGAGAAACCGCAATCCTCACGAATGAGGCGGCACGGTATTGGCAGGCTGCCGGTGGTACTGAATTCGACCGATGTTTCGGTTAGTCTTGGTCCATGGAACCAAGCCTGGGGATGGAATGACAAACCACAAGATCAACATTCGCCGCAAAAACGTCGAGAAAATCCTCCTGGCCGCCGAAAAGGTCTTCGCCGAACAGGGCCATGCCGGCACGTCGATGGCCGACATCGCCAGGCATGCCGACCTGCCGCGCTCCAACCTGCACTATTACTTCAGCACCAAGGACGAGTTGTACCGTGAAGTGCTGGTCAACCTGCTCAGCGTCTGGGAGCGGGAGGGCGCCTGCTTCGTGCACTTCGACGATCCACGGGTGGTGCTGACCAGCTATATCCGTGAAAAGATGACCCACTCGCGCACCCGCCCACACGGCTCCAAGCTCTGGGCCAACGAGATCATGCACGGTGCGCCGCTATTCCGCGACATCCTCGACGAGCACCTGTTCGCCGGTGCCAAGTTCAAGGAAAACAAGATCCGCCAGTGGGTGGAGGAAAAACGCATCCGCCCGGTGGAGCCTTCGGCGCTGCTCTACATGATCTGGGCCTCGACCCAGCACTACGCCGACTTCGATTACCAGGTCACCGCGCTGAACGGCCATCAGCCGCTCTCCGACCAGCAGTTCGAGCAGGCAGTGCAGACCATCACCGCGGTGATATTGCGCGGGATCGGCCTGGAGCCCTGACGCGCCAGCGGCACGAATACCCGGCAGCACGCGGTGACAGCCGTGGCCATTGCCTGCGTCCTGCGCAAACCCAGGGATGGAGTGAATGCCGCAAGCCCGTCGGCAACGGGCGCGGCCTGACCGGGAGGAATTTCTCGCTCGCGACAACGCGGCTTGCGCCGAAACGGCAACAGGCCCTAGCGCGCCGGCTCCTGCCGCAGCTTCTCACAGTGATCCTGCGCCGGCAGCGCCGCGCTGTACCAGACGAAATCGGCCTGGTTAGCCGTCACGCGCTTGCCGACCTCCGCCAGGATCAGCACCTGGGTACCCGCCTCGCCGCCAAGATCCCGCAGATGCAACGGCACCCCCAGGTCGCGGCGGACATGATAGGCCCCGGCGAACAGCAGCGCGGGAAGCGGCGCCGCCAGCAGCGCCTCGGCCATGCGCCGGTCACGTTGCTGCTGGATGGCCAGCATCGCCGGCATCCGGCTTTCCGGCAACAGCCCGCAGTGTGCCTCGCGGACCTGCCGCAACAGGGCCTGGCGAACGGGCGCCGCCGTCGATGCGCTGCCGGCCAGCGGCGGTTGCTCCTGGTAGATGCGCATCATCTCGCCATGCTCCAGATTGGCCGCCAGCAATGGGTAGGGCTGCCGCAGCGCATGGCGAACCAGGGGCCCGTACAGCGCCCAGTCCCAGCCCCTGGCCCAGGCCAGTTCGCCCTGCAGGTCCGTCACCGCCTGGCCGCTGGCCAGCCGCGCCTTGACCGCGTCCACCGCGCCCTGCTGGTCGGGCGTCAGCATCTCCAGCAACAGAGCGCCCTGCTCCCTGCGCGTCGCCAGGGCCTGTAGCAGCCAGACCTGCAGCGCATGATGGTCCGGATTGTCATGCTGCTCGCCGACCAGCACCCGCGGGGCCGCCGCCAGGCGCTCGAGCAACTGGGCGGGCGCCAACCACTCGCCGCTACGCAGATCGCGAATGCGCCCCAGGTCGGCATGCTCGCGTCCCAACGGGCTCTGCCACTCGGGCAACGCGGGCAGGTTCGCCTGGCAGGCCGAAAGCAGCAGCAGTAAAAACAACGGCACACAGCGCATGGCTAACCCCCTAACGTGCGATGACAAGCGGGTGGCCCCGCTCGGGATGGCGCTGGACCAGGACATCCAGGCCGAACACCGCCTTCAGCGGAGCGGGCCGCAAGACCTCCTCGGGCGTACCCGCGACATGCACGCCGCCGCTGGCCAGTAGCAACAGTCGGTCGCAATAGCGCGCCGCCAGGTTCAGGTCATGCAGGATGACCAGTACCGCCCCGCCACTGCGCGAGAACGCCCGCACAGCCCCCAGGGTGCTGTGCTGGTGCAGGGGGTCGAGCATGGAGGTCGGCTCATCGAGCAACAGCACGCTGCCCTCTCCTGCCGGCCAGAGCTGTGCCAGCACCCGGGCAAGGTGCACGCGCTGCCGTTCCCCACCGGACAGCGTCAGGTAGTTGCGCTCGGCCAGGTGCGCGGCATCCGCGGCATCCAGCGCCTCCAGCAGCGCCTGCTGGTCGATGTGCCTGCCGGTGGCGTGGGGCAGCCGTCCCATCTCGACTACCTCATGCACACGGAAAGCGAAATTCAACGTCGATATCTGCGGCAGCACCGCCAGGCGCCGCGCCCGCTCCGGGCCGTGCCAGTCATCCAGCGCTCGGCCAGCCAGCGACACGCTTCCCTCACTGGCCGGCAACTCCCCGCAGAGCGCACCTAGCAAGGTGCTTTTACCGGCCCCGTTGGGGCCGAGGACACCCAATACCTCCCCGCTCGACAGGCAAAAGTCGACGCCGCTCAGCACCGCCTCGGCACCGCGCCGGACCCCCAGCCCTTCGACTCTCAGCATCAGGCGCGCCCCTTGAGCAATAGGAACAGGAAAAACGGCGCGCCGATCAGGGCCGTGACGATACCGATCGGCAGTTCGGCGGGAGCCAGGGCCAGCCGCGCCAGCAGATCGGCCAGCAGCAGCAGGCTGGCGCCGGCCAGGGCCGAGGCCGGCAGCAATACCCGATGATCCGGCCCCACCAGCAGCCGTACCAGGTGCGGTACCACCAGGCCGATGAAACCGATCATGCCTGCCGCCGCGACCGCAGCGCCGACGCCCAGCGCCGTACAGAACACCAGCTCACGCTTGACGCGCTCCACCTCGAACCCCAGGTGACGGGCCTCCGACTCCCCCAGCAACAGGGCATTCAGCGCCTTCGCCCGGCGTGGTAGCCACAGCGACACGCCGAGGGTGACCAGCAACAGCGGCCAGAGACGGGCATAGCTGGCACCGTTCAGGCTGCCCAGGTTCCAGAAGGTCAGGGTGCGCAGCGTGGCATCGTCGGCCAGGTAGGTGAACAACCCGATCGCCGCCCCGGCCAGCGCGGTCAACGCGATCCCCGCCAGCAGCATGGTCGCCACATGGGTCTGGCCGTCGCGGCGGCCGAGGCGATAGACCAGCGCGGTCACCCCAAGCCCCCCAGCGAAGGCACAGGCGGACAGCAGATAAGGCTCCAGCGCCGCGGGAATGCCGCCGAACAACGAACCGCCGACGATAGCGAAGGCCGCGCCCAGCGCGGCGCCGCTGGAAACCCCGATCAACCCGGGATCGGCCAGCGGGTTGCGGAACAGCCCCTGCATCGCCACCCCGGACAGCGCCAGCACGGCACCGACCGCCAGCCCCAGCAAAGTACGCGGCAGGCGAATCTGCCCCAGGATCAGTTCCGCCTGCTCCAGCCCCTGCGGGGCAATCGGCAGGCCGACGATGCGCAAGGCCGCCCGCAGGGTATCGCCCAGCGGCAGGCTGACTGGCCCGAGCGCCAGCGATAGCCACAGCGCCGCCAGCAAGAGGCCGATCAACGCACAAAAGAGGGTCCGGGGGGAAAGCAGGCGGGTCATGGCGCCCCGTCAGCCAGTGGCGGCTGTTGCGGATAGAAGGCCGCCGACCAGCTTGCCAGGGTTTCCAGGGTTCGCGGTCCGAGCCCGCCGACCAGCAGGGTCGGGTCGATCACCAGTACGCGCTCCTCGCGCACCGCCCGGCTGGCGGCCAGCCCGGGGTTCTGCGCCAGCACCGCCTTGAGCACTTCGACTCCGCGCAGGCTGCGGTCGGTCACCAGCAGCACTTCCGGATTCAGCGCCGCCAGCGCTTCGCTGGAAAACGCCTTGTAGCCGGGATGGCTGGCCAGATTGTGCCCACCGGAATGCTCCAGCAGCCAGTCCGCCGAAGTGCCTGAGCCTGCCACCAGCAGATTGCCGCCGCCCTGCCCGACCAGCAGCAGCACGCCCGGCACCGCCTGGCTGCGCTGCGCTTCCCGTAGCCAATGCGCCTGACGCGCCAGCCTGGCGTCCAGATCGGCCAGCACGGCCTCGGCACGCTCGGGCTCGCCCAGCAATTCACCCAGGCGCCGCACATTGCCTTGCAGTGCAGTCAGGTCACCGGCGGCGGACAGACGCTCGATCCGTACGCCTGCGGCCCCGAGTTGTTCCAGCACCGGCGGCGGCCCCATTTCCTCGCTCCCCACCAACAGGTCGGGGCGCAGGGCGAGAATCCCCTCCGCCGCCAACTGGCGCTGATAGCCGATACTGGGCAGCTCCCTCAGTGACGACGGTTGCTGGCTGGTACTGTCGACGCCGACCAGGCGCTGCTCCGCCCCCAGGGCCACCACCCACTCACTGATCGCCCCGCCGGCGCTGACCCAGCGTTGCGGCGATTCCGACTGGGCCAGGGCAGCCTGCGCCAGCAATGACAGTCCCACTCCACAGCAAAAGGCTCGTATACGCACCATCTATCGCTCCAGGCTTCATCATCCGCACAGTTGATTATTACTAGCATTTAAAAGTCAACCGATTGTGCCGCAGTTTTAATGAAACCAGGGTAAGCACACCATCGGGCACCTCGCGCCAAGATGCTTCCATAAAAGCGCTGGAGGCTGGAGAAAATCCGTGGGCACTCTCGGGCATGGACGGTACTCTTCGTTCAGCCCGCTCCTCACGGCCCTTCGAGTGCAGGGTGCGGCTGGATCAACCCTGCCCGCCACGGGATAATTCACGGCCCGCCTCCCAGGAAGTCAACGCATGATCCCACTCTGCCATTCGACGGAACTGCCGGAAGGCCAGAGCCGAAGCTTTACGGTGAACGGCCTGGCACTCATGGCGATACGTCAGCATGGCCTGGCCCATGTCTATGAAAACCACTGCCCGCACCGGGGTGTGCGTCTCGATTGGCAGGCCGGGCGCTTTCTCGACCAGAGCGCCAGCATGATCCAGTGCGCCCACCACGGCGCACTGTTCCTGATCGAAAGCGGCGAGTGCGTTGCCGGCCCCTGCAGCGGCGATTTCCTGCGACAACATCCCTGTATCGAGCATGATGGCAGTATCTGGTTGCAAAGCCTGCCGCAGCGCGACAGTTGAAACCGCGCAGCCCGCCGCAGGCTTGGTTATCATGTAGCCATCATCAACGGTGAGATTCCCATGCGCAGACTGCTGAGCCTGTGGCTACTGCTGTTCATCCTGCCCGCCGGCGCGGCGGGCCTGTTCGATAATCGCCCCAGCCCGTCCCTGGGCGCCCCGCTGAACAATAGCGCGGATTTCCTGCCGGTACGCGAAGCCTTCCGCCTGAGCCTGGTCAGCGTCGAGGAAGGCCAGGCGCGGCTGCGTTTCACCAATGCGCCGGGTTACTACCTGTACCGCCACCGGCTGCAATTCAAGAGCAGCGACGCCGCCGTCAGCCTCGGCCAGCCACGTTTGCCCGAGGCCCAGCCCAAGGTCGACGAGTACTTCGGCGAAGTCGAGGTCTACTACGGCATCACGGATATCATCATTCCCTTCGAGAATCCCGAAAACCGCCCAGTGGCGCTCCAGGTTTCCTATCAGGGCTGTGCCGACAAGGGGCTGTGCTACCCGCCGGAAACCGAAACCCTGCAACTCACAGGAAATGCGCCGGACGACAGCGCGGGCAGCGGCGCGAATGCGGCAGAGCCGGGAGTCTCCTGGACATCGCTGGCACTGTTCTTCCTCGCCGGGCTGGGCCTGACCTTCACCCCATGCGTACTGCCGATGCTGCCGATCCTCTCGGCTGTGGTCCTGCACGGCCGGAACGGCGGGCTGCGCAGTTTCCTGCTGGCCCTGGCCTATGTATTGCCCATGGCCGGCGGCTTCGCCGTACTGGGCGCATTGATGGGATTGTTCGGCGCCGAACTGAACCTGCAGGCACGCCTGCAATCACCATGGGTGCTGGTGCCATTCGCGCTGTTCTTCGCGCTGTTCGCCCTGGCCATGTTCGGCCTGTTCGAACTGCGCCTGCCGCAGGCCCTAAGCGGCAGGCTGGACAGACTGGCCGGCAATGCCAGGGGCGGCTCCTTCTTCGGCGCGGCACTGCTCGGCAGCCTGTCCAGCCTGCTGGTATCGCCCTGCGTCTCCGCCCCCCTGGCCGGGGCGCTGCTCTATATCAGCGCCAGTGGCGACGCCTGGGGTGGCGGGCTGAAACTCTTCGCCCTCGGCCTGGGCATGGGCGCGCCACTGATCCTGTTCGCCACCGGCGGCGGCACCCTGCTGCCGAAAAGCGGCGCCTGGATGGTCACGGTACGCAACGCCTTCGGCGTATTGTTGCTGGCCGTCGCCGTCTGGATGCTCGAACGGGTGCTGCCCGGGCCACTGGCCCTGGCGCTCTGGGGGCTGCTGGCGGCCGGCACGGCGCTGTTCCTCGGCACCCTGGAGCTGACCCCGAAGACACCCCGGCAGAAACTGGCGCAGTTGCTCGGGCTGGTGTTGCTGGCCTATGCCCTGGCGGCCTGGACCGGCGCCCTTCAGGGCGGCTCCGACCCGTTGCGCCCCTTGCCACGAGCAGCCGTCCTCGCCGGTGGCCAGCAGAGCTGGCATGAAGTTTCCACCCCCGCCGGCCTTGACGCCCAACTGGAAGCCGCACGCAACTCGGGCCAGCCACTGCTGCTGGACTGGTATGCGGACTGGTGCATCAGTTGCAAGGTGATAGAGCGTGAAGTGCTGAATGCCCCCGAGGTGGTCGAACGGTTGCAGGACTATCGCCTGATCCGCTTCGATATCACCGCAAGCAACGCCGCGCAGCGCGCCCTGCTGGATCGCCACAAGCTGTTCGGGCCACCGGCCCTGCTGTTCTTCGACCGCCAGGGCAGGGAAATCGTCGAAGCCCGCGTGGTCGGCGAAATAGACCGGCCCGGCTTCGTCGAGCGCCTGAACCTGGCCGGGCAGCGCCTCTAGCAGCCTGCCGGGCCTGAGGCTGTTACGCTGCGAGGGTCTGCTGCCATCTCCAGCCATAATGCGGACATTTACCGCGAACACGGCTTGACTGGACAGTCAGCACAGCCTTCGGGCATAGTTTCCATCTTTTTTCCGGCGACGCTCCGCAAGCGCCGCGACAGAACAACAAGGAATACCCATGGCCACGATCCTGGTTCTGCATGGCCCCAACCTGAATATGCTCGGCGTCCGCGAGCCGGGTGTCTATGGCGCCACCAGCCTCGAACGGATCGACCAGGATCTGCAACGGCGCGCCGCCGACGCCGGGCATCGACTGGTCTGCCTGCAATCGAACGCCGAGCACGAGCTGATCGATCGCATCCACGCCGCGCATGGCGAAGGCGTCGACTTCATCCTGATCAACCCGGCCGCCTTCACGCACACCAGCGTCGCATTACGTGACGCATTGCTGGCCGTGAGCATCCCATTCATCGAAGTGCACCTGTCGAACGTGCACAAGCGTGAATCTTTCCGTCATCACTCCTACTTCTCCGACGTGGCGGTAGGGGTGATCTGCGGTCTTGGCGCCAGCGGTTACCGCCTGGCACTGGAAGCCGCCCTGGAACAACTCGCTGCTTCCTGAGGAAGCCAGCGCAAACCTATAGCACTCACCTGGGAGTCACTGCTTCATGGATATTCGCAAAGTCAAGAAACTGATCGAACTGCTGGAAGAGTCCGGCATCGACGAACTGGAGATCCACGAGGGCGAAGAGTCCGTACGCATCAGCCGCCACAGCAAGCAACCGGCCTATGCCCAGCAACCGATCTATGCCCCGGCCCCGGCCGCCCCCGCTCCGGTCGCAGCCGCTGCGCCCATCGCCGCCGACGCCGCCCCGGCCGCACCGAAACTGAACGGCAACGTGGTCCGCTCGCCGATGGTCGGCACCTTCTACCGTGCGCCCTCGCCTGAGTCCGCCAACTTCGTCGAAGTCGGCCAGACCGTGAAGAAAGGCGACATCCTGTGCATCGTCGAAGCGATGAAAATGATGAACCACATCGAGGCCGAAGTCAGCGGCACCATCGAATCCATCCTGGTGGAGAATGGTCAGCCGGTCGAATACGACCAGCCGCTGTTCACCATCGTTTGAACTGCGGAGAGCCTGCGATGTTGGAAAAAGTACTGATCGCCAACCGCGGCGAGATCGCCCTTCGCGTCCTGCGTGCCTGCAAGGAACTGGGCATCAAGACCGTCGCGGTGCACTCCACCGCCGACCGTGAGCTGATGCACCTGTCCCTGGCCGACGAATCCGTCTGCATCGGCCCGGCGCTGGCGACCAACTCCTATCTGCATATCCCGGCGATCATCGCCGCTGCGGAAGTGACCGGCGCCACGGCAATCCACCCCGGCTACGGCTTCCTGGCGGAGAATGCCGATTTCGCCGAACAGGTCGAGAATTCGGGCTTCGTCTTCATCGGCCCGAAAGCCGACACCATTCGCCTGATGGGTGACAAGGTCTCGGCCAAGGACGCCATGAAGAAAGCCGGCGTCCCCACCGTTCCCGGTTCCGACGGCCCGCTGCCCGAAGACGAACAGGAAGCCCTGCGCATCGCCCGCGAAGTCGGCTACCCGGTCATCATCAAGGCCGCCGGTGGCGGCGGTGGCCGCGGCATGCGCGTGGTCCACCAGGAAGAAGACCTGATCAAGTCGGCCAAGCTGACCCGCACCGAAGCCGGCGCAGCCTTCGGCAATTCGATGGTCTACCTCGAGAAATTCCTCGGCAACCCGCGCCACGTGGAAGTCCAGATACTGTCCGACGGCCAGGGCAACGCCATCCACCTCTACGACCGCGACTGCTCGCTGCAACGCCGTCACCAGAAGGTACTGGAAGAAGCGCCCGCCCCGTTCATCGACGAGAAGGCCCGCGCCGAAGTCCTCAAGCGCTGCGTCGATGCCTGTATCGAGATCGGCTATCGCGGTGCCGGCACCTTCGAGTTCCTCTACGAAGACGGCCGCTTCTACTTCATCGAGATGAACACCCGCGTGCAGGTCGAGCACCCGGTCACCGAAATGGTCACCGGCATCGACATCGTCAAGGAAATGCTCAATATCGCCGCCGGCAACAAGCTGTCGGTCAAGCAGGAAGACGTGATCCTCCGCGGTCACTCGCTGGAATGCCGGATCAACGCGGAAGACCCCTCGAACTTCCTGCCCTGCCCCGGCAAGGTCAAGCATTTCCATGCCCCGGGCGGCAATGGCGTACGTGTCGATTCGCACCTGTACAGCGGCTACAGCGTTCCGCCGAACTACGACTCGCTGATCGGCAAGCTGATCACCTACGGCGCCACCCGCGACGAGGCCATGGCCCGTATGCGCAACGCGCTGGACGAGATCGTGGTCGACGGCATCAAGACCAACATCCCCTTGCATCGCGACCTGACCCGCGACAAGGGGTTCTGTGAAGGCGGCGTGAACATCCATTACCTGGAAAAGAAACTGGGTATGGACAAGCACTAAAAGCATCCCTAAAAGACGACAGAAGCGCTGGAGGCTGGAGGCTGGACGAGAAAGCGACGACTCGTCCGGCCTCCAGCCTCCAGCCGTTTTTCATGAGGTTTTTTATGCCCTGGCTACAAGTCCGCCTTGCTATCACCCCCGACCAGGCCGAGGTCTACGAAGACGCCCTGCTGGAAGCGGGCGCGGTATCGGTGACCTTCATGGATGCCGAAGACCAACCGATCTTCGAGCCCGACCTGGGCACCACCCCGTTGTGGAGCAACACCCACCTGCTGGCGTTGTTCGAGGAGAGTACCGACGAAGCCGAACTGCTCGGCCACCTCAGCGTACTGACCAGCGGCGCCTTGCCGAGCTACCAGATCGAGCGCATCGAGGACCAGGACTGGGAGCGTAGCTGGATGGACAACTTCCAGCCGATGCGTTTCGGCCGACGCCTGTGGATCGTGCCGAGCTGGCACGCAGCGCCGGATGCCGACGCGGTCAACCTGCTACTCGACCCCGGCCTGGCATTCGGTACCGGCACCCACCCCACGACCGCCCTGTGCCTGGAATGGCTGGATGGCCAGGAGCTGGACGGCCTGGACGTGCTCGATTTCGGTTGTGGCTCGGGCATTCTCGCCATTGCCAGCCTGCTGCTGGGCGCGCGCCGTGCCGTAGGCACGGATATCGACGTGCAAGCCCTGGAAGCCTCCCGCGACAACGCCGGGCGCAATGGCATCGAGGCCGAGCGCTTCCCGGTCTACCTGCCCGAGCACCTGCCGCAGCAGCAGGCCGACATCCTGGTCGCCAATATCCTCGCCGGGCCGCTGGTGGCGTTGTCCACGCAAATCGCCAGCCAGATACGCTCCGGCGGCAAGCTGGCCTTGTCCGGCATCCTCGCCGAGCAGGCCGAGGAAGTCCGCGCTGCCTATGACAAGTATTTCGAGCTGGACCCGACCGCGGAAAAGGATGGCTGGGTCAGGATCAGCGGTATCCGCCGTTGACGGCTAACGCACCCCGGGACCCAGGGTGCGCCAGGCGCACCTGAACGATCGCGCCCAGCTACGCCACGGAGCGACGGGCGAAGTCACCGGGGCGAAAGCCCAGCAGCGCCAGGCTACCGAAGTAAGCCGCCAGCCCCAGCAGCACCAGGCCGCCCAGGCGCAGCAGACGCAGCGCCATGCCGCCCTCATCCCAGGCCGGCATGTAGTGCAAGGCCAGCAGCAATGCACCGACCATCACCGCCACCGCCAGCAGCAGCTTGAGAAGGAACCGCCCCCAGCCTGGCAGCGGCCGGTAGTAACCGCCCTTGCGCAGGTGCCAGAACAGCAGCCCGGCATTCAGGCAGGCGCCGAGGCCGATCGCCAGGGCCAGGCCGGCATGGGCCAGCGGGCCGATCAGCAGCAGATTGAGCAATTGCGTCACCAGTAGCGTGACCAGCGCGATCTTCACCGGCGTGCGCATGTTCTGCCGCGCATAGAAGCCCGGCGCCAGGATTTTCACCAGGATGATCCCCAGCAGCCCCACCGAATAGGCGATCAGCGCCTGCTGGGTCATCTGCGCATCGTGGGCGGTGAACTTGCCGTACTGGAACAGCGACACCGTCAGCGGCTCGGCCAGCACCGCCAGCGCCAGCGCACTGGGCAGCGCCAGCAGGAAGCACAAGCGCAGGCCCCAGTCCAGTAGCCGCGAATACTCCGCATGGTCCGCCCGCGCATGGGTACGCGACAGCGCCGGCAGCAGGATGGTGCCCAGCGCCACCCCCAACACGCCGCACGGCAGCTCCATCAGCCGGTCGGCGTAGTACATCCAGGACACCGAACCGGCCACCAGGAACGAGGCGAAGGCGGTGTTGATGATCAGCGAGATCTGGCTGACCGAAACACCGAAGATCGCCGGCCCCATCAGCTTCAGCACCCGCCACACCCCCGTGTCGCGCCAGTTCAGGCGTGGCAGCACGAGCATGCCGATCTTCTTCAGGTGCGGCAGTTGCCAGCACAGTTGCAGCACACCTCCGGCCAGCACCGCCCAGCCCAGGGCCATGATCGGCGGGTCGAAGTACGGCGCCAGCAACAGCGCGAAGACGATCATGCTGAGATTCAGCAGGGTCGGCACGAAGGCCGGCACCGAGAAGCGGTTCCAGGTATTGAGCACCGCCCCGCTCAGCGAGGACAGCGAGATCAGCAGGATATAGGGGAAGGTCACTCGCAACAGGTCGACGGTCAGCTCGAAACGCTCGGCCTCGTCGGCGAAACCCGGCGCGGAAATCCACACGATCCAGGGTGCCGCCAGCATGCCGAGCAGCGTGACCAGCGCCAGCACCAGGGTCAGCAGGCCGCTGACATAGGCGAGGAAGGTGCGCGTCGCCTCCTCACCCTGCTGGGTCTTGTATTCGCCCAGGATCGGCACGAAAGCCTGGGAGAAGGCGCCCTCGGCAAAGATGCGGCGCAGCAGGTTGGGCAACCTGAAGGCGACCACGAAGGCATCGGAGGCCACGCCGGCGCCGAAGATACGGCCGATGATGGTGTCGCGAACGAAGCCCAGCACACGGGACAACATCGTCAGTGAACTGACAGCGGACAGCGACTTGAGCAGATTCATGGAATACCTTTCTGGCGCAGAGTGTAGTACAGCAGTACAGCCATGGGCTCCATCGCGCTATGCGCGGTAAACAGCCGACAAGAGCGCTGGAGGCTGGACGAGAGAGCGTGGCGTCAGTGTTTTTCGTCCAGCTTCCAGCCTCCAGCGCTTTTATCGAAGCGCCTTGCCCAATGAATGACAGCATAGCGCGATCGCCCCGGGCTTCAGGCATAGCACTTGGGCCGGGATCAACGTTGGCAACGCGGGCAATAGACGCTGGAGCGTTGCCCCAGGCGGACTTCGCGCAGGGTGGTGCCGCAACACTTGCAGGGTTGCCCGCCACGACCGTAGACGAACAGCTCCTGCTGGAAATAACCGGGCTTGCCATCGCCGCCGACGAAATCGCGCAGGGTAGTGCCGCCACGCTCGATGGCATGCGCCAGCACGCGCTTGATCTCTGCGCCAAGCTTCAGGTAGCGCGCCCGCGAAACCGTACCGGCGACCCGGTTGGGGTCGATACCGGCGGCGAACAGCGCTTCGCTCGCATAGATATTGCCGACGCCGACCACCACCGCGTTATCCATGATGAACGGCTTGATCGCCATGCTGCGCCCGCGCGAGGCCTGGAACAGCCGGTCGCCATCGAAGACCTCGCTCAGCGGCTCCGGACCGAGCCGCGCCAGCAGTTCATGACTGGCCGGGTCGAGGCTCCAGAGCAGCGCACCGAAGCGCCGCGGGTCGGTATAGCGCAGCGCCAGGCCCGACTCCAGCAACAGGTCGACATGCTCATGCCGCGCCGCCGGCAGGTCGCCCGGCACCAGGCGCAGGCTGCCGGACATGCCCAGATGGGCGATCAGCGTACCCGTCTGCGCACCGATCAGCAGGTACTTGGCGCGCCGCTCGACGCGCTCGATACGCTGGCCGGACAGGCGGATATCCAAGTCCTCGGGGATCGGCCAGCGCAAGCGCCGCTCACGCACGATCACACGCTCGACGCGCTGCCCGACGAGATGCGGTTCGATACCGCGACGGGTGGTTTCGACTTCGGGAAGTTCCGGCATGGCTATTGGCCTGTCATTGAACGGGATTTCACAGGCATCCCTTACAAGGGGCGGTAGGAAAACGGACAAGGGCGCGATGGGTAGAAGCAGCCATGAGATGGGCGCTGTCGTAGGCTGCGCCAGGCGCACCGACAAGCCAGAGATTGCGCTTCCAGCCCATGGATTCAAGCTTCCAGTTGCTCCTCACCCTAATGATTTCAGAGGTCTTCGAAGTCCAGGCCTTCCCCGCCCTGTTCCAGCGTGGCGCGGCTCAGCAGATCGCCAAGGCGCTCGCCGCTGGTGTCGCAGAGCCATAGCTGCTCCGACTCGTCGTAATCGAAGTGAAAACCGCCCGATCGCGCGGCGACCCACAACTGCAGCAAGGGTGCCTGGCGACTGAGGATAAGCTGGCTACCATTGTCGAAACGCACGGTCAGCACACCGCCGGAATTCTCCAGATCGACATCCAGCCCGCTGTCGTCGAAAACGTCCTCGACCGCTTCCTGTACGGCATCGACCAGATCATGAAAACGGGCTTCGCTGAGACTCATGGTATTCCTCGGAAAAAGACTGTCGAACGGCTGGCGAGCTTAGGGGCTGTCAGGCCCGATCGCAACAGCTCCAGGCGGCAAACTCATGCAGCGGGAAAAAGCCTCGAGGCGGCGCTGTGTGCATGGGGCATCGTGGCACAGCGACGATGCAACCTTTTGCACTGTCCGGCGCTTCCCCTTGCCATGCGGCGGAGCGCTTGCCGCTCGAAGCCTGTATGGAGCCACAACCCGGAACTTTCGATATCCATCCCGGGCGCGAGAAGATAAAAATCAAAATCATTTATCAAATGACTTGACTGGGCAATGATAATCGTTATTATTCGAGACAGCTGATCGCGAGATCGGCCAGATAGGCTGGAAGCCGGGCATCGGTCTTTCAGGTTATCTCCTCATCAGGCTAATCACGGTTTTGACCCGGCTCTTGCCGGGTCTTTTTTTTGCGCTCCACCATCCCCGATACACGCCGCCAATGTGCTGCCGCCTATGCCTGGCGCCGCTCAGGCCACCCCCAGTTCTCGGATATTCTCACGCAACAGTTGGAAGTCGTACTCGGTCAGCCCGACGTAATCCAGTACCAGGGATTCGATGGCCAGCCACTCATGGTCCTCGGCCTGGTTGCCCAGCACACGGTGGCACTTGCAGATGTGCTCGGCCATTTTCAGGATCGCCAGCAGGTTCTTGAGCTGGGCATCACGCGCACTGTCGTCCTGGAAGATCGACAGCGCGTTGTGGTGGTTGGCGATGGCCTCGCACAGGTGCCGCGGCAGGTTCCACGACTTGGCGGTGAAATACCCGACCACGGCATGGTTGGTATTGAGCAGCCGGTTCTCGGTATCGACGATGCGCGACCCATCCTGCGCGCTGGCATAGGACTCTTCCAGCACCTCCATGTAGTTCGGAAAGCGCTTGAGCATCAGCGGGATGCCGCAATTGTGGAACAGCCCCAGGGTATAGGCCTCATCCACCCCCTCGCAGCCGATGCGCTTGGCCAGGGTCAGGCAGGTCATCGCGACATCCTGCGCGGTGTCCCAGAAGCGACTCAGGGTGACGATAGTGTCATCGCTCATCTCGCCACGGATCGACAGGGCATTGATCATATTGATCACCGAGTCGCTACCCAGCAGATTGACCGCCCGCTGAATCGAGCCAACCTTGTTGGCAAGGCCGAAATAGGGCGAATTGACGATCTTCAACAACGCACCGGACAGCCCCGGGTCCTGGCTGATCAGCCGGGCGATGTTCCTCAGGTCCGGGCTGGGCATGACCTGCTCCATCTGCAGATCGACCATGATCTGCGGCTGCGGCGGTACGCTGATGCCCTGCAGGACTTTCTGGATTTGTTCGGCACTGAGATCGGTGGGCATGGAGGAATCTCGGATGAATGGCAAGGCATTTTGCAGGCATGCACTTTGCGCGAGTCCTGTATGCCATTTCAAGCGTTGATCCGCTCGGCAAGGCGGCAAAACGAGAATTGATAATGATTCTACATTTGAGCTAGCATCGCCCGCCGCCGGACTCCCCAGCCAGACGCCTTCCGTGGACGAAAACGCCCAGAAACTCCAGCTCTATCTGACGCACCGTACCGCCCTGGTGGACTACGCCACGCCCATCACCGGTTGCCGTGCCCAGGCCGAAGAAGTCGTGCAGGAAGCCTGGCTGCGCTTCAGCCACGCCAGCCATGAGCCCCTGAACCAGCCCCAGGCCTACCTGTACCGTATCGTCCGCAACCTGGCGCTGGATCAGTTGCGCCAGACCAGCAAGGCGCCGGGAACCGACGACCCGCAGGCCGCCATCGTCAACCTGGTCGCCAGCACCCCATCCCCGGAACAGCAAGTCTGCCAGCAGGACGAATTACGCCTGATCGCCGAAGCGCTGGAGCAGTTGCCAATGCGCACCCGCATCGCCTTCGAGATGCACCGCCTGGGCGGGCATACCCTGCAGCAGATCGCGGCCCACCTGGAGATTTCCGTCGGCCTGGCGCATCAACTGGTACACAGCGCCCTCGCGCATTGCTCGGCCTGTCTGGATGACGAGCCCGAGTGATGTACCATTGCCGCCCTGTGACCAAGATGCCCTTATCGACCCTGCGCCTACAGGCATGCCGATGAACGATCCTCTGACCGACAGCGCACTCGACTGGCTGCTGCGCCTGCAAGCCGACCCGGCGGACGAACGCCTGCACGCGGAATGCGAGGCATGGCAGCAGGCCGCGCCGGAGCACGCCCGTGCCTGGCGCAAGGCACAGCGGGTCTGGGCGTTGAGCGGCGCACTGCCGGCGACGACCGCCACCCATTGGCCCGCGCCGCCGGCAGCGACAGCGGCACTGCCGCGCAGGAACCGCCATGGCCGGATGCTGGCACTGGCCGCTTGCCTGCTGCTGGCCGGCATCATCTTCCTGCTGCGCCCACAGGCGGACTTTCAAGCGCCTCCCGGCCCAGCCCGGCACATGGCGCTGGAAGATGGCAGCCAGCTATGGCTGAGAGGTGGCGCGGCCGTCGAGCTGTACTTCGACGAACGGCAACGGCACCTCGAACTGCTGCGGGGCGATGCCTTCTTCGAAGTGAAGAAGGACCCGCGCAGCTTCACCGTGCAGGCCGCCGGGCAACAGGTGACGGTAACCGGTACAGGCTTTTCCGTCGGCCTGGGAGCGCACTACCTGGAGGTTGCCGTGGCACACGGCTCGGTGCGCGTGGACAGCCAGGCCGGCCGTTCGGAACTGGGCAAGGGGCAACGCTGGCGGCTCGACCGCCAGAGCGGCCTGACCCAGGTCGATGCATTGCCTGCCAGCCAGATCGCCGCCTGGCGCAACGACCAGTTGATCGCCAAGGACCAGAGCATCGGAGAACTGCTGGAGCAGTTTCGCCAGCACTATCCAGGCTGGATCGTCTTGCGCGCCCCGGAGTTGGCCAGCCGCCGCGTGACCGGGCTCTATGACCTGAGCGATCCCCTGACGGCCCTGCAGGCACTGGTCACCCCCCATGGCGGCAAAGTGGAAAGCTGGTCGCCGTACGTGCTGGTCATCGAGGGGAACTAACCAAGGCAGCGCCATGCACGGCAAACAGCCGAAAACAGCGCTGGAAGGCTCAAGGCTGGGCGAAAGAGCCTGGCCGCCGGTGTGTTTTTCGTCCAGCCTTAAGCCTCCAGCGCTTTTATCGAAGCACCTTGCCAGTGAATAACGGCATCGCGCGATCGCCAGGACGGGAATGCTCCTGCGCCGAACATGGTGCGAATATTTTCTGAAAATTTTCCAACGATCTCCGTCTTTGTCCGGCGCAAGCGATATTCGTTTGCATCTGCCATCGAAAACAAGGGGAATCGTTCGTGCCGAAACTACCCAAGCATTTCCGTGCTCATCGACAAGGCGCCCGGGCGCTATTCAACGCTACCGCCTTCACCCTGCTATTGACGGGATCCGCTTTCGGCTCTTCACTGCAACAGGTCCATGCCTTCGATATCGACGCCCAGCCCTTGGCCGACGCGTTGATCCATTTCGGCCAGCAGGCTGGGATACAGGTCAGCGTGGACAGTCGATTGCTACGCGACAAGTCAGTATTACCACTGCACGGCGAGTACAGCGGCAGCGAGGCCCTGCAACACCTGCTGTCGGGAAGCGGGTTGTATTGGCTGGAGGATGAAAGCGGGCTACTGACACTGAAAGAAGCCAATGGCGCCCCACTGGCACTGGATAACATTCAGATTTCCGACCACCGCTCGCTCTTGGGCGAAACCGTCATTGGCCGCAACCTCATCGAAAGCCTGCCGGCCGGTAATGGCGATATCACCAGCCTGCTCAAGATCCATCCGAACGTGCAGTTCGATAACAAGCAACAGAGCAGTAAGACACCAGGAGAAATAAGCCCGGCTGAAATCAGCATCAACGGCGCCAAGTTCTACCAGAACGCCTTCATAGTCGATGGCATGAATATGAACAACGACATCGACCCTGCCCAGGAAGATACCCCCTTCCGTCTGGACAGCGTTCCCGGTACCAGCCAGGGCATGGCGTTGGATACCGATCTGCTTGACGAAATAAAGGTCCTGGATAGCAATGTCTCGGCCGCCTACGGGCGCTTTAATGGCGGTGTAATCGAAGCCACCACGCGAAAACCCAGTCAGGATTTCAGGGGAAAGGTTTCGTCCCAGATGACCCGATCCTCTTGGACCAAGTACCACATAGACGACAGCCAGGAGGAAAGCTTCGAAAACTCCAGTTCCTACGACGAACAGCCAAACTTCAAGAAACTCACCGTGCGTACAACCCTGGAAGGACACCTGACCGAAGACTTCGGCATCCTGGCCGACTTCACTTCGAAGCGCTCGGACATTACCAACATGTTCTACCAGGCCCACAACGTCGCCGAGATGGGAAGCGAAACCGCCGATCAGAGACGGCGCATCGACAACTATTTCCTTAAAGGCGTGTGGAAAGCCAACGAACGCCTGAACCTGGAAGGCAGCGTCACCTACGCTCCGGAAGAGAACAGCTATTTTCGTGCAGGTATCCGAGGTGCCGGGGTAGACATCGAGCGGGGCGGTGCCCAGATCAATTTCAAGGCCAACTGGCAGGCTGACTGGGGTCGGATCGAGCAGACCCTGGGATGGAGCGAATATGAGCTCTCCCGTGATGCGGAGTCGGACGACTACATGTCATGGTACAAGTCCGACTCAAAGCCATGGGGAGTTGGCAACAATACCCTGGAAGGCGAATTCGGCGACATAGAGCAGAAGCAGTCCGGCTATCAGTACCGGCTCGATACACAGTGGAATCCCACCGAGTTGTTCGGCGCCATCCACAAGTTCAGGGCCGGCCTGGAGCTGGCCGACCAACATGTCATCTATGAGCGGCTGAGCGAATCCAGCACCTATGTTTCCCCAAGGGCAACCTCGACCTGCACCAACAGCCAGGGCATCACCGACAACCTGACCTGCGCTCTGGGCACGACCCATCACTCGAACGCCAGATACGATGGCTGGGACGGCCAGTTCCTAAGCACCCGGACCCGCTACGCCACTGGCAAGTTCGAGTTCAGCACCACCAGCTATGCGCTCTATCTGGAAGACTCAATCGAAATAAATCGCCTGACCGTACGCCCTGGGATACGTCTGGACGACGATAGCTACATGGACAAAACCACCCTGGCACCACGCCTGGCCATCGCCTACGACCTGTTCGGCAATGACAACACCCGCTTACAGGCTGGCGCCAACCGTTACTACGGGCGCAATATCGCCAGTTGGCGCTTGAAGGAAGGTCGCAACCGCTTACGCCACAATGCCGAGACTCGAACAACCCTGAACAGCGAATGGACCATGGGCAACCTGGCTACCAACCAGGTCAAGTTCAACAAGCTGGATATCGCTTATGACGACGAACTGACCTTCGGTATCAACCATCGCTGGGCAGATTTCGACTTCGGCCTCAAGTATGTCAATCGCAAGGGACGCGACCAAGTAATCCAGGTTCGCGGCACTACCATTGGAGAGCCATCCATCGATCCGACGCTGGCCAACAGCTACACCACCTGGACCAACGACGGCAAGAGCGAGACCGATATCGTCACCCTGACCGTGACTCCGCTACAGGATTTCACATGGCTCGGAACACGAACCAATGGCCAAGTGGCGCTCGACTGGATCGACAGCAAAAAGTCGTCACCAACCTACTTCGAGGATGGCGACGACTACTGGAGCGACCCGATCATCCAGTATGACGGCAAGTTCATCCACTATTCGGAACGTCCGGCTGACAATTACAACAGGCCTTGGACCGCCCGCCTTACCACCATGACAGAAATACCTCAGTGGAACCTCAGTTGGAGCAACTTCTTCCGCTACCGTGCCGCCTACAGCAAAGTCGGCAGCACCGGGCGCAGGGCCGATTATCAAGGGCAGGAAGTCGCTGTCTGGGAAGAACGTGACTACAGCAATGCCTTCACTTGGGACCTGCGCCTGAGCTGGGAACTGCCCACAGCACGCAATCAGGCGCTTTTCGTCAATGCCGACGTATTCAACGTACTGGACAAGACTATCGTCGCCGACAGCACCAGTGTGAACGTCACCGGCATTCCTACCTATGAGATTGGTCGCCAATTCTGGCTGGAGGTCGGCTACCGCTTCTGATCCATCGCCAGCCCACTGCCACGGCGTCATCACGACAGGGTGCGCCGTGCGCAGTTGAACGGTTGACGCCGATCGCCCTGGTGCGTGCGGCGCACCCGCAAACCGCCGCATCCAGCGTGACACTCGATCGTTGACACGCCACTAGAAAACCATGAAAAGCCTGATACTCACATTACTGCTGGCAGTTCCCTGGCTGGCCCATGCGGACTGCCTGCAACGGCTCACCAGCCCACCGGATGCCGCGGGTCATGCCTGCCTGCGCGAGGCCTATGGAAAGCCTCCGGAACGCTGGCCGGCACCGCACGTCGATGCCGATGTGCAATGGACAGAACTCGGGCCGCTGCCCGAGCGCGCGCCCGCACCCGCGCAAAACCCCTTCAGCGAAGCCAAGGCCAGCCTCGGCGAGAAGCTGTTCTTCGACCCGCGCCTGTCACGCTCCGGGCAGATCGCCTGCGCCTCCTGCCATGAACCGGACCTGGCCTTCGCCGATGGCCGCCGGGTGTCCTTCGGCCACGACCGCGCAGCCGGGCGCCGCAACGCACCCAGCGTGGTCATGAGCGGTTTCAGCGAGCATCTGTTCTGGGATGGGCGTGGCGGCACACTGGAAAGCCAGGCCCTGATGCCCGTGGTCGATCCACTGGAAATGGCCTTCAGCATCGAACAACTGGTGCGTCGCCTGCGCGCCAGCGAGCACTACCCCGGGCTGTTCGCCGCAGCCTTCGGCAGCGGGCCGCTGGATGGCGGGCAGATTGCCGCCGCGCTGGCCACCTATCAGCGCACCCTGGTCAGGGTGGCCCGCAACACCCGTTTCGAGCGCTTCCTCAATGGTCGCCGCGACGCGCTCAGCGACCAGCAGTTGCACGGCCTGCACCTGTTCCGCACGCGCGCCCGCTGTATGAACTGCCATTTCGGGCCGGCCATGAGCGACGACCAGTTCCATAACGCCGGCATGACCTACTACGGTCGCAAGTACCAGGACCTGGGGCGTCATGAAATCACCGGGAAAGTCGAGGATGTCGGGCGCTTCCGCACCCCCTCGCTGCGACTGGTCGGCCGTACCGGCCCCTGGATACACAACGGCCTGTTCCCCGATCTGAACGGAGTGCTCAACTTCTACAACGTCGGTATGCCCAGGCCGAAACCGGCGCCCGGCATGGAGAACGACCCGCTGTTCCCGAAGACATCGGAGCGCCTGCACGTGCTGGGGCTCGATAGCGAGGAACTGCGCGCGCTGCGCAGCTTCCTGGACACCCTGTAACCCATGGAGCGAGCTTGCCCGCGAAGCTTTCTTGGCGGATGCCGCGCTATTCGCAGGCAAGCCCACGCCTGCGGGGAAGCGGCTCAGCGTTCGGGATCGCCAGCCGCCTCCGGCTGGTACTCGACGGCCAGCAGTGCCAGCCTGATCACCTTGCCGGCGGGCGTGGGCCAGTCGATATGCTGGCCTACGCTCAGGCCCAGCAGGGCCGTGCCCACGGGCGCCAGCACCGAGACGGTACCGTCCTTGCCGGCCTGCTGTGGGTAGACCAGGGTCAGGTGATAATCCTTGCCAGAGCCCTCGTCGCGGCAATGCACACGGGAATTCATGGTCACGACACCTGCGGGCATCTCGCTGCGCTGCACGACCTGGGCCCGGGACAACTCCTGCTCGAGCGCCTCGGCCGCCGGACCGTACTCGTCCAGGCTATCGAGCAGCCGCTCGAGGCGTTGCAGGTCGACTTCGGTGATGATGATCGCTGGTGTGCTACTCATAGGTTCGGCTTGTCTCCAGGTGATTATCCGGGATGAAAAAAACAAAACCCCGCCGGAAAGCGGGGTTTTGTGACCTGGGAAAGACACTATCACAGCCGACTGAATAAGCAAGCCAGCGGCAAGGGGCTTCGATAAAAGTGCTGGAGGCTGGAAAGCTGGACAAGAAACACCGGCTGCCCCGCTCTCTCGCCCAGCCAGCTTTCCAGCGCTCTTTTCGTCTGTTTGCCGTGCATCGCACGATCGCCCTGGCGCTGCTTCATAGGCAAGCCACCGGACGCTGGGTATACTGCCGCTACTCGATTCACCAAGGATTACCTGTCCATGAAGCGTTTCCTGCTTCCCTTCGTCGCACTTGCCGTAATGGCTTCCATACTGAGCGCCTGTGGCCAGAAAGGCCCTCTGTACCTGCCCGATGACGAGAAAGCCGTCAAAGAGCGCTCCAAAGACCGCTTCGAACTCTGACTCGAGCTTATCGAACTATAAAAGAGAGGCCTTTCATGGAAGCCTTTTCATACCGCGACGGCCAGCTCTTCGCGGAAGGTGTGGCACTGTCCGAGTTGGCGCAACGCTTCGGCACGCCGACCTACGTCTACTCCCGCGCCCACATAGAGGCGCAATACCACGCCTATGCCGATGCACTGGCCGGCATCCCGCATCTGGTCTGCTTCGCCGTCAAGGCCAACTCCAATCTGGGCGTGCTGAACCTGCTGGCCCGCCTGGGTGCCGGTTTCGACATCGTTTCCCGTGGCGAGCTGGAGCGGGTACTGGCCGCCGGTGGCGCCGCGGAACGTATCGTCTTCTCCGGCGTCGGCAAGAGCCGGGAAGACATGCGCCGCGCCCTGGAAGTCGGCGTGCATTGCTTCAACGTCGAATCCACCGACGAACTGGAGCGCCTGCAGACCGTGGCCGCGGAACAAGGCAAGACCGCGTCGATCTCGCTACGGGTCAACCCGGATGTGGACGCCGGCACCCACCCCTACATTTCCACCGGGCTCAAGGAAAACAAGTTCGGTATCGCCATCGCCGCCGCCGCCGCCGTCTACAGCCGCGCCGCCGAACTGCCGAACCTGCGTATCATCGGCGTCGACTGCCATATCGGTTCGCAACTGACCAGCCTGCCACCCTTCCTCGATGCCCTGGATCGCCTGCTGCTGCTGGTCGACGAACTGGCCGGCAAGGGCATTCATATCCAGCACCTGGACCTGGGTGGCGGTCTTGGCGTGCGCTACCGGGAAGAGCAGCCACCGCTGGCGGCCGACTACATCGCAGCCGTGCGCCAGCGCATCGCCGGCCGTGACCTCAAGCTGGTGTTCGAGCCTGGCCGTTCCATCGTCGCCAATGCCGGCGTCCTGCTGACTCGTGTGGAATACCTCAAGCACACCGAGCACAAGGATTTCGCCATCGTCGACGCGGCGATGAACGACCTGATCCGCCCCGCCCTCTACCAGGCCTGGATGGATGTGCTGCCCGTGCAGCCGCGCGATGCGCAAGCACGTCGCTACGATATTGTCGGCCCGATCTGCGAGACTGGCGATTTCCTCGCCAAGGAGCGCGAACTGGCGCTGGCCGAAGGCGACCTGCTGGCCGTGCGCTCGGCAGGCGCCTATGGCTTCGTCATGAGCTCCAACTACAACACCCGTGGCCGCGCCGCAGAAGTGCTGGTGGACGGTGAACAGACGTTCGAAGTGCGTCGCCGTGAAACCCTGCAGGAGCTGTACGCCGGCGAAAGCCTGCTGCCAGCCTGAGGTCCAGATCATGCTTTTGCGCTTTACCAAGATGCACGGCATCGGCAACGACTTCATGGTCATCGACCTGGTCAGCCAGCACGCGCATATCCAGGCCAAGCACGTTTGCCAGTGGGCCGACCGGCACACCGGCATCGGCTTCGACCAATTGCTGCTCGTCGAGCCGCCACGCAGCCCCGACGTGGACTTCCGCTACCGGATCTTCAACGCCGACGGCTCGGAGGTCGAACAGTGTGGCAACGGCGCGCGCTGCTTCGCGCGCTTCGTGCTGGACAAGCGCTTGACCAGCAAACGCACCATTCGTGTCGAAACCCAGAGCGGCATCATCGAGTTGAGTATCCGCTCCGATGGCCAGATCAGCGTCGACATGGGCGCCCCGCGCCTGCAGCCGGCACAGGTCCCCTTCCAGGCCGACGATGAGGCCCTCAGCTACCCGGTCGAGGTAGAGGGGCGCACGCTCGAGCTGGCGGCACTGTCGATGGGCAATCCCCACGCGGTACTGCGGGTCGATGATATCGACGGCGCGCCGGTGCATGAACTGGGCCCGAGACTGGAACAGCATCCGCGCTTTCCGCAACGGGTGAATGTCGGCTTCCTGCAGGTGCTAGACCCGCACAACGCACGGCTGCGCGTCTGGGAGCGCGGCACCGGCGAGACCCAGGCCTGCGGCACCGGCGCCTGCGCCGCCGCCGTCGCGGCCATCCGCCAGGGCTGGATGAGCTCGCCGGTGCAGATCGAACTGCCGGGTGGCCGTCTGTCCATCGAATGGGCGGGCGTCGGCAAGCCCGTTATCATGACCGGCCCCGCCGTTCGCGTTTATGAAGGACAGATCCGCCTATGAGCGAAAACCGGGACACCCCCGAGAACATCAGCGCCGAAGCCGTCGTTGCCTATCTGCGTGCCCATCCGGAGTTCTTCGTCGACCATGACGAACTGATTCCCGAACTGAGGATTCCCCATCTGCCCGGCAGTGCGGTATCGCTGGTCGAGCGTCAGGTCAAGCTGCTGCGTGAGCGCAATATCGAAATGCGCAATCGCCTGGCACACCTGATGGATGTCGCCCGCGACAATGACCGGCTGTTCGAGAAGACCCGCCGCCTGGTGCTGGATATGCTCGACGCCGACGGCCTGGAAGAACTGATCGGCGCCGTCGAAGACAGCCTGCGGCATGAATTCCAGGTGCCCTATGTCAGCCTGATCCTGTTCAGCGACACCACCCTGCCGGTCGGACGCAGCGTCAGCGGTACCGATGCGCAACAGGCCATCGGTGGGCTGCTGGGCAACGAGAAGACGCTCTGTGGCGTGCTGCGCCCCCATGAACTGAGCTTCCTGTTCGGCGAGGAAGACAGCAGCGACATCGGCTCGGCGGCGATGGTCTGCCTGGCCCAGCAACAGGGAATCCTGGCGATCGGTAGTCCCGACCCCCAGCATTACAAGAGTTCGATGGGTACGCTGTTCCTGAGCTATATCGCCGAAGTCCTCAGCCGTACCCTGCCACGCCACGCCACGCCCCTGCGCTCGGTGCGCTGAGGCGCAGGCATGGCGCCCTTGCGGAGCCTGCGCATGACGCTCGAAACCGAGGTCCAAGCCTATCTGCGGCAACTGCGCAGCGTACGCCAGGTATCACCGCATACACTGGATGCCTATCGGCGCGACCTGCGCAAGGTAGGCGCCTTCTGCGCGGCCCGGGAACTGCAGGACTGGTCGGCGCTGCAGGCCAGCCATGTGCGGCAACTGATCGCCGAACAACATCGCCAGGGGCAATCCAGCCGCAGCCTGGCGCGCCTGCTGTCTTCGCTGCGCGGCCTTTACCGCCATCTCAATGCCGAGGGCACGTGCCGGCACGACCCGACCGTCGGCATTACCCCACCCAGGCGCGAGAAGCGCCTGCCCAAGGTGCTCGACACCGACCGTGCCATGCAATTGCTGGATGGCGCGGTCGAGGATGACTTTATCGCCCTGCGCGACCAGGCCATGCTGGAGCTGTTCTATTCATCCGGGCTGCGCCTGTCGGAGCTGGTCGGCCTGGACCTGCCGCAACTGGACCTGTCCGAAGGGCTGGTACGCGTCAATGGCAAGGGCGGCAAGGTGCGCGTCGTACCGGTCGGGCGCAAGGCACGCGAGGCCCTGCGCGCCTGGATGGCACAACGCAGCCTGGCGAATCCGCGGGACGATGCGCTGTTCATCAGCCGCAAGGGCACCCGCCTCGGCGAACGGGCCGTGCAGTTGCGCGTGGGCAGGGCCGGCGCACAGGAACTGGGCCAGCACCTGCACCCGCATATGCTGCGCCACAGCTTCGCCAGCCATATGCTGGAGTCCTCCCAGGACCTGCGCGCCGTGCAGGAACTGCTCGGGCATGCGGACATCGGCACCACGCAGATCTATACCCACCTGGATTTCCAGCACTTGTCCAAGGTCTACGACCAGGCACACCCCAGGGCCAGACGCTGTGCAAAAAACCGGGACCAGGAAGAATGAAGATCCAACTGCTCACCTTCGATCTCGACGACACGCTATGGGACAATCGCCCGGTCATCGCCAATGCCGAGCAGGCCATGCGCGACTGGCTGCGCCGGCATGCCCCGGCCAGCGAGGGCATATCCATCGAGCACTTTCGCCAGGTGCGCCAGCAAGTGCTCGACGAACAGCCTCTGTTGCGCCATCGCCTCAGCAGCCTGCGCCGCCAGACCTTGCAGAGGGTGCTGCGCGAAGACGGCTATGAGGACAGTCAGGCCATGCTCCTGGCCGAGGGCGCCTTCCAGGCCATGCTGGAAGCCCGCCACCGTATCGAGCTGTTCAGCGATACCTTGCCAACCCTGGAAACTCTCGCCAGCCGTTATCGCCTGGCCGTCATCACCAATGGCAACGCCGATATCCATCGCCTGGGGCTGGGCGATTACTTCAGCTTCACCCTCTGCGCCGAAGAGCTGGGGGTTGGCAAGCCCGATCCCCGGCCTTTCCGCGAAGCGCTGCGCCGCGCCGGCGTCGAGGCCCAGGCGGCCGTGCATATCGGTGATGACCCGGCCAACGACATCGCCGGTGCGCAGGACGTCGGCATGCGCGCCGTCTGGTTCAATCCATCCGGCCAGGGCTGGCCGCTGCAGGGTGGGCCGGATGCGCGGGTCGCGGCCCTGGCGGAACTGCCAGGCACGCTACACAAGCTCGAGGCCTGAGCAGCTCCAGCGCCGGGTATACCCGGAAGACGCAAGCAGTGGGGTGGGGCTCTGGCCGCGAGGATTCCGTCGTCGACACGGCCTGTTCACGGGCAAGCCCTGGCCGGCAGGGCCGCTTCCGCGTGGAAGCGGCCCGACGCAGCCAGGCAAGGGATCAGATCGGGCGGCTGCCGTACTTCCCTTCGGGTTTCTTCGGCGGGTCGGCGACCACGTTGGCCTCCACTTCCTGGACCTGCCCACCACGCGCCAGGAATTCTTCCATGGCCCGCGCCAGGGCATCGCGCTCGCGCTGCTTGGCTTCCAGGCTCGGCAGTTCCTCGGGCTCGCTCGCCTTGGCCTTGGCCTTTTTCGGCGAGGCGCTCACACGCTCGCTGTCAGTGCCTTCATCGTCATCATCGGCGATGTCTTCACTGTCATCCGCGGCCCTCAGCGCTTCTTCGGCTTCATCCTCGGCCTCGTCGCCCAGTTCCAGATCGTCTTGTTCTAGTTCTTCGTCGCTCATGTTCAACCTCATGCTTTCCAAAGCAGCAAGTTACAACCCGGTGTCACGGCCCTTTCCGTGTCCACCCAAAATCTCAGTCGACCGTGCCCTGCAACGTTGCCAGCAACTGCCGCGCCCCACCCCGGTCACGATGCTCGCCCAGATAGACACCCTGCCAGGTCCCCAGTGCCAGGCGCCCGTCACATAAGGGGATGCTCAACTGGCAACCCAGCAGGCTCGACTTGAAATGCGCCGGGAGGTCATCCGGACCTTCGTAGTCGTGTTCATAACCCTCCGCACCGCGCGGTGCCAGCGCCTCGAAGAAACGCTCGAAGTCCCTCCGCACGGCGGCATCGGCCCCTTCGTTGACGGTCAGCGAAGCCGACGTATGACGCAACCACAGGTGCAGCAGCCCGATCCGGTAGCGACGCAGTTCCGGTAATGCCTCGTACAGCTCATCGGTGATCAGATGAAACCCCCGCGGGCGCGCCCGCAGGACGATCAGAGACTGTTGCCACATAGGCGCAGGGCTCGATACAGGGTCGATGCGAAAGGCCGATCGACTATCCAATGGCGCGCATTCTAACGCGGCTTCAGAAAAAACAAAGGGCGCCGAAAGGCGCCCTTGTCATACCGCTGGAAATCACCGCTTGTTGGTGAATTCCGGATAGGCTTCCATGCCGCATTCGGCAAGGTCGACGCCCTCGTATTCCTCTTCCTCGGTGACACGCACCCCCATCACCACCTTGATCACACCCCAGGCGATCAGACTGGCGATGAACACCCAGGCGAAGATGCAGACGACACCCAGCAGTTGGGCACCGAAGCTCGCATCCGGGTTGGTCAGGGCAACTGCCAGCACACCCCAGATACCGACCACGCCGTGTACCGAGATGGCGCCGACCGGATCGTCGATGCGCAGCTTGTCCAGGCCGAGGATGCTGAACACCACCAGTACGCCACCGACCGCGCCGATCAGGGTCGCCTGCAAGGCACTCGGGGTCAGCGGCTCGGCGGTGATCGCCACCAGGCCGGCCAGCGCACCGTTGAGGATCATGGTCAGGTCGGACTTGCCGAACAGCAGGCGGGAAACGATCAGCGCGGCGATCACGCCACCGGCTGCGGCCATGTTGGTGTTAGTGAAGACCTGGGCGACCGCGTTGGCATCCTCGATGGTGGTCATGCGCAGTTGCGAGCCGCCATTGAAGCCGAACCAGCCCATCCACAGGATGAAGGTGCCCAGGGTCACCAGCGGCAGGTTGGCGCCGGGAATGGCGTTGACCTGGCCGTTGGGGCCATATTTGCCCTTGCGTGCGCCGAGCAACAGGACACCCGCCAGTGCCGCAGTGGCACCCGCCAGGTGCACCACGCCCGAGCCGGCGAAGTCCAGGAAGCCAGCTTCATCGAGGAAGCCGCCGCCCCATTTCCAGAAGCCCTGTACCGGGTAGATGAAACCGGTCATCACCACGGCGAAGGCCAGGAAGGACCAGAGCTTCATGCGCTCGGCCACCGCCCCGGAAACGATCGACATGCAGGTCGCGGCGAAGACGATCTGGAAGAAGAAGTCCGCGCGGGCCGAGTAGTAAGGCGCATCCTCGCCACCGGCGGCGACCACGTCCACCGCGTGCTCGTCACCGATCAGGAAGCCCAGGCTCGGCAGAATGCCGCCAGCGGGGCTGGAGTACATGATGAAGTAGCCGACCAGCAGGTACATCACCGACGCCACGGCGAACAGGGTGATGTTCTTGGTGAGGATCTCGATGGTGTTCTTGCTGCGAACCAGACCGGCTTCGAGCATGGCGAAACCTGCCGCCATCCACATCACCAGCGCACCGCAGATGACGAAGTAGAAGGTATCCAGTCCGTACTGGACCGGTATCAATGCTGTGTTTTCCATAGTTGTTCCCTCGTTTGCGCCATGTTCCGGGAGGCGATCCGCCCGTGGCGCCCGGGTTGGCTCCGGACGCCGTTACACGGCTGCGACTGGTTTAGAGGTTGTAGCCACGCTCGTTGTGCAGGGAGAGGTCCAGGCCGACGGCCTCCTCTTCCTCGCTGACACGCAGGCCCATCACCACATCGATCACCTTGAGGATCACGAAGGTCAGGATGCCGGTATAGACCACGGTGAAGAGTACGCCCTTGAACTGAATCCAGACCTGCAGGCTGATGTTCTCCACATCGCCGAAGCCACCCAGTACCGGAGCCGCGAACACCCCGGTAAGGATCGCGCCGATGATGCCGCCGATACCGTGTACGCCGAAGGCATCCAGGGAATCGTCATAACCGAGCTTGCGCTTGAGCGAAGTGGCGCAGATGAAGCAGACCACACCGGAAACCGCACCGATCACCAGCGCCCCCATCGGACCGACTGTGCCGGCTGCCGGGGTGATGGCGACCAGGCCGGCCACCACGCCGGAGGCGATGCCCAGGGCACTGGGTTTACCATGGGTGATCCACTCGGCGAACATCCAGCCCAGGGCCGCGGCGGCAGTGGCGATCTGCGTGACCAGCATGGCCATGCCCGCACCACCATCGGCGGCAGCGGCGGAACCGGCGTTGAAGCCGAACCAGCCAACCCACAGCATCGCCGCACCGACCAGGGTCAGCCCCAGGTTGTGCGGTGCCATCGGCGTGGTCGGATAGCCCTTGCGCTTGCCCAGCACCAGACAGGCCACCAGGCCAGCGACGCCAGCATTGATGTGCACCACGGTGCCGCCAGCGAAATCCAGCACACCCCAGTCCCACATCAGGCCACCGTCACCACCCCAGACCATGTGCGCGATGGGCGCATACACCAGGGTGAACCAGACGCCCATGAACACCAGCATCGCGGAGAACTTCATGCGCTCTGCGAAGGCACCGACGATCAACGCCGGGGTGATGATGGCAAAGGTCATCTGGAAGGTGATGAATACGCTTTCAGGGAAGGCGCCGACCAGGCTGTCCAGCGTCAGGCCGCTGAGGAAGGCGCGATCCAGGCCACCGACGAAGGAGTTGAAGTTGGTCACTCCCGCTTCCATGCCGGTGGTATCGAATGCCAGGCTGTAGCCATAGACCATCCACAGGATGCTCATCAGGCCGGTGATGGCGAAACACTGCATCATCACAGACAGGATGTTCTTCGAGCGGACCATGCCGCCGTAGAACAGCGCCAGACCGGGGACGGTCATGAACAGCACCAACGCGGTGGCTGTGAGCATCCATGCAGTGTCGCCTGAATCGAGGGCTGTCTCCTGCGCCATGGCCAGGCCTGGACTTATCAGGGACAGAAGGGCTCCTAGCCCTGCGAATTTACGCAGAGTCATGGTTTTACTCCTGGGGCGTGGGGTTCGGAGGTACTACTTAGATCGCGTCGGTATCGGTTTCACCGGTACGGATACGAATGGCCTGTTCCAGATTGACCACGAAGATCTTGCCATCGCCGATCTTGCCGGTATTGGCAGCCTTGGTGATGGCCTCGATCACGCGGTCGAGCTGGTCGTCGGCGATGGCCACATCGATCTTCACCTTCGGCAGGAAATCGACGACATACTCGGCACCGCGATACAGCTCGGTGTGTCCCTTTTGACGCCCAAAGCCCTTCACTTCAGTGACAGTGATGCCCTGTACGCCGATTTCCGACAGCGATTCGCGCACGTCGTCCAGCTTGAACGGCTTGATGATGGCAGTGACTAGTTTCATGAAAACTTCTCCCGTTTAGGTGGACTTGCCCCAGAAGTACGAACCCGGTTCAAGTCTAAGCGCAGTGTCAGCCTCTTGTAACGCTCTGGCTTTGGTCGTTTGACAGAACGTCTACCAAATACCGAGGCGAAACGTCCTTATTCGAAATGCATGCAAGCGACAGACAGGACTAAGCAGAAACAGTGCCAGTTCTGTATTGCAGCCTGTAACAAGGGCTGCGGGGCAAGCTCATGGGCACAAAACCGCCAAAACGCACCAAAATAGATCATCGCACCAGGATGATGCGCTCCAAATCCGTGCACCGTTATGGACGGCCTCGCAAAAGCGGGATTTCGTGAACGCCGTCACATTGCCAAGCATTCGCCGGAGGCGCACCACAAGTGGCGCCAAGCCGCGTGATACACTGCGCTCCGCATAGAAACAGGTACTCCGACATGCTCGCACCCAAAGCCGTACTCGACGCCATCGGCGCCCAGGCCTCACGACTGTTCAACGGCGAAACCCGCCTGCCAGGGGCGGAATTCGAAGCTCAATTGAAAGCGCTGGTGCAAGGCGCACTAAGCAAGATGGATGTCGTCAGCCGCGATGAATTCGACAGCCAGATGCTGGTACTGGCCCGGACACGCGCCCGCCTTGAGGCCCTCGAAGCCAGAGTCGCCGAACTGGAAGCACGACTGACTCCGCCCGCCGACGAATGACGGATAAGGACCTGTTCACGATCTCGCAAGCCAGATCCGGCAAGGCGCAAAGACGACCAACGGGAGTAACAGCCGAAAGCTGCCCCGCAGGGCGGCGCCGCGAATCGAGCGGAGTTTACAAGTGGTAAATGAGCATGACTCGCTTCGCTCGCCCCTTCGGGCCGCACGGGAGTGCGTTAGCCGCAAGCGGCTTGCAGAGCCTGTTTCCAACGTAGCAGGGCCGACGCGCAGCAGATCGTGAACAGGTTCTAAACGCGCAGGCATACCGATCAGGGAGCGATCGCATGTCCCTCGCCATCGTACACAGCAGGGCCCAGGTCGGCGTCGAGGCGCCCCCGGTGACGGTGGAGGCGCATCTGGCCAACGGCCTGCCCTCTCTGGCACTGGTCGGCATGCCGGAAACCGCCGTACGGGAAAGCAAGGATCGCGTACGCAGCGCCATCCTGAGTTCGGGTTTCGATTTCCCGCCCCGGCGCATCACGCTGAACCTGGCACCAGCCGACCTGCCCAAGGAAGGCGGTCGTTTCGACCTGGCCATAGCGCTGGGCGTGCTCGCCGCCAGTGCCCAGTTGCCCACAGAGCCGCTGGCCGGATTCGAAGTGCTCGGTGAACTGGCCCTTTCCGGCGCCCTGCGTCCGGTACGCGGTGCCCTGCCGGCAGCACTGGCGGCGCGCGAGGCAGGCAGGGCCCTGCTGGTGCCCTGGGAAAATGCCGAAGAAGCCAGCCTGGCCTCGGGGCTGGCGGTCTACGCGGCCAGGCATCTGCTGGAAGTGGCCGCCCACTTCAATGGCCGTACACCGCTACCGGCCTACCAGCCCCAGGGACTGCTGCGCCAGCCGCGCCCCTACCCCGACCTCGCCGAGGTACAAGGGCAGGCCGCAGCCAAGCGCGGCCTGCTGATCGCGGCGGCAGGTTGCCATAATCTGCTTTTCACAGGCCCGCCGGGAACCGGCAAGACACTGCTGGCCAGCCGCCTGCCCGGCCTGCTGCCGCCTCTCCAGGAACAGGAAGCCCTGGAAGTGGCGACCATCCATTCGGTATCCAGCCTGGCGCCACTCGAGCACTGGCCCCAGCGTCCCTTTCGCCAACCTCATCACAGCGCCTCCGCTCCAGCCCTGGTAGGCGGTGGCAGCCGCCCGCAACCGGGAGAGATCACACTGGCGCACCGGGGTGTCCTGTTCCTCGACGAGTTGCCGGAATTCGAACGGCGGGTACTCGAAGTACTGCGCGAACCCCTGGAGTCGGGAACCATCGTGGTTGCCAGGGCTCGCGACAAGGTACGCTTCCCGGCCCGCTTCCAGTTGGTGGCGGCCATGAACCCCTGCCCATGTGGTTACCTGGGCGACCCATCCGGGCGCTGTCGCTGCACCCCGGACCAGGTTCAGCGCTATCGCGGCAAACTGTCCGGGCCGTTGCTCGATCGTATCGACCTGCACCTCAACGTGATACGAGAAACCACCTCGTTGCACAGTTTCCCGGCGGCTGGCGAAAGCAGCGCCACGATAGCCGCCTGGGTCGCCCAGGCGCACCAGCGCCAACAGCAACGCCAGGGTTGTGCCAATGCCTTTCTCGACCTGCCGGGGCTGCGCCAGCACTGTGCCCTCGACAGCGACGACCAGCACTGGCTGGAACATGCCTGCGAACGCCTCGGCCTGTCGCTACGCGCCGCACACCGTCTGCTCAAGGTAGCGCGAACCCTGGCCGATCTGGAGCAGACCGATAACATCGCCCGCCACCACCTGGCCGAGGCCCTGCAATACCGACCGGCACAGGCGCCCAACCGCTGACGGGCGCCCCGCCACGGTCCTCGAAACAGCGGTCGCCAAAGCGCAGGAGCGGCCTTGGCCGCGAAGCGCTGCCTGCAAGAACGGGCCGCCCCTACCGCAGATCAATCCGGCAAGTGGATGCTGCCCTTGAGGTACAGCACCGCCCGCCCACTGATGATCACCCGGTCCCCCCGCAGTTCGCAGTGCAACTGCCCCTTGCGTGCGCCACCCTGTTCGGCGCGCAGCGGGTTGCGTCCCAACCGCTCGACCCACAGCGGCGTCAGCGAGGTATGCGCCGAGCCGGTCACCGGATCTTCGAAGATACCGGTATCCGGGCCGAACCAGCGCGAAACGAAATCGAAGCGACTGCCCCTGGCCGTGACCACCACGCCACGTGCCGGCAGCCCCCTGAGTGCACTGAAGTCAGGCTGCAACGCGGCGACCCGTGCCTCGTCGTCGACCACCACGACATAATCATCGGTCAGCAATACCTCGGCCTGCTCCAGGCCCAGCGCCGGCAGCAGATTGGCAGGGGGTACGCAGGGGCTTGGCGACTTGGCCGGAAAATCCAGTGCCAGCAGTTCGCCATCGCGGCGTACCCGCAACTCGCCACTGCGGGTGGCGAAATACAGTACCTCAGCATCGACACCCAACTCCTTGAACAGCACCCAGGCAGTGGCCAGGGTCGCGTGCCCGCACAGATCCACTTCCACCTCGGGGGTGAACCAGCGCAACTGGTAATGATCGCCGTCGCCGACGAAGAATGCCGTTTCCGACAGATTGTTCTCCGCGGCGATGGCCTGCAGCAGGGCATCGTCCAGCCACGCCCCGAGCGGGCATACGGCAGCCGGGTTGCCTTCGAAGAGACGCGAAGCGAAAGCGTCCACCTGGTAGATATCGAGCAGCATGGGAAGCACCTCATCAGGACGTAAAAGCAGCCTAACCGCTGTCCATACCAGGCGGTACATACAGTTGCCGACTAACAGCCAGCAGCGCTCGATAGAGCAAACGTATCAAAGCAATGACTGTCAACACACGAAAGCTATGATAGATTTCCCGGCTTCGCCACAGGCGGCCCCCCGGAATCGAACAAGGAGAGCAGCATGGAGGCACAAAAGTCTTCGTCACCCAGCATCAACCCGCCAGTCTTCTATGGCTCGGCCATCCTTATCCTGGCACTGGTGGGCTACAGCGTGGCCTTCCCGCTCAAAACCCAGGCCCTGTTCAGTGAAATGCAGACCTGGATCATTACCAACGTCAGTTGGTTCTATATCCTCGGGGTCGCGCTGATCCTCATCACCACGGTATTTCTCGCCGTCAGCCGGCTCGGCGACATCAAGCTCGGCCCCGACCACAGCGCCCCCGACTACAGCAACCTGACCTGGTTCGCCATGCTGTTTTCCGCCGGCATGGGCATTGGCCTGATGTTCTTCGGCGTCGCCGAACCGGTCATGCACTTCCTCTCGCCACCCGTAGGCACAGGCGGAACGGTGGCCGACGCGCGCGAGGCGATGCGCATCACTTTCTTCCACTGGGGCCTGCATGCCTGGGCGATCTACGCCATCGTAGCGCTGATCCTCGCCTACTTCAGCTTTCGCCATGGTCTGCCGCTGACCCTGCGCTCGGCATTGTATCCACTGATCGGAGAACGCATCCACGGCCCCATCGGGCATGCGGTGGATATCTTCGCCATCATCGGCACCGTGCTCGGTGTCGCCACCTCCCTGGGGCTGGGCGTCACCCAGATCAACACCGGCCTCAACCACCTGTACGGCGTACCGGTATCGGCGGCGGTACAGGTCGGGCTGATCGTCTTCACCATGGGCCTGGCCACCCTTTCGGTGATATCCGGACTGGACAAGGGCATCCGGCGCCTGTCGGAGCTGAACCTGTCGCTGGCCGTCCTGCTGATGCTGCTGATCCTGGTGCTCGGGCCGACGGTGTTCATCCTGCAGACCTTCGTCGAGAACACCGGCGGCTACCTGTCGGACATCGTCAGCAAGACCTTCAACCTCTACGCCTACCAGCCCAACGACTGGATCGGCGGCTGGACCCTGTTCTACTGGGGCTGGTGGCTGGCCTGGTCGCCCTTCGTCGGCCTGTTCATCGCGCGCATCTCGCGCGGGCGCACCATCCGCGAGTTCATCACCGGTGTATTGCTGGTCCCGGCCGGCTTCACCCTGCTGTGGATGACCATCTTCGGCGATACCGCCATCCACATGATTCTCTGGGAACACGTCGACAGCCTCGGCGAAGCCATCGAGCGCGACAGCTCACTGGCGCTGTTCGCCTTCCTCGAGCACTTCCCCTTCGCCTCGGTGATCTCGCTGGTGGCGATCATCATGGTGGTGGTGTTCTTCGTCACCTCCGCCGACTCCGGCGCCATGGTGGTGGACATGCTCGCCTCCGGTGGGCAGGAAGGCACTCCGCTCTGGCAACGTATATTCTGGGCCGGCTCGATGGGCGCGGTAGCCATCGCCCTGCTGCTGGCCGACGGCCTGACCGCGCTGCAGACCGCCACCATCGCCAGCGCACTGCCCTTCACCCTGGTACTGCTGTGTTCGATGTGGGGGCTGCTCAAGGCACTGCGCCTCGACTCGACCAAACAGGGGCTGCGCTACCAGTCGCTGAACACCTCGCCGGGCACCCCGCGCGCCGCCACGCATGGCGGCTGGCAGCGGCGCATCCGCAGCCTGATGATGTTCCCGCGCCGCAGCCATGTAGTGCGCTATATCAGCGAAGCGGTACGCCCGGCCTGCGAAGCGGTGGCCGAGGAAATGCGCAAGCAGGGCTACGCCGTGCAGGTGACGGTGGGCGATGATGGCCGTACGCAGTTGGACATCACCCACGAAGGCGAGCCGGACTTCATCTACGAGGTACGCCCGCGTGCCTATGCCATGCCGGCCTTCGTCGCCCAGAGCGACGAAGACGACCCACGCGAGGACCGCAAGTATTTTCGCGCCGAGGTCCATCTCAAGGAAGGCGGCCAGGATTACGACATCATGGGCTGGAACCGCGACGATGTGATCGGCGATATCCTCGACCAGTACGAGAAGCACATGCATTACCTGCACATGGTCAGGTAGCAACCGCTGGCGGCCCTGCCCCCCCCGGGCCGCCAGCCCCACACCAGCCCGGTGTTTGCTTTAACCGCCTCCGATTGGGAGAATCCGGGCATTCGTCCTTACAACCCGGAACACCTCATGCCGTTACGCCCTATCGCCCTGCTCGGCCTCACACTCCTGCTGACCGCCTGCGCAGGCAAACCACCCGTGCCCGAAGCACCGGCCCCCGTTCCCGAACTGGTCGAGGAAAGCGCTTCGGAACTGCTGCACCAGTTGAGCGGAAGCCTGCTTGGCGTACCGAAAGGAGCGGATGTCGAACTGGCCCTGCTCGAAGTGCATCCGCGCAATCGCCCGGACAAACTGCTGAGCAGCGTGCAGCTCAAGGGCCGCGGCGATGCCCTGCCCTTCATCCTCAAGTTCAACCCCGAGAATTTCCCCAGCGACCAACGTGTCGAACTGCGTGGTCGCGTCACGCAATCGGGGCGGCTGATCATGCGCTTGCCGCCGAAGACTATCCACAGCGATGACAGCCGGGCCCTCGGCCCCCTGCACCTGGTACCCGCACCTTGACGCCACCGGCATCGCTGCAACGGGCGCTTGAGAGCCTGCTGGGTGACGCGAAACTGGTCGATACACACCTGCCGGGAACGGACATCCGCCTCTGGCTGATCGACGCGGAGAACATGCAGCGCGCCTTCAGCCCCGAGGAAACCTGCCGGATACTCGAAGAACCGCCCTACTGGTGCTTCTGCTGGGCCAGCGGCCTGGTGCTGGCACGCAAACTGGCCCAGCACCCCGAATGGGTTACGGGCAAACGGGTGCTGGACTTCGGCTCCGGCTCGGGTATCGCGGCGATCGCCGCCGCCAGGGCCGGTGCCGCCGAAGTGGTTGCCTGCGACATCGACCCGCTGGCACTGCAGGCCTGCCAGGCCAATGCCGGACTCAACGACGTGCGGCTCGGCTACAGCGAAGACCTCTTCGCTGAAGAACGCCCATATGACCTGCTGCTGGCCGCCGACATACTCTACGACCGCGCCAACCTGCCCCTGCTCGACCAGTTTCTCCTGCGCGCCCGGCAGAGCCTGGTGGCCGACTCGCGTATCCGTGACTTCCAGCACCCGCATTACCGGCATGCCGGGCTGGCCCAGGCCCACACCTGGCCGGACCTGGCCGAGCCGGATGAGTTCCGCCAGGTGAACCTGTACCGCAGTCACTCCCAGTGAGTCCCATACACGGAGATGCCCACGCCTCCGGCTTAGGTTAAACTGCCGCCCTTCTCGACCACGCCAGCGAAACAGAACCTGCATGTCATCCATCACCGATCAGCAATTTTCCGCACTGCGCCAAAATGCCGAGGTGATAGAGGCCGACCATAATGGAGAGAAGGTCCTGGCACTGGCCGACGGCAGTTACCTGAAATTGTTCCGGCGCAAGCGTTTCCTTTCTTCCGCCGCCCTCTTCTCCTATGAAAAGCGCTTTGCCCAGAATGCCAGGGAGCTGGAAAACCGCGGCATTCCCTGCCCTCGCATCATCGGCACCTATGCGATCAAGAGCATAGAGCGCACCGCAGTGCACTACTGGCCACTGCCCGGCCGGACGCTACGCCAATACCTGGCCAACGCCAATAACGACCATCGAGGCCTGAACCAACTGCTGGGCGCCTTCATCGCCAGCCTGCACCAGCAAGGGGTGTACTTCCGTTCCCTGCACCTGGGCAATGTAATCATCACCGAAACAGGCGAACTCGGGCTGATCGACATCTCCGACATGAGCTGCACCAGCGGCCCGTTACGGCGCAACAAGCGGGTACGCAACTTCCAGCATCTGTTTCGCTACCGGCAGGACATCCAGAGCCTGAGCGAACACAAGGCGTCCTTTATCGGGGGCTATATCGAGCGCTTGCCGGTCAAGGAAAAGAGCTACTACAGCGCCTATTTCGAAACCATGTTCGGCCAACATGAACAGCCGGCCCGATGAGCTCCCTCAGCGTACTATTGCCGGTCTACAACGCCGCGCCCTTCCTGCATGAAGCCCTTGACTCGCTGATCGGGCAGAGCCGCCCGGCCGACCAGATCATCATTATCGAAGATGGCTCCAGCGATGACTCCCTGTCCATCCTGGAAGACTACGCACGCCGGGAACGCCGGATCGAACTGCACTCCCAGCGCAATGCCGGCGTATCCCGGGCGCGCAACCGGGGGCTCGATCTCTGCCAGGGCGACTTCATCGCCCTGATGGACGCCGACGATATCAACCATCCGCGACGCTTCGAACGGCAACTGGCTGCCGTGCAGCGGCATGGCCTGGATATCTGCGGCTGCGCCATGCGCACCTTCGGCCAGAAACGGCGCATCATCCGCTACCCACGGGACAGTGCCCGACTCAGGTACAACTACCTGTTCCTCGGTCGCACCATTCCCGGGCCGACGACCCTGCTGCGCAGGGAAGTCATCGGCGATACCCGCTTCGAAGAGTCCCTGGCCTATGCCGAGGACTTTGGCTTCTACCTGTCCCTACTGCTGCAACATCCATCGATACGCCTGCACAACCTGCAACAGCCACTCTACAACTACAGGACCCACGACAAACAGGCATCGCAACGCCTCGCCCACCAGAACAGGGCCAGCCTCGGCCAGCTCTTCCAGAATCTGCTACCGAGTGTAGGCATCGCCTGCCATGAGCGGCACCTGGCGAGCCACTGGCGCCTATGGAAGGAAAACCAGGCCTTGCCGCTGGAAGAGTTGCGCAATTACCTGCCCTTCATGCGGCAACTGTGCGACTGGCTGCAACGCGGCGATCAGGATCCGCTGCCGGCCTATGAGCTGTGGCGCCGCCTCGACAAGCGCCACAGCCACCTGGGACGGGCCGCACGGGAGATGATCGCGGGCACCGCCCCCGACAACCGCCCGACGCTATGGCGCAGAATGGCGATCGGTCTTTTCCCGAGCCGCTAGAATCACCGCCAGCAACAGCGGAATCCAACTCAGGAACCACAGTTCGCGCGGCTTGCTCCACAGCCCTGAAGCATCGCCATCGCTCATGAATGCAAGGCTAAAACCTTGGGCCAGGCAGGATCGGGCAGAATCAATGCCTGACGACAAGCTCCTCGACCAGTTCGCGATATTGCCTGCGGAAATCCTCGATACCATGCGCACGCCGCAAATAGGCATATGCCGTATCGCCTTCGCACCGACGCTCCGCGGGGGAGAGCGCCAGCAGCGCCGACAACTGCTTCGCCAGTTCCTCGGGCTTTCCGACGGCGAAGACACGTCCGCCACAATCCTGCAGAATCGGTCGCAGGCTATCGATATCGGAGCCGACTACCGGCAAATGCCCGCTCATGCCCTCCAGCAGGGCCAGCGGCAGCCCCTCGCTCAGGGAAGGCATCACGAAGGCATCGAAGGCGCGCACATATTGCAGCGCATCATCCTTAGCCCCCAGCAGATGGACCCGCCCATGCAGGCCGTGCAGGTCGATCAAGGCCTCCAGCTCGTCACGGCCACGGCCTTCGCCGATGATCGCCAGATGCGCTTGCGGCGCCTGCGGGGCGACACTGGCGAAAGCCTGCAACAGATGGACATGCCCCTTCACCGGGACCAGGCGTCCGATGGTACCGAAAACGAACACATCATCCGGCAACCCCAGCCGTCGGCGCGCCTCATTCCCGGGATGCTGCAGTGACTCGGCATGGTCGATGTCGATGGCATTGTTGATCCGCCGCACATGCTCCGCCGGAAGGTTCGCACCTTGCTCGCTGCTCAGGTCCTCATAGACCGCCCGGGAAACGCCGACGAACCGCCAGCACCCCTTCAGCAGCCAGTGCAGCTCCCAACGACGATAGCGGCGATCGTACTCCCCCAGGCCATGTAGAACGCCGATACAGGCCGGAATCCTCAACAGGAAATTCAGCAACATGAAGGCGTTGATCGGCTTGAAGCGATGAGCGATGACCGCGTCATAACGCTCCCGCCGGCAATGCCGGTACAGAACCCACAGCACCCGCAGGCGAAGCCCCTTGGTGGCGGCCTTGCTGAAGCCGAAATAAACCGAGCGCGACGCCCGGCTCCGCGGCTCTCCCTCACCGGGCGCGCCGCGGAGAAAGGCGGTGGTCACCTCGAAACGCTCCTCGGGCAGCCCCTGGATGATCTGCTCAGCGAGATCGGAAGCGCTCACGTTGTAGCGATTCTGTATCTGCAGGACCTTGTACTTGGTTATCGACCCGCCAGATTCAGCCATATCATCAATGCTTTTCGTGTGTAGGAGAGCCTGAACAGAACACGCCAATCCATACGCACAGCCCTGCAGAAGAAATCCCTGGCTATGGCATGATCGCCGACGATATAGGCCGTACGGAACAGGGACAGGCAGCGTTGGACATAGAATGCCTTGCGCAACCCCGACATGCTCGCCGGCAGGCGCCGAAAAACCTCATCGACGAGATGAACCCCGACCTTGCAACCATATTCGAGGTTATGACGCAGGCTGTCCCTGTGCTTATGGATGATGGCCAGCGGGACATCCACACAGGAAACCGGATTATGCGCAAGCACCTGGGCGAATACCGGGATATCTTCCGAGTTCAGAAACTGCTCGGGGTATTCACCATGCCTGAATACATCCCGGTGCATGACACAGGCGCCATTGGAAATGTTCAGATGCTTATCCAGCAGATAGGCCTTGACGCGCTCAAGGGGCTCCTCGGGCACGGCCTGAATGGAGTGCTCCCGACGCCGCCCGTCCTCGAACACCGAGACATGCCCACCGATGATCATCCGGGTTTCCGGGTTTCCGGCCATATGCTCGCGCACCGCCAGCAGGGCACCTTCGGCCAACTCATCATCGGCATCCAGAAACACCAGCCAGGCGCCTCTAGTCTCGGCAATCCCAAGATTACGGACCGAAGCCAAGCCACCGTTCGATTTGCGCATCGAACGGAACCTTCCAGGAAACTCCTGGTGCAGGCTGGCAACGACCTCCGGCGTGGCATCAGTCGAACCATCGTCGATAACCAATAGCTCGCAATCGACATCGCCAAGCTGCGCCAGCACGGACCTGACGGCACGCGGCAATACCGCTGAATAGTTATAGGCAGGTATCAGGATACTAATCAAATCTTCAGACATCCGTGCCTCATCACGGTAAACACAGGGCTCTCAATCTCGGCATATGAATATGCATCCATTCAGGCATTCATATGTGGATTCGGTTCACCCTGAGCTTCATTATTATTCTCCGCATCCAGCCCCATGGCATGCAGGCGGGCATAATAGCCGTTGTGCGCCAGCAGAGACTCATGGGTACCACGCTCGACGATCCGCCCCTGATCCATGACCAGGATCAGATCGGCCTTCTCGATGGTGGACAAGCGGTGCGCGATGACCAATGTCGTACGCCCCTCCATGACCTGGTCCAAAGCAGCCTGGATATAACGCTCGGACTCGGTATCCAGTGCCGATGTGGCCTCATCGAGAATCAGCACCGGCGCACTCTTGAGCAGCGCACGGGCGATGGCCAGACGCTGGCGCTGGCCACCCGAAAGCATCACGCCATTCTCGCCGACCACCGTATCGAAGCCTTGTGGCAAACGTTCGATGAACTCGCTGGCATAGGCGGCACGCGCCGCTTCCTCGACCGCTTCGCGGGGTAACTGACGCAGATCGCCGTAGGCGATGTTGTTCAGTACCGTATCGTTGAACAGGGAAACCTGCTGGGTCACCAGGGCGATATGCTTGCGCAGATTTTCTATCCGATAGTCTTCCACGGGCGTGCCATCGAGCAGAATCTGCCCTTCCCCGTGTTGATAGAAACGCGGGATCAGGTTGGCCAGGGTCGACTTGCCGCTACCCGAGCGCCCCACCAGCGCCACCATCTGCCCCGGCTCGACGGTAAAATTGATGTCACTCAGAACGGTTCTGTCCGTACCCGGATAGACGAAGCTCAGTTGACGAACCTCCAGCGCGCCGCGCACCTGGTCCTTTTCCACCGTTCCCTGATCCGGCTCCGGCACTTCATCCAGTTGTTCGAAAATGCTTTCCGCACCTGCCAGACCTTTCTGAATGGTCGAACTGACTTCCGATAACTGGCGAATCGGCTTGGGTAGCAGACCGGCTGCGGTGATATAGGCCACCAGATCGCCGACCGAGGCATCGCCACGCAGCAACAGCACCAGGAACATCAGGAAGGCCATCGCAGCGTAGTTGACCAGTTGCAGGGTCGGGGTGTAGATCGCGCTGGTACGGGTCATGCGCAACTGCTTGCGGGTATTGTCCTCGCTGGCCTCGAAGAAGCGCTGCCGCTCGTACTGCTCGCCGCCGAAGCTGCGCACCACCCGGTAATTCTGGATGGTCTCGGAAGAGACATGGGTCAGCTCACCCATGGTTGCCTGGATCTTGCGGCTCTGGTTGCGAAACTTGCGGCTGGCGCTCTTTACCAACAACGCGATCAGCGGCAGGATCGCCACCATCACCATGGTCAGCTTCCAGTTCATCCACAGCAGGTAGCCGAACAGGAACACCACCGTCAGCCCCTCGCGCACCATGACTTTCAGCGCATCGGTGGCGGCACCGGTGACCGTGCCGACGTTATAGGTGATACGGGAGATCAGGTAGCCCGAGGAATGGTTGTCGAAGTAGCGGTTGGGCAGGGTCAGCAGGTTGTTGAACAACTGCCCCCGCAGATCCTGCACCAGCCCCAGCGACACCCGCGCCAGGTAGTAGCCGCCAAGGAACGAGCCGACGCCCTGCCAGATGGTGATCAGCAGCAGCGCCACCGGCACGCTGTATAGCAACTGCATCGGGCCCAGCAGCGGCAATTCGACCATGCCCGCCTCGGGACTGGCCAGACCATCGACGAAGTACTTGAGCAACCCGGCCATCATCGGCTGGGTGGAAGCGAAGATAATGTAGCCGACCATGCTCAGGGCGAACATGCCCCAGTAGCGCCTGACATAGGACAACAAGCGAAGATAGAGCCTGAAACTGGAAAGCTGAGGGTTGGTTTCGGCAGGCTGGGGCATGGGGATTTCCATCCGCAAACGGGGTGGCGAGTCTAACATATAGCCCGGCCAGTCGCGGGAGCCGGCCCCACAGGCGAAGCGGCAAGGCTGGTCCTAACCCTCTATTCCGATGACATGCCCCGGGGCTCCGCGAATTGCCGCCAGAAGCCCGCCTGTTTCGGCAACACCTCCCCGGCCCACTGTCTGGTGACATATTCATTCAAATGCCCGACATCCTTGTAGGCCATCTGGCCGTTGTAGATCGGCCATGACCGCTTCGCCTCGCCCAATGCCTCCAGTGGGTCGAACAACTGTGCCCGACCATTTTCGGCGACCTGGCCAAGCCAGCCACGGACAACCGCGTCATCCTCCAGCAGCAGCTCTCCTCCCGGCCAGTCCCAGCCCCTGAGGAAGTACACGAACCAGCGGTTGTACTCCTTACCACTGATTCGCGGAATACGCTCAAGCAACACGACGTTCTTGCCACGCTCACGCAGGCCACCCAGATACGCCGGGAAATCGACGAGCTGTCCATCACGCAGATCGTCGACGATCCTCAGGCGCATGTCCCAGTTCGCAGCGAAGATGATGTTGTCGAAGTGCTCGATTTCCTTTGCGACCCTCGGCGTCACCTGCGTGATGCAACGCGAATCCCCCTTGAAGTTCACCCGCCCGTGCGGATCGGGTATGGGCAGGCAACCATCTGCGGTGATCACCCTGGCGGAAAACCCGTACCTCCGTCCCGCCTCGGCAATGTACGGCGCATAGTGACCCGCATGCGAATCGCCGACGAGCAGGACTGTCGGCGCCTTGTCGGGATCGCCGAAGACGCACTCGCCATCGGTCTCGTTGTGGCAATACCCGTCGCCAAGGTAGTACTGCTTCTGCAGGGAGTACAGCCGATAGCGCTCGTCGACCTGGTCGGGCGACAGAAAGTCGCTTTTCTTGTTCAGCGTGTAGACACCCAGGATCAGCGCCGCGGGCAGCAGGTAGAACAGTACCAGGGAGAAGCGGAAACTCCTGCGTATCCGCCTGCAAGGCTGCTCGATGCAGTAATAGGTGAACAGGGCACAGCCGAAGGTAGCGACCAGCACGAAACCCGCCCATGGCAGGTTCAGCTCATCGACGAACAGATATCTGACGAAAACGATGATCGGCCAGTGCCACAGGTACAGCGAATAGGATATGGCCCCGATGAAAACCATCGCCCTGGTCGAGAGCAGCCTGCTGGCCAATGAGCCACCGGCGCCGGCATATATCAGCGCGGCAGTGGACAACGTCGGCACCAACGTCCAATAGCTGGGGAAAGGTACCGCTTGCGAGATGAACGCATAGGAAAGCGCGATCCCCGCCACCCCGGCAATGCCGAGGGCATTGCTCAGTACCGATCCAGGCACGCGACCGTGCAGCGAAAGCAGACCGACTACCGCGCCGACCAGCAACTCTCCCGCCCGCCCGGTGAACAGCGAGTAGTAATTGTATTTCGTCAGGTATTCCGAGTTCGGCGAGAACTGCGCGAGGGAAAACGACGCGCAGGCAAGCAGAATCAGAACCAGTACTGCCGCCGAAGTCCGCAGGCCACACTTGAATAGAACCAGCAGCAACGCCGGGGCAATGAAGTAGAACTGCTCCTCGACCGCCAGTGACCAGGTGTGAAGAAGAGGGAAGGTTTCCGCCTCTGGATCCCAGTAGCCACCCGTCTGCTGGGCGAAGAAGAGGTTTTGCGAGAAATACGCGACCCGACTGAGCGAACGCAGGAACAGCAGGAAGTCCTCCGGCAGGAACAAGTACCAGGCAATACAGAAGACCACCAGGCAAACGAAGAACAGCACCGGGAGAATACGGTTGATCCTGCGCCGGTAGAACTCTCTGAAACTGAAAGTGCCGGCCAGGACATCAGTATAGATGATCCGCGTGATCAGATAGCCGGATATGACGAAGAACACATCAACGCCAATGAACCCGCCGGGCAACCAGGCATTGTTGATGTGGTAGAACAACACCGCGAGAACGGCGACCGCCCGCAGCCCATCGATATCGGCCCTGTATTGCAAACCCGTCACAAGTCGCCCCCATGCCCAACCATGTCTGCCCCGCTGAAAACGCTCTCGAAAGATATTGGCCTGCCTCGTGCCACCCGCGGACTGGATGGCCGCCCCGTCACCGGCCGCGACAGCCCGGAATTTCCCCGGCGCCAACCAAACGCGGGGCTGCCTGTACCAGGCAGCACCGCGATGGATGAACCGGACTCGGCTACTGCTTGCCGTATTCGGAATAATGCACCGCCGGCGTGGCCGGCCTGGCTCGCGAATAATCGAACCGTATGCAGTTGAGGATGATGACTCGGCGCTTGCCGTCGCCCAGTTTCTTGCGCTCGTAGATGAAGCGCCGCAGGCGCCGCAGGCTGTCGAATTCCTCACGCACGGAGCGCCTGATCTGCGTCTGGATCCGCTCTTCCCGCAGCAGGCTGGCGGCCCTGCGGTTCACCGCGAAGAAACCGATGTACTCGTCGAAACGGTAGCTCTCGATGTATGAGCAGACCCAATCCAGCAGAACCCGAGGGTTGTCCCGGTCGCTCCAGAAACGCTCGAGATACTCGGTGACGATGCGGATCTGCCGGGCCGGGTTCTTGTGTACGTTGCCGTCATGCAGCCGGTAAAAACAGGCGTTGTCCCGGATGATACGGAAGCCCCGGGCGGGCGACCGCTCCTGCAGGTAGCGGAAGATCTTGGTGCGCAGGACGATGTCGTCTCCGGTCATGTCCTCGTCGAAGCCGCCGATGGCATCGATCACGTCACGCCGGAAGATCACACCCTGGATATAGAACGAGCCGAACTCGGAATACTCTAGCTCCAGCAGTTCCTGCACGCTTCGCACATCCATGGAGTCCAGCTTGAGCGTAGGCGACTTGTCCTTGATGAAGCCATTGTCGTCGATGCCCACGCTCTTCGAGGGTGTGACGAAGGCCAGATCGGGATCATCGTTCATCATGTCTATCTGCCGGCGCATCACCGCCGGGTTGTAGACGTCATCGAGGGCGATGAAGGTGACCAGTTCGCCCCGGCTCCGGCGATAGGCGTTGTTGAAGTTCAGCCCGATGTTCCCGGTGTTTTCCTGGGCGATCACCTCCATCCTGAACGGCACACCCTTCGCCAGCTCACGCAGCAGTTCGATGCTGCCATCCGCGGAGCCATCGTCGATCGCCACCACCTCCAGCCGCTCGTAACCGATGGCACGGATCGAGCAGATGTTGTCGCTCAGGTACCTGGCATGCTTGTAGCCCAGGCAGCAGATGGACAGCAGCCCCTGTTCAACGCCAACCATTGACGATCTCCACCACCCTACCGGCCTCGTCGTCGCTCATCACCGGGCTTATCGGCAGCGAAATGACCTCCTCGTGGATCCGCTCGGTCACCGGCATCGACAGCTCGGCCCATTCGGTATAGGCCAGTTGCCGGTGCGCCGGGGTCGGATAGTGGATGTTGGTCTGTATGCCGTGCTCCTCCAGGTACGCCTGGAAAGCCTGGCGGCGGGGCACCCTGACCACGAACACATGCCAGACGTGGGCATCTTCGGCATAGGTCCATGGCAGCAGCACCTGAGGATTGACGATATGCTCCCGGTAGAACGCAGCGATCTGCCGGCGCCGGGCATTATCCTCGTCGAGGTACTGCAGCTTGACCTCGAGGATACCGGCCTGGATCTCGTCCAGGCGCGAGTTCACGCCCTTGTATATGTGGTGATACTTGTAGTCGGATCCGTAGTTGGCGATCGCCTTGATCTTCTCGAACAACGCCTCGTCGGCGGTGGTGATGCCGCCCGCGTCACCCAGCGCCCCGAGGTTCTTGCCCGGGTAGAAGGAGAAACCGGCGGCATCGCCCAGACTGCCCACCCGACGGCCCTGGTAGAAGGCACCGTGAGCCTGCGCGGCATCCTCGATAACCTTCAGCCCGTATTTGTCCGCGAGCGCCCAGATCCGCTCCATGCGAACCGCCTGCCCATACAGGTGGACGACCATGATTGCCCGGGTTCTGTCGGTGATGCGCTGCTCGATCAGGTCGGGGTCGATGTTGTAGGTTTCGAGGTCGGGCTCGACCAGCACTGGCATGCAACCACATTGCGAGATGGCCAGGATCGAGGCGATATAGGTGTTCGCCGGGACGATGATCTCCTCTCCTTCGCCGAAGCCATAGGCCTTTAGGATCAGCGTCAGGGCATCCAGGCCATTGGCCACACCGAGCGCATGGGCGACGCCACAATAGTCGGCGAAAGCCCTGGAGAACCGTTCGTTCTGCTTGCCTTGCAGGTACCAGCCGCTGTCCAGGACAGCCCCGATACGTTCGCGGATTTCCGCCTCATACCGGTGATTTATCTTATGCAAATCGAGGAACTTGATCATTTAACCTCCAGGAGCCCAACCGACCCGATCAATGCTTGCCTTTAACTGTCTGCCCTGGGACAACATTCTTGGTGACGATGGCGCCGGCGCCAATCATCGCTCCCTCGCCAATGATGACGCCAGGCAGGATCGTTGCGTTGGCGCCTATCGACGCGCCCTTCTTGATGACGATTCCATCGCACTGCCATTCGGTATTGCGTGAGCGGGGATACTTATCATTGCAGAAGGTGACATTGGGCCCGATGAACACATCGTCCTCGACTCGCATTCCATCCCAGATCTGGACACCGCACTTTATGGTGACGTTGTCGCCTATCTCCACATCGTTCTCCAGAAAGCAGTGAGAGCATATGTTGCAGTTACTGCCAATGACCGCCCCGGGCAACACGACACAGAACTGCCAGATCTTCGTGTCACTTCCGATATTGGCGCTCTGAACGTCGGCCAATGGGTGAATCATCCTCTCACCTCACGCAGGAACTCGTCGTAGTTCCGAATGTAGTCGCTCTCGTCATAGCATTCCGAAGCCAGGACCATCACCACGCAGTCCGGCGAGAAGTTATTGAACTCTCTCCATATACTGTTCTTTATGTAGAGCCCCTGGTTGGGGTGCTGCAAACGTATGGTCTGGCGCTCGCGGCCATCGTCCAGGGTGAACTCGCAACTGCCTATCGGGCAGAAGATCAACTGCTGCAAGCGCCGATGGGCATGCCGCCCTCTGACTGCGGCTGATGTCGTGCCATATATGTAGTAGACACGCTTGATCTTGAAGGGGATGTTGCCCGCTCCCTCTATCGCGACCAGTGACCCGGTCGCATCGCCCTTGACATCAAAATCGATCAGTTGGTAATCCACAGAAACCCGCCTGGCTTGAAAGAGTAATTGACAGCGACACGGCATCAGCAAGACAGCGCCCTAAGAATTCCGGCAGAGTCTATACCAAGTCGGATGCCGCGAAGATTCAGGATCTGGCGCCAGGCGCCGCCGAGGCACGCCGATCAACGGAATTTCAGTGGATAGTAGAACAGGAACTTGAGCGCCAACCACCAGAGCCCCGGATAGGACTGCACCCGGCAGGCGCGTAGCCAGCGCCAGCGCAGCGCCAGGGGAACCTTGGCCTTGCGCAGGAACTTCAGCCAGGAATGAATGCCGCGCCGCTCCAGGCGGCGCAATACCGCCTCGTCCAGATCGTCCAGCGCCATCGGCAGCGGGACCGAGACGATCCGCTGGTGGTAGGCCAGCGCCTCCTCCATCCAGCGGCCGTCGAAATGGCCACCGGAGAAATGCCGCAGCTCGACGTCGTAGACCACCGCGACGGCATGCTCCTGGCTGGCTCGCAGGGCGAAGTCGACATCGTAGAAGTGGAAGTTCCGCAACTGCTCGTTGAAACGCAGCGCCTCCCACACCGCACGGCGGGCACAGATCCACACGCCATCCAGGGTGCACACCCGGATGCGCCGCTCATCGCCAGCACGCCGAGAATGCAGCAGCTCGTCGTCCGGGCCGCTGCCCTGATGCAGGTGGCTGCAGTTGTAGCGCTCCCGCCCGCTGGTCATCCAGCCGGACGGCGCGCGGCTCTTGAAGCGTGCGCCGGCTACGCCGATCACGCCGAGCTGCGGGTCTTCGGCGAAATGCGCCAGTACGTTGCGGCCCCAGCCCGCCTCGAGGAACTCGACATCCTCATGCATGAAGCAGACGACCTCATACCGCGCACGGCCGGCGCCTTCGTTGTAGACACGGCACAGACCACGGTCGCTGCCCCGGTTGTCGATGACGATCAGCTCGTATTCAACGCCAATGCTCGCTTCGATGTTGCGAGCCAGGGCTTCCGCCATCTGCGGACGGATCGAACAGACGACGATCGAGATCATTTCCGCCCTCCGCGATGAAACAACAGGCGCCGCGCACGCTTGAGTGTGGTGCGGTCCATCAGGCGCCAGGGAATCATGCAGATCATCCGCCAGGCGTCGCGGCGGTTCTGCACCACCGCGTACTTGAGCGCCTTGTTGATCACCGCGACCCGGCCGCGCTCGTATAGCGGATGCTGACGATATGGCTCGATGGCCTTGAGGTCGGCATCCAGCAGGACCCGGTAATTGCGCGACAGATTGTTCGGGTGCCGGCGGTAGCGGGTGACCACCACCGGCAGCACATGGGTCGGATGGCCGGCGGCGCTGATGCGTAAGGTCATCTGGAAGTCCTGAACCCGGATCTGCGGGTCGTAGAAGCCCACCTGGCGCAGCACGTCCATGCGGTACAGCGACACCGGCGCGCCGATTACCATGGCCTCGCAGAAGATTTCCTCGAACGACCACTCGCGTACCACCGAGGCGCTCTGCTCCTTGAGCGTCCGGCCGTCCGGGTCGATGTAGGTGACCAGGGCGCCGACGCAGCCGACCTCGGGGTGCTCGTCGAGGTAGCGGGCACGCAGCCCCAGGGAATGCGGCAGCATGATGTCGTCTAGGTCCGGGGTCGCCACGTAGACCCCGCGCGCATGCTGTAGCCCATGGTTGAGCGCCGCGCTGACCCCGGCATTGGTCTGGCTGAACAACTGGAAGTCATACTCCGCTTGCAACTCGCGCAAGCGTTCGAGGCTACCATCGCTGGAGCCGTCATCGACCACGATCACCTCGAAGTTCGGGTAGTCCTGGGCGTAGATGCTGCGCAACGACTCGTCCAGATAGCGCATGGCGTTGAAGCAGGGCACCACGATCGAGATCAGTGGGGCGTCTCCCGGCTCGTGCGGCGATGTCGCAGTATTCATATCCATAAGACCTAACGGTTAGTTTCCGGGCTGGGCCTGGCGCCAGCCCATCTCGCTGATTTCCCAGGCGGCGGCATGCTGCAACCCGACCGGTCCGAGCAGATCCTCCCGGCCCTTCCAGGGGCCATTCTTCCAGACCATGAAATGCAGGTAGGGCAGCGACCGCCCCGGCAGGTCGCTGTTGCTCAGCTTGCCCTGCCGCCAGTGCCAGGTGTCGGCGACGCGCGTCGACCTGTCGGCGAGCCGGGTGAAGGTGCTGTGCGCCTCGACGAACTCGCTGCGCCTGGACCAGTCGTTGCAGCGCGCGGCCAGCCGGCGCAGGAACCCCGGCCAGTTCTTGTGGCGAATGAACAGGCGGCTGAAGGCGCCCTCGTCGAGCCCCTGGTGCACCTCGTTGAAGCGCTCTCGCCAGTGCGGGATGCGCATGAACGCTTCGCGCATGCGGGTATCGTTGCGCAGCAGGCAGAGATGCCCGGAGACGCGCTGGTCGTGGGTCGAGAACAGGTCCTTGGTCGCCAGGCGCTCGGCGCTGAAGTACTCGCGCAGGTCGCCATAGATCACGTCGATATCGCCGAACGCCCAGAAGTCGTAGCCTTGCAGCCGGTCCTGGTGGACATAGCCGAGCGCCGGCTTGATATCGCAGAGCTTGTAGCTGGAGTCCGGGGCGAACTCGATGCCCAGGCGCAGAGAAACCAGTCGGCAGTAGTCGGCGAAGCTGGTCTCGACGATGCGCACGTTCTCCGGGGTGTCCTGCGGGATGCCGCAATCGCTGAACAGCAGCCAGTCGATGCTCGGGTTGTAGCGACAGCTCTCCAGAAAGAACGGCATCCAGAACGGCCAGGCGCCGAAGTACGGGATAACGAAGCAGATGCGCGGTTCTCTCATCGCACGAAACGTCCCAGCAGGCGCTGCCAGAAGCTCTCCCGTGGCCGCTCGCGCAGCGCCGGGCGCATCGCCTCGACGATCTGCCGGCCCAGCTCGGCGAAACTGAAGCGCGACTCGACCAGTTGCCGGCCGGCCTCGGCGACCCGCTCAGCGAGAGCAGGATCAGCGCGCAGACGTCCAAGCTTGTCGCGAAACTCTTCGAGCGAGCCATACAGGACGATATTCTGCATATCGACAAAGCCCAGCGCGCGGTTCTCCTCCTCGCCCTGGTCATAGGCGAACAGTACGCATCCGCAGGCCATGGCCTCGAAATTCTTGATCATGTACTCGCCCATGCCGATATCGGCACTGACGAAAAAGCGGATACGGTTGAGCGCATTCAGGTAATCGTCACCGGAATTGGTACGCATGGCTTGCAACGGCTCGACCTGACTCAACGTTTCGAGGAACGCTTTGCGCTCGCTGTAGACACCGCTCTTGAGGCTGCCGACGAACCCCAGCTCGATGTCCCGCACACCTTGCAAGTCCCGCAGTAATGCCTGGTCATAGCCCTTGGCTACGAACACTGCGTCTACACCCTCCTCACGCAAGCGGCGAACCACGCCGTAGCCGGAGTTGATCACCCTGGCCCCGGGTAACCGTCGGTAGTGGCGAGAGAAGCGCCCCTGGTACTTACCAGGAATGTAGTTCTGGTAAGCATCATGCTCGAGAATCACTAGATTGGGCACACGGCGAATGAAACGGGCCTGACGGATTTCCTTCTTGAAACGCAGGAAGAACAGGATGCGATCATAGGCCTGCACATCTACCTGGGCGCGAAAGTAGCCCTTCAGATCGGCCTGCTCCGCATCGGTCAGCCAGCGGATATCACAATCGCAGTGCGCCGCGATACCTTCGTAGAGACGGTCGAGGATGGCACGCTGCTCTGCCTGCACCAGAAACAACACTTTCATGGCGCGCACCTCTCCTCCGCCATCAGCCCCCAGCGCTCCAGCAGTAGGGAGAAGCGCTCTCTGGCTGCCCTGTCGGAGAACAGCGCCTGCAAGTGACCTCGCCAATCTGCCGGAGCCTGGCTGGCCACCTCGGCTAACCGGGATGCCAGTGCCTGGACGTCGCCCAGAGGAAACAGCCGGCCCCGGGAACCCAGCACTTCCGGCGCGCCACCGGCATCGCTACTGAGCAGCGGCAGGTCGGCCACCATCGCCTCCAGCAACACCATGCCGAACGGTTCATGATCCGACGTCAGCGCGAAGACATCGAACGCCTTGAAATAGCGTTTCGCGTCAGCAACCTGTCCGAGGAAGAGCACCGCCTGCTCGACTCCCAATTCCTTGGCCAGCGCACGCAGTTCAGCCTCCAGGCGCCCGCGGCCCACGATCACCAGCACGCTGTTGGCAGGAAGGCTCGACAGGGCCAACGCAAAACCACGGATCAAGGTCGCCTGATCCTTGTCGGGATGGAGTCGCCCCACATTGCCAACCACCCATGCCTCCTGCGGCAAGCCGAGGTGGTCACGCGCGTCTTCGCGGGAGACCTGCTGGCTCTGTACGGCTTCGATATCGATACGGTTGTACAGGGTTTCGATTCGCGCCTCAGGCCAGGCCGGCAGGCACGATCTGATGTCATCGCGCACGGCGTTGGATACGCCCAATAGCAACAGACGTTTGCGGAATAGAGCAGCAAACGAACGGCGGGAAAAGCGCCGATAAACGCCAAAGGCGTGATTCACCCCGATCACCGGCAGGCGCGTCGCCAGACAGGCGATGTAGGTGGGTTTGAAGCGGTGGGCGATGCACAGCCTGAAATCGCGCGAGCGCGCCAGGCGGGCGATATCGCGGATGATGCGCAACTTGAGGCCGCGCATATCGCGTGAGCCGTAGCCGAGGAAAACCACCTCGTCCGAGGCGGAGCCCGCCTCGACCTCGGCATCCGCGGCGCCGCTCAGGTAGACCGTCAGCACCTTGTAGCGGGTGCCGGCGAACAGGCTGGCATACTGCCGTGCACAATCGAGGAAGGGCCCGTCATAGCCATGGCAGATTTGCAGCACCCAGGGATCAGAGTGGCTCATTCGGCTCGGCCCCGTCCTTGATCACCAGAATGTCCTCCATGATCAGATACTGCAGATCGGAGCCATAGAACATGTTCAGCGCATCGGTCGGCGAGCAGATCATCGGTTCGCCGCGGCGGTTGAGCGAGGTGTTCAGCGACACGCCGTTGCCGGTCAGCTTTTCCAGCTCCAGCATCAGGTCGTACCAGCGCGGGTTGTACTGGCGCTCCAGCACCTGGGCGCGGGAGGTGCCGTCCTCGTGGACGACTTCGCCGACCCTTTCCTTCCACTCGTCGTTGACTTCGAAGGTGAAGGTCATGAACGGGCTTGGGTGGTCGACCTTGAGCATCTGCGCGGCGACGGTATCGAGCATCGACGGGCAGAACGGCCTCCAGCGCTCGCGGAACTTGATCTGCTGGTTGATGCGGTCGGCCACGCCCGGCACGCTCGGGCAGCCGATGATGGAGCGTCCACCGAGAGCGCGCGGGCCGAACTCCATGCGGCCCTGGAACCAGGCCACCGGGTTGCCGTCGACCATGATCCTGGCGATGCGCTGCGGCACGTCGTCGAGCTTCTGCCACTTGGGCGCATTGGGGTGGCGGGCGCAGGCGGCGATCACGTCCTCGTTGCTGTAGCTCGGGCCGAGGTAGACGTGCTCCATCTTCTCCACCGGTACGCCGCGCTGGTGCGAGACATAGGCCGCCGCGCCGACGGCGGTGCCGGCATCGCCGGAAGCCGGCTGCACGAACAGCTCCTTCACCTCCGGACGGGCGATGATCTTCTGGTTGAGCTTGACGTTCAGGGCGCAGCCGCCGGCGAAGGCGATCTTGCCGGTCTCCCTGATGATGTCGCCCAGGTAGTAGTCCATCATCTGCAGCGCCAGCTTCTCGAACAGCGCCTGCATGCTGGCGGCGTAGTGGATATAGGGGTCGTCGGCGATGTCGCCTTCGCGCTTCGGCCCCAGCCACTCGATCAGCTTCGGCGAGAAGTAGTAGCCCTTGCCCTTTTCCTTGTAGCGACGGAAGCCGATGACGTTGGCGTAGTCGGTGTTGATGGTCAGCTCGCCATTCTCGAAGGTGGCCAGGCGCGAGAAGTCGTACTTGGCCGCATCACCATAGGGCGCCATGCCCATGACCTTGAACTCGCCATCGAGCATTTCGAAGCCGAGGTACTCGGTGATGGCGCCGTAGAGGCCGCCGAGGGAGTCCGGATCGTAGAACTCCTTGATCTTGTGGATACGGCCATTCTCGCCGTAGCCGAAGAAGGTGGTGGCGTATTCGCCCTTGCCGTCGATGCCGAGGATCGCCGTCTTCTCCTTGAAGCCCGAGCAGTGGTAGGCGCTGGAGGCGTGGGCCAGGTGGTGCTCGACCGACTCGATCTTCACTTTCTTCAGGTCGAAGCCCAGTTGCTGCAGGCACCACTGGATGCGCTTCTGGTAGCGGTGGTAACGACGGTTGCCGAGCAGGATGGCATCCAGCGCGCGGTCCGGGGCGTACCAGTAGCGCTTGGCGTAGTGCCAGCGGGCCTTCTCGAAAATGCTGATGGGGGCGAAGGGAATCGCCACCACGTCGACATCAGACGGTTTGATGCCAGCCTGCTCCAGGCAGAATTTGGCCGACTCGTAGGGCATGCGGTTCTTCGCATGCTTGTCGCGCACGAAGCGCTCTTCTTCGGCGGCGGCGATCAGTTTGCCGTCGATGTACAGGGCTGCGGAGGGATCGTGGCTGAGGGAGCCGGATAGGCCGAGAATCGTCAATGACACGGGTAAAGCCTCTTAAAAGCAGCTGGAAGCTTCAAGCGGCAAGCTTCAAGCGACAGCGATGTTCGCCCCGCGGGGCCTTTACTTGCAGCTTGCAGCTTGCAGCTTGCAACTGCTGTTCGGTAATCGTCGGTCGAGCGACAGGTGCAATGCCGAGTCGGTGGGCCAGTTGCGCAGCAGGCGGGCGCGATCGCGCGCGAATGCCTGGTGGAAACTTCGTTCATCCCGGTGCTGGCGGGTGGCGTCGAGGTCGATCAGCAACCAGTCGCCATCCTTCCAGAGCAGGTTGGTGCCCTTCATATCGCCATGGCTGATACGCTCGCGCAGCATGGCCTGTAGCAACCGCACCAGTGCCTGCAGCTCCGCTTCGGGCGGATTGCCATCAAGGTAGGGCCTGAAACGAGTGATTATATCCTCGCCTCCAGCATATTCGGTAATCAGATAGCTGCGCCCGCGCAATCCCAGGGTGCGCCTTTCCAGCAGGGCCAGCGGCTCGGGGGTGGCGATGCCGAGGAAGTTCAGGCGGTTGCCCTCGACCCAACTGTGCCAGGCTCGGGTCGGGCGCCAGAAGCGCTTCAGCCAGTGGGTGAAACCCTTGATGTTGTAGCGCTTGATCACCAGCGTACGACCGCCCGCCTCGACCTCGGCGACAGTGGCGCTGCCCCCCTGCTTGAGCGGGCGCCCCGTACCGATGAAAGCATCGGGATCGGCCAGCAGGGCCTCCAGCTCATGCTTGTCCTGGCGCCGCACCACCTCCAGCCCGGCAAGCCCCCGCGTGACGCTGAACAGGCTGCAATCGCGCCCCAGCTTGCCCAGGTAATCGCGCAGGCGCCTGGCGCGGGCCTTGCCGATCTCGTCGAGCAGTGCCTCCATGGGCAAGGCATGGCTGTCGTTGGCGAGGATATAGTGAACCAGCAACTCTTCGATAAAGGGATCGAGCACCGACGGCAACTGGGCGAAGAACAGGCCGAGATTTTCCAGCACGCGCTGGCGCGACAGCGGCTTTCCAACCTGCTCGCTGTGTACTCCGCCACCGTCGATCAGATACAACTGGCCGGCGTGGCGCAGCAGGTTGTCCAGGTGCAGGTCGGACTGCCACAAGCCCCGCGCATGCATCCTGGCGACCACTTCCAGCGCAGCTCCCAGCACGGCCTGCTGCCCAGCCGACAGCGGCGCCTCATGGGCCACGGTATTCCAGGCATCCCACAGGCTACAGGCATCGTCCAGGTATTCGAATAACAACCAGCCGCCTGCGCCGGCCTGGTAGCCCTCGGCCAGCAGAGCGGGCGTGGCCAACCCCTGCCCGGCCAATGCCTGCGCGCCCTCGCGCTCACGGGTGAAATGCCGTTCGGCCCTGCCGCCCACCATCAGCTTGGCCAGTACTGCGCGCCCCTGCCACTGGGCCTGCGCGACATACCGCTGCCCCGGCAATACGCGCAACCAGCGTTGCAACAACAGTTCGTCCTGGCCCAGCTCGATACTCAGGGGCAAACTCGGCGAACGACCCGCCTGGCACAGCAGGGAAAATTTCATCGGCGTGTGCCTCTCATCCACGCGACTCCTTGTCGGCCCGGCGCCTGGCCAGACGCTGCAGCCAATCGTCGATACGGGCATCACTCCCGTCGACATCCAGGTAGCTGGCCAGCAAATGCCGGATACAGCGCTCGTCCCAGGCCGCGGCGCGCCGGACCAGGGTTTCGATATCCGCGACACGGTCCATCCGGATCGGCAGCAGAGGGCGGGTCTTCTCCAGGTCGATCAGGCAGGCCTGCATGCTCCCCGCCTGCCTGCGCAGAAAGACATGCTTGGGGTACAGGCAGGAATGCTTCTGTCCCTGGCTGTGCAAAGTACGGATCAGCCGGCCACAGGTCCCGAGCACGTCCTGGCGCTCGGCTTCGGCCAGTTCCGGCCACTCAAGCAGATAGTGGTGCAGGTCCAGCCAGCCATCCAGCGCGGGTGTCAGCAACAGTGCCTGTCGCTCTCCCGGCAGGTTGCGCTCACCGAAGAAAGCCGCATGCAGCGCGGGTATGCCTCGCTGCCGATACAGGCGGATATTCCTGAACTCGCGGGCCAGGGTCGTCTCGCCCTTCAGCGGGTGGCGCAAGGTGCGCGTAAGGTAATTGCTCTGTCGCTTCAGGAAGTAACTGCGCTCGCCAATGCACAGGCGGTACACCGTACTGATGCCCTTGCCGCGCACATTGGGCTCATCGACAGGAACCAGTGGCAGGTTCCACAGTGCCTCAAAAGTGTCCAATCCCTGCTCATGCAGCAGCGAGGCCTCTTCCGGCGCCACGAAATCGCTCATTCTCTCCCCTCGAAATAAGCCAGGACCTTACGAATCAAGGCCTTGTCATCATTGGCCAGTCTCTGCCGGCCACGATAATCCAGATAGAAGCGCAAGCGCTGGCTACGGGACAGCCGGTACTTGGCGACCTTGTCCAGGCAGGCCAGGTCCTTGACGATACGCCGGCTCAGGAAGGGCCCGAACCAGAAGCCACCGGACGGGCAGTCGATCAGGAACAGCTCCCCGGCATCGTTGACCAGCAGGTTTCGCCATTTCAGATCGTTGTGGACGAACTTGTGCTCATGCAGGATCCGCGTAGCCCGCGCCAGTTGCCGGCTGATCGCGCGTACCCAGGCGGGGTCGGACAGGCAACCATCCGGCTGCCGGGCGATCGCGGCCATATCGGTGGTGTCCGGCACCTCCAGGGTGATCATCGCCCCGCGCTGGAACACCCCGAAGCGGCGCTCCATGCCCCAGGCCACCACGGGCGCCACGGCAATCCCCCAGTTGGCGAAACGACGCAGGTTCTGCCACTCGGCCTTCACCCGCGGGCGCCCCAGATAGCGCCGCAGCCCCTTGCCGCCGCCCCAGTAGCGCTTGACGTAAAAACGCTGGTCGCCACAGACGACACGGATCACCTCGGACAGCGGATCATTGGTGATGAACTCGCCCTCCAGGGCGAATACCGCCTCCAGGCTGGAAAATACCCTGGCGGCCTGGGGGTTGTCGGTGGTTACGCGCCAGTTCGTCATGGCCGCGCCCCAGGTGCGTACTTGCGTGCATAACGGGCCTGCAGGCGCTGCGCCTTGCCGTCCATCCAGGCCAGCAGGCGGGCTTCGTCGCGCAGGACCTGGCGTAGCGGCCGCTGGAAGTACGTACGCAGGAAACGCAAGCCGTCGCGGCGCGTCAGGCCGATGCCCAGGGCCGAGAAATACAGGCCAGCCAGGTCCTTGTCACGCCAGCGGCGCGGCACCCTGCTGCGTACCTGGGCGCGGTGCAGGTCGATCACCGACAAACGCAGGTCATCGGCGCTGGCTGGCGTGTCCGTATGCAACAGGAAATGGCAGATATAACAGTCGCGGTGATTGACCCCGGCACGGTGCATGGTGCCGAGCATCTGCGCCACCCTTTCGATCAATGCCCGCTTCAGGCGCGGCTCGGGCGGTTGCTGCAGCCAGTCGAGGGTCAATTGCTCCAGGTCGATGGTCGGTTCCAGCTCCTCGGTGATGATGAAGGAATGCCGTGCCGCCGGATTGCCGCCACGCTCGCCATAAGCCACTGCCGTCATGGTCGGCACGCCGACTTCATGCAGGCGCTGAATCGCCCGCCACTCCTGGCCGGCACCCAGTACCGGCAACCGCGCGCTGAGCAGGTTCTTGACGATCTCGCCCCAGCCGATGCCACGGTGGATCTTGACGAAATAGCCGCGCCCACCGACCTCGGTGCGCAATGTGCGCCGGCCCTCCAGCTCGCGATAGACCTGCCCCTGCAGCGCCTCCACCGCCTCGAAGGCATCGCGCCCGGCCCACAGGCTCTTGAACGGTTCGGCCAGTATCAGACGCATGCAAACCTCCCGGGCCGTCGCGCCCTATCCTCACGGCCGGAGGATGGCGGGCACAGCAAAAAAATGCAGGATAGCCGACACAGCCCTCCAGCAGCGCCGTCTGCCTTGCCCCCTCTCCCCGGCCCTATCCCGCGAGGAGAGAAGGGGAACGGCTCAAGCCGGAGAAATGTGTGCGTACGGTAGCCCGCCAGGGGAGAAGGGCTACTGCGCCAGACTGCATCTTCCCGGACGGCACGACTCCCCTCTCCCCTCGCGGGAGAGGGGTCGGGGGAGAGGGGGGAATAACGGCACAGAACAGCCATCTGCCACCTCATGAGCGCGCCGCCAGGATCACATCGGCCGCCCGCTGCGGCATGGAATAAAGGTCGGCCCGCCCGGCGAAGGCCAGGCCATTGGCACTCCAGCGCGCCCGCGCCGTCTCGTCGGCGAGCATTCCGGCCAGCAACGCATCGAGCCCCGCCTGCGCGAACGGCCCGTGCAGCACCCGCCCGGCATCGGCATCCTCGATATAGTGGGCGTAGCCACAGACCTCGGTAACCAGCACCGGCAGCCCGGATACCAGCGCCTCCAGCAACACTGTGCCGGTGTTTTCATTGTAGGCCGGATGGATCAGCAGGTCGGCACCGAGCAGGAAACGTGGAATATCGCTGCGGCCCTTGAGAATGCTCACCCGATCGGACAGGCCAAGGGCCTTGGTCTGCAACAGAAAGGCGCGGGGATCATCCTGACCGATGGCGATCAGCCGGGTACGTTTCTTCAGCTCAGGGGGCAATGCAGCCAGGGCTTTCAGGCTGCGGTCCAGACCCTTGGTCTTGAAACCGGAGCCGATCTGCACCAGCAGCAGATCGTCATCGCCCAGCTCGAACTCTCGACGGAACTCACGGCGAATCTCGGCGGCGTTGGCCGGTGCACGACGGTCCGGTGCAATCCCTGGCGGCAGCAGGTGGAAGCGTTCCAATGGCGTACCGTAATGCTTGACGAACAACGGCTGTTGCACCTCGGAGATCATCAGGATCTCCGTCCGGGAATCAGCCGCGAAAACGGCCCGCTCGTAATCGGCAAAATGCTTGTAACGTCCCCAGCGCTTGTAAATCGGGTTACGCAGGGTCTGCGCCTTTTCCTCGAAGCAGCCATCCGCGGCGTAATAGACATCCAGGCCTGGCATCTTGTTGAAGCCGATCACCCGGTCCACCGGGTCCCGCGCCAGGTCGGCCTGCAGCCAGGCGCTGAACTTCTCGTTGCGCCAGTGGTTGAACAGTGCCTTGATCGGCGCTACCCGCACATCGAAGCCGGCAGGCACTTCGCCTTCCCAGATCGGCGTATAGACCCGGATGCCATGCCCACGCGCCTGGCATTCCAGGGCGATACGCAGGAAATCGCGTTGCAGCCCGCCGAAGGGGAAGTATTTGTAGAGGACGAAAGCCAGGGTCATGGGGCTGCCTTTCTCGAAATGGCTCGGGGGCGACACAGTACGGCGCCCTTCTCCCCTTGCGGGAGAAGGGTTGGGGAAGAGGGGTGGCGCCCGCCGGGGCGCTGCGGCGCAGGTAACGTACCGGACTGCCTGGCGGCAGCCCCCTCTCCCCGGCCCTCTCCCGCGAGGGGAGAGGGGGAAGTCCGGTGCTCACAATGGACCGACAGTACATCCCTCTTCATCGCCCCACCTCATCGGCCAGCAATGCCTGCAACGCCGTTGCGACCCGCTCCGCCCCAAGCCCGTCGAAGCAGGGCTTGTGGCGGTCGCCACTGCCCGCGCTCGGCCCGCTGGCGCACAGGTGCACCTGCGAGCGCCCATAGGCACCGACCCGCCCCGGCAGGGTCGGGCCGTAGAGGGAAACGCACGGGACATCCAGCGCCGCCGCCAGGTGCCCGAGGCCGGTATCCACCGCGACACAGGCGCGCGCCCCGGCGATCGCGCCGGCCACCCCGGCCAGGTTCAGCTTCGGCAGTACTTCGACCCGCGCCAGGCCGGCAGCGATGCGCTCGGCGCGGGCTTTCTCCATCTCGTTGCCCCAGGGCAGACGGACCGCCCAGCCCTGCTGCGCCATGCGCTCGGCCAGGGCGCGCCAGTCGGCTTCCGGCCAGTGCTTGCTGGCCCAGGTCGTACCGTGCAGGAACAACAGATAAGGCTCGCCAGCGGGGATCTCCAGGCGCCCACGGTCCAGCCCGTAGTCGGCCTGGGTCGCCGGCAACGCATAACCGAGGGCCTGGGCGAACAACTGGCGCACGCGCTCCAGTGCATGCTGCTCGCGGGATACCTGGTAGCGACGGTCATAGAAGCGCGCCGCCAGCGGCTCGCGTGCCGAAGCGGCGTCCAGCCCGGCCACCGGGGCCTGCACGTAGCGGGTCAGCCAGGCACTCTTGAGCAGGCCCTGGGCATCGATCACCAGGTCGTAGCGCTGCTCTCGCAGGCGCGCCTTGAAGGCGCGCCATTCACCGTTGCGCCAGGCCCTGAAGGGGTGCTTGCGCCAACGGCGGATCGCCACCGGGATCACCTGCCCGACTGCCGGATGCCAGGCGGGAATCTCGGCGAAGCCTTCTTCCACCACCCAGTCGAAACGGATACCGGGGATGGCGCGCTGGGCGTCGGTCAGCGCCGGCAAGGTATGGATGACATCCCCCAGGGAGGAGGTCTTGACCAGCAGTACACGCATGCTCAGCCCTCGACCGTTTGCGGCCCGAGGCGCTCCAGCGCCTGTGCCACCGCCTGCGGCTTCAGCTCGCGCATGCAGTTGTTATGGCCGAAACGGCAGGTGCGGTCGAAGCAGGGGCTGCATTCCAGCCCCAGGCGCACCACTTCCACCTGTTCCGCCAGGGGCGGTGTGAACGCCGGTGAAGTCGAACCGTAGACCGCCACCAGCGGTCGCTGTAGCGCGGCGGCGACGTGCATCAGCCCGGAATCGTTGGACACCACCGAAGCCGCGCAAGACAGCAGGTCGATGGCTTCGGCCAGGGAGGTTTCGCCGGCCAGGTTGAGCGCTTCCTCGCGCAACCCGGGAATCAGCCGCTCACGAATCGCTTCGCCGACCGGATGGTCGTTCTTCGAGCCGAACAGCCAGACCTGCCAGCCTTCACGGATTTTCCCCTCGGCCACCGCGGCGAAGTGTTCGGCGGGCCAACGCTTGGACTCACCGAATTCGGCCCCTGGGCACAGCGCCAGCACCGGACGATCCAGGCTCAGGCCGAAACGCGCCAGCGCCGCCTCGCGGCTGGCCGGCCCGATGCGCAATCGCGGGCTCGGGTAAGGCTTCGGCAACTCGGCGCCGGCCTCGAAGGCCAGCGCCATGAAACGCTCGATCATCAGCGGGTAGCGCTGCTTGTCCAGCTTGCGCAGGTCGTTGAGCAGGCCGTAGCGCATTTCGCCCTTCCAGCCGGTGCGCAACGGAATACGCGCGAAGAACGGCACCAGCGCCGACTTCAGCGAATTGGGCAGCAGGATCGCCTGGTCGTACTGGCCACGCAGCCCCCGGCCAACCTTGCGCCGGGTGGCGATATCGAGCACGCCATGGCCGAGCGGAAAGCTCAACGCCTGCCGCACCTCGGGCATGCGCTCGAGGATCGGCCGGCTCCACTCGGGCGCCAGCACGTCGATCGCACAGTCGGGGTGGCGCTGTTTCAGGCAGACGAACAGCGTCTGCGCCATCACCATGTCGCCTACCCAACTGGGACCTACGATAAGAACATTCATAAAAAGCCGATCAAAGGCGCTGGAGGCTGGAGGCCGAACGAAGAAGGCTCCTCGTCCAGCCTTCAGCCTCTAGCCTTCAGCGAACGAGCGTGCGCCATTCGCCATGGGCATCGGTCTTGCCGGTGACCAGGTCGAAATAGGCTTTCTGCAGTTTCTCGGTGACCGGGCCGCGGTGGCCGATGCCGATCTGACGGCCATCGACTTCACGGATCGGCGTGACCTCGGCGGCGGTGCCGGTGAAGAAGGCTTCGTCGGCGATGTACACCTCGTCGCGGGTGATGCGCTTCTCGACCACCTCGATGCCCAGCTCTTTCGCCAGGGCCAGCACGGTGGCACGGGTGATGCCGTTCAGGCAGGAGGTCACTTCCGGGGTGTAGACCACGCCATTCTTGACCAGGAAGATGTTCTCGCCAGAACCCTCGGCGACGTAGCCTTCCGGGTCCAGCAGCATGGCTTCGTCGGCACCGCCGGACACCGCTTCCTGCAACGCCAGCATCGAGTTGATGTAGTTGCCGTTGGCCTTGGCGCGGGTCATGGCGATATTGACGTGGTGGCGGGTGAAGGAGCTGGTGCGCACCTTGATACCATTCTGCAGCGCTTCGTCGCCCATGTAGGCGCCCCAGTGCCAGGCGGCGACGATCACGTGCACCTTCAGGCTGTCGGCGCGGATACCCATGCCTTCGGAGCCGTAGAACGCCATCGGGCGGATATAGGCGCTGTCCAGGCCGTTCTCGCGCACCGCGGCGCGGGTCGCCTCGTTGATCTCTTCCTTGCTGTAGGGGATCTTCATACCCATGATATGGGCGGAGTCGAACAGGCGGTCGGTATGCGCCTGCAGACGGAACACGGCGGTACCGGCCGGCGTCTGGTAGGCGCGCACGCCTTCGAACACGCCCATGCCATAGTGCAGGGTGTGGGTCAGCACATGGGTAGTCGCATCGCGCCACTGCACCAGTTCGCCGTCATACCAGATCACGCCATCACGATCGGCCATCGACATTGTTGCCAGCTCCTCAGGAATTCGTCAGGAATTCGATAGTTGTCAGGTTGGGTCCAGACGCGGGCCGCGACCGCTCATCAGTCGAGCCCCAGGTGACGCCACAGGCGCATCACCGCCTGGCGTTCGTCATGGAATTGTTCCCCACTCACCACGCCGGGCAGTTTCTGCAGTGATTGCCGGTGCGCCGCCGCACGGTAGGCCTTGTAGGCATCCTGCAGCAGACGCACCTCATCGCCAGTCATCAGCCCGGCCTGCTCCAACCCATCGAGAATGCGGATGTTATCGGTGTAGCGCAGCAGCTCGGGATGCTGGTGCGACCACGCCAAGGCCGCGTATTGCACCATAAATTCGATATCCACGATACCTCCGGCATCCTGCTTGAGGTTGAATGGCACGGATGGATCGAAGGCATTCTCGCCCGTGCCGGCATGGCTGCTGCGGGTGCCGAGGTTGTCGCGCATCTTCGCGCGCATCTCGCTGACCTCCTGGCGCAGCACCGCCAGGTCGCGCTCGCGCCCGAGCACCTGGCCGCGAACGCGCTCGAAGGCCGCCGCCACCCGCGGGCAACCGACCAGCACCCGCGCCCGCACCAGCGCCTGGTGCTCCCAGGTCCAGGCCTCGGTACCCTGGTAGCGCTCGAAGGCCGCCAGCGAGCAGACCAGCAGCCCCGAGGCACCGGACGGGCGCAGGCGCATGTCCACTTCGTAGAGCTGCCCGGAAGTGGTCTGGGTGGTCAGCATATGGATGATGCGCTGCCCCAGCCGGGTAAAGAACTGCGCGCCGTCGATGGGCTTGAGCCCGTCGGTCTCGGCATTCGGGTCGCCATCGTGGAGGAATACCAGGTCGAGGTCGGAGCCGTGCCCCAGTTCGATGCCACCGACCTTGCCATAACCGACGATGATGAAGGCCGGATCGCACAACGAGCCATCGACCCGCTTCGGCCGCCCGTGACGCGCCACGGTGTGATGCCAGGCCAACGCCAGCACCTGCTCGAGGATCGCCTCGGCCAGCCAGGTCAGGTAGTCGCTGACTTTCATCAGCGGCAGGCTGCCGACGATCTCGGAAGCGGCGCCGCGCAGCCGGTGCGCCAGTTTGAAGTGACGCAGCGCCTCCATCTGTTGCTCCAGGTCGTCCTCGGGAATGCGCGCCAGCCGCTCGCGCAGTTCGGCGGCCAGTTCCGGCGCCTGCGGCGGCGTATACAGACGGCCGGCATTCAACAACTCGTCGAGCAGCAGTGGGTAGCGGGCGATCTGCTCGGCGATCCACGGGCTGGCGGCGCACAGTTCCAGCAGGCGCTGCAGGGCACGGGGATTTTCCGTCAGCAGCAGCAGGTAGGCGGAACGCCGCGCCACCGCCTCTACCAGCGGCAGCACGCGCTCCAGCACCAGGTCGGGGTCTTGCTGCTCGACCACCTGCGCCAGCAGGCGTGGGATAAAGGCATCCAGCCGCTCGCGGCCGATACGCTGCATGCTGCGCACCTGGCTGGCCTTGCGCAGGTCGGCCAGCCGCCGCCAGGCCGCCAGGCCGTCGGCGAAGCCGGCCTGCTGCAACTGCCGGCTGGCGGACTCCTCGTCCCCGGACTCCTCCCACAGCGGCGACCACTCCCCCGCGCCGAGCAGTTCGTCGTCGCCATTCTCGTCCTCGTCCGGGTCGGCGATCACCTGGCGGAAGTGCCAGTCGACCCGCCCACGCCAGTACAGCAGGCGCTCATGGAAGGCCGTCCAGTCCTCGAAGCCGAGCATGAAGGCCAGGCGCACGCAGTCGGCTTCGTTGTCCGGCAGCATCTGCGTCTGGCGATCGGCGATGGCCTGCAGGCCATGCTCGACGTAACGCAGGAACTCATAGCCGTCACGCAACTCGGCAACCGCCGGGGCCGGCATGTAGCCCTGCCCCTCCAGTGTCGCCAGCACCTTGAGCAACGGCCGCTGCTGCAGGCTGAGGTCGCGCCCGCCATGGATCAACTGGAAGGCCTGGGCGATGAACTCCACCTCGCGGATGCCACCGGCGCCCAGCTTGATATTGGCCGCCATGCCCTTGCGCCGCACCTCCTGCTGGATCAGTTGCTTCATGCTGCGCAGCGCTTCGATGGCGGAAAAGTCCAGGTAGCGCCGGTAGACGAAAGGTCGCAGCAGTTCCAGCAGCTCCTTGCCGGCCAGTTGGTCGCCGCCGACCACCCGCGCCTTGATCATCGCGTAGCGTTCCCAGTCGCGCCCCTGGTCCTGGTAATAAAGCTCCAGCGCATTGAAGCTGTACACCAGCGGGCCGGATGAACCATAAGGGCGCAGCCGCATATCGACGCGGAACACGAAACCGTCGACGGTGATCGCATCCAGCGCCTTGATCAGCTTCTGCCCCAGGCGCACGAAGAACTCCTGGTTGTCCAGCGAGCGCTTGGCGCCCTCGGTCTCGCCACTCTCCGGGTAGCCGAAGATCAGGTCGATGTCCGAGGACAAGTTGAGTTCATGGGCGCCCAGCTTGCCCATGCCGAGGATCACCAGGTGCTGCGGCCTGCCGGAGCGGTAGCCGATCGGCGTGCCATACTGCTGGCACTGGCGCTGATACAACCATTGGTAGGCCAGGTCGATACAGGCATCGGCCATATCGGACAGGTCGCGGCACGTCTCCGCGAGGTCCGCCTGGCGGGTCAGGTCGCGCCAGATGATGCGCACCTGCTGGCGGTTGCGGTAACGTCGCAGCAGCACCGCAAGGTCGTTCTCGTCCGTACAGTCCGCCAGGCGCTCGGCCAGTTGCGCCCGCAGTTCGCCCGCCGCCAGGGTGCGCTCCAGCAAACCCTCGTCCGCCAGCCGCGACAGCAACTGTGCGTCCCGTCCGACCTGTTCGGCGACGAAATCGCTGGCCGCACAGACGCGCGCAAAGGCATCGCGGCGCGCATCGGGCCAGTTCGTCCAGTCGCCGCCCGCGGCAAGGAACGCATCCGCCGCACGCTGGACAAAAGGTTCGAGTGAAACAGGCAAACTGACCAGCGCTGGCAGACTCATAGGTATCCTTGTCGCGATAATCCGGGCAGTGACCCCCTTGACCAAGGGCCGCGCACGGGAGTCGGCGCGGGGGCTTCACTACTAAAGTTAGTGGCGGGGGGCTGATCATTTCCGGCTTTTGTAGTAAAACTACACAGCCCGGTTCTTACCCCCGGCCCATAATCCAAGAACATATACCGCATCGGCTCACAAAGCCGATCGTGCAGCAGGCGACCGATTCTGGAAGCCTTTCCGCCATGGAGCAAGCCATGCAAGATCTCGATCCAATCGAAACCCAGGAATGGCTGGACGCCCTCGAATCCGTACTGGAGAACGAAGGGCAGGACAGAGCCAACTATCTGATGACCCGCCTGGGTGAGTTGGCTACCCGCAGTGGCACACAACTGCCTTATGCGATCACCACGCCGTACCGCAACACCATCCCCGTCACCCATGAAGCGCGCATGCCCGGCGACCTGTTCATGGAGCGCCGCATCCGCTCCCTGGTCCGCTGGAACGCGCTGGCCATGGTAATGCGCACCAACATGGCGGACCCTGACCTGGGTGGGCATATTTCCACATTCGCCTCCAGCGCGACGCTCTACGACATCGGCTTCAACTATTTCTTCCAGGCCCCGACCGAAGAACACGGCGGCGACCTGATCTACTTCCAGGGCCATGCCTCCCCCGGCGTCTACGCCCGCGCCTTCCTCGAAGGGCGCATCAGCGAAGAACAACTGAACAACTTCCGCCGCGAAGTCGACGGCAACGGCCTGTCGTCCTACCCGCACCCCTGGCTGATGCCGGACTTCTGGCAATTCCCGACTGTCTCCATGGGCCTCGGCCCGATCCAGGCGATCTACCAGGCGCGCTTCATGAAGTACCTGGAAGACCGTGGCTTCATTCCCGCCGGCAAGCAGAAGGTCTGGTGCTTCCTCGGCGACGGCGAATGCGACGAGCCGGAATCCCTCGGCGCCATCTCCCTGGCCGGCCGCGAGAAGCTGGACAACCTGATCTTCGTCATCAACTGCAACCTGCAGCGCCTCGACGGCCCGGTGCGCGGCAACGGCAAGATCATCCAGGAACTGGAAGGCGTGTTCCGTGGCGCCAACTGGAACGTCAACAAGGTCATCTGGGGCCGCCTGTGGGACCCGCTGTTCGCCAAGGACGAAGCCGGCCTGCTGCAAGCGCGCATGGACGAAGTGGTCGACGGCGACTACCAGAACTACAAGGCGAAGGACGGCGCCTTCGTGCGCAAGCATTTCTTCGGCGCCCGCCCGGAACTGCTGAAGATGGTCGAAGACCTGTCCGACGCGGAAGTCTGGAAGCTCAACCGTGGCGGCCACGACCCCTACAAGGTCTATGCGGCCTACCACCAGGCGGTCCACCACAAGGGCCAGCCCACCGTCATCCTGGCCAAGACCATCAAGGGCTACGGCACCGGTGCCGGCGAAGCGGCCAACACCGCCCACAACACCAAGAAAGTCGATGTCGAGAGCCTGAAGAAATTCCGCGACAACTTCAGCATCCCGGTCCGCGACGAAGACCTGGAAAACCTGCCGTTCTACAAGCCCGAGCCGGACAGCCCGGAAGCCAAGTACCTGCTGAAGAAACGCGAGGCGCTGGGTGGCTTCGTGCCGCAACGCCGGCAGAAGAGCTTCAGCATCCCGACCCCGCCGCTGGAAACCCTCAAGGCCATCCTCGACGGCTCGGGCGAGCGTGAAATATCCACCACCATGGCCTTCGTGCGCATCCTCGCGCAACTGGTCAAGGACAAGGACCTCGGCTCGCGCATCGTACCGATCATCCCCGACGAGGCGCGCACCTTCGGCATGGAAGGCATGTTCCGCCAACTGGGCATCTACTCCTCGGTCGGCCAGCTCTACGAGCCGGTGGACAAGGACCAGGTGATGTTCTACCGCGAGGACAAGAAGGGCCAGATCCTCGAAGAGGGCATCAACGAAGCCGGCGCCATGTCGAGCTGGATCGCCGCGGGCACCGCCTACAGCAACCACAACCAGCCGATGCTGCCGTTCTACGTGTTCTACTCGATGTTCGGCTTCCAGCGCATCGGCGACCTGGCCTGGGCGGCTGGCGACATCCGTGCGCACGGCTTCCTGATCGGCGGTACCGCCGGTCGTACCACGCTGAACGGCGAAGGCCTGCAGCACGAGGACGGCCACAGCCACATCCTCGCCTCGACCATCCCCAACTGCCGCACCTACGACCCGACCTACGGCTACGAGCTGGCGGTGATCATCCGTGAAGGCATCCGCCAGATGACGGAAGAACAGCAGAGCGTCTTCTACTACATCACCGTGATGAACGAAGCCTACCAGCAACCGGCGCTGCCCCAGGGCGAAGGCGTCAAGGAAGGCATCATCAAGGGCATGTACCTGCTGGAAGAGGACACAGCCGACAAGGGCCGCCATGTACAACTGCTCGGTTCCGGCACCATCCTGCGCGAAGTGCGCGAGGCGGCGAAGATCCTGCGCGAGGAATACGGCATCGGCGCCGATGTCTGGAGCGTCACCAGCTTCAACGAGCTGCGCCGCGAAGGCCTGGATATCGAGCGCCACAACCGCCTGCACCCGACCGAAGCGCCGCGCCGTACCTATGTCGAGCAGAGCCTGGCCGGCCGCAAGGGTCCGGTGGTCGCCTCCAGCGACTACATGAAACTGTTCGCCGACCAGATCCGTCAGTGGATTCCCGACGGCAAGGCCTACAAGGTACTCGGTACCGACGGCTTCGGCCGCAGCGACAGCCGCAAGCAGTTGCGCCACCACTTCGAAGTGGATCGCAACTGGGTGGTCATCGCCGCCCTGGAAGCCCTGGTCGCCGAAGGCGAGCTGGAAGCCCAGGTGGTCGCCGATGCCATCGCCAAGTTCGGCATCGACACCGCCAAACCCAACCCGCTGGACTGCTGAGGAGCGAAGCCATGAGTGAATTGATTCGCGTACCCGACATCGGCAGCGGCGAAGGCGAGGTCATCGAACTGTTCGTCAAGGTCGGCGACCGTATCGAAGCCGAGCAGAGCCTGCTGACCCTGGAGTCGGACAAGGCCAGCATGGAAATCCCGGCGCCCAAGGCCGGGGTGGTCAAGAGCCTGAAGGTCAAGCTGGGCGATCGCCTGAAAGAGGGCGACGACTTGCTGGAGTTGGAAGCCGAAGACGCGCCAAGCACCAGCGAAGCCCCGGCGCAAGAGCCGGCGGCGCAAGCAGAAGCCAAGCCGGAGTCCGCGCAGACCGAGGCCAGCCAGGACGAAGCCTCGCAAGGCGCCGACCAGGGCGAAGCCAGTAGCCAGGAAATCCGCGTGCCGGATATCGGCTCGGCAGGCAAGGCCCGGGTCATCGAGGTGTTCGTCAAGGCCGGCGACCAGGTCGCGGCCGAGCAATCGCTGATCACCCTGGAATCGGACAAGGCCAGCATGGAAATCCCCTCGCCGGCCGCCGGCGAAGTGGAAAGCCTGAGCATCAAGCTGGATGACGAAGTCGGTACCGGCGACCTGATCCTGACCCTCAAGGTCAAGGGCGCGGCACCGGCCAAGCCCGCACCGAACAACGACGCCAAGCCCGCCGCAACCGCCCCGGCAGCGCCGCAGCCGGAGAAGGCCGAGGCAAGCGCCAAGCCGGTCGGCGCCCCCAGCCGCGACGGCACCAAGGTGCATGCCGGCCCGGCGGTGCGCCTGCTGGCACGCGAGTTCGGCGTGGAACTGTCCGCCGTCAGCGGCACCGGCCCGAAAGGCCGCGTGCTCAAGGAGGACGTGCAGAACTACGTCAAGAGCGTGCTGCAACAGGGCAAGGCAGGCACTGCGGCAACCACGGGCGGCGCGGGTATTCCGCCGATCCCGGCAATCGACTTCAGCAAGTTCGGCGAAGTGGAAGAGGTGGCGATGACCCGTCTGATGCAGGTCGGCGCCGCCAACCTGCATCGCAGCTGGCTCAACGTACCCCACGTGACCCAGTTCGAATCGGCCGACATCACCGAACTGGAAGCCTTCCGCGTCGCCCAGAAGGCGATCGCCGAGAAGGCCGGCGTCAAGCTGACCGTACTGCCACTGCTGCTCAAGGCCTGTGCCCATCTGCTCAGGGAACTGCCGGACTTCAACAGTTCGCTGGCACCCAGCGGGCAGGCGCTGATCCGCAAGAAATACGTGCACATCGGCTTCGCCGTGGACACCCCGGACGGCCTGCTGGTACCGGTCATCCGTGATGTCGACCAGAAGAGCCTGCTGCAACTGGCGGGCGAAGCGGCCGCACTGGCGGACAAAGCGCGTAACAAGAAACTCTCGCCGGATGCCATGCAGGGCGCCTGCTTCACCATCTCCAGCCTCGGGCATATTGGCGGCACCGGCTTCACGCCGATAGTCAACGCCCCGGAAGTGGCGATCCTCGGCGTGTCCAAGGCCACCCTGCAGCCGGTATGGGACGGTCAATCCTTCCAGCCGAGGTTGATGTTGCCCCTGTCCCTGTCCTACGATCACCGTGTGATCAACGGCGCGGCGGCGGCACGCTTCACACGGCGACTCTCCGAATTGCTGGCGGATATCCGCACACTGCTGCTCTAAGCCCGCATACTCACCCCGCCACCCGGCGGGGTGATACCTTTCAGAACCTCCGGAATCCCTGGCCGGAGCATTCGCTCATACAAGAAAAAGTTTTTCATTAACAATAAGTTGGAAAGCTCCCTTGTCAGCACGATAGAGCTTGGTGCAACCTTGCCTAGAAAATCGCGGACATTTGCAGAAACCCTGCGAAGCACTCTGCAAATATTCCAACCAGTCCACTGTGAAGCAGCCATTCGATGAAAAGACATCCCGATGCCGCCAGCCGACTGGCGACCGAGGTTGTAGCTCCATCACCCGAGCCATCGCGGCTCGGCATGCTGCACTTCGAGCGGCTGAACGAGACAGGCTGGCCCCTGTTGTACCTCGACCCCAATTGCGAGCAGCAGTTGGGCATCGCCGCCAACGAGCTCTGCGCCCTGATCGACACCCCCTACGCCAGGCTGATGGAACCGCTGCGCCAGCAAGCGCTGCATGACAGTATCCAGCAGCAACTGGGCCAGGTCGGCCACTACTCGGTGCGCTATCGCCTGAATACACCACTAGGCCAGTTGCAACTGATCGAGACCGGCGAGACGCTGCAACGCTTCGGCAAGGAACTGCTCAGCGGCTACCTGCTGGTGGAGCCCCGGGAAACCTGCCAGACAGAGAGACTGGAAGCGCAAGATGCCAATCAGTCCGAACACCTGCTGCGCTCCCGCGCCCAGCAGAACCTGATCGTCAAACTGGCCAGGCAACGCTACAAAGCCACCAACCCGCACCAGGAAGCGGCCCAGTTGATAACCCAGGCCGCCTGCGAGGCCTATGGCCTCAGCCGCGCCGCGATCTGGCAACTGGACGGTACCAAGCTGGTCCCGATCGCCAGCTACATCACCGACCCGCAAAGCAGCCAGTACCCGCCGGAATTCGATATAAGTGGTTTCCCCGCCTACCTGCAGGCCCTGCACAGCGATCGCGCAATAGACGCGCGGGACGTTCAGGAAGACCCGCGCACACGGGAGCTGTTCGATACCTTTTTCCAGCCCTTCGGTGTGCGCTCGATACTCGATGCCAGCATCCGCATCGGTGGCGATGTCGTCGGTGTACTCTGCCTCGAACACAAGGGCGAACCACGCAACTGGCACCCGGACGAGATCGCGTTCGCCGGCGAACTGGCGGACCAGTACGCCCAGGTCATCGCCAATCAGCAACGCCTGAGCCTCACCCACACCCTGCACCTGTTCCAGCGCGCCATCGAACAGAGCGCCAGCGCCTTCATCCTGGTGGACCGCAATGGCGTGGTGGAATACGTCAACCCCAGCTTCACCACCATCACCGAGTTCTCCAGCGAAGAAGTGCAGGGCCACCACCTGACCGAACTGACGGCCATGGAAAACCTCAGCACCTTGCTGTTCGACACCTCCTCGGTAATGGCCGACAGCAACAGTTGGCAAGGCGAGTTCCGCAGCCGCCGCAAGAATCTCGATCCGTACTGGGGCCAGCTCTCGATCTCCAAGATCTTCGACGAAGACGGCGAGCTGACCCACTACATCGGCATCTACGAAGACATCACCCAGGCCAAGCTGGCCCAGGAACATATCGAGCGCCTGGCCTATACGGACAACCTGACCGGCCTGGGCAATCGCCCCTGTTTCATTCGCGAAATCGGCAAGCGCTTCACGCAGGACCCGGATACCCAGCAATGCCTGCTGCTAGTGGACATCGACAACTTCAAGCGCATCAACGACAGCCTGGGCCACCACACCGGCGACAAGCTGCTGATCAGCCTGGCACAGCGCCTGCGCAACGGCATCAGCCGCGAAGCCCTGCTCTCGCGCTTCGCCAGCAATGAATTCGCCCTGCTGTTCGATGGCATGAGCCCGACCGATGGGCAGGTCATGGCCGACCAGGTACTCGGCATCATCGACAAGCCGCTGTTCGTCGACAAGCAACTGATCAGCATCAGTGCTTCGCTGGGGCTGGCCTGCAGCCCGCAGCACGGCAAGGACCCGGCAACGCTGATGAAACACGCCGGTCAGGCGCTGCACAAGGCCAAGGCCAACGGCAAGAATCAGGTGCAGGTATTCACCGATGCCCTGCATGCCGAAACCAACTACAAGCTGTTCGTCGAGAACAACCTGCGCCGGGCACTGGTACAGGACGAACTGGAGGTCTTCTATCAGCCCAAGCTGTGCCTGCGCACCGGCAAGTTGCAGGGCCTGGAAGCACTGCTGCGCTGGCGGCACCCGGAAAAGGGCATGATCCGCCCGGACCAGTTCATCACAGTCGCCGAAGAAACCGGCCTGATCATCCCCATCGGCAAGTGGGTGGCGCGCGAAGCCTGTCGCATGGGTGTAAAACTGGCGGCCCTGGGGCGCGGCACCCCGCAGATCGCCATCAACCTGTCGCCCAAGCAGTTCTCCGACCCGGAGCTGGTCGACGCCATGAAGAACATCCTTCTGGAAGAAGGGCTGCCTGCCGAACTGCTGGAGCTGGAACTGACCGAAAGCCTGCTGCTGGAAGCCACCGAAGAAACCCGCAAGCAGCTCCAGGGGCTCAAGGCGCTCGGTGTGACCCTGGCCATGGACGACTTCGGCACCGGCTACTCATCCCTGAGCTACCTGAAGAAATTCCCCATCGACGTGATCAAGATCGATCGCAGCTTCATCAAGGACATCCCCGACAACCAGAACGATATGGAGATCACCTCGGCCGTGATCGCCATGGCGCGCAACCTCAAGCTCAAAGTCGTCGCCGAGGGCGTAGAAACTATCGCCCAACTCAACTTCCTGCGCCACCACAACTGCGACATCGGCCAGGGCTACCTGTTCGACAAACCCATTCCCAGCGGCGAACTGCTGGGATCACTGGAGCGCTATCCGCACTGGCTCTGATGGCTGCAAGCTGCAAGCTGCAAGCTGCAAGCTGCAAGCTGCAAGCTGCAAGCTGCAAGCTTAATCAGTCTGAGAGGCGACCGGAAAACCCTGTCAAGCCCCCTTTATGGCTTGCCGCTTACCACTGCCTCATCAGCGCACCAACAGCAGTGGCAGGCTGGTACGGTGCAGCATATTGGTCGTGGTACTGCCGACCAGAAAGCGGCGTATCCGCGAATGGCCATAGGCCCCCATCACCAGCAGGTCGATATCGTGCTCGTCGATATACGCCTGCAGCACATGCTCGGCCAGTCCGTCGCGAGCCGAGACATTCGCCTGCAAACCGGCCTGGGCGATACGCTCCCGGGCCCAATCGAGATGCAGTCGTGTAACTTCGCTATCGTTACCCACCAACAGGACATGCAGTCGCATGCCCTGGCACAAGGCGCCCTCCAGCAACCACTCCAGCGCCTTGCGCGCGGTATCGCTGCCATCGTAAGCCAGTAATACCGACTCCGGCTCGGAGAAATTCTCGGGCACGACCAGAATCGGCCTGTCACAGACCCGGATAACGCTCTCCAGCTGGCTGCCCACATAGTCCTCTTCCGATGAGTCCTCGCCCTGGCGTCCGATCACCAGCAGGCGGGTACCCGCAGCCTGCTCCTTGACCACATGGGGCAAGCTGCCCTCGCACAGGCGCAGTTGAGCCTCCGGTGCGCCGGCCTTTCGCAGCCAGGTCGCCGCCGACTCGAGAAGGATCTGCCCCTGTTCGCGGGCAACACGACTCCTCTGTGCATCCAGTCGCACCAACTCGTCCAGAAAATGCTCACGCCCCCCAAGACCGGCGGTGCCGCTCAGGGAAACGGAACCCGGGTAACGTGGACTATCGACCACATGCAACAGCATCAATGGCGCAGCCAGCTTGCTGCATGACCAGGCCACGTAATCGCAGACCGCTGGAAGAAACGGTGAAGTATCGAGACAAGCCGTTACATAGGACATCCATTCTCCTCCCATGAACCAAACCAGTTCAGGAACCATACCTGACAAAAACGTCCAGGTGAGATTTTTGACGTTACATGCCGACACCCCGGAAGGCGACCGCCAGCCCTGGCGGCCTGCGGGCGGAGCCTCTACATCGCCACGAGAGGCAAGCGCAGGAATACATATGGAGCGGAGCCGGATTCATCGACAACGGCGCCCCGGGATCGACTAGCCTTTCATCGCACAGAAAAAAGGCGAGCCGCAGCTCGCCTTTTTTCTCGAAGTGGTCGGTCAAAACTTCTTGCGGACGTACAACACAAGGTTGTGATCGACCAGCTCATAGCCATGACGCTTGACGATATCCTTCTGCAGCTTCTCGATTTCCGGGTCGAAAAACTCGATGACATCGCCCGTCTCGACACAGACCATATGATCGTGATGCCCGCCGTCGGCCAGTTCGAATACCGCATGTCCGCCATCGAAATTGTGCCGCACGACCAGGCCGGCGGCCTCGAACTGTGTCAGCACACGATAGACGGTCGCCAGGCCGACATCCTCACCAGCCTCCATGAGAGCCTTGTAGACATCCTCGGCACTCATGTGGCGCTGCTCGGCAGTGTCGAGCATTTGCAAGATCTTGACCCGAGGCAGGGTCACCTTTAAACCAGCTTTACGCAGTTCGCTATTCTCTACCATGGTTGGCTTTCTCACTGCTGCTGTTTCGCAGCATCCTCCAATGCGGGTATGATCCGGTTGTTTGCCCAGCCAAGATAGTGGAAGTCACCCACCGATGCAAAATACCAAGCTCATGCTGACCAGCCTCACCTTCGTAGGGCTACTCGCACTCGCCGGCTGTTCATTTCCCGGGGTTTACAAGGTCGACATCCAGCAAGGCAATGTCGTCACTCAGGACATGATAGACCAGTTACGCCCTGGAATGACCCGTAGGCAAGTAAGGTTTATCATGGGCAACCCCATGATAACCGATACCTTCCACCCCAATCGCTGGGATTACCTCTACAGCATCCAGGTGGGCGGCAGCCAGCGGCAGCAGGAACGCGTCAGCCTGGAATTCAGCGACAACGATCAGTTGATCGGCCTGGCGGGTGATTTCATGCCTGGCGTCAGCCGCGACCAGTCGATTCTGGGAGACGACCAGCCTGCCGGCGCGGCACCAGTCGAAAGCACGGCGCCCCCGGCGACCGAGACTCGCCCGACGCCAGGTTCGCTGGAAGACGACATCCAGCGGGAAGTCGATGCGGCCAGGGCGGCTCCGGTGGCCACGCCCGAACCACTCGATATCCCCTGACTCAGGAGTGGCCAGCGCGTTCTTTCGCCCTGGCCGCCCTCAACTTGCGCACCTCCTTCGGGTCGGCCAGCAGGGGGCGATAGATCTCCACCCTGTCCCCCTCGTCGAGCGAGCGCCGCTCAGGCTCAGCGACACGCTTGCCGAAGATGCCCAATGGCGCATGGCGCAGGTCAAGCTCCGGGAAATCGGCATCCAGCCCACAGAGCATGACGGCATCACGCATGCTCGCACCCACAGGCACGCGAATATTGACGAGCCGCTGCCTGTCAGCCAGGGCATAGACGACTTCGACATCGATCCCGGGTTCATCCATACAGGGCTTTCGCACGCTCGCAGAATGCATCGACCAGGGTATTCGCCGCCTGGTTGAAAAGCGGGCCAAGGGTCGCGCGCACCAGCGGCCCGGCATACTCGAACGTCAGGTCGAGGCTGATCTTGCAGGCCTTTTCCCCCAGCGCCTTGAACTCCCACACCCCGTTCAGATGACTGAAAGGCCCTTCCTCGAGACGCATCTCGATACGCCGGCCCGGTTCCAACTCGTTACGGGTCATGAACTTCTGGCTCAAACCGGCTTTTGCCACCGTCATGCTGGCCTGCATTCGCGTGTCGTCGGCGAACAGCACCTCGGTCTCCGAGCACCAGGGGAGGAACTGGGGATAGCTGGCCACATCATTGACCATGTCGAACAAGGCCTGCGCCGAGTAGGGCAGCAACGCCGAGCGTTGGATATGCGTCGTCATTCAAACCTTCTGCAATAGGGATTTCAGCCGCAGCCTGATGGCACATTGTCAGACATAAGCGCCCGCCCCTCAAGTTGAGCACCACCGCACCATCTTGCATATCGCCAGCAAGGCTCGGACTGCCATATAATCGGCGGCTATGGCCAAGCAAAAGAAACAGTCCCCCGGGACCATCGCGCTCAACAAGAAAGCGCTACACGACTACTTCATCGAACAGAAATTCGAGGCGGGCCTCGTCCTGGCCGGCTGGGAAGTGAAGAGCCTGCGCGCAGGCAAGGCACAACTGGTCGACAGCTATGTGCTGCTCAAGGACGGCGAAGCCTGGCTGCTCGGCAGCCATATCACGCCGCTGACCACCGCCAGCACCCACGTGATCGCCGACCCGACCCGCAGCCGCAAATTGCTGCTGAACAAGCGCGAGCTGGGCAAGCTGTTCGGGGCGGTACAGCAGAAGGGCTATACCTGCGTCGCCCTGTCGCTGTACTGGAAAAAGCACATGATCAAGTGCGAGATCGCGCTGGGCAAAGGCAAGAAGGAATTCGACAAACGCCACACCGAGAAGGAGCGCGACTCCGATCGCGAGATCCAGCGCGCCATCCGCTCCAAGGGCAAGGACGACTGACAGGGGCTTCAAGCTTCATAAGTGTGCAAAGCCCAGTGAAAGCCCTGTCAAGCGCCTTAGCCCGTAGCCGCTACAGTTTGTAGCTGCCCTCCCCGCCAAGTCTTCGCTGTGCCCGCGCCATCCGCTGGTGCTCCTGATGACCTTCGGCCAGCACTTCCTGGACGTAGTCGATATGCCGGGTGGCGACCTCTCGTGCATCATCGGCGCGCCGCTCCAGGATCGCATCCAACAGTTCGCGGTGCTGCTTCATCAGCATGTCGCGAGTTTCGTCTCGCAGGGCATACATCCCTCCGATATTGGTCACCACATTACGCTTGAGCAGATCGAACAGCCCGCGGATGGTATGCATCAGCACGACATTGTGGCTGGCCTCGGCAATGGCCAGGTGAAAGCGCGCATCCGCTGCCCCCTCTTCGGCCCGGCTCACGGCATCATGCCGCACATAGCAGTGCTGCAGCACCTCGAAAGCCGCCAGTAGCCGCTGGTGGTCAGGGGCGGTCGCCCGCTGGGCCGCATAGAATGCGCATGCCCCTTCCAGTGTATGACGCAACTCCAGAAGATCCCGCTGCGCCGCCTCGTTGTTCTCCAGCAGTTGTACCAGCGGGTCGCTGAAGGTTGCCCCGAGGCCCTCGCAGACATAGTTGCCCCCCCCCTGGCGGCTGACGATCAGGCCCCGCGCGACCAGCTTCTGGATCGCCTCGCGCAGGGATGGCCGGGAGACACCAAAGCGCTCGGCCAGGACCCTCTCCGCCGGCAGACGCTCCCCGACAGCCAGTGTCCCTTCCAGAATCATCGACTCCAGACGCAGCACGATATCGTCCGACAGGCGCCGCTGTCGCACCGGATCAAATGCCATCCTTTCCTCTCAGTTCACAGTTCATCCGGCCGCACCGGAAAATTATCTTCTTCCACGTTTGCCAGCCTTCCACGAGCCCTCTTTGCAGATCCCGCCAGCGCCAGCCCCGCAACCAGCGCAAGGCATCCCGCCAATCATCCCCGCTTCCACAAGAAACGAGTACGCCCTAAGACGAAAGTTGTAGTGAGTCAAATTGACTGATTCCCAAGCCGAATCTTATGCTGGGCCAGCACCAAGGTAAATTGGTAATACCAATATTGCGGAAGCAATCGGGATGCAATCGCTACCCTCCCCAATACAACGAAAACAACATGCTTAAGTGAGCTTTCGACATGCAAACATGGCAACAGCTTTACACGCCGCTTGGCGGCCTTGGCCTGTCCGCTCTGGCAGCCGTAGTCCCGATTGTCTTCTTCTTCCTGGCCCTGGCCGTCTTCCGCCTCAAGGGGCACGTCGCCGGCACCATCACCCTGGCCCTGTCGATCGTCATCGCCATCGCCGCCTTCGGCATGCCAACGGAGATGGCCCTGGCCGCCGCCGGCTATGGCTTCGCCTACGGCTTGTGGCCGATCGCCTGGATCATCGTCGCCGCGGTCTTCCTCTATAAACTGACGGTCAAGAGCGGGCAGTTCGAAGTCATTCGCAGCTCGGTACTGTCCATCACCGATGACCAGCGCCTGCAGGTACTGCTGATCGGCTTCTCCTTCGGCGCCTTCCTCGAAGGCGCCGCCGGCTTCGGCGCGCCCGTGGCGATCACCGCCGCGCTGCTGGTCGGCCTCGGCTTCAACCCGCTCTACGCCGCCGGCCTGTGCCTGATCGCCAACACCGCGCCGGTGGCTTTCGGCGCATTGGGCATCCCGATCATCGTCGCCGGGCAGGTCACCGGGATCGACGCCTTCGACATCGGTGCCATGACCGGTCGCCAGTTGCCGATCCTCTCGGTCATCGTGCCCTTCTGGCTGGTCGCCATGATGGATGGCTGGAAAGGTATCCGCGAAACCTGGCCTGCGGCACTGGTCGCTGGCGTCAGCTTCGCCATCACCCAGTACTACACCTCCAACTACATCGGCCCGGAACTACCGGACATCACCTCGGCACTGGTCAGCCTGGTGTGCCTGACGCTGTTCCTGAAAGTCTGGCAACCCAGGCGCGCCGGGGATACACGGATCGCAGGTGTATCCGGAGGTGCCGCAGTCGCTGGCACGGGAGGCTTCGGTCGCTCCAACCTGCCGCCGTCGCCCTACAGCTTCGGGCAGATACTCAAGGCCTGGTCACCCTTCCTGATCCTCACCGCCCTGGTCACCGTCTGGACCCTCAAGCCGTTCAAGGCGCTGTTCGCAACCGGCGGCGCCCTGGAAAGCTGGGTATTCCTGATCGCCATCCCCTACCTGGATCAGATGGTGGTGAAAGTCGCGCCGATCGTCGCCAGCCCGACACCGATCGCAGCGGTATTCAAGCTCGACCCGATCTCCGCCACCGGCACCGCGATCTTCTTCTCGGCACTGCTGTCGATGCTGATCCTGCGGGTCGATGTAAAAACTGGTCTGACCACATTGAAGGAAACGCTCTATGAACTGCGCTGGCCGATCCTGTCCATCGGCATGGTGCTGGCCTTCGCTTTCGTCACCAACTACTCGGGCATGTCCACCACCCTGGCGCTGGTACTGGCCGGTACCGGCGTGGCCTTCCCGTTCTTCTCGCCGTTCCTCGGCTGGCTCGGCGTATTCCTGACCGGCTCGGATACCTCCTCCAATGCCCTGTTCAGTTCGCTGCAAGCGACCACCGCACACCAGATCGGCGTCAACGACACCCTGCTGGTCGCCGCGAATACCAGCGGTGGCGTCACCGGCAAGATGATCTCGCCGCAGTCCATCGCCGTCGCCTGCGCCGCCACCGGCATGGTCGGCAAGGAATCGGACCTGTTCCGCTTCACTCTCAAGCACAGCCTGATCTTCGCCACCTTCGTCGGCCTGATCACCCTGGCCCAGGCCTACTGGCTGACCGGCATGCTGGTGCACTGAGCGACACCCCGCGTCTAATCTATGGAAGAGAAGCCACCGCCAGGTGGTTTCTCTATATTCACCCACTGGTGCTTTTTCCTCGAAACGGCAGGAATCCACATGATCATCTCCGCCTCCACCGATTATCGCGCCGCAGCCCAGCGCAGGCTCCCGCCCTTCCTTTTCCACTATATCGACGGCGGCGCCTACGCCGAGTACACCCTCAAGCGCAACGTCGAGGACCTGGCCAGCATCGCGTTACGCCAGCGCGTACTGAGGAATATGTCCGAACTGAGCCTGGAAACCGAGCTGTTCGGCGAGAAACTGGCGATGCCGGTGGCCCTGGCCCCGGTCGGCCTGACCGGCATGTACGCACGCCGTGGCGAGGTGCAGGCCGCCAGGGCCGCGGCGGACAAGGGCATCCCCTTCACCCTGTCCACCGTCTCGGTCTGCCCGATCGAGGAAGTCGCCCCGGCCATCAACCGACCGATGTGGTTCCAGCTGTACGTATTGAAAGATCGCGGCTTCATGAAGAACGCCCTGGAGCGCGCCAAGGCCGCTGGCGTCACCACCCTGGTGTTCACCGTGGACATGCCCACTCCCGGTGCCCGCTACCGTGACGCCCACTCGGGCATGAGCGGCCCCAACGCACCATTGCGGCGTATCCTGCAGGCCGTCACCCACCCGGCCTGGGCCTGGGACGTGGGCCTGCTGGGCAAGCCCCACGACCTGGGCAACATCTCCACCTACCGTGGCAACCCGACTGGCCTGGCCGACTACATCGGCTGGCTGGGTGCCAACTTCGACCCGTCGATTTCCTGGAAGGACCTGGAGTGGATCCGCGAGTTCTGGGACGGCCCGATGGTGATCAAGGGCATCCTCGACCCGCAGGACGCCAAGGACGCGGTCAAGTTCGGCGCCGACGGCATCGTCGTCTCCAACCACGGCGGCCGCCAGCTCGACGGTGTGCTGTCCAGCGCCCGCGCCCTGCCAGCGATCGCCGATGCGGTCAAGGGCGAACTGAAGATCCTCGCCGACTCCGGCATCCGCAACGGCCTGGACGTGGTACGCATGATCGCCCTGGGCGCCGACAGCGTGATGCTCGGCCGCGCCTTCGTCTACGCACTGGCCGCCGCCGGTGGCGCAGGAGTGACCAATCTGCTGGAACTGATCGAGAAAGAAATGCGCGTGGCCATGGTACTGACCGGCGCCAAGTCCATCGGTGAGATCAGCGCCGACTCGCTGGTCAGGGAGCTCTGAGCCATGAGCGAGACAAGTCGCGACACCTTGCTGGCAACCCTGCGCGACCTGGTCGGGCCATCCCATGTGCTCACCGACGAGCAAGCCACCCGACGCTTCCGCAAGGGCCATCGCACCGGCGAGGGCTGCGTACTCGCCGTGATACGCCCCGGCACGCTGCTGGAGCAATGGCAAGTCCTGCAGGCAGCGGTCGCGGCTGATCGCATCGTCATCATGCAGGCCGCCAACACCGGACTGACCGGCGGCTCCACCCCCGACGGCAACGAGTACGACCGCGAGATCGTGCTGATCAGCACCCTGCGCATCGCCGGGGTGCAATTGATCAACGACGGCGAGCAGGTGGTCTGCCTGCCCGGCGCCACCCTCGACCGCCTGGAGCAGGCCCTGGCACCGCTGGGGCGAGAGCCGCATTCGGTGATCGGCTCCTCCTGCATCGGCGCTTCGGTGCTCGGCGGCATCTGCAACAACTCCGGTGGCGCGCTGGTACGGCGCGGCCCTGCCTATACGGAGCTGGCGCTGTATGCACAGGTGAAAGAAGACGGCTCGCTGGAACTGGTCAACCACCTGGGCATCGACCTGGGCAACAGCCCCGAAGAAATCCTCACCCGCCTGCAGAAGGGCGACTACAGCCCGCAGCAGGTCAGCAACGACAGTCACGGCAAGGCCTCGGATGCAAGTTACGCCGAGCATGTCCGGGAAGTCGATGCCGACACCCCTGCACGCTTCAACGCCGACCCTTCGCGGCTGTTCGAGGCTTCCGGCTCGGCCGGCAAGCTGTGCCTGTTCGCCGTGCGCCTGGATACCTTTCCCAAGGAACCCAGCTCGGTGCTCTACATCGGCAGCAACGATCCCCACGACCTGACCGAAATACGCCGGCACCTGTTGACCGCCCTGCCGCGCCTGCCCATCGCCGGCGAGTACATCCATCGCACCGCCTTCGACATCGGCGAAAAGTACGGCAAGGACACCTTCCTGGTGATCGACTGCTTCGGCACCGCCAAGGTACCGGCGGCCTTCGCCCTGAAAAGCCGCATCGACGGCTTCTTCGAGCGCTTTGGCCTGCACGGCGTGACCGACCGGGTGATCCAGGCCGCCATGAACCTGTTGCCCAGCCACCTGCCGCAGCGCATGCGCGACTACCGTGACCGCTACGAACACCACCTGCTGGTACGTGTGTCCAACGACACCCTGGAAGCCACCCGCGCCTTCCTCGGCGAATACTTCAACGGCAGCACCAGCGGTGCCTTCTTCGAATGCGACGCCGAGGAAGGCCGCAAGGCATTCCTGCACCGCTTCGCCATCGCTGGCGCGGCGATCCGCTACCGCGAAGCCCACCGCGACAGCGTGGAAGACATCGTAGCGCTGGACATCGCCCTGCGCCGAAACGACCGCGACTGGGTGGAAACACTGCCACAAGCGATGGAAGAACAAATCATCCACAAGCTCTACTACGGCCACTTCTTCTGCCATGTCTTCCATCAAGACTACATCGTGCGCAAGGGCGTCGACCCGCTGGACATGGAACACCGCATGTGGGCACTGCTGGACCAGCGCCGCGCCGAGTACCCGGCGGAGCACAACGTCGGCCACCTGTATATCGCCAAGCCGGCACTGGCCGGCTTCTACCGCGACCTGGACCCGACCAACACCTTCAACCCCGGCATCGGCCACACCTCGAAGAAACGCGGCTGGGGCGAGTGCTGCGGCCAGGAACACCACGGCGCCGACCACTGAGACGCCATGCGCAGGGGGCCGGACAGAGTGGTCGACGCTGCCCGGCCTTTGGCGTAGACTAGCCCCACCTGTCAATGACAGTTATGGGGCCGATTAGGATTCGACGCCGGTAACAAAACTTGAGGGGCATGCCGAGTTGGTAACAGAACTCGTAAATCCACTGTTGCAAACTTATAGTTGCCAACGACGACAACTACGAAGGGTACGCGCTAGCCGCCTAACCTTCATCTGGTCGCTTCGGCGCCAGCGATCACCAGGGGATGCCTGTAAACCCGAAGTGATCGTCAGATAGAACAGGATCGCCGCCAAGTTCGCTGTAGACGTAACGGCTAAAACTCATACAGCTCGCTCCAAGCACCCTGCCATTCGGGCGGCGCGGAGTTAACTCAATAGAACTGGCTACGCATGTAGAACCGATAGCGGAGAGCTGGCGGACGGGGGTTCAAATCCCCCCGGCTCCACCATTACAACATCTAAAGACGTCCGCGGACGTCTTTTTTTGTGCCTGAAACCCAGGAAAAACGGGGCTTTCAGTGCCATCAGTGTCCGTGAGCGTCCAGCACGATCTATGTCTTTCGGTATTCCAAATAGTATTCCAAGCCTACAGGTGCTAATTTTTGGAATACCAAAACCCTCCATGGAATACCAATGTGCGCTCAAGCTACTCGCCTTTCTGAACTCAAGATCAAAGCTGCCAAGCCTATGGAGAAGGACTACGTCCTGGTTGATGGCGACGGCCTTCAGATGCGAGTAAGAATCAATGGCTCTAAGCTGTGGAATTTCAACTATTACCATCCTGTAACCAAGAAGCGCATCAACATGGGGCTTGGCGCATATCCTGAACTGTCTCTTGCTCAGGCGCGAAAAATGACCATTGAGGCAAGGGAGCTGCTTGCTACTGGCATCGATCCAAAAGAGCAACGAGATACTCTGAAACAGGCCAAGAAGGCTGAAACCGAACATACTTTTCAGAACGTCGCGACGGCTTGGTATGAGCTCAAAAAAGACTCGGTCACGCCTGCTTATGCTGAGGACATCTGGCGTTCGCTAACGCTGCACGTTTTCCCGGACTTGGGCACCACGCCGATCTCAGCCATCAGCGCACCACAAGTCATAAACCTGCTTCGGCCACTTGAAACCAAAGGTAGCCTTGAAACCGTTAAGCGGCTGTCGCAGCGACTTAACGAGATCATGACCTACGGGGTCAACTCGGGACTGATTCACGCAAATCCGCTCAGCGGTATTCGATCCGTCTTCAAGAAACCGAAAAAGAAGAACATGGCAGCGCTTGCTCCCGATGAGCTGAAAGAGCTCATGGTGGCAATTGCCAATGCCAGCATAAAAAGGACCACGCGCTGCCTTATCGAATGGCAGCTCAACACCATGACCCGCCCAGCAGAAGCAGCCACCGTACGCTGGGTCGACATCGACGTCGAAAAGCGAATATGGACGATCCCAACTGAACGCATGAAGAAACGCCGCACGCACATCGTGCCGCTCACTGATCAAGCATTAGCGCTTTTGGAGGCGATCAAACCCTATAGCGGGCATCGAGAGTACGTGTTCCCCGCAGACTGAACCGCCCCGGGTATCGCGGAGGCTCCACCTTTTGCACCTTTTGAGAAACTGGAGCCACTATGCCAAAGCTACCGAAGTTTTCCCCTGAAGTCCGCGAGCGTGCCGTGCGAATGGTCTACGAAGTCCGGGAGTCGCACGACTCCCAGTGGGCAGCCATCGAGGCGGTGTCCAGCAAGATTGGTTGCACCGCTCAGACC
>NZ_QJUO01000011.1 GCF_004327335.1 Stutzerimonas kirkiae | reverse complement strand
GACGGGCCCCATCGCCCAGATGTTGAAGAGTGAGCCTGCCTGCGCTGCCCCATGTCGTCGCGTGAAAAACGCCACCCTTTGCCATGATTAGGCCGCAGGCGGCTTCAACTCCGACAGGCTGCTAGCCTTCCAGCGCTGTTTCGGCTGTTTGCCGTGCATAGCGCGATGGCCTCTGGCGCTTGTGGCCCGCCGCCCGCTACGCGACAATCGCCGCCTTTGATTTCTCTGACAGGTGCGAAGCTTGAACGCAGAGTTGCGCCGTAGGGCCTATCTGGACGCCATGCAGGTGACATGCTGGCTGCCACGTAGCCTGTTGCCGTTCGCCGCTCCGTCCCGCCCGGAGCTGCTGGCGCTGGACCAGGCGTTGGCGGAGCCCGACACGGCAGCCGCGGCCACTGACGTGCCTGTCGCAAGCATCGCTGTCGCCGTCGATGTTGCCGAGCGCCCCGTGCCCGGTGAACCCCCCCGTCCTCAGCCCGAACGGGTCGCCCGCCCGCAGCCGGTGGCCGCGCCGCCGGTGGCGGAGGTCGCCGAAGCCGTCGCACGCGAGACGCCGAAGGCGCCGCCGCCGCGTTTCGCCCTGCAATTGCTGCGCGCCGGCAGTTGCCTGCTGCTGGTGGAACTGCCCACCGGCGAGCCGTTCCAGAGCCGTGATCCGGGCTATGTGCTGCTCAAGGACATCCTGCGCGCGGGCGGCTTGCCCGATCGGCCGCAACAGGTCGGCGATGGCGAGCCGATTCGCTGGCCCTTGCTGCATCGCGGCAGTCTCGACCAGGGGGCCGAGGCGGCGCGCGACTATGTGCAGGGTGTGCTCATGGCCGAGCTGGAACAGATGGGCTGTGACTGTCTGTGGCTGGTCGGCGGCGCGGCCCTGCGCTTTGCCGGCGAGGTCGAGGACGATGCCTGCTGGCGTGAGCTGGATATCGACGGTATCGGGCGGGCGCTGGCGCTACCGGGGCTGGAGGCATTGATGGAAGAGCCGGCCAGCAAGGCCGAATTGTGGCGGATGCTCAAGCGCAGCATGCCGCGCTGGGTAATGGGGTCATGAACGATAACCTGACGTTTCGCCGTATGACCGAGGCGGATATCGATGAAGTGCTGAGAGTCGAGTACGCCGCCTTCAGCCATCCCTGGACGCGTGGCACCTACAGCGACAGCCTGAAGAGCTACGAGTGCTGGCTGATGTTCGAAGGCAGCCAGCAGGTGGGGCATGGGGTGATCAATGTGATCATCGACGAGGCGCACCTGCTCAACCTGACGGTCAAGCCGGAGAGCCAGGGGCGCGGCCTCGGCCTGCGCCTGCTGGAACACCTGATGGCGCGGGCGCGGGCGCGTGGTGCGCACGAGTGCTTTCTCGAGCTGAGGGCCAGCAACCACCCGGCTTATCGCCTGTACGAGCGCTTCGGCTTCAACGAGATAGGGCGCCGCCGGGATTACTACCCTGCCGTGGACGGGCGGGAGGATGCATTGGTCATGGCCTGCACGCTGCTGGACTGATGCGCTCCGGGCTGGATGGGGCTTCTCTGCCGGGCTGCTGCTGTCTGCCGGGGCAATCGTTTCCACTGTCGAGTCCCCGTTTGCAATGACGGGGTTATGAGGTCTGCATGGTTCTTTCGCGGCAAGGGCTGGCTTTCGCCGGCCTGGTTCTGGCCATCCTGCTGTGGAGCGGCAATGCCCTGGTGGGGCGTGCCTATCATGAGGATATCCCGCCGCTGAGCCTGTCCTTCTGGCGCTGGAGCCTGGCTTCGGCGTTGCTGCTGCCGTTCGTCGCGCGCTCGATCTGGCGCCACCGCCAGGCGCTGCTGGCCGCCGGCTGGCGCTTGCCGGTGCTGGCCGCCGTGGGCATCGCCAGCTACAACTCGCTGCTCTATACCGCCGCCCAGAGTACTCCGGCGATCAATCTCACCCTGGTCGGCACCTGCCTGCCGCTGGCGACCTTCGTCGGCGCCGGGGTGTTGCTCGGCGAATGGCCCGCGCGGCGTGCTTGGGTCGGCCTGGTGGTGGCGCTGCTGGGGCTGTGCTATCTGATCAGCCGTGGCAGCCTGGAGGTGCTGACTTCGCTGTCGTTCGCCGGGGGCGACCTGATCATGCTGCTGGCGGTGCTGGTCTGGGCTACCTATACGTTGCTGCTGAGGCGCTGGAGGCGTTACCTGACGGTGCCGCCGCTGACGTTGCTCGGCGTGCTGATGCTGCTCGGGCTGCCGTGCATCCTGCCTTTCTACCTGCTGGAACTGAGCCTGCGCGGTGGCTTCGCGGTCACGCCGGGCAATCTCGCGGCGATCGCCTACACGGCGGTGTTCGCTTCGCTGGTGGCCTATCTGGCCTGGAACCACGGTGTCAGCGTGCTCGGCGCGGCGGCGGCATCGCTGACCAATTACCTGATGCCGGTGTTCACCGCGTTGCTCGGCTGGGTGCTGCTGGGCGAGCCGCTGCAGTCCTATCACCTGGTCGGCGGCGGGCTGATCTTCGCCGGGCTGCTGGCGACCCGGCGCGCCTGACGGCGGGATCAGTCGCTTTTGCGCGTGCCTTCGCGGGTGGCCATGACCTGGTCGATACGGTAACTGTCGACATCCATCACTTCGAAGGTATAGCCGCCCCAACTGACCCGGTCGGTACGCCGTGGCACCCGCCGCAGCATGGTCATGAGGAAGCCCGCCAGGGTTTCGTATTCGTCCTCGTGCAGCATGCTGTCGATATTCAGGGCGCGGCGCACATCCTGGATCGGCGTGATGCCGTCGATCAGCCAGGAGTTCTCGTCGCGCTGGACGATCTGCTCCTCGTACCAGGGCGAGACCAGGTCGCCCATGACGATGCTCATCACATCGTTGAGGGTGATCAGGCCGACCACCAGGCTGTATTCGTTGACGATCAGGGCGAAGGTCTCGCCGGCCTGGCGGAACTGCGCGAGCATCTCCGCCAGGCTCAGGCGGTCCGGCACCACCAGCAGCTTGCGGATCAGCGAGGGGTCCTCGAAGGAGATCGGGGTACCGCTGAGTACACGCTGGAACAGGTCCTTGAGCCTGACGTAGCCGATGATGTGGTCGATATCGCCGTCACAGACCGGGTAGAACGAATAGGGATCGTCGGCGATCCTGGTGCGAACCAGTGCCTCGATGTCATCGCGCAGGAAGTAGGCGATGGCGTCGCGCTGGGTCATGGCGCTGGGCAGGGTGCGGGTGTCCAGCTCGAAGATATTCTCGATCACCTGCTGCTCGCTGGCGGCCAGGGAGCCAGACTGGGCGCCGGCCTGGGCCATGGCCAGGATATCGTCCGGGGTGATGCTGTCGTCGCGCTTCTGTGGCAGGCCGGACAGGCGGATCAGCCCGTTGGCCAGCCAGGCGTAGACCAGTACCAGGGGCTTGAGCAGGCGGCTGAGCATCAGCATCGGGCGTATGACACGCACGGCCAGTCGCTCGGGGGCGGCCATGCCGATCTGCTTGGGCACCAGGTCGGTGATGACGATGAAGATCGAGGTGGTGAGCACGAACGAGACGATGAAGCCCAGGGTGGCTGCCGGGGCCGGCTCCAGCAGGTATTCGAGCCAGGCGCTGAAGATCGGGCTGAAAAAGCCTTCGCCGACGATACCGCCGAGGATGGCCAGGGCGTTCACGCCGATCTGCACCACGGTGAAATAGTGGCCCGGTTGTTCCTGGACCTGTATGACCTGGATGGCCCGAGGGTCGCCTTCGTCGGCCATCTGGCGCAATCTCAGGCGGCGAGAGGCGGCCAGGGTGATTTCGGCGACGGAGAAGAACGCGCTGACGAGGATCAGCAGGGCAAGCAGGGAAATACTCTGGGCGACACTCATGATGGACTTGCGTTGTGGATAAGCCCCGGAGGGTAGCATGAACATGTTACAGCGGGCGCAGCCGGAAGCTGGAAGCTCGATTCCCGCAGGGCGCACCCTGAAGCGGCTTCAAGCTTCAAGCTTCAGGTTCGTGGCTTGGCACTACCCATTCAATGCAGCAGCACCTCGATCACGCCATCGGCGCTGAGGGATATCTGGCGGGTGCCGGCTTCCACTTCCGGTATGGGTGCCGCATCCATCGAGGCCTTCATGGCCGAGGCGCGCATCACCGGTGTGTAGTAGCCACCGCCATTGCTGTTGAGGTTCAGGTTGACCAGCTTGTAATCCTTGCCGCCCAGCGACTGGGTGACGATCTGGGCGCGGGCCTTGAAGGCCGCCACGGCGTCCTTGTAGAGCGCGTCTTCGTTCTGCCGGCGCAGATTGTCGGAGACGCTGAACTGCATGCCGCCCAGTTTCAGGGTCTGCGTCAGCTCGCCGGTCAGCCTGGACAGTGCGGCGAAGTCGCTGCTTTCCAGTTGCAGTTCGGCGCGTTCGCGCCAGCCGGTGATTTTCTGGCCGTTTTCCTCGTAGACCGGATAGCTGCTGCGATTGCCGGTCTTGACCGTGATGGCCTTGTCCTGGCGTGCGCGCTCGAGGGCCTTGTTCAGTGCCTCGGTAGTCTCGGCTGCCAGCCTGGCCGGGTCCTTGTGCTGGGCTTCGCTGTAGAGGGTGACATGCATGCGGTCCTGGGCGACTTCGCTGCTCACTTCCGCCCGTAGCGAAACCAGGTTGTAGCGGGGGGCATCGGCGAAGGCGCAACTGCTGCCCAGGATGGCGGCCAGCAACAGCAGGGGAGTCGGGCGGTATCTGAAAGACATGGGGAAAATTCCTTGCAGGAAGCGGAAAGGGTACCTGGGTTGCCAATCGGGTGCATCGTTTCAGCCCGGGGCTACAGGGTGGTCGCGCTATGCCGTTATTCACCGGCAAGGTGCTTCGATAAAAGCGCTGGAGGTTGGAAAGCTGGACGAAAAACACCGGTTGCCACGCTCCTTCGTCCAGCTTCGAGCGCTGTTTTCGGCTGTTTGCCGCGCATAGCGCAATCGTCCTGCCAGGATTATGCGGCGTGTTGACGCATGAGCCGGGCGATGCGCTTGGTTATACTCGCGCCATCGTTGGAGTCTTCATGCACGCATCCGTTCATTCGTTCTCTGCCAGTCGCCAGAACCTGCGGCTGCTGACCCTGATCCGCTGCCTGGTCCTGGCGGCCCAGGCCGGTGCCGTGGGGCTGGCCTATGTGACCGAACTGCTGACCCTGCCCTGGCTGGCGCTGGGCATCACGCTGTCGGTTTCCGCGCTGTTGTGTCTGGGCACGGCCATACGTCTCTACGGCCCCTGGCCGGTGACCGATCTCGAGTACGCGGCGCACCTCGCCTGCGACCTGCTGATACACAGCGCGCTGCTCTATTACTCGGGCGGCTCGACCAACCCGTTCGTCTCCTACTACCTGGTACCGCTGACCATCGCCGCGGCAACCCTGCCCTGGCTCTATTCCATCGTCCTCTCCGGGCTGGCGCTGCTGGGCTATACGCTGATGCTGGTGTGGTACGACCCGGTCAACGTGCCGCCGCTGGATCGTTCCACGCTGCTGGTCTACGGCATGTGGCTGAGCTTTGCCCTGGCGGCGGCGTTGATCACCTTCTTCGTGACGCGCATGGCCGAGGAACTGCGCCGCCAGGAGCAACTGCAGTCGCAGCGGCGCGAGGAAAGCCTGCGCGACCAGCAACTGCTGGCCGTGGCTACCCAGGCCGCCGGCGCGGCCCATGAGCTGGGTACGCCGCTGGCGACCATGAGTGTCTTGCTCAAGGAACTGCGACAGGAGTACAAGGACCCGGGGTTGCAGGAGGACCTGGGGTTGCTGCAATCCCAGGTGCAACTGTGCAAGGACAGCCTGCAGCAACTGGTGCGTGCCGCCGAGGCGGATCGCCGCCAGGCCATTCAGGAGCAGACGGCACGCGAGTGGGTCGAGACCGTGTTGCAACGCTGGCACCTGATGCGGCCCGAAGCCACCTACCGCTTTCAGTGCGTGGGGGTCGGCAGCCCGCCGCATCTGATGCCGCCCGCGGATCTCAGCCAGTCATTGCTCAACCTGCTGAACAATGCGACCGATGCCTGCCCGGACGACCTGGAGATTCGCCTGGACTGGAACGAACAGTGGCTCAAGCTGAGTATCCGCGATCATGGCGCGGGTGTGCCGCTGGCGATTGCCGAGCAGATCGGCCGGCCCTTCATCACCACCAAGGGTGGCAGGGGCTTCGGCCTCGGGCTTTTTCTCAGCCAGGCCAGCGTGACACGTGCTGGCGGTACGGTGAAACTCTACAATCACGAAGATGGCGGTACTCTGACCGAGTTGCGCCTGCCTCACGGCTCGGTTCGAGTCTGATCGCGAACACTGCGAGGAATGAAGCATGACCGACGAATTGCAGCATGATGGTGAAGAACAGCCACACCTGCTGTTGGTGGATGACGACCCGACCTTCACCCGTGTGATGGCGCGTGCGATGACCCGGCGCGGCCTGCAGGTGAGCATTGCCGGCTCCGCCGACGAAGGGTTGGCGCTGGCGACCCAGAACCTGCCGGATTACGCGGTGCTCGACCTGAAGATGGAAGGGGACTCCGGGCTGGTGCTGTTGCCCAAGCTGCTGGCGCTGGACCCGGAGATGAAGGTGCTGATCCTCACCGGTTATTCGAGCATCGCCACGGCGGTGGAGGCGATCAAGCGCGGCGCCTGCAATTACCTGTGCAAGCCGGCGGATGCCGACGATGTGCTGGCGGCACTGCTGTCCAAGCATGCCGACCTGGATACGCTGGTGCCGGAGAACCCGATGTCGGTGGACCGCCTGCAGTGGGAGCATATCCAGCGCGTGCTGAGCGAACATGACGGCAATATCTCGGCCACCGCCCGTGCCCTGGGCATGCACCGCCGTACCCTGCAGCGCAAATTGCAGAAGCGGCCGGTCAGGCGTTAGTAAAAAAGCGGCTGGAAGCCATACGCTGGAAGCGTGGTCGCGGCAGGGGCGGGGGTCGCTCGTCGGTGCGCACGGCGTGCTACGACGGCTTACAGCTTACAGCATCTGGCCGCTTCCACCATCCCAGTCCAGCTCGAAATGCGAGCCGGGCGCGAAGTGGCCGTCCAGCAGGTCCCAGCGTTCGACGGTGACGTGCTTGTCGGCGCCATCATGCAGGCGCAGGCGGTTGAAGGAGTTCGGCGAGGTGCCGCGCACCCGCGAGGAAAAGGTCGTGCCGGCCTGGACCATCCAGACTTCGCGGGCAAGGTGGGCGTATTGCCCGGAAAGCGGCAGCACATGGGGCAGGTGCACGTGCCCGCCCATGACCAGGTCCAGCCCTTCGGCGGCCCAACATTCCAGGGCGGCCTGGGCGCCGTGCTGGCGATTGCGCACATCGCTCGGGACCATGGCGCCGAACGGCTGGTGCGCGACCACGATACTCAGCTTGCCGGGATCGCTGCCACGCAGCAGGCGGGCCACCCGTTCGACCTGGCCAGGCGTCACCAGGCCGTTCTTGTGGCGACGCGGCGCCGTGGTGTTCAGGCCGATCACCAGCAGGCGCTCGTTTTCGAAGACCGGTTCCAGGTCATCGCCGAAATGCCGGCGGTAGTTGCGGTAGGGAGCCAGGAAGCGCAGCGGCAGGTTATACAGTGGAATGTCATGGTTGCCGGGAATCACCAGGGTATTGCCGATGCCCCTGTCCCGCAGTCGCTGCATGAAGGCCGCCGCCGCGGCGAACTGGCCGTTGCGCGCGCGCTGGGTGATATCGCCGGAGAAAACCAGCAGGTCGGCGCCGTATTCGTCGACATGATCCTCCAGAGCCTGCACCACCAGGGCCTGTTCCGTGCCGAAGTGGGTGTCGGATATCTGCAGGATACTGGTCATGGGTCTTTTGGCCTCTCATGTCGTTCAAGTGCGGCATTATTCCACAAGCCCGGGGCGATCGCGCTATGCCGTTATCCACCGGCAAGGCGCTCCGATAGAAGTGCTGGAGGCTGGAAAGCTGGACGCAACACACCGGTTGCCACGCGCTTTCGTCCAGCCTCGAGCCTTCCAGCGCTGTTTCGGCTGCTTGCCGTGCATAGCGCGAACGCCCTGGCTGCCTTGCGCAGCCCCTGCCCTTGGTCTACCCTCCCGGCCAGCCTCAGGTGCCCAGGCCACGTGCCACATGGGTGAAACAGGGAAGCCGGTCCGATTCCGGCGCTGCCCCCGCAACGGTAGGCGAGTCGAGAAACCCCTTTCGTAGTCACTGTGCCTGTTCATGCATGGGAAGGCTGGGTTTCGGGAGCCGCAGGCTCCACTCGCGAGCCCGGAGACCGGCCTGGCGCATCCATGACGGCGCGGTGGGCGCCAGTTGGGGTGCGTCCGCTCACTCCGCAATGTCCTCCGCACGTTCTTGTTGGCCCTGGGCCGTGCGGGCGGGCACGGCGGAGTTCAAACGATGAATCGATCATTTACCCGGTCGGCGGCTTGCCTGCTGCTGGGCGTTTCCTGCATGGCTTCCCTGGCGCAGGCAGAGTCATTGCTGCTCGATGAGCAGTTGGTGACGGCCACGCGCACCCTACAGTCGCCGGCCAATACCTCGGCCTCCAGCAGCGTGGTGACGCGCGAGGATATCGAGCGCAGCCAGGCGGCCAGCGTGCTGGAGGCCCTGCGCGGGCTGGCCGGTGTCGCGATCACCAGCAATGGTGGCCGTGGCAAGTCTTCCACCGTGCAGTTGCGCGGCACCAACGACAAGCATCTGCTGGTGCTGGTCGACGGTATCAAGGTCGGTTCGGCGACCAGTGGCAGCGCGGCGCTGCACAGTATTCCCGTCGAGCAGATCGAGCGTATCGAAGTGGTGCGCGGGCCGCGCTCGAGCCTCTACGGCTCCGAGGCGGTCGGCGGGGTGATCCAGGTATTCACGCGCAAAGGTTCTGCGGATGGGCTCAAGCCCTATTTCTCCGTCGGGGCTGGCAGCCGTTCTTCCTATGGCGCCACGGCGGGTGTCGCGGGAGGCGACGGTGCCGCCTGGTACAGCCTGGGGGTGGCCAGTGAGTCCACCGATGGCATCAACGCGCGCGCCTACCGTTCCAGCGCTCCCCGGGCCTATGAGCCGGATGCCGATGGGTATCGGGAACTGTCGGCCTCGCTGCGTGGCGGCTATCGTTTCGATAATGGGCTGGAACTGGACGCCAACTGGCTGCAGAGCAAGGGGCACAGCGATATCGACTCGCGCGGCAGCAGCGGCGCCAGCGGTCGCGATGCCTACAGCGACAGCCGTTTGCAGGTGCTGGGCGGGCGGGCGCGTTTCTCGCCGCTGGAGCCCTGGCAGGTGTCGCTGCAGGTCGGCCATAGCGAGGATCGCTCGGATCAGTTCCAGGATGGCGCTTTCTACTCGCGCTTCGATACGGCCCGCGATACGTTCTCCTGGCAGAACGACTTGCGCCTGGACGAGTCGCAGTTGCTGACGCTGGGCTTCGACTACCAGCGTGACCGCATCGATACCAGCAATGACTACCTGAAGGACTCGCGGCATAACCGCGGCGCTTTCGTGCAATACCTGGCCAGCTTCGGCCGGCATGGGCTGGAAGCCGCCCTGCGCCGCGACAAGGACCAGTTCTTCGGCTCCCACGATACCGGTAGCCTCGGTTGGAGCTACGCACTGAACGATGAGCTGACGCTCACGGCTGCCTATGGCACCGCGTTCCGCGCGCCGACCTTCAACGACCTCTATTACCCGGCCAGTGCCTCGACCGCCGGCAATCCCCATGTGCGGCCGGAGGAGTCGGAAAGCTTCGAGGTCGGGCTCAAGGGCAGCCAGCAGTGGGGGGAGTGGAGCCTGAATGCCTTCGAAACCCGTATCGACGACCTGATCGTCTGGAGCGGCAGCAGCCCGATGCGCCCGGACAACGTCGATGTGGCGAGGATTCGTGGGCTGGAAAGCGTACTGCGCACCGATTTCGCGGGCTGGGATATCGTCTCGGCGCTGACCTTCCTCGATCCCCAGGACCGCAGCAAGGAGAACCATGGCCACCTGCTGCAACGGCGGGCCAAGCGGGCTTTCAACCTGGATGTGGATCGCCGCTTCGGCCCGCTGGGGCTGGGTGCTACGCTGTATGCCAGCAGCCAGCGTTTCGACAGTGCCAGCAACACCGACGCATCGCGTATGCCGGGTTATGCGCTGGTCGACCTGCGCGGTGAATACCGCTTCGATCGTGCCTGGCGTTTGCAGGTAAAACTGAGCAACCTGTTCGACCGCGACTATGAAACCGCACAGACCTACGAGCAGCCTGGCCGGGCGGTGTATTTCACCCTTCGTTACCAGGTGCTCTGATAAAGCCGGCACGGCAGTGGCGAGCATGACAGCGTCGGCAGCCGGTATCATTACCCGGCTGCGACTTATGAATATTCCGGGCCGCTTTCTGCAGGTGGCACACTGAGGGGGCATCCCATGCATCATCTTTCCGCTCGTTCGCAGGTATTGATCGGCCTCGGCCTGGCCGTGCTGATGGCGATGACGCGAGGGCAGCATTTCGCCAGCGTGGATAACCTGCCCAGCGCGTCCTGGGCGGTTTTCTTCCTGGCCGGGGTGTACCTGCGCCCGCGCTGGGCATTCGCGCTGTTCTTCGCCGAGGCGACCCTGCTCGATTTCGGCTCGCTGGCCAGCGGCACCATCAGTGACTGGTGCCTGTCGCCGGTCTACTGGATGCTGCTGCTCGCCTATGGCTGCCTGTGGTTCGCCGGGCGCGCGTTCGCCACCCATGTGCAGCCATCCTGGCGCAGCCCGGCGCTACTGGCCCTGTCGCTGGCGGGTACGCTGGTGGTGGCGGCGCTCGTCGCGCACCTGATTTCCAGTGGCGGTTTCTACTTCTTTTCCGGTCGTTATGCCGAGCCGAGCCTGGCCGGCTTCATCGAGCGCATGGGCATCTACTACCCGCGCTATCTATCCAACCTGGCCCTGTATGTGACGCTGGTCGCGATCATTCACATCGGTATGGCCGCCTTCGTGCGTATGCAGCAGCGTGCCACGACGCTGTCGTGACGGTGCGCATGGCCGGGAACGCCGCCTGTCCGGCGCTGTTGATCGCCGCGCCCGCTTCCGGGCAGGGCAAGACCACCGTGACCGCCGCGCTGGCGCGCGCCTACCGTGGGCGCGGGTTGCGGGTACGGGTGTTCAAGTGTGGCCCGGACTTTCTCGACCCGACGATCCTGGCACGCGCCAGCGGCCAGCCGGTGTACCAGCTCGACCTGTGGATGATCGGCGAGGACGGCTGCCGGCGGTTGCTCTGGCAGGCCGCGCAGCAGGCGGACCTGATCCTGGTGGAAGGGGTCATGGGGCTGTTCGATGGCCAGCCTTCGGCGGCCGACCTGGCAAGCTGTTTCGGGATTCCCGTGATGGCCGTGATTGACGCTTCGGGCATGGCGCAGACCTTCGCCGCCCTGGCCCATGGGCTGGTGACCTTCCGGCCCGGCCTGCCGTTCGCCGGGGTGCTGGCCAACCGGGTGGGCAGTGCCGGGCACGCACGGATACTGCGCGACAGCCTGCCCGTGGGCATGCACTGGTACGGTGCCTTGCCACGGGATAACGCTATCGAGTTGCCATCCCGGCACCTGGGGCTGTTGCAGGCCGCTGAGCTGGACGACCTGGATGCGCGCCTCGATCATGCCGCCAGCGCGCTGAGCGAAAGCGCCGAGCTGCCCCTGCCGCTGGCCGTGGATTTCGTCCGTAGCGATCCGCCCGGCAGCGGCCAGCCGCTGGCCGGCGTGCGGATCGGCGTGGCCCGCGACCTGTGCTTCGCCTTTATCTACCAGGCCAACCTCGATCTGTTGCGGGCCCGGGGCGCCGAGCTGGTGTTCTTCTCGCCGCTGGCCGACGAGTGCCTGCCGGCCATCGACAGCCTGTACCTGCCGGGCGGCTACCCGGAGCTGTCGCTGCGACGGTTGCATGGGAACCAGGGCATGGCCGAGGCGATCCGCGCGCACCACCGGGCCGGCAAACCCATACTGGCCGAATGTGGCGGCATGCTCTATCTGCTCGACAGTTTACTCGACCTGGCCGGCGAGCGCCGCTCGTTGCTCGGCCTGCTGCCGGGCGAGGCACGCATGCAAAAGCGCCTGGCGGCCCTGGCCCTGCAGGAAGTGGAACTGCCCGAAGGGCGCTTGCGCGGGCACAGTTTCCATCATTCGACCCTGGATAGCCCGCTGCTGCCGCTGGCCCTGGGCGAGTGTCCGAACGGGCGGGGTACCCGCGAGGCGGTCTATCGCCTCGGGCGCCTGACGGCCTCCTATATTCATTTCTACCTGCCGTCCAATCCGGCGGTCGCCGTGGAGTTGTTGCGACCATGAGTCCTGTACCGATGAACCGGGCCGCATTCCCCGAAGAGCAACGTGCCGGTGTCTACCGTGCCATCGCCGAGCGGCGCGACATGCGCCATTTCGCCGGCGGCGAGATCGCCCCAGAGTTGCTGGTGCGGCTGCTGGAGGCGGCGCACCAGGCACCGAGCGTCGGGCTGATGCAGCCCTGGCGCTTTATCCGTATCCGCCGCACGGAACTGCGCACGGCCATCCATGGCTTGGTCGAGCAGGAGCGGCGGGCGACCGCCGAGGCGCTGGGCGAGCGTTCCGACGAATTCATGCGGCTGAAGGTGGAGGGCATCCGCGACTGTGCCGAGTTGCTGGTGGCCTGCCTGATGGATGGCCGCGAAGCCCATGTGTTCGGCCGCCGGACCTTGCCGGAGATGGACCTGGCCTCGCTTTCCTGTGCGATCCAGAACCTCTGGCTGGCGGCGCGCGCGGAGGGGCTGGGCATGGGCTGGGTGTCGCTGTTCGAGCCGCAGGCGCTGGCCGAACTGCTGCGGGTGCCGGCGGGCGCCAAGCCGGTGGCGATCATCTGCCTGGGGCCGGTGCAGGCCTTCTACCCGGCGCCGATGCTGGCGCTGGAGGGCTGGCGCCAGCCACGGCCGTTGGCGGAACTGCTGTTCGAGGATGCCTGGGGCTCGCCGGAGGGCGAAGGATGAGCCTGGCGCTGACCTGCATGGCCGGGGTGGCGCTGGATATCGCACTGGGCGAGCCACGGCGTGTTCATCCGTTGGTACTGTTCGGGCGTTGGGCCGAGCGCCTGGAGGCTCATTTCAACGTGGCCGGGCGCGGCTGGCGCAGCCATGGCGTCACGGCCTGGTGCCTGGCGGTGCTGCCATTCACGCTGCTGGCCTGGGCGCTGGCCAGCCTGCCGGGTATCGGCTGGCTGGTCGAGGTGCTGGCGCTGTACCTGGCCCTGGGCCTGCGCAGCCTGAGCGAGCACCTGCTGCCGGTGATCGGCGCCTTGCGCCGGGGCGACCTGGAGCAGGCGCGCCGGTGCGTCGGGCGGGTGGTCAGCCGCGATACCGGTGAGCTGGACGAGCAGGGTGTGGCCCGTGCCGCCGCGGAAACGGTGCTGGAGAACGGCAGCGATGCGATCTTCGCCGCGCTGTTCTGGTTCGCCGTGGCCGGCGCCCCCGGTGTCGTGCTCTATCGCCTGAGCAATACCCTGGATGCCATGTGGGGCTATCGCAACGAGCGCTTCCAGCGTTTCGGCTGGGCGGCGGCGCGTATCGACGACCTGCTCAACTACCTGCCGGCGCGGCTGGTCGCCCTGAGCTATGCGCTGCTCGGCAATACCCGCCTGGCCCTGCGTTGCTGGCGGCGGCAGGCGCCGCAATGGGACAGCCCGAATGCCGGGCCGGTGATGGCCAGTGGCGCTGGCGCGCTGTCGATATCCCTCGGCGGTTTGGCGATTTACCACGGCCAGGAGCATGTGCGACCGCTGTTGGGCGAGGGGCCGGCGCCGCGGGCGCGGGACATCGAACGGGCGCTGGACCTGGTCTGGGCGACACTGGGGCTGTGGTTGCTGATTCTGTCGCTGGGAGGCTGGCTGCATGCTTGAACATGGAGGACGGCTGCGCGCGGCGGCGCAGCGTCATGCTATCGCGCTGGAAGACTGGCTCGACCTGTCGACGGGGATCGCACCCCGGCACCTGCCGTTGCCGGCACTGCCCGATGATGCCTGGAGCCGCCTGCCCGAGCCGGACGACCAACTGGAAGCGCTGGCCTGCCGTTACTACGGCGCCGAGGCGGTGCTGCCGGTGGCGGGGTCGCAGATGGCGATCCAGGCCCTGCCGCGGTTGCGCCGCGATGCCCGGGTCGGCGTGTTGTCGCCCTGCTATGCCGAGCATGCCGAGGCCTGGCGCCGCGAAGGGCACCGGGTGCTGGAGATCAGCGAGGGCAGCGTACACCGCGCCCTGGACGGGCTGGATGTGCTGGTGGTGGTCAACCCCAACAACCCCACGGGCAGGCGCCTGCCGGTCGAGCAATTGCTGGACCTGCATGCGCGCCTGGCCGAGCGCGGCGGCTGGCTGGTGATCGACGAGGCATTCATGGATTGCACACCGGAACACAGCCTGGCGGCCCATAGCCAGCGGCCGGGGCTGATCGTGTTGCGCTCGTTCGGCAAGTTCTTCGGCATGGCCGGTGCGCGCCTGGGCTTCGTGCTGGCCAATGTGCGCCTGCTGGCGGTACTCGGCGAATTGTTGGGGCCCTGGACGATCGGCGGGCCGACCCGCTGGCTGGCTTGCTCGATGCTGGCGGACCAGGCTGGGCAATCGCGACAGCGCGAATCCCTGGCGCAGGATGGGGAACGCCTGGCCCGGCTGCTGGAGCGGTACGGGTTACGCCCCGCCGGTGGCTGCGGGCTATTCCAGTGGGTGGTGACCGAAGACCCCGAGGGCATATACCAACACCTGGCACAGCGAGCTATCCTGGTGCGGCTGTTCAGCCACACCTCCAGCCTGCGCTTCGGCCTGCCGGCGGATGAAAATGGCTGGCAGCGGCTGGAGAAGGCGCTGGCCGAGCGGGTGCGTGCGGCATGAGCACCCTGATGGTGCAGGGCACCACTTCCGATGCCGGTAAAAGTACGCTGGTCACCGCCCTGTGCCGCTGGCTGCGCCGCCAGGGCGTCACGGTGGCGCCGTTCAAGCCGCAGAACATGGCGCTCAACAGCGCGGTGACGGTCGACGGCGGCGAGATCGGCCGGGCCCAGGCGGTACAGGCCCAGGCCTGCGGCCTGCCGGCGCATACCGATATGAACCCGGTGCTGCTCAAGCCCAACAGCGATACCGGCGCCCAGGTGATCATCCACGGTCGCGCCATCGGCAATATGAACGCCAGCCGCTACCATGACTACAAGCCGCAGGCGCGCCAGGCGGTCCTGGCTTCGCACCAGCGCCTGGCCGGCGCCTGCCAGGTGGTGATGGTGGAGGGGGCCGGCTCGCCGGCGGAAATCAACCTGCGCGCCAACGACATCGCCAACATGGGTTTCGCCGAGGCAGTGGACTGCCCGGTGATCCTGATCGCCGATATCGACCGGGGCGGGGTGTTCGCCCATCTGGTCGGCACCCTGGAATTGCTGTCGCCGAGCGAGCGGACGCGGGTGCGGGGGTTCGTCATCAACCGTTTCCGTGGCGACCTGGCACTGCTGCAACCGGGGCTGGACTGGCTCGAGCAGCGCACCGGCAAGCCGGTGCTGGGGGTGCTGCCCTACCTGCAGGATTTCCACCTGGAGGCGGAAGACGCCATCGACCGGCGCCAGGCGGCGAAGACTGGCGAGCGCCTGCGGGTGGTGGTGCCGGTGCTGCCGCGGATCAGCAATCACACCGACCTCGACCCGTTGCGCCTGCACCCGCAGGTCGAACTGAGTTTCGTCGGCGCCGGCGAGGCGATCCCGCCGGCGGAACTGATCGTCCTGCCCGGCTCCAAGAGCGTGCGCGCCGACCTCGACTGGCTGCGCCAGCAGGGCTGGGAACCGGCGATCCTCCGCCATCTGCGCTACGGCGGGCGGCTGCTGGGCATCTGCGGCGGCCTGCAGATGCTCGGCGAGCGTCTCGACGACCCGCATGGGCTGGAAGGGCCGGCCGGGGCGAGCCCGGGCCTGGGGTTGCTGGAGTTTTCTACCCGGCTGGCGGCGCAAAAACAACTGCGCAACGTACGTGGGCGCCTATGCCTGGAGGATGCCATCGTCAGCGGCTATGAAATCCATGCCGGCGTCAGCGCAGGGCCGGCCCTGGCGCGTATGGCGGTATGCCTGGACGATGGCCGTGGCGATGGCGCCATCAGCGCCGACGGGCAGATCCTCGGCACTTACCTGCATGGCCTGTTCGAGCAACCCGGGGCGTGCGCGGCGCTGCTGCGCTGGGCCGGGCTGGCACAGGTACGGGAAGTGGATTATCACGCCCTGCGCGAACGCGATATCGAGCGCCTGGCCGACCAGGTCGAACAGCACCTGGACACGGCCCGGCTCCGTCAACTCTGTGGATTGTCGTCATGATCGAACTGATTCTCGGCGGTGCCCGTTCCGGCAAGAGCCGGCTGGCCGAGCGCCTGGCCGGCGAGAGCGGCCTGGAGGTGCTTTATGTCGCCACCAGCCAGGCGCTGGATGGCGAGATGGATGCGCGCATCGCCCATCACCGGGCGCGACGCCCGGCGCACTGGGGGCTGGTCGAGGAGCCCGTGCGGCTGGCGCAGGTGCTGGCCAGCGAAGCCGCCGAAGGGCGCTGCCTGCTGGTCGATTGCCTGACCCTGTGGCTGACCAACCTGTTGCTGCTGGATGATCCTCGGCGCCTGGAGCAGGAGCGCGAAGCACTGTTGCAGGCGCTGGCGTCGGCGCCCGGGCGTATCCTGCTGGTCAGCAACGAAACCGGCATGGGCGTGGTGCCGCTGGGCGAACTGACCCGCCGTTACGTGGACGAGGCCGGCTGGCTGCACCAGGCGCTGGCCGAACGCGCGCAGCGGGTGGTGCTGACGGTCGCCGGCCTGCCGCTGGTACTCAAGGGGGATGCGTTATGAATGACTGGTGGAGCCTTGACTGCCGGGCGCTGGATGAGACGGCGCGGCAGCAGGCGCTGGCACGCCAGCGGCAACTGACCAAGCCCTATGGCGCGCTGGGGCGGCTGGAGACGCTGGCGGTCGAACTGGCGGCCATGCAGGGCCGGGAAAAGCCCCGGTTGGAGCGGCTGGCCATCAGCGTGTTCGCCGGCGACCATGGCGTGGTCGCGGAAGGCGTGTCGGCCTACCCGCAATCGGTGACCGGCGAGATGCTGCGCAATTTCGTCCGTGGTGGCGCCGCGCTCAGTGTGCTGGCGCGGCATCTCGATGCGCCGCTGGAAGTGATCGACCTGGGGACCGTGCAGCCGCTGCGACTGGATGGCGTACGCCATCTGCGCCTGGGACCGGGTACCGCGAATATGGCGCAGACGGCGGCGATGACGATCGAGCAGTGCGATGCGGCGCTGGCGGCTGGCCGCGACTCGCTGCGGCGCGCCGCCGAGGGTGGCGCGCAGCTCTTTATCGGCGCGGAGATGGGCATCGGCAACACCACGGTGGCCTCGGCCCTGGCCTGTGCCTTGCTCGGTGCCACGCCGGCGGCGCTGGTCGGCCCGGGCACCGGGCTGGACGACCAGGGCGTACGGCACAAGCGCCGGGTCATCGAACGCGCGCTGGCGCTGCATGAGGCCTCCGCGCCACTGGATATCCTGCGCAAGCTGGGCGGCTTCGAGGTGGCGGCGCTGTGTGGCGCCTACCTGGCCTGCGCCCAGGCCGGTATCCCGACGCTGGTGGACGGTTTCATTTGCACAGCGGCGGCGCTGTGCGCCACGCGGTTGAATCCGGGCTGCCGCGACTGGCTGCTGTTCGCCCATCGTTCCGCCGAACCTGGGCATGCCGCGCTATTGCAGGCGCTGGCCGCCGAGCCGCTGCTCGACCTTGGCCTGCGCCTGGGCGAGGGCAGTGGCGCGGCGCTGGCGGTGCCGCTGCTGCGCCAGGCCTGCGCGCTGCACGGGGAAATGGCCACCTTCGCCGAAGCGGCGGTATCGGACCGCCCGGCATGAAGCTGCGCCTCGACCTGTTGCGCCATGGCGAGACGCTGCAGGGCGGCGGTTTTCGTGGCCGTATCGACGACGCCCTGAGCGAAGCCGGCTGGGCGCAATTGCACGAAGCGGTGGCGATGGGGTCTGGCTGGCAGCGGATCATCAGTTCGCCACTGCGCCGTTGTGCCGACTTCGCCATACATCTGGCCAATGAGCGCGGCCTGCCGCTGGAGTTGGCGGACGACCTGCGCGAACTGGATTTCGGCGAGTGGGAAGGGCGCACCGCCGCCGAACTGATGGACGGCCAGAGCGAGGCGCTGGGGCGCTTCTGGGACGACCCCTATGCCTTCACCCCGCCGGGCGGCGAGCCGCTGGCGGTATTCCAGGCGCGGGTGCTCGATGGCGTCCGGGCGCTGGTACGGCGGCATGCCGGGCAGCGGCTGTTGCTGGTCACCCATGGCGGTGTGATGCGCCTGTTGCTGGCGCAGGCGCGCGGGTTGCCACGGCAGCGGCTGTTGCAGGTGGAAGTCGGGCATGCCGGGCTGTTCGGCCTGGAGGTCGGGTTGCGCGATGGGGAACTGTTGCTGGAGGAACGATGCAGCCGCTGCTGATCGCCTTGCAGTTTCTCACCAGCCTGCCGGTGCGCCTGCCCGGCCTGCCCGAGCCCGGGCAGATGGGGCGTTCGCTGCTGTATTTTCCGTTGGTGGGGGCGCTGCTGGGGGCGCTGCTGTGGCTGGCCAGCCTGGCGTTGGCGGGGGCGCCGCTGCTGTTGCAGGCCGGCTTGCTGCTGGCGTTGTGGATCGGTCTGAGCGGTTTCCTGCACCTGGACGGCCTGGCCGATAGCGCCGATGCCTGGCTGGGCGGCTTCGGCGAACGTGAGCGCACCCTGGAGATCATGAAGGACCCGCGTAGCGGGCCGGTCGCCATTGTGGTGCTGGTGCTGGTATTGCTGCTCAAGTTCGCCGCGCTCGCCGCTCTGCTGGAGCAGGGCGTGGGTTTGGCGCTGATACTGGTGCCGGTACTGGGGCGCAGCAGCCTGCTGGCGCTGTTCCTGAGCACGCCCTATGTGCGCCGGGGCGGTCTGGGCGAGGCGATGGCCGAACACCTGCCGCGTCGTGCCGCCTGCGCGGTACTGGCGTTGGTGGCGCTGGCGGCGTTGCTGGCCGGCTTCTGGTTGGCGCTGCTGGCGGCGCTGCTGGCCTTCATTGTCTTGCGCCGGCAGTTGCTGCGGCGGCTGGGAGGCACCACGGGGGATACCGCTGGTGCGCTGCTGGAGTTGCTTGAAGTGCTGGTGTTGGTGGTCCTGGTGATTCAGTGATTTTTCAGTCGCGAGCGCGAAGGGCCAGCGACTGGATTGGCAATGGTGTGTCTGGCCATAGCGCCGTAGAGCGTGACCTCGGACTCAGCGTTCCTGTGCGAATGCCAGGTGGCGGTACTGGGCACGCGTGAATACCTCCCTGTAGCTCTTCGCCGCCATCCCTGGCGGCGAAGGCCCCGCCCCGCCACCTGGCATGCGCACAGCCACTCTCGGCGGTGCCTGTGGGAAAGAGCTGGCCCAGGGAATGATTCAGGCACCGCGCCGACAGCTCTTTCCATCGTCGCCTGGGTATTTACCGCGAGCCCGGCCGCACTGCAGTTTTTCAACAGCCGGCCAGCGCCTGTCGCACCCTGTTCGCTACGCGACAGCACTGCGGCGAAGACGCGCAGGAGGCTGGCACCTGGTGTCACGACAGGCATCAACATGTCGGCATGTGCTCAGCTCTCTGTGGGAAGGGTGCGCCGTGCGCACCTGGGATAGCGGTGCCGAGCACTCAGGTGCGCGCGGCGCACCCTGCACAAGGCTGCCGTCCGCGACATTTGATCGTTGACGCGACACGAGTGGGGGCTACCATCGCTATTGCTCGCCACGCTCCAGCCAGTCCGTCGGCAGGCGTTTACTGGCGCGAGCGCCCAGATGGCGCAACTGCTCGGCGCGCGTCACCAGGTTGCCACGGCCATCGGCGAGCTTGCTGCGCGCGGCCTGGTAGGCCTTGTCCAACTGCTGCAGGCGGCTACCCACTTCATCCAGGTCCTGTACGAAGGCACTGAATTTGTCGTACAGCGCCCCGGCCTTTTCGGCGATTTCGCGGGCATTCTGGTTCTGCCGCTCCTGGCGCCAGAGGTTCTCGATGACCCGCAGCGTCGCCAGCAACGTGGTCGGGCTGACGATCAGGATATTGCCGTCATAGGCTTCCTGCACCAGTGTCGGCTCGGCCTGCAGGGCCGTGGCAAAGGCCGACTCCACCGGCACGAACAACAACACGAAATCCAGGCTGCGCAAGCCTTCGAGCTGCTGGTAATCCTTGAACGACAGCCCCTTGAGGTGATTGCGCAGCGACAGTACATGCTGCTTCAGCGCCATTGTCCGCGCCGCATCGTCATCGGCCTGGATAAAGGTCTGGTAGGCATTCAGGCTGACCTTGGCATCCACCACCACCTGCCGCTCGCCAGGCAGGCTGATCAGCACATCCGGCTGGAAGCGCTCGCCGGACGGGCTGCGGAAGCTGGCCTGGGTCTGGTATTCGCGGCCCTTCACCAACCCGGCCTGCTCCAGTACCCGCTCCAGCACCAGCTCGCCCCAGTTACCCTGGGTCTTCTGCCCCTTCAGGGCACGGGTCAGGTTGGTCGCCTCGTCCCCCAGGCGCTGGTTGAGCTGCTGCAGGCGCTGGATTTCGCCAGCCAGGGAAAAACGTTCGCGAGCCTCGCTCTGGTAACTCTCTTCCACGCGCTTCTCGAAGGACTGGATACGCTCCTTCAAAGGCTCCAGCAGTTGCCCGAGCCGTTCACTGCTGCTATCCGCGAAACGCTGCTCGCGCTCATCGAAAATGCGCCCGGCCAGCTCCGCGAACTGCGCCCGCAACTCATCACGCGCATTCTGCAGATCGTCCAAACGCTGCTGGTGGGAAGCTCTCTGCTCACGCAATTCGCTGCCCTGGGCGGCGAACTGCGCGCTCAGCGTACGCAGCTCTTCCCGCAAGGCATCCCGCTCGCCCAGCAGGTCGCCCAGGGTTTCGCGCTGCTCCCGCGCCTGCTCCTGCAACCAGCCGTTCTCCCGTCGCAGAGCCAGGAGTTCGGCCTGCTGCGCGGACCTCACCTCGTTGCAATCGGCCAGGGCCAGCCGGCAGCCGTCCAGTTCCTGGCGTAAGCCCTGCTGTGCCAGCAGCGCCTGCTCCAATCGCTCCTGCGCCAGAGCCAGGTCGCCGCGATACGCCTGCAGGCGTCGTTGCGTGAATAGAAGCGCGCCGGCCAGCGACAGGACAAGACCAACCAGCGACCAGACGAGCATGGGTTCGGAAAAAACGGGCATGGACGACTCCGGAGGAACTGCCCGGCAGTATAGCGATTAGCGCCGGGTGAAAACGGGCAGGCCAGCGATGTGGCAGGGCGATCATCGCGCTATGTCGTTATTCACCGGCAAGGTGCTTCGATAAAAGCGCTGGAGGCTGGAAAGCTGGACGAAAAACACTGGTTGCCACGCTCTTTCGTCCAGCCTTCCAGCGCTGTTTTCGGCTGTTTGCCACAGGAACGCTGGGCCCGAGGTCACGCTCTACGGCGCTATGGCCAGACACACCATTGCCAATCCAGTCGCACTGTCCGTCCGCTGAAGCAGGTATATGCCTGCCCGCGAAGCAGTGCTATTCGCGGGCGAGCCCGTTCCTGTGGGAGGCTATAGCATCAGCAGCGTCACCGCCCCCGCGGCCAGGCCGCCAACGATCACCGGCAGGGTGCGCACAGCCAGGTCACGGCCGCCGATCAGGGCGATCAGCCCGGCCTTGACCAGGCTGTTGCTGAGGGCGGCGAGGAAGATCGCCTGTACGGCCACCTGATGATCCAGGCCGGACTGCGCGCTGCGAGCCAGTGACAGGGTGATGGCATCGACGTCGGCCAGGCCCGAGAGCAGCGACACCAGGTAGACGCCCGAGTCGCCCATCCAGTGGCGGCCCGCCTCCACCAGGAACAGGATGAACACCAGCAGGGCGGCGAAGCGCAGGGCGGGCGCCAGTTCGAAGGGGTTCTTCAGCGGCGGCTCGCCACCATCTTCCGGCTCCTTGCCCGCCAGTCGGTAAAAGATCAGCGCTCCCAGGCTATACACCAGGGTGGTGACCAGCAGCGGCGTGACCAGCGGTGCCAGCAGCGTCGGGTTGACCAGCCCCACCTCCAGCAGCACCCGCGGGAACATCACCGCCGAGGTCGCCAGCAGGCCGCAGGCCAGCATGGCGTGCAGGCTGCGGTTGCCTCGCAGGCGCGAGAGGGTGACGGTCATCGCGGTGGAGGAGACGATGCTGCCGATCACGGCGGTGAACAGCAGGCCGTGGCGGGTGCCGAGCAGGCGGATCGCGACATAGGCGGCAAAGCCGATACCGGCGATCAGCACCACCAGCCACCAGATGACATAGGGGTTGAACACGCCCCAGGGGCCGTAGCCCTGGTTGGGCAGGGCCGGCAACAGCACCAGGGAGATGAACAGCAGTTTCAGCGCGCCGATCAACTCATCTTCGTTGAGGCGCAGCAGGGCGCTGTGCATGGCCCGCTTGAGGCTCAGCAGCAGGGCCACGGCCACCGCCCCGGCTGCCGCCAGCGCGGCCTGGTCGGCCAGGGCCAGGCTGCCGAGCAGGAAGGTGATCAGCAGTGCCACTTCGCTGGTCATGCCCAGCGAATGGCGCTGTAGCAGGTCGCCCACATAGGAAGTCAGCACCAGTGCTGCGAAGCCGATGAAGATCACCGCCCAGGCAATCACGCCGAACTGTTCCGCGAGCAGCATGGCGAAGCCGCCCAGTATCCCGGTCAGGCCGAACGTGCGGATGCCGGCGGCCAGGTGGTTGTCATTCTCGTTGCGCTCCTGCCAGCCGCGTTCGGCGCCGATCAGAAGACCGGCGGCCAGGGCGCTGGCGAAGTTGAGCAGGATTTGTAGAGCGTCGGGCATGGTCGATCCTTGCTGTGTGGCTGTTGCGGGGCGGCTGGAGCCGCCTCTCGTTCGTGATTATTCGTCATTTCAACGGCAGGTGCCGGCTCATCAATGCCCGCAGGGCGGCCGGCTTGACCGGCTTGGGCAGGAAGTCCAGCCCGGCGGCGTGTACCTGGGCGATCAGTTCCTGCCGCCCGTCGGCGCTGATCACCACGCCGGGAACCGGCTGGCCGAGGCGGGTGCGCAGCCAGGCCATCAGGCTCGGGCCCGTGTCGCCGGCGTTCAGATGGTAGTCCACCAGCACCAGTTGCGGCTGTACGTCGTTCGCCAGCAGATGCTCGCACTCGTCACGATTGCGCGCGGTCCAGACCTGGCAACCCCAGCGTGACAGCAGGCTCTGCATGCCGATCAGGATGCTGTCCTCGTTGTCGATGCACAATACCTGGGCGCCGGACAACTGCGTCGGCATGGTTTCGCTGGGGCTGCGCGGCTGTACCTGCGTCAGGATGCCTTCGGCGATGGGCACGGTGACGCTGAATACGCTGCCCTTGCCGACCCAGGAGCGTACCTCCAGCGGGTGTTCGAGGACACGGCACAGGCCATCGGCGATGGCCAGGCCGAGGCCGAGGCCTTTTTCCGCCCGGGTCTGGTGGCTGTCCAGGCGCTTGAATTCCTCGAAGATGACCCGCAGCTTGTCCTCGGGAATGCCGGGGCCACGGTCCCAGACTTCCAGGCACAGGGTCTTGCCTCGCCGCCGCACGCCAAGCAGTACCTGGCCGTTGGCATAGCGGAAGGCGTTGGTCAGGAAGTTCTGCAGCACGCGCCGCAGCAGGCGTATGTCGCTGTCCACCCGTAGCCGGCTGCCGCGTACGCGGAAGTCGATGCCCTGTTCCCGGGCCAGGGCGGTGAACTCGGCGCCCAGGGTGTCGAACAGCGATGACAGCGCGAAGGGGTTGCGGTCCGGGGTGATCCGGCGGTTCTCCAGGCGCGAGATGTCCAGCAGGTCGGTGATCAGGTCTTCCGCCGAGCGCAGCGCGCTGTCCAGGTGGCGCACCAGTTGCTGGGCCTCGCTGGGCAATGCCTCCTGCTGGTGGGAGAGCGCCGCGGAGAACAGCCGGGCGGCGTTCAGTGGCTGCATCAGGTCGTGGCTGACCGCGGCGAGGAAGCGGGTCTTGGACTGGTTGGCGGTTTCCGCCGTGCTCTTGGCCTCGATCAACGCCTTGTTCAGTTGCGACAGCTCCTGGGTACGCTCGCTGACGCGCTGCTCCAGCCCCTCGTTGGCATCCTTGAGCGCCTGCTCGGTTTCGCGGAAGGCGGTGATGTCGCTGAAGCTCATGACGAAGCCGCCGCCGGGCATGGGGTTGCCGATCAGTTCCACCGCACGGCCATTGGGGAAGACCCGCTCGGAGGTATGCGCACGCCCCTGGCGCATCCAGTACAGGCGCTTGGCGACGTGGGTGTCGGGGTCGCCGGGGCCGCACAGGCCGCGCTCGGCGTTGTAGCGGATGACATCGGAAATCGGCCGGCCGATGTAGATCATGCCCTCGGGGTATTCGAAGATTTCCAGGTAGCGGTGGTTCCAGGCCACCAGGCGCAGGGACTGGTCGACCACGCTGATGCCCTGGGTGATGTTCTCGATCGCGCCCTGCAGCAGGGCGCGGTTGAATTGCAGCACCTCGGAGGCCTCGCCGACGATGCGCACCACGTCCTCGACCTGCATGTCGCGCCCTTCCAGGGCGGCCTTGACCACCGCGCGGGTCGAGGAGGCGCCGAGCACCCCGGCCAGCAGCCGTTCGGTGTGGGCGATCCACTGGCCATCGGCCTGCTGGCGCGGCGAGAACTCATGGCCGTGGCGGCGCGCGAAGCGCTGGAAGCTCTGCTCGGCGCGTTCGGTGCCGACGAAGCGCGAGGCCAGCGACAGCAGGTCTTCCACCTGCACCGCCAGCAGGCGGCGGTTGCTGTTGGGCGAGGTGAGTTCCTGGCCGATGAAGCGGCTGGCCTGCCAGTGCTCGGCGACGCGGGTCTGGCTGAGGATGGAGACCCAGAAGAACAGCGTGAAGTTGCCGGCCAGGGACAGGCTGACGCCCAGGGTCAGGGCGCTGATGTCGAAACCCAGCGGGTCGCTGTGCATCCACACCAGGCCGGGGAACATTTCCAGGGGCCAGCCGAGCAGCGGCAGCACCAGGGTGTAGATCCAGATCAACCCGCCGGCGGTGAGGCCGGCGAACACACCGCGGCGATTGGCCTGTTTCCAGTACAGCGCGCCGACCATCGCCGGCGCCAGTTGCGTCAGCGCGGCGAAGGCGATCTGGCCGATGGTCGCCAGGCTGGCGGATGAACCGAGCAGCCGGTAGCTGACATAGGCCAGCAGCAGGATGGCGATGATGCTGATGCGACGCACCGACAGCATCCAGTGGCGGAAGGCCTCGAATGGCCGCTCCGTTTCCTTGCGCCGCAACAGCCAGGGCAGCAGCATGTCGTTGGATACCATGGTCGACAACGCCACGCTGGCGACGATGACCATGCCGGTGGCCGCCGAGGCGCCGCCGATGAACGCCAGCATGGCCAGCGCCGGATGCGCTTCGGCCAGCGGCAGGCTGATGACGAAGGTGTCCGGGCTGACCCCGGCGGGTAGCAGCATCTGCCCGGCCAGGGCGATGGGGATGACGAAGATCGCCGCCAGCACCAGGTAGAGCGGGAAGACCCAGCGTGCCAGGCGGAAGTCGCGAGGTTCGATATTTTCCACCACGGCCACGTGGAACTGCCGTGGCAGGCAGACGATGGCCATCATCGCCACGGTGGTCTGCACCAGCATCGACGGCCAGTTGACCGTCGACACCCAGTATTCGCTCAGTGCCGGGTTGGCATAGGCCTGGTTGAACAGGTCGCCGAAACCGTTGAACAGGCCGAAGGTGATGAAGGCCCCGACGGCGAGGAAGGCCAGCAGCTTGACCAGCGATTCGAAGGCGATGGCCAGCACCATGCCACGGTGGTGCTCGGTGACATCCAGGTTGCGCGTGCCGAACAGAATGGTGAACAGCGCCAGGGCGATGGAGACGATCAGCGCGGTGTCGCTGGCGCCGGCCGGCACGGTTTCGGAATTGTTGCCGATCAGCAGGTTGACCCCGAGCACGATGCCCTTGAGCTGCAGGGCGATGTAGGGCAGCACGCCGACCAGGCAGATCAGCGTCACCACCACCGCCAGGGTCTGCGACTTGCCATAGCGGGCGGCGATGAAATCGGCGATCGAGGTGATGTTTTCCTGCTTGCTGATCAGGATCATTTTCTGGATCACATGGGGTGCGAACAGCAACAGCAGTATCGGCCCCAGGTAGATCGGCAGGAACGACCAGAGCTGTTCGGCGGCCTGGCCGACCGCGCCGAAGAAGGTCCAACTGGTGCAGTACACCGCGAGCGAGAGGCTGTAGATACAGGCACGGATGCGCGGTGGCATGGGGGCCTGGTGGCGGTCGCCATAGAAAGCGATGGCGAACAGAATGGCCATGTAGATGAGGGCGACCAGAGCGATCAGCCCACCGGACAGCGTCATGCGGACTCCAGATGAATGGCCAGGGCTCCGCAGGAACGGTGGCCGGCAGTGTATGATCGGATGCGCGAGTTTCGCAGCAAACCGCTGGCAAGTGTGACGGTTGCTACCATGGTCGCATGGGCGAGCGCCGATGGCGCCTGCGAGCCTCTGGGACGGCGTTCGCGGGCCATGTGTCACTTTCGCCAGCGTGTATTCTAGGGGCTGTTGAGGTTTCGTCGCGACAACGCGGAATGCGACGAAACGCCAGTGGACGCTGGCGCTCGCGACGGCACTCGATATGTGTGGTACTGCACCAAGGGTCGCCACGGTTTCGTGCGAGGATCGTCGGCCACGTTCGAATGGTCGTGGCGGCTCGCCCATGCAAGGCGGCGGACTTTCAATCAATCAGGAGTTCAGGATGTTCATGCCCAGCCCGGTTTCCCTGCAGCGCGGTGCGTTGCGTCTCGATCCCATGGTGGAGGCGGACATTCCCGTACTGGTTGCCCTGGCTGACCGCAACCGAGAAGTCCTCGCCTTCCTCGATGGCCCCGTGCGGCCCGACTGGTATCGCCAGGCCCTGGCCGCCCAGCGCGAAGGGCGGGCCGTGGTGTTCACCGCGCGCCTGGCCGAACGGGTCGTCGGCACCACGCGCTTCGCCGATTTCATGCCGGTGCTGCCGGCCGCCGAGCTGGGGTGGACCTGGCTCGACCAGGCGGAGCACGGCACGGGCTTGAATGCTTCCATCAAGTACCTGTTGCTGCGTCACGCCTTCGAGCAGTGGCGGCTGGTACGCCTGCAACTGAAGACCGCCGCCAGCAACCTGCGCTCGCAACGGGCACTGGAGAAACTCGGCGCGGTCCACGAAGGGCGCCTGCGCAACCATCGGCGGCTGGCCGATGGTCGTCTCGACGACACTATCCTCTACAGCATCACCGACAAGGAGTGGCCGGCGTTGCGGCGTCAGTTGGAAAGCGGGTGCCAGTGAGGTGAGCGGGGAGCGAACGCACTTCTGGTAGTCACGGCCTTGCCGGCTGCGGCAGAGCGATCGTGACATATCCGGGACGGAAGGCGTTACGGTCATGCCTCTCAACGTTTTTGCCAGGACGAATAGCGGGGAAACGCGCTGCAGGCGGCCGGCCATACGCCGATTTCCCCTCTCCCCTCGCGGCTACAGCGTGCACACCTCTTCGTCCCTCGGCATCCGCACAGCCACTATCGGCGGCGCCTGAGGGAAAGAGCCAGCAAAACCGAAAGCCCTATGCATGATTCGGACTGCGCCGACGGCTCTTTCCATAGTCGCCTCGGGTTCGCGATACCAGGAACGCCAGGACAAGGCGTAGATGTGTGCATCCGTTTCCCGCAGGGGTGAAGGGAGCCCGTAGTGCGCCACACCTGAGCCATACACTTGACCGCCAGGGGAAGGGCCCAAGCGGAGGCTTCTCTTCGCAAGCCGTACAAGCATGGTGAAAGGCCTAGGGCCTGTTGACGTTTCGGCATGGATGGCCGGATCGAGGTACAAGCGGACAGTCGAAAAGCGCTGGCTGAACGACCGGCACACGGCGCCAGCTTTTCGTCCAGCGTTCAACCATCAGCGCTTTTAATCGAAAGCCGAAGGCCGCTTGTGCCTCGAAGAAGCCCGTTCGGAGGGCTGGGATGGAAATATATTTCCATTTTTATCAATGAGTTAGAGCGAAATGTCAGCAGCCCCTAGTACTTAATGACGCAAAAGGGTTTGACCCAGGATGCCAGCGGCACCCGGTATGATCAGGGGCTCAGTTGCTGATGACGGAGGGGGTTGTCCGGGAAAGTCGATAGCTAAAGCTTGCCAAACTTCTGCCGAATGAAGGGGGAGGAACGCAACCGGGAAGGAGAGACTGCGATGGAGATAGGAGGACTAGCGGCCGCACTGTCCATTTGGCAATCCAAGGTCGCGGGCGCGGGGCAGGCGGCACAGCAGGGGCAGCCGCCACTGGTTCGTCAGGACGCGTCGGCGCTCGAGGCCTCGGTGATCTACCATTCAAACTCGGAAGACCCTGTCGATCGCGGTGACTTCGATGTGTATCAGAAGACGGGACGTCCCGCTTCCAACTATGCGACACGCGCCGAACCGGTCGTGTTGGCAGCGCTCGGAGCAGTCCAAACCTCCTTGGCATCAGCCTACGCAGACTTTCAGAAGACACTGACTGCAAGTGATCCTGATCTTGCCGAGAAGCACTTTGGTTTCAGCGTCGGGCCTGATGGTCGCCTGGTTGCCGTCAATGCGGGCTCATTGAATCAGGATCAGATCCAACGCCTCGAAACGGCGCTGAATGCTTCTTCCAGGCTTGTGAACGGCGCCAACAGCTTTGCAAGGCTGAGCATGGAGTTCGTGGCTGCCAGCCCGGTTTATGAGTACGGCAAGTTCCATCTGGACACGGACAACTACGCCAGTACGATCGACCTTGGCCGGGCACTTGGCGTTGGTGCTCAGTCCGGTCAGGATCGTTTCAACGGTCAGTGGGACATCCAGTTGTGGCGAAACGGTGAGAAGCGCTACGACGGTTGGGAAAAGCTTGTGGATGGGCAGTGGGCCGATGCCCCCGAGTATCAGCCTCAGAGCGTCGTCGCTTACAGATGACCGCTCCGCCCATCCCTATTTCTGCTGTCTGCGGATGCCACCGCCCAGCATTGCAGTAAGTCGGTCAGGTAGTGCGATAGCGCTTGGCGTAGTCAGCGAACCCGGTCACCCGAGCCAGTAATGTGCCTGGCGATGGTGCGTGCTGGTGAACCTGTAGGCATCGTATGCGCACAGCTACCGTGTTTCTCCGAGGTTCGTGCCGGCACGGACGCATGGATATCGCCAGCGGCTCGGAGTGAAGCGCGTACTTGATTGCCAATCCATTCGTAACGGGGCATGCCCCGAATCCCTTGCGAGTGATGGCACAGGGCTGTACCCTGCGCGGCGGAGAGTCGATCGGGCAGTCGCTGTTCCCTTTTGCCATGCAGGAGGGGAGGGAGGAAAGTCCGGGCTCCATAGGGCAAGGCGCCAGGTAACGCCTGGGAGGCGCGAGCCTACGGAAAGTGCCACAGAAAACAACCGCCTAAGCGTTCAAGCGCCGGTAAGGGTGAAAAGGTGCGGTAAGAGCGCACCGCACGGCTGGCAACAGTCCGTGGCTAGGTAAACCCCGCCTGGAGCAAGACCAAATAGGGATCCATTGGCGTGGCCCGCGCTGGATCCGGGTAGGTTGCTAGAGGCAGTCAGTGATGGCTGTCGTAGAGGAATGACTGTCCTCGACAGAACCCGGCTTACAGATCGACTCTCCACCTCCTTTCCTGCTGTCCGTCGCCTTTCTCGAAATTTTCGAAAGTCATCACTCCTGACAAATTACTTTAAGTTTGTCAGGTAGCTGTTTGTTTCTTCTCGTCTTGTCTTCGAAGACCCCGCTTTCACTCGCCTTAGTTTCCCTAAATTCCCGTCCTGTAAGGAGTTTTCCCGTCAAAGCCGCCTTGACGGTGGGGTAGTGCATTTCTATAGTGCGCACAAGTGGTAGAAAGTGGTGGAAAGTGGGTGAATATGGGTCTCGCAGGTTAATTCAGAGGACATGCAGCCGTGTTTCGCGGAGCAAATGCCATCAGTCTCGACGCAAAAGGGCGCTTAGCGATGCCAAGCAGGTATCGCGACGAGCTCGTTTCGCGTTGTGACGGGCAGTTGATCGTGACCATAGATGCCGTCGACCGTTGCCTGTGCATTTACCCGCTGCCCGAATGGGAACTGATCGAAGCGAAGTTGCGTGAATTGCCATCCCTGCGCGAAGAAGCGCGTCGCCTGCAGCGCCTGTTGATCGGCAATGCGGTGGACCTGGAGATGGATGGCGCCGGCCGTGTGCTGGTGCCGCCGCGGCTTCGCGAATATGCCGGCCTGGACAAGCGCGCCATGCTGGTGGGGCAACTGAACAAGTTCAACCTGTGGAACGAGGACGACTGGAACGCTCAAGCCGATGCGGACCTGGCGGCCATCAAACAACCCGGCGGACTGCCGGAAGAACTGCGTGATCTTATCCTGTGAATCCGAATAGCAGCCTGGCGCATATCACCGTACTGCTCGATGAGGCCATCGAGGCCCTCGCCGTGCGCGCGGATGGCCGCTATGTGGATGGCACCTTCGGCCGGGGCGGGCATAGCCGGCTGTTGCTGCGCAGGCTCGGGCCACAGGGGCGCCTGCTCGGTTTCGACAAGGACCCGCAGGCGATCGCCACGGGGCAGGCACTGGCGGCCGAGGATGGCCGCTTTGTCGTTGTGCAGAGAAGTTTCGCGGAACTGGCCGATGAAGTGGCGCAGCGTGGCTGGGCCGGCGGCATCAGTGGCGTGCTGCTGGACCTTGGCGTGTCCTCGCCGCAACTGGACGATCCCGAGCGCGGCTTCAGCTTCCAGCACGATGGCCCGCTGGATATGCGCATGAACCCCGGGCGCGGCGTCAGTGCCGCCGAGTGGATCGCCAGCGCCGCCGAGGATGAAATCGCCCGTGTGTTCAAGGAATATGGCGAAGAGCGCTTCGCCAAGCGCATGGCGCGCGCCGTGGTGCTGCGTCGCCAGGAAGCGCCCTTCGAGCGTACCGCCGACCTGGCCCAGGTGCTGACGGTGGCCAACCCTGCCTGGGAAAAGGGCAAGAATCCGGCGACCCGTGCCTTCCAGGGGCTGCGCATCTTCATCAATAACGAGCTGGGGGATCTCGAGCGCGGGCTGGAAGCGGCCCTGGAGGCGCTGGAAGTCGGCGGTCGCCTGGTGGTGATCAGTTTCCATTCGCTGGAAGATCGTATCGTCAAGCAGTTCATGCGCCGCCAGGCGAAGGGCGAGGCCGACAACCTGCCGCGTGACCTGCCGATCATCCCCAAGGCCTTCGAGCCCCGCCTGAAACTGCTGGGCAAGCCAGTCTACGCCTCGGCGGAAGAAACCCGCGCCAACCCCCGCTCGCGCAGTGCCGTGATGCGTATCGCGGAGAAACTCCGATGAGCCGCTCACTGCGTTCGATGCCGCGTGGCAGCCTGTTGCTGCTGATGCTGTTCCTTGGCGTACTGGTGTCGGCCATCGGCGTGGCCTACAGCGCCCACTGGAATCGCCAGTTGCTCAACGATCTCTACGGCGAACTCAGCGAGCGCGACAAGGCCCAGGCGGAGTGGGGGCGGCTGATCCTCGAGCAGAGCACCTGGACGGCGCACAACCGTATCGAAACCCTGGCCCGCGAGCAGTTGAAGATGCACATCCCCGAAGCGGTGGATGTAAGGCTGGTGGCACCATGAGGCTGCAAGGTGCGCTCTATCCGTGGCGTTTCCGTATCGTCCTGCTGCTGCTGGCGCTGATGGTCGGCGCCATCGGCTGGCGTATCGTCGACCTGCAGGTGGTGGATCAGGACTTCCTGCAGGGCCAGGGCGATGCGCGTAGCCTGCGGCATATCCCGATTCCCGCTCACCGAGGGCTGATCACCGACCGCAATGGCGAGCCGCTGGCCGTCAGCACCCCGGTCACCACCTTGTGGGGCAATCCGCGCGAGCTGCAAGCCGTGCGCGAGCGCTGGGCCGAACTGGCCAGGGCGATCGGCCAGGAGCCGGAGGCCTTGAGCGAGCGCCTGCAGCAGCAGGCCGGTCGCGAGTTCACCTACCTGGTGCGCGGTTTGACGCCGGAGCAGGGGCAGCAGGTGCTGGAGCTGAAAATCCCCGGCGTCTACGCCCAGGAAGAGTTCCGCCGTTTCTATCCGGCCGGCGAAGTGGCCGCGCATGTGGTCGGTTTCACCGATATCGACGACCGTGGCCGCGAAGGCATGGAACTGGCCTATGACGAATGGCTGGCCGGGGTGCCGGGCAAGCGGCAAGTGATCAAGGACCGCCGTGGGCGCCTGATCAAGGACGTGCAGGTCACCCAGAACGCCAAGCCGGGCAAAGCCCTGGCGCTTTCCATCGACCTGCGCCTGCAATACCTGGCCCACAGCGAACTGCGCTCGGTGGTGCAGGAGTTCGGCGCCAAGGCCGCCAGCCTGGTGATGATCGACGTGAAGACCGGCGAGATCCTCGCCATGGCCAACCAGCCGACCTATAACCCGAACAACCGGCGCAACCTGCAGCCGGCGGCCATGCGCAACCGGGCGATGATCGATGTCTTCGAGCCGGGCTCGACCATCAAGCCATTCAGCATCGCCGCCGCCCTGGGTACCGGCAAGTACAAGCCCGAGTCGGTGGTGGACACTTCGCCGGGCAGCATGCGGATCGGCCGCTACACCATTCGCGACGTTTCCCGTGGCGGCCTGTTGACGCTGACCGGCATCCTGATGAAGTCGAGCAACGTCGGCGTCAGCAAGATTGCCCTGGATATCGGCGCCGAGCCGGTCTACTCGGTGTTGCAACAGGCCGGCTTCGGTCAGGATACCGGCCTGGGGTTCCCTGGCGAACGGGTCGGCAACCTGCCTAATCATCGTCGCTGGCATGACGCCGAAACGGCCTCGCTGGCGTATGGCTATGGCCTCTCCGTCACGGCCGTGCAACTGGCCCATGCCTATGCGCTGCTGGGCAACGATGGTGTCAACGTGCCACTTTCCCTGTTGCGCCTGGATCAGCCGCAGAAGGGTGTGCAGGTCATCGACCGGCATATTTCCAGCACCGTACTGCAAATGCTGCGGGCGGTCGTCGAGGAAGATGGCGGCGGCGGCGCGCGTGCCCGCGTGCCGGGTTATCACGTCGGCGGCAAGAGCGGCACGGCGAAGAAGATCACCGGTACCGGCGGTTATACGGAAGATGCCTATCGCTCCTTCTTCGCCGGCGTGGCGCCCCTGGCCAACCCGCGTATCGCCGCTGTGGTAGTGGTCGACGAACCATCCAAGGGCGGTTATTACGGCGGCCTGGTCGCCGCGCCGGTATTCGGCAAGGTGATGGCGCGCGCATTGCGGCTGATGAATGTCACCCCCGACAACCTGCCGCAAGTGAAGACCGTGCAGGCCGCCGCAGGCAAGGGAGGGCGCATCTGATGCCGATGCCGCTGAACCAGTTGCTGCCGCAGGCGGGCAGTTCGGTGCTGATCCGTGAGTTGACGCTCGACAGTCGCAAGGTGCGTCCGGGCGATCTGTTCCTGGCCGTGCCGGGCGCACAACAGGATGGCCGGGCACATATCCCCGACGCCATCGCCCGTGGCGCGGCGGCGGTCGCCTACGAAAGCGAAGGTGCGCAGGATATCTGGGCGGTGGGCGCCGTCCTGCTGCCGGTACGGCGACTGGCCAGCCAGTTGTCGGCGATCGCCGGGCGTTTCTATGGCGAACCGAGCCGCAGCCTGCGCCTGGCCGGCATCACCGGAACCAACGGCAAGACCAGCGTCAGCCAACTGGTCGCCCAGGCCCTCGATCGGTTGGGCGAGCGTTGCGGTGTCATCGGTACCCTGGGCACCGGTTTCCATGGCGAGCTGGAACAGGGCCGCCATACCACTCCCGATGCCCTCGGCGTACAGGCGACCCTGGCGCGCTTGAAACAGGATGGTGCGCGCGCCGTGGCCATGGAGGTTTCTTCCCATGGCCTGCAACAGGGCCGGGTGGCGGCCATCGATTTCGATGTGGCGGTGTTTACCAACCTGTCCCGCGACCACCTCGACTACCACGGCAGCATGCAGGCCTATGGCGAGGCCAAGGCCGCGCTGTTCGCCATGCCCGGCCTGAAGTGCCGGGTGATCAACCTGGACGATGCCTTCGGTCGCGAACTGGCGGCGTACAGGCAGGACTCGCGGCTTATCACCTATAGCCTGGAAGATCCTGCGGCCTACCTTTATTGCCCGCAAGTAACCCTTGATGATGATGGCATTCGTGCCCGCCTGGTCACGCCGCAGGGCGAAGGCTCGCTGCACAGTACCTTGCTCGGGCGCTTCAATGTCAGCAATGCGCTGGCAGCCATCGGCACCCTGCTGGCGCTGAACCACCCGCTGGATGAAATACTCGCCGTATTCCCCGCGTTGCAGGGGCCGGCGGGCCGTATGCAGCGCCTGGGCGGCAACCGCCGGCCACTGGTGGTGGTCGACTACGCACATACCCCCGATGCCCTGGAAAAGGTCTTGCTGGCCATGCGCCCGCATGTGCAGGGCCGCCTGATCTGCCTGTTCGGCTGTGGTGGCGAGCGTGATCGCGGCAAGCGCCCGTTGATGGCCGCCGTGGCCGAGCGCCTGGCCGATCAGGTGCTGGTGACCGATGACAACCCGCGTGGCGAAGCGGCCGCGGCGATTCGCGCCGAGATCATGCAGGGCTTTTCGGCGCCGGCGCCGGCGCCGGCGCGGGTTCGCGAGGTGGCAGGACGGGCCGCGGCGATCGCCACGGCCGTCGCCGCCAGTCGTATCGGCGATGTACTGCTGCTGGCGGGCAAGGGGCATGAGGATTACCAGGAAATCGCCGGCGAGCGCCTGCCTTTTTCCGATCTGCTCGAAGCGCGCAAGGCGCTGGATGCCTGGGAGGTGAGCCATGTTTGAGCCTATGCGCCTGAGTGATCTGGTCATGCCGCTGTCCGGGCGGCTGCTCGGCGCCGATGCCGCTTTCACCTCCGTCAGTATCGATAGCCGCGCCATCGAAGCGGGGCAGGCGTTCGTCGCGCTGACCGGGCCACGCTTCGACGGCCACGATTACCTGGCCGAAGTCGCGGCCAAGGGCGCCGTGGCCGCGCTGGTCGAGCGCGAGATCGACGGCGCGCCGCTGCCGCAACTGGTGGTCCGCGACACCCGCCTGGCGCTGGGCCAGTTGGGCGCGCTGAAGCGCTCGGCATTCCAGGGCGCGGTGGTAGCCGTGACCGGCTCCAGCGGCAAGACCAGCGTCAAGGAAATGCTGGCCGCCATTCTGCGCGTCTGCCATGGCGAAGAGGCCGTGCTGGCGACCCGCGGCAACCTGAACAATGATCTCGGCGTGCCCCTGACCCTGCTGCAATTGACGGAGCGTCACCGTTGCGCGGTGATCGAGATCGGCGCCTCGCGGCCTGGCGAGATCGCCTATACCGTCAGCCTGGCGCGCCCACATGTCAGCGTCATTACCAATGCCGGCAGTGCCCATGTCGGCGAATTCGGCGGTCCGGAGAAGATCGTCCAGGCCAAGGGCGAAATCCTCGACGGGCTCGACGAAAACGGTGTCGCCATCCTCAATCGCGATGACCCGGCTTATGCCGAATGGGCCGGGCGCGCAGGTGCACGGCGTGTATCGAGCTTCGCCCTGGACAATCCCCTGGCCGATTTCCAGGCCTCCGGCATCGGCCATGATTCGCGTGGCTGCGTCAATTTCACCCTGCGCGGGCCGGCCGTTTCGGCACCGGTCCAGCTCAACCTGCTGGGCCACCACAATGTGGCCAACGCCCTGGCCGCCGCCGCCGCCGCCCATGCCCTGGGTGGGGCGAGCGAAGCCATCGTCGCCGGCCTGCAGGCCCTGCAACCGGTCAAGGGGCGTGCCCTGGCCCGGTTGCTGGCCAACGGTGTGCGCCTGATCGACGACAGCTACAACGCCAACCCGGCCTCCATGCTCGCCGCCATTGATGTGCTGGCCGGTTTTGCCGGGCGCCGCGTACTGGTGCTGGGCGACATGGGCGAACTGGGCGACTGGGCCGAACAGGCGCATGCGCAAGTGGGCGCTTATGCGCGGGGCAAGGTCGATGCGCTATATGCGGTCGGCCCGCTGATGGAACACGCCGTGGCGGCCTATGGCCTGGGCGGCGTGCATTTTGCCGAGCAGGCGTTCCTGGTCGATGCGCTGCGCACCGAAGACGCCACCAACACGACGGTTCTGGTCAAGGGGTCGCGCAGCGCCGCGATGGACAAGGTCGTTGACGCACTGGCAGAAACTGCCACGGAGAATGATTGATGCTGCTGTTGCTCGCAGAGTATTTGCAACAATTCCACAAGGGCTTCGCAGTCTTCCAGTACCTGAGCCTGCGCGGCATCCTTGGCGTGCTCACGGCGCTGGTGTTGTCGCTGTGGCTGGGGCCACGGCTGATCCGTACCCTGCAACTGCGGCAGATCGGCCAGGCAGTTCGCAGCGATGGCCCGCAGTCGCACCTGTCCAAGTCGGGCACTCCGACCATGGGTGGTGCGCTGATTCTCAGCGCCATCGGCATCAGCACCCTGTTGTGGGCCGACCTGGGCAATCGTTACGTGTGGATCGTGCTGCTGGTGACCTTCCTGTTCGGCGCCATCGGCTGGGTCGATGACTACCGCAAGGTGATCGAGAAGAATTCCCGTGGCTTGCCGAGCCGCTGGAAATACTTCTGGCAGTCGGTGTTCGGCCTCGGGGCGGCGATCTTCCTCTATTCGACCGCACAGACTCCAGTGGAAACCACGCTGTTCCTGCCGCTGCTGAAGAACATCGAGATTCCCCTGGGGATCGGTTTCGTGGTGCTGACCTATTTCGTCATCGTCGGTTCGAGCAACGCGGTGAACCTGACCGACGGCCTGGACGGCCTGGCGATCATGCCGACGGTGATGGTCGGTGGCGCCCTGGGGATTTTCTGCTACCTGTCGGGCAACGTGAATTTCGCCGAGTACCTGTTGATCCCCTATGTACCGGGCGCCGGCGAGCTGATCGTGTTCTGCGGCGCGCTGATCGGCGCCGGCCTGGGTTTCCTCTGGTTCAACACCTACCCGGCACAAGTGTTCATGGGTGATGTGGGCGCGCTGGCGCTGGGCGCGGCGTTGGGCACCATCGCGGTGATCGTGCGCCAGGAAGTGGTGCTGTTCATCATGGGTGGGGTGTTCGTGATGGAAACCCTGTCGGTGGTGATCCAGGTCGCCTCGTTCAAGCTGACCGGCAAGCGCGTGTTCCGCATGGCGCCGATCCATCACCACTTCGAACTCAAGGGTTGGCCCGAGCCGCGGGTGATCGTTCGTTTCTGGATCATCACCGTGATTCTGGTGCTGATCGGCCTTGCCACGTTGAAGTTGAGGTAAGCGATCGTGTTGATAGCCTCCGACCAGTTCCGCATCGTTGTCGGCCTCGGCAAGAGCGGCATGTCCCTGGTTCGCCATCTGGCGCGCCGGGGCATCGCCTTTGCCGTGGTCGACACGCGTGCGAACCCGCCGGAACTGGAGAGGCTGCGCGAGCAATACCCGGATGTGGACGTGCGCTGTGGCGAACTGGAGGTGGATTTCCTCTGCCGCGCCGCCGAATTGCTGGTCAGCCCAGGCGTCCCCCTGAGTACCCCGGCCCTGCGCCAGGCTGCCGAACGCGGTGTGCGCCTGTCGGGTGATATCGAACTGTTCGCCCGCGAGGCGCGGGCGCCGATCGTCGCCATCACCGGTTCCAATGCCAAGAGCACCGTGACCACGCTGGTCGGCGAGATGGCGGCGCAGGCCGGCCTGCGGGTGGCGGTCGGCGGCAACCTGGGCACCCCGGCGCTCGATCTGCTGGCCGACGAGGTGCAGTTGTATGTACTGGAGCTTTCCAGCTTCCAACTGGAAACCACCGAGCGGCTGGGCGCCGAAGTGGCGACCTGCCTCAACGTCAGCGAAGACCATATGGACCGCTACAGCGGCCTGCCGGCCTACCACCTGGCCAAGCACCGCATCTTCCGGGGCGCCCGCCAGGTGCTGGTGAACCGCGACGATGTTCTGAGCCGTCCGCTGCTGGTCGATGATGTGAAGGTCTGGAGCTTTGGCCTGGGCCGGGCCGATTTCAACGGTTTCGGGCTGCTCGAGGCCGATGGCCGCAAGTGGCTGGCGTTCCAGTTCGAGCCGCTGCTGGCGGTGAGCGAACTGAAGATCCGTGGCGCGCACAACCAGGCCAACGCCCTGGCCGCCCTGGCCCTGGGGCACGCGGTAGGGCTGTCGTTCGAGGCGATGCTGCGCACACTGCGTACCTTTGCCGGCCTGCCGCACCGCTGTCAGTGGGTTGGCGAGCATGCCGGCGTGGCATATTACGATGATTCCAAGGCGACCAACGTCGGTGCCGCCCTGGCGGCGATCGAGGGCCTGGGTGCGGATATCGACGGCAAACTGGTGCTGATCGCCGGTGGCGACGGCAAGGGTGCCGATTTCTCCGCACTGCGCGAGCCGGTGGCGCGCCATTGCCGGGCCGTGGTGCTGCTCGGGCGCGATGCCGGGCTGCTGGCCGAGGCGCTGGACGGTGCCGTGCCGTTGCTGCGGGTCGAGAGCCTGGACGATGCGGTGGCCCAGGCGGCCGCCGTGGCGCAGGCCGGCGACGCGGTACTGCTGTCGCCGGCCTGTGCCAGCCTGGATATGTTCAGCAATTTCGAACAACGCGGACGCCTGTTCGCCGCTGCCGTGGGAGGGTTGAGCTGATGCTGGCCTTCCTGCGTGGTGCCCCGTCGCCGTTGTTTGGCCGCCGCGGCCTGGATGTCGATTTCCCGATGCTCGCGGGCTGCCTGGCGTTGCTCGGGCTGGGGCTGGTGATGATCACCTCGGCCTCCTCGGAAGTGGCTTCGGTCAACTCGGGCAATGCGCTGTATCACATGAGTCGCCACTTGGTCTATGTGGCGCTGGGGCTGGTCGCCGCCTGCCTGACGCTGCTGATACCGATCGCGACGCTGCAACGCTTCGACTGGGTGTTGTTGCTGATGGGTTTCGCCCTGCTGGTGCTGGTGCTGGTGCCGGGTATCGGCCGCGAGGTGAACGGCTCCATTCGCTGGATCGGCTTCGGTGCCTTCAACGTGCAGCCGTCCGAACTGGCCAAGGTGTTCGTCGTGGTCTATCTCGCCGGCTATCTGGTGCGGCGCCAGAAAGAGGTGCGGGAAAGCACCTGGGGCTTCCTCAAGCCATTCCTGGTGTTGCTGCCGATGGCCGGGCTGCTGATGCTCGAGCCGGACTTCGGCGCCACCGTGGTGATGATGGGGGCCGCGGTCGCCATGCTGTTCCTTGGCGGTGTCGGCTTGTTGCGTTTCAGCCTGCTGGTCGCCCTTGGCGTGGGTGCCGTGTATGTGCTGGTGCAGACCCAGGAATATCGCCTGCAGCGGCTGATCGCCTTCACCGACCCCTGGGCCGACCAGTACGGCTCCGGCTATCAACTGACCCAGGCGCTGATCGCCTTCGGGCGTGGCGAGTGGCTGGGGGTCGGCCTGGGCAACAGTGTGCAGAAGCAGTTCTACCTGCCGGAAGCCCACACCGATTTCGTGTTCTCGGTGCTGGCCGAGGAGTTGGGCATGGTCGGCGCGCTGCTGACGGTCGGCCTGTTCGCCTTCGTCGGGGTGCGGGCGCTGTACATCGGCCTGCAGGCGGAAAGGGCCAAGCATTTCTTCGCCGCTTATGTGGCCTGGGGCCTGGCCTTCCTCTGGCTCGGGCAGTTCCTGATCAATATCGGCGTGAACACCGGGCTGCTGCCGACCAAGGGCCTGACCCTGCCGTTCCTCAGCTATGGCGGCAGTTCGCTGGTAGTGACCTGCGCCAGCATGGCCCTGCTGCTGAGGATCGAGTGGGAAGCCCGGCACTCCTTCGGCAGCGCCGAGGCCGACTTCGACGAAGCGGATTTCCAGGAGCCGGCGGTGCCGGCCGCAGCGCGGGAGGCGAGCCATGGCCGCTAGCATCCTGATCATGGCCGGTGGTACCGGCGGGCATGTGTTCCCGGCACTGGCCTGTGCCGAGGAATTCCGTGCCCGGGGCTACCAGGTGCATTGGCTGGGTACGCCGCGTGGTATCGAGAACGAGCTGGTGCCGGCTGCCGGCCTGCCTCTGCATCGCATCGAAATCACCGGCTTGCGCGGCAAAGGCGCGCTGTCGTTGCTGAAAGCGCCGCTGCAACTGCTGCGTTCGCTGCTGCAGGCGCGTCGGGTGATCCGTGATGTGCGACCGGTCTGCGTGCTCGGCCTGGGGGGCTACGTCACCGGGCCGGGTGGGCTGGCGGCCAGGCTGGCGGGGGTCCCGCTGGTCATCCATGAGCAGAACGCCGTGGCCGGTACCGCCAACCGCGCCCTGTCCAGCTTTGCCCAGCGTGTCTGCGAGGCTTTCCCCGACACCTTCGTCGCCAGCGACAAGCGCCGTACCACCGGCAACCCAGTACGCCGCGAGCTGTTCCAGGGCACGCCGAGGGCGGCGCTGGAAGGCCGGCGCGCGCAACTGCTGGTGCTTGGCGGCAGCCTCGGCGCCGAGCCGCTGAACAAATTGTTGCCGCAAGCCCTGGCGCAGGTCGCGCCGGAACTGCGTCCCGAAGTGTTCCACCAGGCCGGCAAGCAGCATGCCGAGATCACCCGCGAGCGTTATGCGGCTGTGCAGGTCGCTGCCGAGGTCGAGCCTTTCATCAATGACATGGCCAAGGCCTATGCCTGGGCCGACCTGGTGATCTGCCGCGCCGGCGCGCTGACGGTCAGCGAGCTGGCCGCCGCCGGCCTGCCATCGTTGCTGGTGCCGCTGCCGCATGCCATCGACGATCACCAGACCCGCAACGCCGAATATCTGGCGAAGGAAGGCGCAGCCATCCTTCTGCCGCAAGCCAAGACTGATGCGTCCCGACTGGCCGCGCAGCTTACCGAGGTCATGATGCAACCCGAACGACTCGAAGCCATGGGCGCCAGTGCACGGCGCCTCGCCAGGCCTGATGCGACAGCGAAGGTAGTGGATATATGCCTGGAGGTGGCCAATGGCTAAGTCTCCCGCGGCGGTCAAGGCGGAAGTCCGGCGCATGCGCCGGATTCGCCGCATCCATTTCGTCGGCATCGGCGGTGTCGGCATGTGCGGTATCGCCGAGGTGCTGCTCAATCTCGGCTACGAGGTGTCCGGATCGGACCTGAAGGCCTCGGCGACCACCGAGCGCCTGGCCAGCTTCGGCGCGCAGATATTCATCGGCCACCAGGCCGGTAATGTCGCCGGTGCCGACGTGCTGGTGGTGTCCAGCGCGGTCAACGCCTCCAATCCTGAAGTGGCGCTGGCGCTGGAGCAGCGCATCCCGGTGGTGCCGCGTGCGGAAATGCTGGCCGAGCTGATGCGCTACCGGCATGGCATCGCGGTCGCCGGCACCCATGGCAAGACCACCACCACCAGCCTGCTGGCCTCGGTGTTCGCCGCTGGCGGGCTGGACCCGACCTTCGTCATCGGCGGGCGCCTGACCGCCGCCGGCACCAACGCCAAGCTGGGCGAGAGCCGCTACCTGATCGCCGAGGCCGACGAGAGCGATGCCAGCTTCCTGCACCTGCAGCCGATGGTGTCGGTGGTGACCAATATCGACGCCGACCATATGAGCACCTACGGCGGCGACTTCGGCAAGCTGAAGAAGACCTTCGTCGAATTCCTGCACAACCTGCCGTTCTATGGGCTGGCGGTGCTCTGCGTGGATGACCCGGTGGTACGCGAGATCCTCTCGCAGATCGCCCGGCCGATCACCACCTACGGTACCAGCGAGGATGCCGACGTGCGGGCGGTGGATATCCGCCAGGAAGGCATGCGCACCCATTTCACCGTGCTGCGCCAGGGCCGCGAGCCGATGGCCGTGTCGGTCAACATGCCGGGCAACCACAATGTACTGAACGCCCTGGCGACCATCGCCATCGCCACTGATGAGGGCATCGGCGACGAGGCCATCGTGCAGGGGCTGGCGGGCTTCGAAGGGGTCGGCCGGCGCTTCCAGGTCTACGGCGAGCTGGAAGTCGAGGGCGGCAGCGTGATGCTGGTGGACGACTATGGCCACCACCCCCGCGAAGTGGCGGCGGTGATCAAGGCGGTCAGGGGCGGCTGGCCGGAACGGCGCCTGGTGATGGTCTACCAGCCTCACCGTTTCACCCGTACCCGCGATCTCTACGAGGATTTCGTGCAGGTCCTGGCGGATGCCAACGTACTGCTGCTGATGGAAGTCTACCCGGCGGGCGAGGAGCCGATCCCCGGCGCCGACAGCCGCAACCTGTGCCACAGCATTCGCCAGCGCGGGCAACTGGACCCCATCTATATCGAACGTGACGTGGAGCTGGCGCCGCTGGTCAGTCCGCTGCTGCGGCCCGGCGATATCCTGCTGTGCCAGGGGGCGGGCGACATCGGTGGCCTGGCCCCGCAACTGATCAAGAGCCCGCTGTTCAAGAGGAGTGCGCAATGAGCGCCCTGCAGTCGACTCGCGACCCACGCGCCTTTGGCCGTGTCGCCGTGCTGTTCGGTGGCCGTAGCGCCGAGCGCGAGATTTCCCTGAAGTCCGGCGAGGCGGTGCTGGATGCCCTGCTGGCGGCGGGTGTGGATGCCTTCGGCATTGATGTCGCCGACGACTTCCTGCCGCGCCTGGGCAGCGAGCGCATCGACCGCGCCTTTATCGTGCTGCATGGCCGTGGCGGTGAGGATGGCAGCATGCAGGGGCTGCTGGAATGCGCCGGCATCCCCTACACCGGCAGCGGCATCCTGGCGTCGGCGCTGGCCATGGACAAGCTGCGCACCAAGCAGGTCTGGCAGAGCCTGGGGCTGCCTACGCCACGCCATGCGGCGCTGGCCAGCGCCGACGACTGCCGCGCGGCGGCGCAGGCGCTCGGCTTCCCGCTGATCGTCAAGCCGGCCCATGAGGGCTCCAGCATCGGCATGGCCAGGGTGGACGATCTGCCGGGGCTGATCGAGGCCTGGCGCGCCGCCAGCGGTTTCGATGCGCAGGTGCTGGTGGAGCAGTGGATCCAGGGGCCGGAGTTCACCATCGCCACCCTGCGTGGCCAGGTGCTGCCGCCGATCGGCCTGGGTACGCCGCACAGTTTCTACGACTACGACGCCAAGTACCTGGCCTCCGATACCCAGTACCGCATTCCCTGCGGGTTGGATGCCGAACGGGAGCGGGAGCTGAAGGAACTGACCGCGCGCGCCTGCGAGGCGATCGGCGTCAAGGGCTGGGGCAGGGCGGATGTGATGCAGGATGCCGACGGGCGCTTCTGGCTGCTGGAGGTGAACACCGTGCCGGGCATGACCGACCACAGCCTGGTACCGATGGCGGCCCGTGCGGCCGGGCTGGATTTCCAGCAACTGGTACTGGCCATCCTCGATGAAAGCCTGGAAGCGGGGGCCTGACGCCATGATCGCCACGCTGCGCCACTCTCGACCCATTGGCGGACAGCCCATCGGAGGACGCACCGGCCGCAAGCCGGCGCCCCGTGGCGCCAGCCGCCTGGTAGAGCCGCAGCCATTCTCCGTACGCCTGCCGCGTATCGACCTGGGCGGCCTCAAGCGACTGCTCTGGCCGCTGCTGCTGGTCGCTCTGCTGGCGGGCTTGTACGAGCTGGGACAGCGCCTGATGCCTTATGCGGACCGGTCGATCGCCAAGGTCAGCGTGCAGGGCGACATGAGCTATATCAGCCAGCAGGCCGTGCAGCAGCGCATCGCCCCGTTCGTCGAGGCGAGCTTCTTCAAGGTCGACCTGAACGGCCTGCGCGGCAACCTCGAAGAGATGCCGTGGATTTCCCATGTGGAAGTGCGGCGGGTCTGGCCGGACCAGGTCGCGGTGCGCCTGCAGGAGCACCTGCCGATCGCGCGCTGGGGCGACCAGGCGCTGCTGAACAACCGTGGCCAGGCTTTTTCGCCAAATGACCTGACACATTATGAACACTTGCCGCAGTTGTATGGTCCCAAGCGCGCTGAACAGAAAGTCATGCAGCAATATCAAATGCTTAGCCAGATGTTGCGGTCGCTCGGCTTTTCCATCCAGCGGCTTGAGCTGCGTGAACGCGGCAGTTGGTTCCTGAGTACTCACCAGGGCCTGGAGCTGCTGTTGGGGCGCGATCATATCGCCGAGAAAATGCGCCGCTTCACTGCCATCTATCAGCAGGAACTGGCGGAGCAGAGCGAGAAAATTGCCCGGATCGATCTTCGTTACGCCAACGGCCTGGCCGTGGCCTGGCGTGAACCGGTCCACCTGGCGGACGAAATGACCGCCGCCGTGAAGAATTGAGGAACGAAAGAGAATGTCCAGCGTGCAGAACGGCAAGATGATCGTCGGACTCGATATTGGCACTTCCAAGGTGGTTGCCCTGGTCGGTGAAGTGTCGGGAGATGGCGAACTGGAAATCGTGGGCATCGGCACCCATCCGTCACGCGGCCTGAAGAAAGGCGTGGTGGTGAATATCGAGTCCACCGTGCAGTCCATCCAGCGGGCGGTGGAAGAGGCCCAGTTGATGGCGGGCTGCCGAATCCACTCGGCCTTCGTCGGCCTGGCCGGCAACCACGTGCGCAGCCTGAACTCCCACGGCATCGTGGCGATCCGCGACCGCGAGGTGAGCGGCGCCGACCTGGAGCGCGTGCTGGATGCCGCCCAGGCGGTGGCGATCCCGGCTGACCAGCGGGTCCTGCACACCCTGCCGCAGGACTACGTCATCGACAACCAGGAAGGCGTGCGCGAGCCGCTGGGCATGTCCGGCGTACGCCTGGAAGCCAAGGTGCATGTGGTCACCTGCGCGGTGAATGCCGCGCAGAACGTCGAGAAATGCGTGCGCCGCTGCGGGCTGGAGGTCGACGACATCATCCTCGAGCAACTGGCCTCGGCCCACGCGGTGCTGACCGATGACGAGAAGGAACTGGGCGTCTGCCTGGTGGATATCGGCGGCGGCACCACCGATATCTGCATCTTCACCGAGGGTGCGATCCGCCACACGGCGGTGATCCCGATTGCCGGCGACCAAGTCACCAACGATATCGCCATGGCGCTGCGCACGCCGACCCAGTATGCCGAGGAGATCAAGATTCGCTATGCCTGCGCGCTGGCCAAGCTGGCGGGCGCCGGGGAGACCATCAAGGTCCCCAGCGTCGGCGACCGCCCGCCGCGCGAGCTGTCGCGCCAGGCCCTGGCCGAAGTGGTGGAGCCGCGTTACGACGAGCTGTTCACGCTGATCCAGGCCGAACTGAGGCGCAGCGGCTACGAAGACCTGGTACCGGCCGGCATTGTCCTGACCGGCGGCACCTCGAAGATGGAAGGCGCCGTGGACCTGGCCGAGGAAATTTTCCATATGCCGGTACGGCTGGGGGTTCCCCATCGCTTCAAGGGGCTGGCCGATGTCGTGCGCAACCCGATCTACTCGACCGCTGTCGGCCTGCTGCTCTATGGCCTGCAGAAGCAAACGGACGGTACGCCGTCCGCGGGTAACGGGACGAGCGAAGACAACAAAACATCTGTCCTGGAGCGGCTGAAGAGCTGGGTCCAGGGCAATTTCTGAGCAGTGCAGTGCAGCTGTAACACAAAACTAGAAAGCTGGAAGGAGAGAGGGAAATGTTCGAACTCGTAGACCATACCCCGCAAAATGCAGTCATCAAGGTCATCGGCGTAGGTGGCGGCGGCGGCAACGCGGTCAACCACATGGTGCGTAACAACGTCGAAGGCGTGGAATTCATCTGTGCCAATACCGATGCCCAGGCGCTGAAAAAGGTCGAGGCACGTACGGTATTGCAACTCGGCTCGTCCATCACCAAGGGCCTGGGCGCCGGCACCAACCCGGATATCGGGCGCCAGGCGGCCACCGAGGATCGCGAGCGCATCGCCGAGGTGCTGGAAGGCGCCGACATGGTCTTCATCACCACTGGCATGGGTGGTGGCACCGGTACCGGCGCGGCGCCGGTAATCGCCTCGGTCGCCAAGGAGATGGGCATCCTGACCGTCGCCGTGGTCACCCGTCCGTTCCCCTTCGAGGGCCGTCGCCGCATGCAGGTCGCCGACGAGGGGATCCGCGCGCTGTCCGAGTGCGTCGACTCGCTGATCACCATCCCCAACGAAAAGCTGCTGACCATCCTCGGCAAGGACGCCAGCCTGCTGTCGGCCTTCGCCAAGGCGGACGACGTGCTGTCCGGCGCGGTACGCGGCATTTCCGACATCATGCAGCGTCCGGGCCTGATGAACGTCGACTTCGCCGACGTCAAGACCGTCATGGGCGAGATGGGCATGGCGATGATGGGCACCGGCTGCGCCACCGGCCCGAACCGGGCGCGTGAAGCGACCGAGGCGGCCATTCGCAACCCGCTGCTGGAAGACGTCAACCTGCAGGGCGCGCGTGGCATCCTGGTCAACATCACCGCCGGTTTCGACCTGTCCCTGGGCGAGTACGCCGCCGTGGGCGAAATCATCGAAGCCTTCGCTTCCGATGAGGCGACGGTCAAGGTGGGCGCGGTGATCGACCCGGACATGAGCGACGAACTGCATGTCACCGTGGTCGCCACCGGCCTGGGTGCGCGTGGCGAGAAGCCGGTCAAGGTGGTCGACAACACCCTGGCCACGCCGAACGTCGCGGCTGCCATGGTACCGGCCCGTAACGAACATGCGCCGGTCAACTACCGCGATCTGGAGCGTCCGACCGTGATGCGCAACCAGGCACAGGCGGCGGCCACCGCGGCCCGTCTGAACCCGCAGGAAGACCTGGATTACCTGGACATTCCGGCATTCCTGCGTCGTCAGGCCGATTGAAGCGGTTTATCGGGGGGATAAGTGTGATCGGTATTCAGCAAACAGGGCTTCTGCTATCATCGCAGCCCTTTACTGAAAGCCATTCGCAGCGGATACAGCGAACCAAGCCATGATCAGACAACGCACACTGAAGAACACCATCCGCGCTACTGGCGTCGGTTTGCATTCGGGGGAAAAGGTCTACCTGACCCTGAAACCGGCACCGGTCGATAGCGGCATCGTGTTCTGCCGCACCGATCTCGTTCCGCCGGTGGAGATTCGCGCCCTGGCGGGGAATGTCGGTGCGACGACCATGTCCACGACCCTTATCAGTGGTGATGTCAAGGTCGATACAGTGGAGCATCTGCTTTCGGCCATGGCCGGCCTGGGCATCGACAATGCCTATGTCGAACTGTCCGCGTCGGAGGTGCCGATCATGGATGGCAGCGCCGGTCCCTTCGTATTCCTGATTCAATCGGCGGGCCTGCAGGAGCAGGACGCCCATAAGAAGTTCATCCGCATCAAGCGGGAAGTGACGGTGGTGGATGGCGACAAGCGCGCTACCTTCCTGCCGTTCGAAGGTTTCAAGGTGAGTTTCGAGATCGATTTCGACCATCCAGTGTTCCGTGGTCGTACCCAGACCGCCAGCGTGGATTTCTCCAGTACCTCCTTCGTCAAGGAGGTCAGCCGGGCCAGGACCTTCGGGTTCACCCGCGATCTGGAGTTCCTGCGTTCGCACAACCTGGCGCGTGGTGGCAGTGTGGAAAACGCCATCGTGGTCGACGACGATCAGGTGCTCAACGAAGATGGCCTGCGTTACGAGGACGAATTCGTCAAGCACAAGATACTCGATGCCATTGGCGACCTTTATCTGCTGGGAACCAGCCTGATCGGCGAGTTCCGTGGCTACAAGTCGGGGCATGCGTTGAACAACCGCCTGCTGCGTACGCTCATGGAGCAGGAGGATGCCTGGGAACTGGTGACCTTCGACGATCCTGAAACCGCACCGATTTCTTATATGCGTCCGGCCGCAGCCGGCTGAGCAATACTCTCTTTCCTTTTAAAACCACCTTCGGGTGGTTTTTTTTCGGAACACGGAAATCCAATGGCTTGAATGTGTCCGCGAGCTGCATGGGGGGACGCATTGGGTTCATGGGCAAGGCAGCCCGCAGTCGCCTTCTCACGGGCATATGCGAGGGTGTCATGGCGTAGCGCTGCATTGCGAGCGGATTGGCAATCAAGTGTGCGTGGCTTCAGGATCGTAGAGCGCGATCTCGGGCTCAGCGTCCCTGTGCGAATGCCAGGTGGCGGTACGGGGCACGCGTGAATACCTTCCTGTAGCTCTTCGCCGCCATCCCTGGCGGCGAAGGCCCTGTCCCGCCACCAGGCATCAGCACAGCCACTAGCGGCGGTGTCTATGGGAAAGAGCTGGCCCTGCGAAGGATTCAGGCAGCGCGCCAACGGCTCTTTCCATCGTCGCCTCGGTATTCGCCGCGAGCCCGGCCAGCCCCGCTAAGAAATCTTCGCCGACAGAGACGTCTGCGTTATTCATATGGGCGACGGGTTCCTCTGTGTTTCGTAGCGGGACTGGCCTGGTTCGCGACACCACAAGGCACCCGAACACCGCCAGCGGTCTACGGTGAAACACACACTTGATTGCCAGTCGGGTCGCAAGGGCAAGGCGCTTCGATAAAAGCGCTGGGGTTTGGGAACCGGGATAAAAACACCGACTGCCACACTTCTTCGTCCAGCGCTTTTCTCGGCTTATACCGCGTATCCGCGCCATCACCCTGGTCGGATATAGAGGATAAGCGGAACTTGAAGCCAGGGCCGGCAGTCCCTAGACTTGCCGGCTTTTCCCCGCATGACTCCGTGACCCCAATGGCTGCCAAAGTCGAACCCTTCTGGAAACGCAAGTCGCTCGCCCAGCTCGACCGCCATGAGTGGGAGTCGCTGTGCGATGGCTGCGGCCTGTGCTGCCTGCAGAAGCTGGAAGACGAGGAGGACGGCGCGGTCTATTACACACGCGTGGCCTGCAAGCTGCTGGATCTGCAGACCTGCCAGTGCAGCGACTATGCCAATCGACGCGCCAGCGTGGCTGATTGCATCCAGTTGACGGCGGCCGATGCGGTGGAGTTCAAATGGCTGCCGCCAACCTGCGGTTATCGGCTGGTGGCCGAAGGCAAGGACCTGCCGTTGTGGCACCACCTGGTCTGTGGCGACCGGCAGGCGGTGCATGACGAGCGTATTTCCCAGGCGGGACGCATGATTGCCGAAGATGATGTGGATGAGGATGATTGGGAGCAGTACCTGATTTTCCGCGCCGGTTGATCCCTTTCCTGGTTGAGTTGTTCCCCCGAGGAGTGTCCTCATGCCCGTTCGTTTGCTGTCGTTGCTTGCTCTATCTCTCCTTTCCATCGCCAGCCTGTGCGCCTCGGCGGCGCCGAGGTCTGATCTGGATTACCAGGTCAGGCTGCTGCCCGCCGAGGATCAGGCGCAGGTGCGGGTGATCCTGCAGAAGGGCGAGGTGATCCGCTCCCTCGACTTCAACCTGGGCGACGACGGACGCTACAGTGATTTCCAGGCCGATGGCGAGTGGAGCCAGGAGCAGCCGGGGCGTGGCGTCTGGCGACCGGCCAGCGGCAAGGCGGTGCTCAGTTACCGGGTACGGCTGAGCAGTGTCCGTGACAACGGTCGTTTCGATGCGCGCATCACCGAGGACTGGGCGTTGTTCCGTGGCGACGACCTGATCCCCGCCGCCAGGCTCGACGAGCGCGAGGGCACGCGGCTGACCGCTCGCCTGGGCTTCGAACTGCCGGACGGCTGGAAAAGCGTCGAGACAGGCTGGCCGCGCATCGGCAAGAACCGTTTTCGCATCGATAATCCCGAGCGGCTGTTCGACCGCCCGACCGGCTGGATGCTGGCCGGCAAGCTGGGAACCCGTCGTACCCGCCTGGGCGAGACCGATGTCAGTGTCTCCGCCCCGGTCGGCGAGGGGGTGCGCCGTATGGATATCCTGACCCTGCTCACTTTCGTCTGGCCACAGGTCCAGCAGGTGTTCCCGCGTGATCCGGCCAAGTTGCTGGTGGTCGGTGCCGGCGATCCGATGTGGCGTGGCGGTCTTTCCGGCCCCAACTCGCTGTTCATGCACGCCGAGCGGCCGCTGGTCAGCGAAAATGGCACCAGTTCGCTGGTGCATGAACTGGTGCACGTGTTCAGCCGTATCCGTGCGCGCGATCGCAGTGACTGGATCACCGAGGGTATTGCCGAGTATTACGCCATCGAGCTGATGCGCCGTGCCGGGGGCATGAGCGAGGAGCGCTACCAGGCCGTGCGTGCGAACCTGGTCAAATGGAGCCGGAGTGTCGACAGCCTGCGCACCGATCGCTCCAGCGGGCCGGTGACGGCACGGGCCGTGCTGTTGTTGCAGGACCTGGACAAGGAAATTCGCCAGCGCAGCCAGGGCCGGCACTCGCTGGACGATGTCAGTCGTGGGCTGATGCGCCTGGACCGGGTCAGCACCGAGGATTTCGTCGGTATTACCGAAACCCTGCTCGGCGCCGGCTCCAAGGTACTCGACAGCAAGTTGTTGCGTTGAACGGTCAATTGCCTCGATAGCTATATACCCGGCGCATAACGCCGATATAATGCGGCCCTTTGCCGGCTATCATTGCTTGCTGCAACAGGGTTCCGATGCCGTTCCCTGTGCTGTCGCCGGGCCGTCGTTTCCTGGAAGAACCTATGAAAAGCGCTGAAATCCGTGAAGCCTTCCTCCGCTTCTTCGAAGAGAAGGGGCACACCCGTGTCGCCTCCAGTTCGCTGATTCCGGCGAACGACCCGACCCTGCTGTTCACCAACGCGGGGATGAACCAGTTCAAGGACTGTTTTCTCGGCCTGGAGAAGCGCGCCTATACCCGCGCCACCACCAGCCAGAAATGCGTGCGCGCCGGCGGTAAGCACAACGACCTGGAGAATGTCGGCTATACCGCACGCCACCACACCTTCTTCGAAATGCTCGGCAACTTCAGCTTTGGCGACTATTTCAAACGCGATGCCATCCACTTCGCCTGGGAATTCCTCACCGGCGACAAGTGGCTGAAGCTGTCCAGCGAGAAACTCTGGGTCACCGTCTACGCCAGCGACGACGAGGCCTACGACATCTGGACCAAGGAAGTCGGCGTGCCGGCCGAGCGGATGATCCGCATCGGCGACAACAAGGGCGCGCCATACGCCTCCGACAACTTCTGGGCGATGGGCGATACCGGCCCCTGCGGTCCCTGCACGGAAATCTTCTATGACCACGGCGAGCATATCTGGGGCGGTCCGCCCGGCTCGCCGGAAGAAGACGGCGACCGCTATATCGAGATCTGGAACAACGTGTTCATGCAGTTCAACCGTACCGCCGACGGTGTACTGCACCCGCTGCCAGCGCCGAGCGTGGACACCGGCATGGGCCTGGAGCGCATCAGCGCGGTGTTGCAGCATGTCAACTCGAACTACGAGATCGACCTGTTCCAGCGCCTGCTGAACGCCGCCGCCCAGGCCATCGGCTGTGCCAACGAGGGCCAGGCATCGCTGAAAGTGGTGGCCGACCATATCCGCTCCTGCGGCTTCCTGATCGCCGATGGCGTCACCCCCTCCAACGAAGGGCGTGGCTATGTGCTGCGGCGGATCATTCGCAGGGCCAGCCGGCATGGCAACAAGCTGGGTGCCCGCGGCACTTTCTTCCACCGTATCGTCGCAGCCCTGGTGGTGGAGATGGGCGATGCCTTCCCCGAACTCAGGCAGCAGCAGGCGCATATCGAGCGTGTGCTGAAGAATGAGGAAGAGCAGTTCGCCAAGACCCTGGAGCAGGGGCTGAAAATCCTCGAGCAGGACCTGGTGGGCCTGCGGGGCAAGGTGATTCCCGGCGATATCGTGTTCAAGCTGTATGACACCTATGGTTTCCCGGCCGACCTGACCGGCGACATCGCCCGCGAACGCGAGCTGAGCATCGACGAGGAAGGTTTCGAGCGGGAAATGCAGGCTCAGCGCGAGCGTGCCCGCTCGGCCAGCGCCTTCTCCCTGGATTACAACAGCCTGGTCAAGGTCGAGGGCGAAACCCGCTTCATCGGCTATACCGCCACCCGTGGCCAGGGGCATGTTCTGGAACTGTTCCGCGAGGGCATGGCGGTCGAGCGACTGCACGCCGGCGAGGCCGGTGTGGTGGTGCTCGAGCAGACGCCGTTCTATGCCGAATCCGGTGGCCAGGTCGGTGACAGCGGCTATCTGCAAGGCGAGGCTGCGCGTTTCGACGTGCAGGACACCAGCAAGGCCGGTGCCGCCTTCCTGCACCATGGCGTACTGGCCAGCGGCAGCCTGTCCGTGGGTGACACACTGGATGCCGTGGTGGATGCCTCGGTGCGCCAGGCCACTGCGCTGAACCACTCGGCGACCCACCTGTTGCATGCGGCGTTGCGGGAAATCCTCGGCGAGCATGTCAGCCAGAAGGGGTCGCTGGTCGATAGCCAGCGCCTGCGTTTCGATTTCAGCCACTTCGAAGCCATCACCCCGGCGCAACTGAAAGCGCTGGAAGAGCGGGTGAATACGGAGATTCGTCGCAACACCGTCGTCGAGACCGAGGAAACCGATATCGAGACGGCCAGGCGCAAGGGGGCCATGGCGCTGTTCGGCGAGAAATATGGCGAACGGGTCCGGGTCCTGAGCATGGGCGAGGGCTTTTCGGTCGAGCTCTGTGGCGGTACCCATGCTTCCCGTACCGGCGATATCGGGCTGTTCAAGATCATCAGCGAAGGCGGGGTAGCCGCGGGTATCCGGCGCCTGGAGGCCGTTACCGGCGCGGGGGCGCTGGCCTACCTCAATGGTGCCGAGGAGCAGCTCAAGGAAGCGGCCAGCCTGGTCCGGGGCAGCCGCGACAACCTGCTGGAAAAGCTCGGCGGGCTGTTGGAGCGCAACCGCCAGTTGGAGAAGGAACTGGAGCAACTGAAGGCCAGGGCCGCCAGTGCCGCTGGCGATGACCTGGCGGGCACCGCGGTGGATGTCAAGGGTGTCAAGGTGCTGGCCGCCCGCCTCGATGGTCTCGATGGCAAGGCCCTGCTGGCGCTGGTCGACCAGTTGAAGAACAAGCTGGGCAGTGCGCTGATCCTCCTGGGGAGCGAGCTGGATGGCAAAGTGATCCTGGTGGCGGGCGTTACCCAGGACCTGACCGCCAGGCTCAAGGCCGGCGAACTGATGAAGCAGGCGGCCGCAGGTGTCGGTGGCAAGGGCGGTGGCCGCCCCGACATGGCACAGGGCGGCGGTACCGAGCCGGCCCGTCTGGACGAGGTCCTGGCCCAGGCCGTGGCGTTCGTCGAACAGCGGGTCTGAGCCGCGTTGCGTATCACCGGCTCGCTGGTACGCATGGCGCGCCGGTTGCGGCAAGAGTTCACTGGATGCCCCGAGGGGCGGTTTAGGCGATAAGAATGGCATTGATCGTACAGAAGTTCGGAGGCACCTCGGTCGGCACGGTCGAGCGCATCCAGCAGGTGGCGGAAAAGGTCAAGCGTTTCCGCGAGCAGGGCGACGATATCGTTGTCGTGGTATCGGCCATGAGTGGGGAAACCAACCGCCTGATCGAACTGGCCAGGCAGATCAGCCCGCAGCCGCTACCGCGCGAGCTGGATGTCATGGTCTCGACCGGCGAGCAGGTGACCATCGCCCTGTTGAGCATGGCGTTGAGCGAAATCGGTGTGCCGGCCATTTCCTATACGGGTAGCCAGGCGGGGATCGTCACCGACAATGTGCATACCAAGGCGCGTATCCTGAATATCGCCGTGCAGAGGATTCGCAACGCGCTGAGCGCCGGCCACGTGGTGGTGGTGGCGGGCTTCCAGGGGGTGGACGAAGAAGGCAATATCACCACCCTCGGCCGCGGCGGTTCGGATACCACCGGGGTGGCCCTGGCGGCGGCGCTGAAGGCGGACGAGTGTCAGATCTACACCGATGTCGACGGGGTCTACACCACCGATCCGCGCGTGGTGCCCAAGGCGCGCCGCCTCGACCGCATCACCTTCGAGGAGATGCTGGAGATGGCCAGCCTGGGTTCTAAGGTGCTGCAGATCCGCGCCGTCGAGTTCGCCGGCAAGTACAGTGTGCCGCTGCGCGTCCTGCACAGTTTCCAGGAGGGGCCTGGCACCCTCATCACCCTTGACGAAGAGGCATCCATGGAGCAGCCCATTATCTCCGGCATCGCTTTCAACCGCGACGAGGCCAAGCTGACCATTCGCGGCGTCCCGGATACTCCCGGCGTGGCGTTCAGGATCCTCGGCCCCATCAGTGCGGCGAACGTCGAAGTGGACATGATCGTGCAGAATGTCGCCCACGATAACACCACGGATTTCACCTTCACCGTGCACCGCAACGACTACAACAGTGCCTTGCGGGTGTTGCAGCAGGAAGCCGCTGAGCTCAAGGCGCGGGAAGTCATCGGCGACACCGAGATCGCCAAGGTGTCCATCGTCGGTGTCGGCATGCGTTCCCATGCGGGGGTCGCCAGTTGTATGTTCGAGGCCCTGGCCAGGGAAAACATCAATATTCAGATGATCTCGACATCCGAGATCAAAGTGTCGGTGGTGATCGAGGAGAAATACCTCGAACTTGCAGTACGCGCGCTGCATACCGCCTTCGAGCTGGATGCTCCGGCCAGTAAGGGGGAGTGAGCAGAACAGGAAGGGCGCGTTGCGCCTTCCGTCGTTTGGGATGTTGCAAAGGGAACTTTGAGCGCGCAAAGGCAGGTCACATACCCTGTAAGAGTGCCAGGCTTGGGTTCACGGAGTACCGTCCGTTTTATCTTGCAGACTATTTTCTGACTGAATCCGTTTTAAGGAGAAAGGAATGCTGATTCTGACTCGCCGGGTCGGGGAGACCTTGATGGTGGGTGACGAGGTAACCGTCACTGTGCTGGGTGTGAAAGGCAACCAGGTACGTATTGGTGTGAATGCGCCAAAAGAGGTTGCCGTACACCGTGAAGAGATTTACCAGCGCATCCAGAAAGAAAAGGATGACGAACCAAGCCATTAATTTTTATCCGATTTTTGGCTTTGCAAACGGGGTAAAGGCGGGTATCATGCGCCCCGTGTTGCGGAGAGGTGGCCGAGTGGCCGAAGGCGCTCCCCTGCTAAGGGAGTACACCTCAAAAGGGTGTCGGGGGTTCGAATCCCCCCTTCTCCGCCATTTAAGGCAATGTAGCGAAGAAAATATCGGTAGCTCAACTCGTTGTAATTGAACGAAATAAAGCTTGATAACGGTATTTTTGAAACTATAATGCGCAACGCTTCGTGGACTCATAGCTCAGCTGGATAGAGTACTCGGCTACGAACCGAGCGGTCGGAGGTTCGAATCCTCCTGAGTCCACCATCTCATGATGGCAATCGCCGAAAGGCGGCTGAAATCGTAGCCAGTGGTGATCTGGCCTAAAAACACCCTTTGGACTCATAGCTCAGCTGGATAGAGTACTCGGCTACGAACCGAGCGGTCGGAGGTTCGAATCCTCCTGAGTCCACCATCTCGAAAAGGCCTGCAGCGATGCAGGCCTTTTTCGTTTCCGGCATCTCGCAAAGCCCCACGGCCAGTTCCGTGTGGATAGCTTCGGTTGCAGTGGCGATGTCGAGTGCCTGATCTGCGTCGGTTCGCAGGATCGTGAACGGGCCCTAAGAACCATGCGTTTCAACGTCTTTGCCAGAGAGGATAGCGGAGAGACGCGGCTGCATGTCTCCCTCTCCGCCAACCCCTGCTGTATGCACACATCTTCGCCCCTCTGGATCGGCGTTCCTGGCATCCGCACAGCCACTTTCGGCGGCGTCCGTGGGATAAGGGCGGGTGAGTCTATGACTGTGGCACCTGGGTTTCCGCCTACGCGGGAACGCCAGGGCAAGACATAGATGTGTGCATACATTAGCCGGCAAGGGTAGACGGGAGCCGTAGTGCGCCACAGCCGGGCCACAGGCTTGACCCAGCCAGCAGCGGAATCCCCCTTCAAGTCGTATAAACAGGTTGAAAGGCCAGGCTCTAAGGCAAAACCACCGCTAAGTGACTTTCTGTAACCTGGCGCTGTCCATACTAGGGTCCAGCGTATATCGAAATGGGCGAGAGCCCGTTGCAAGCGCTTGTATTGCTTGTATTTCGCTGCGGCAGTGTGCTGTTTCAGGTGTTATAATCGCGCGGTCCGCCCTTCAGGGCATTCGGAATCCTTCCCATGGACTTACCCAGTAGTCGCTCAATTTTCTCTTTTGCCAATCAGGTTGTAGTCGATTGATTGCCCCGGCGTGCTCCTCCGCTGGGGGTGGAGTGCGTCATGAATGAAGTAGAAACCAAGAAACCGCAAGAAAGCCTGCAGGACCGCCTGGCACAGGTGGTCGAACTGTTGCAGCGCCACAAGCTGGTCGAAGACCTGGCGCATCGCCAGGAAGGCCAGAACAAGGACCTGGTCGAAGGCCTTGTGCATCGGCAGAACCTGACCGAACTGCAGCGCAAGCTCGATGAGCTGCACCCCGCCGACGTCGCCCACATTCTCGAAGCGCTGCCCCTCGATGACCGGCTGACGGTCTGGCAACTGGTCAAGGCCGAGCGCGATGGCGATATCCTGCTCGAAGTATCCGATGCCGTGCGGGAAACCCTGATCGCCGACATGGACGACCAGGAGTTGCTGGCCGCGGCCAAGGAAATGGATGCCGACGAGCTGGCCGACCTGGCGCCCGAGCTGCCCAGGGATGTCGTGCACGAATTGATGGAAAGCCTCGACGCCCAGCAGCGCGAGCGGGTTCGCTCGGCGCTGTCCTATGAGGAAGACCAGATCGGCGCGCTGATGGACTTCGAAATGGTCACCATCCGCGAGGATGTCAGCCTGGAAGTGGTGTTGCGCTACCTGCGCCGCCTGAAGGAGCTTCCGGGGCATACCGACAAGCTGTTCGTGGTGGATTACGACGGTGTCCTCAAAGGTGTCCTGCCGATCAAGCGCCTGCTGGTCAACGATCCGGACAAGCAGGTTGCCGAGGTCATGGCGGATGACCCGGTGACCTTCCATCCGGACGAGGATGCCTATGACGCGGCCCAGGCCTTCGAACGTTATGACCTGGTTTCCTCGCCGGTGGTGGACAAGAGCGGCAAGCTGATCGGGCGCCTGACCATCGACGAGATGGTCGACCTGATCCGTGAGGAAAGCGAGAGCGAAGTCCTCAGCATGGCCGGTCTGCGCGAAGAGGAGGATATCTTCGCCTCGGTCTGGAAGTCGGTGCGCAACCGCTGGGCCTGGCTGGCGGTCAACCTGGTGACGGCGTTCATCGCCTCGCGGGTGATCGGCCTGTTCGACGGTTCCATCGAGAAGCTGGTGGCGCTGGCGGCGCTTATGCCGATCGTCGCCGGTATCGGCGGCAATTCGGGCAACCAGACCATCACCATGATCGTGCGGGCGATGGCGCTGGACCAGGTCAGTACTGGCAATACCATGCGCTTGTTGCGCAAGGAGCTGGGCGTGGGTCTGCTCAATGGCCTGGTCTGGGGCGGGGTGATCGGCGCCGTGGCCTTCTGGTTGTACGACAGTTGGTCGCTGGGGGTGGTGATGACCGCCGCCATGACGCTGAACCTGTTGCTGGCGGCGTTGATGGGGGTGCTGATCCCCATGACCCTGGCGCGTCTGGGGCGCGACCCGGCGATGGGCGCCAGTGTGATGATCACTGCCATGACCGACAGTGGAGGGTTTTTCATCTTCCTCGGGTTGGCGACGATCTTCCTGTTGTAGCTGCCAGCAATACCAGCAATAAAAGAAAAGGCCCATGGATATCCGTGGGCCTTTTCTTTGGTTTATGGGTGCGTCGCGCGTACCGGCTTTGGCTGGCCGGAGGTGCGCAGGGCGCACCCTGCCAGCCGGTGCGGTGCCCGAAGACAACTGGATGTACAACAGTCCAGCGGGGACATAGCCCTTTCTTTTGTGTTGAGCGCAGGCGTGCTTACTGCGGGAATATCTCGCGCAGCGCCTGCCGGTAGAAGGCGAACGCATCGCTGGCGCCCTGGATCGCCTGCTGGCGCTGTTCTTCGTTCAGTTCCAGGCCATCGAGCAGGGTGGTGAACTGGCGCCAGTGCAGGCCACGGCCATCCGGATGGGCCGCCAGGTGGCGAGCGCCCCGCTCGCCGTCCAGGCCGATCTGCTGGGTTTCCTTGTAGAGGAACGCGGCGCCCAGGTTGGAGCCTTCGCTGCAGTACAACCAGCCCAGGGCGGCATAGGGGGTGGCGGGAGTGATGGCGGCGGGGGCCGTCGGCACGTCCTGGCCGATGTCGCGCAGGTCCTGTTCCACCGCCGCGAACCGTGGCAGTTCATGCAGGCCCGGCAGCAGGCGATTGAGTTCGGCATCCTGGTAGAGGGCATTGATGCTGCCGTGGAAGCGATGTTGCAGGCGCAGGAAGTAGCCATAGCGCTCCAGGCTTTCGAATGGGCGCGACCCCATCACCAGGTTGTCGACGCTGTCGTGGTCGCCGCTGGTGCCGGATTTCAGGCGTTTGGTCAGGGGAAGCTGGGGGGCGTTCTTGACGATGGCGTTCATCGGTCGGAGTCCTGAATGATAAAGACGATGCGGTGAATGATGGTCAGACCCTGGCCGGTGGACAATGTTTGGTCCCTTAAGAATGCTTAACGAAAGCGACTGGAAGAGAAGGCTCGACGGGGCCTGGGCGAGTCCCCGCATACTGATGAAGCCTCAAGCCTCAAGCCTCAAGCCTAGAACGCCGACTCCCTGATCAACAGCGCCAGTATCTGCTGCCCCGCCTGCAACAGAGGGCTGCGGGCGTCGCCTTCGAGGCTGGCGGTGCCGCGCAGTGCTTGGGGTTGGGAGGGCTGGTCGTCCAGCGGGCGTAGCAGGACGCGATAGAGCGCCTGTTCCGGGACCGGAACCCGTTGCTCGTCGAGCTGGCTGGCAATGCCGCCCTGGTGCACCGAGGCCAGTTCCGGGGCCGAGGTGAGCTTGCGGATCGCCGTCTGGGCGATATCTTCGAGTACCAGGCGCCGCCGTGGCCGGCCCGGGTCCTCGGGGATGAACCAGGCTTCGAGGCCCGCCTGCAGCCGTTCGCGATCGCTCTCGCCGACAAAGGCCTCGACCACTTCGCCGCCATCGCCGGTCACCGTGCCCAGCCACTCTCCGGCTGGCAGCCATTCCCCGGTTGCCAGGGGTTGCGCCAGGTCGGCGAGGGTGCCGTCGAACGGGGCGCGGACCTGCAATTGGTTCAGCCGTTCGAGTAGCGCGGCATGGCGTGTCAGGGCCACTTGCAGCTCCTTGCGCGCTACCGCCTGGCGGGCACTGTCGTCGCTGGTGCGGACCTGGAAGCTGCTCTGCGTGCGCAGCAGGCCGATCTCATGTTCCAGGCTGGCGAGTTCGTGGGCGAGATCGGGGGATTGCAACTGGAACAGCGATTGTCCCGCCTGCACCGCCTGCCCGGCTTCGGCGCCGATGCGTTGCAGGCGTGCTGCCGCCGGTGCCAGCAGGATCGCCTGTCGTTCGGCGCGTAGCAGGGCGGGCGCCTCGATGCGGCTGCGCCAGGGCAGTGCCGCCAGCAGCAGGGCAGCGAGCAGCAGGCCGAGGGTGACCAGGGTATTGCGATTCATACGGTAATCCTTACGGCGGGAGTGCCAGTGACGCAGTTCGTTGTAGATCGGGCGCAGGATGAAATGGATGATCTCCACGGCGAACAGGAACAGGCCGAGCAGCTTGAAGGCGAAGTGATAGACCAGCAGGGCGATACCGAGGAACAGGAAGAAGCGGTAGATCCAGGTGGCGAAGGCGTAGCCCAGCAGTGTCCGCCGCAGCCAGGGGTCGAAGTATTCCGGTGGCTCGTCGCCGAAGCCGAACAGTGTCTCGCGCAGGCGCCAGCGTGCCAGTTCGAAGGCGCGCTCCTGCAGGTTGGGTACGTCGAGCAGGTCGGAGAATAGGAAATAACCATCGAAACGCATCAACGGGTTGAGGTTGACCGCCAGGGTCAGGATCCAGGTGGTGCTGGCGAGCATGAAGGCGGCGCTGCGCAGCATGCCATCGGGCAGGAAACTCCAGGCCAGGGTCGCCCATGCCGCCAGGCACAGCTCGACGCCCATGCCGGCGGCGCCGATCGCCAGTCGCTGGCGCCGCCGGGGCAGGCGCCAGGCGCCGCTGGCGTCGGTGTAGAGCACCGGCCATAACACCAGGAAGGCCACGCCCATGGTCGGCACCCGGCAGCCATAGCGCTTGCAGGTATAGGCATGGCCGAACTCGTGGAGGATCTTGGTCAGGCTCAGGGTCAGCGCCGCCAGCAGGGCGCCTTCCAGGCTGAAGAAGTGCAGGAAGGTGTGCACGAAGCCGTCCCACTGGCGGGCGGCGAGGAACAGGCCGAGCAGGGCGGCGCAGAGGGTGGCGAGGGCGAAGCCGCGGCTGAACAGCGGTGCCACGCGGGGGTAGGTGCGGGACAGGAAGGCGTCCGGGCGCAGCAGGGGAATACGGATCGACAGGTAGTTGTTCAGCAGCCAACGGCCCCAACCGCCTTTGCCGCCGGCCTTGGTACGGCGCTTCAGGTCGGACAGCGCCGCATCGCCGCTGACTTCTACCAGTTGCATGGTGGTCAGGAACTGGATGAAGCCGGATACGTCGTCTTCCTCCAGAACCAGGGTGGTTTCCTGGCTGACCGCATTGGCCACCGCCTGCGCCGTGCCCAGTTCCCAGCGTGCGAGGATTTCCGCCTCGGCCCAGCCGATGCGGTAGAAGCGGCCACGGGCGCTGTCTTCCAGCGTCCAGCTTGGGGCGCCATCGCGTGCCTGCGGGCCCGGATGCAGGCGCAGGGTGCGGCGCAGCTTCGGTAGCGGTTGTTGCCGCGCTTGGCCGGGGAGTGCGCTGGGAGCGGTCATGGCCGGTGTTTTCCTGGGGCCGGCCGGTGCGCATGGCGCACCCGGAACCGGTAGGGCGCGCCATGCGCACCGCTCACGATGAATGAAATCATCTACCAGCCCAGGTGCACGCGCAGGGCCGCCAACGGGCGGCGCAGCAGGTAGTTGAACAGCAGGGTGCGCTGGCCGTAGAGCTTGGCCGTGCCTTTGAGGCCGACGCGCAAACCCGGTTGGTCCTGTGTGAAGTTCGCCACCAGGCGATAGGCCATGCTGCCGTCCAGTGCTGGCGAGGCGCGGTAACCCTGGCGCTGCAGTGTCGCGGTGAGTGGCTTGCCGGGCTGGCTGTTGAGGAACAGGCGCACGTCGCTGCCGTTTTCCAGTTCGATGGCGTCGCCCACCGGCAGGTCGATCTCCAGGCGAACGTCGTGTGGGTCGGCGACCTGCATGATGCGCTCGCCCAGTGCTACTGGCCGGCCAATCCAGTCGCTGGGGTCATCGAAGATCGCCACACCGTCACGTGGCGCGAGGATCAGCGTGCGTTCGAGGTTGTCGCTCAGGTAGTCGACATCGGTACGGGCCTGTTCGCGGCGGCTGCTCAGTTCCGCCAGGGCCGCCTTGGCACGCTCGTCGAACAGGGCCTGCTGGCGTGTCTGGCGCAGTTGCGCTTCGGCCGCGGCCAGGCTCTGGCGGGCCGACTCCAGGCGGCTTTCCAGTTCCCGGCGGTCGAGTTGCACCAGCGCTTCGTTCGCCGTGACCATCTGGTTGGGCTGGACCAGGATGCGTTCGACCACCGCCTGCAAGGGCGCCCGCAGCACGGCGGGCTCGCGCGGCACGATTTCGGCGGGCGCCAGGACCGTCTGCCGCACCGGCAACAGGGCCAGCAGCAGGAGGGCCGCGACTGCCGCCAACAGCAATTTCCGTGGGCGCCGGCGTAGCGGGCCGAGGCCAGCCGCCGGGCTGGCGCGCCGTCCCGAGAGGCTGTCCCAGGCGTGGGCATAGGCATCCTGCAACAGTTCCAGCAGGGCCCGTTGCGGGCGTGCCAATGGCTGTTCGCAACTGAACAGCAGGCAGGCCAGCAACTCGCCGTTACGGCTTTTCAGGGGAACCCAGAGCAACTGTGGCGCCAGGTATTCGGACCACTCCGGCTGCTGGGCGGGGGGCACGTCGGCCACACTCAGTTCGTGCAGTTCGCCGGCCCAGGACTGGTGCCGCCAGTCCTGGCAGATGCGGGCCAGATAGAGCATGAAGGGCGCATTGGCTTCCACCTGGGCCAGCCCCGAGCAAGCCGCGATACGCCCGCTGTCGGCGCGCCAGAGCAGGGCTTCGCGGTAGTCGAGCAACTGGCGGCTGTCGTTGACCATCAGAAAGCCCAGGCCGAGCCGGTCTTCCTGGGCGCGGGCGCGCCGTTCCAGTTGCAACAGCAGCGCCATGCGTTCGCTGCGCCGGTCGCGCAGGGGTGTCACATTCGGAGGGGGCACATTGGCGCTCACGAATCCTCTCCGGGTGCTTGCAGCAACGCCACGCCACTCATGCCCGGCAGCAATCCCGCCGTATCGCCGGTAATGCGCGCGAACACCTTGAGCGACTGGCTCAACGGGTCGATGGCCGCGCCGAGGCGTTCGACCTGGGCGGCATAGCGCTGCCCGGTTTCGTCCAGGGCCACTTCGAAGTCCAGGCCGGCCTTCAGCCAGGTGAGCCAGGCGGAAGGTACGATCAGCTCCAGTTGATAGACGCTGTCGTCGTAGATCGCCAGCAGTTCGGTGCCCTCGGCGACGTGCTGCCAGCGTTCGGCCATGCGTTGCGACACCCGGCCGGCGAAGGGCGCATCGAGCGTGCAGCGTTTCAGCATGGCCCGGCTGACGCCGCTTTCGGCCTGGGCCACGGCCAGGTCGGCCTGGGTCTGGGCCACTTCCGCCTGGCTGATAGAGCCCAGCGCGTCGAGGCGCTTGGCCACGTCGAGCTTTTTCTGCGCGCCGCGCTGGACGGCTTCGCTACGGGTCAACTGGGCGCGTTGCACCGAGCAGTCGAAGGCGGCCAGACGCTGGCCCTGCTTGAAGGTTTCGCCCTCCCTGAGCGGCAGCTCGGTGAGCTTGCCGCTGATCTCGCTGGACAGTACGGTCTGGCGGACCGGGCTGAGCTGCACGCGCAGCTCGCCGGTTTCCTCGGCCTGGGCCATGTCCGGCAGGCTGGCGGCGATCAGCACCGCCAGCAGTGAACAGCGGAAGCTGTAGGTGTGGCGCCGCTCAGCGATCATTGACTCGCTCCACCGGCACCAGTTCGGCGCCACGCAGCGAGCCGAGGCTTTCCCACATATCCAGGCGCAGCACCTGGCGTTGCATTGGCGCCTGGGCGATCAGTGGAGTACCTGCGGCCGCGCTGCTCGAGGCCACGCCATAGGGCGCCTGCTGGGCGGCGGCGATGCCCGCCGGTATCGCGCCCTGGCCCTGGTCGAGGCGTACCGCGTTACTGGCGATGCTGCGGCTGAGTTCGGCGATGCTGCGGCCGGCGATGCGCTCGGGCAACGGGTCGAGGCCAGCGGCCTGGTAGACGGCGCCATGGGCGACCTGCAGTTCGGCGAAGGCGCGGTCGCGGGTGCGGGTGGCGAGTACCGTCTCGGTCGCCGTGCGTACGCGCTCCAGCCGGCTCTGCGCCTGGCTGGCGTAGGCGCTTTCGCTCTGGCGCAGGATATTGCGTTGTACCTGCTGCAGTTCATTGGAGCGGGCGAACACCTGGCTGGAGCGCTGGAATTCGCGCCAGGCCACGTTGACCTGGGTGAGGACGGCCATGCGCATGGCCTGGCGGCGCAGTTCGGCGACTTGCAGGCGGGCTTCGCCGCTCCTCTTCACGGCCGGATAGGCCAGCACGTTGAACAGGTTCCAACTGACCTGCAGGCCGGCGTCGGCCCAGTTGTCGTTGACCAGGTAGCTGTTGCTGTCGTAGTTGGCGCCGACGAACAGGTTGGCCCCCGGCAGCAGCTTGAGCATCGCGGCGCGGGTTTCCAGCACGGCATTGCGTGCCTGGTAGCTTTCGCTGCGGATTTCCGGGCGCTGCACCATCGAGGTGGCTTCCAGGTCGGCCAGGTTGTAGGCCAGGGCAGGCTGGGTATAGCTGGACTCGCCAGGCTGCACCAGGCTGTATTGGCTGGCTGGCGGCAGGTTCATCAGGCTGGCCAGGCGCGACTTGGCCACTGCCAGTTCGCCTTCCACGACTTCCAGTTGGCGCACCATCTCCAGCAGTCCCTTCTGATAGCGCAGGGACTCCAGTGGCGCGATCAGGCGTTGCTGTTCGGTCTGGCGGGCCTGTTGCAGGGCATTGCGGGCATCGCCGAGGGCGCGTTGCACTTCCGGTTGCAGGCGTTCGGCACTGGCCGCCTGCCAGTAGGCCTCGCGGACCTGCTGGATGATGTCGGCGACCACCTTGCGGCGCGCCTCTTCGGCGGCCAGCACCTTGTTGGCCTGGGCCTTGGCGCTGAAATAGCTGACGCCGAAGTCGAGCACGTTCCACGACAGGCGCAGGTTGGCGTCGCGGCTGGAGCGGTCGCTGCTGGTGGAGGGTTCCAGCGACTCCTGGCCGGTGGTGACCGATTCGCTGGACGAGCCGGCGACGTTGTCGCGGCCCTTCCAGCCGGCGCTGGCGGCCAGTTGCGGCAGCAGGTTGAGGTTGCTGACGCTCAGGGTATTGTCTTCCAGGGCGCGCTGCATCAGCCCCAGGCGCTGTTGCAGGTTGTACTTGACCGCGCGCGCCATGGCCTCTTCCAGGCTGATGGCGCCGGTCACCGGCTCCTGGGATTCGAACATGCTGCGGCGGTCTTCATTGGCTTCGGCCAGTTGCTGCTCCGGCGTCAGCGCCTCCGGGGTGACGGCGCAGGCGGAAAGGCCCAGGGCGGCGCAGGCGATGGCCAGGCGCAGGGAGGTCGGTTTGAAAGGGTTGCGGGTCATTTTCTGATGGTCCTTGAAAGTGTTCAGGCAGTGTGTCGGGTTGTCTGGATAACCGGTTCGTCGTTCAGCTCGCTCAGTTGGTCGAGCAGTTCCAGGGCCTCGCTGAGCAGGGCGCCGGAGGTTGCCTGGTGCAACTGTTGCGGCAGGCTCTCGACCGTCTCGACCGCAGGCCGGCTCGCCGGCTCGCGGCTGGCGCTGCCCGACTCATCCGTGACCTGGATCACCACTGGGGTTCTCCGCTCGTTGCCATCGGCGTCGCGGCTGACCAGGGTCAGGCGTACGTCGCCATGGCGTGCGAGCCAGGCACGATCGATGCGCAACTCGCCGGTGCGGGCATCGAAGGCGAAGGCCCCGCTGGGCAGGCGCATGCCATTGGCCAGGGTGATGCGCTGCGCCGTGTCGCGCAGTTCCGTGGGCAGGCGCAGGGTGATGCTGCGTTCGCTGACTGTTGTCAGGTTCACGCTGGCGCGCAGGGTGGAGCCATCGAGCTCGAAGTTGCCATCGAGCGCCGCCTCGGAGGTGTCCCGCAGCACTTGGTCGGCATTGGTCAGTTGCTGGGCAATCGAGGTCTTGCCATCGAAGCCACTGCCATTCGCCTGAACCCGTACCACAGGTGCACTGGCAGGCTGCGCTGTCGTGGAAGCGGCAGGCTGTGCGCTCTCCAGCAAGCCACGACCGTCTGGGAGTTCGAAGGGGGAGCGGTTCAGGGGCGGGGCATCGAAGTGAACAATGTTCGGTACCCCTGTTGCCGGTGGCATACCGGTGTTCAGTTCTGGCAACGTCGGGTCGCCGGAGGGGACTGTGTCGCCTGGGCCGGTGGCTGTGCCCGCGCTGGTCACGATCAGAGTCAGCGTACGCGAGGCGGTGGCGTTGCTGGTGTCGCTCACGCTGACGGTCAAGGTATGGCTGCCGGGCGTGGCGACACTGCCGGAGATCGTCCGTGTGCTTGCGTCGAAGCTCAGGCCGCTGGGCAGGCCGCTGACGCTCCAGCTCAGCACGTCGCCGTCGGCATCGCTGAACAGCGTTTCCGGAAGGGTGACGCTGTAGTCAGTGCCCGCCGTGGCGGCGGCGAGGTCGTAGCTGTCGTTGCCGGCGACCGGTGCCTGGTTATCGGCGGATGACAGGGAAACCTGTATTTCGAATGTCGCGCTGTCCGACGTGCCGTCGTTCAGGGCCAGAACGATGATACGTGTACCTGCTTCCCCGGAGGTACTGGCATAGGTGACCTGACGCAGGATGGCGTTGGCCTGTTCCTTGGTCAGGGCGGCGATGAAGCTCAGCGTGGCGCTGCCGCCGGTTTGTGTCAGTGTCGCCACTGCCGTGCCGTCCAGGCTGATGGTGTCGCCGTCCAGGGTGTAGCCGTTGCCGGCCTGGAAGCCGAAGACGTCGCTGGCCTGGCCGCCGAAGGTGACGCTGGCGCCCTGATAGTTGTCGGCGGTATCCAGCTCGGCATCGCCAAGCGTCAGGGTCGGCGCCAGCAGCACCGGATCGCCGCCGATCACGGCGCTGGGGGCCGCGGCTGGCGGCGCGTTCAGCACCTCCAGCGCATCGCCGACGACGATCACGCCGCCATCCGCCGACACGGATATCTGCCCCGCGCCGTCCAGGCCGCTCTGTGACGAGACTCGCGCCAGGGTGGCGGTGGCGTAGTAGTTCAGTGTGCCGTCGGCCAGCGTCACGAACAGCGCCTTGCCGTCGGCGGAGATGGCGATATCGCCGATGGATTCGCCGGTGATCGACCCCAGGTGGGTCAGCGTGCCGGTGGACGCATCCAGGCTGAAGGCATCGATCTGGCTGTCGTTGGCGACGAAGATCGTGCCGCCGTCGGCGCTGACTGCGACGTGTTGGAGGCCTGTCAGCGAGTCGCTGCCGTTCTGGGTGTAGCCCAGCAGATCGAGTGCGCCGTTGGCATCGCGCTGATAGACGATCAGCGAGGAACCATCGCTGGCATTGGTGACGACATACACCAGGCTACCCTGGCTGACGATGTCGGTCGGCGCCCACAGATAGGGCTCGCTCCACATGCTGCCGCCAAGCGCTTCGACGTAGGTCAGTTCGCCCGTCGCGGTATCGCGGCTCAACCAAGCCAACTGATCGTAATAGCTGTTGATGAGGTAGAGGTTTTCGCCGTCTTCCGACAGGGCGATACCCTGGATGCTATTGAGGTTACCGCCATCCACGCTGTAGTCGCTGACGATCGTGGCCTGGTGCGTGAGTGCGCCCGTGGCATCTGCGTTGAACCAGGCGATGGCGTCGCCGTCCGCGCGCAGGGCGTAGAGGCTCGTACCGTCGGCGGAGAGTAGCAACTGACTGATGCCGGCCAGCCCGTCCACGGCCTCGAAGGTGCTGACGTAGTTCAATTCGCCGCTGTCCACGTCGCGGCTGAACAGGGCGATAGCACCCTGCTCGTCGGCGAGGTACACGCGGGTACCGTCGCTGGAGACGATGCTGGAGGACAGGGTGCCCAGTCCGGCGATGCCGGTGAACGCCTGCAGGTGCTCCAGCTCGCCGAGCGAGAGCACCGGGTCGGCTTCGACGGTCGGCACGTCGTTGACGGCGGTGATGGCGATGGCCAAGTCCAGCGCCGCCGAGTCCAGGCCGCGTTGGTCGGCCAGGCTGACGCTGACGGCCACGCTGGCCGCCGGCGTATCGCTGCCGTTGGCGTAGGTGATCTGGCGCAACGCGTTCTGCACGTCCGCTGTGGTGGGAATGGCACCGTTCGCGTCGGTGAAGGTGATGCTCAGCACACCATCCGCGCTGGTCACGCTGCCGATGGTCACGCCGTCCTTCTTCAGGCTGCCGTTTTCCAGCGTCAGGCCGTTGCCGGCCGCGAAACCCAGCACGTCCGCCGTGCTGCTGCCTTCGCCGAGGGCGACGGTCAATACCGCGCCGTCGTAGTTGCCGCTGCCGCCGTTGAAGGCATCCATCTGCGTGTCGGACAGCGTGGCGCCCGGGGCGATGGCCACGGGATCGGCCTGCTCGGTGTAATCTGCCGTGGCACCGCCGCCCAGGCTCGGGGCGGTGTTTTCGGCGGTGGCGTTCGCCAGGGTGACGACTGCCGTTGCGTCGACCACCGTCGTGTCGTTGCCGCCATCCGCGTACTCTTTGACGCTCAGGCTGATACTGCGGGTGCCGCTCAGGTCGCTGCCAGTGTTGCCATAGGTCAGGCTGTCGATGACCCCGGCCGCGCGCTCGGGGGTGCTCATCAGGTACAGGGTGACGATGGTCTTGCCGTCCTGGATCTGTACGTAGTAGGACAGGCCTGTACCGGTGCTCTGTGTGCCGCTGGTGGCCGCGTCGAGCAGGATCTTGCCGCCATCCACGCCCAGCACGTCGCCGGCATCGGCAGGCTCCAGCGTGACGACCACCTGCCAGATCTGCTGGCCGGTCTCCACCGTGTCGATGACGGTGTTCTCGAACAGACTGACCCGCTCGCCCTCGGCGTTGTAGGTGGGTGCCAGCGCATCGGTTTCGATCACGGGCGGGTCGTTGACGCCTTCGAGCGTGACATTGGCGCTCAGTTCGTCGCTGTAGCCGGTGCCGTCGTTGAGCTTGATGGAGAAGGTGGCCTGGCTGCCGTGCTGTGTTGGATCGTCGCTGGTATTGCTGTAGGTGATGTGACGCAGCACGTTCTGTGCGTCGGCGCGGCTGACGGCAGCGGTGAAGGTGACGATGAACGACGAACCGGTGTCGATCACCGAGGCGATGGTCGCGCCGTCGAGTTTGATGTTGCCGTTATCGAAGGTCAGGCCGTCGCCGCCGCTGAAGCCGAAAACGTCATGCTCGCCGCTGCCGTCGTCCGTCCGGCTCACGACGATGCTGGCGCCCTGGTAGTTGCCCGCGCCATCGTCCAGGGCGTCCAGTTGCGGATCGCTCAGCGTGCCGCCGGGCAGCAGGGCGACCGCGTCGCCGTCTTCGGTATGGATGGCGCTCGCCGCCTTCAGGTCGAGCACCAGCAGGCCGTCGTCCCAGGAGAAGGTGCCGGCCACATAGAGCTGGGTGCCGTCGGCGCTGAGCGCGGCGCCACGCAATTCGCCGAAGTCCTTGCCGCCGGCGCCCTCCAGCGTTTGCGCCAGGGTAGGCGTACCGTCGGCGGCACGCGTATAGATGCCGATACTCTCTTCGCCTATAACGAACAGTGCCGCGCCGTCGTCAGAGACGATGATGCGCTTGGCGGTTTCGTCCAGTTCGCTGGTGGCCACGGCGCCCAGATTCCCCTCGGCGTCCACCGAGAGGGTGTACAGGCGGTAGGCGCTGCCGTCGTAGTCGATGGCGTAGAGCGTCGTGCCGTCGGGCGAAAGCGTCAGCGCCGAAGTGTAGTAGTACTGTTCCTCCGCCGCCGGGTCCGTGCCCTGCGCCGCCATCACGAAGGTCAGGCTGCCGTCGCTGGCCAGCCGATACACGCTGGCCAGCGTGCCGCCGCCGGAGGTGCCGACGAACAGGTACTGACCATCTGCGGAGAGTTGCAGCGCACTGAACTGCGCCTCTTCGCTGGAAGTCGTGTAGCTGTTCTTCTGCGTCAGTGTGTCGCCGCTGCGCTCGAAAACGGTCAGGCTGGAGCCCGCCGTGACATAGACGAGATCGCCATCGGCCAGCACGTCGCTGATCAAGCCGTGCTCGCTCACCAGATCGGCGCCGAAGCTGCCCAGCGATTCCAGCTCGCCGTTGCCCGCATCGACCGCGAACAGGGCCACGCTCTCGCCGCCGATCACGTAGACCGTGCCGCCATCGGCCGATAGCTGGATTTGCGCCGCGCCGGTCAGCGCGTCCACGTCCGTACTGGCGATGCTCTGCAGCAGCGTAAGCGCGCCGTCGCCGCCGCGCTGCAGGACATACAGCGTGCTGATATTGATGTACGCAATGGCTTCTGAACTCCACACTTCCGCCGTGCGCACCACATAGACCAGATCGCCCACACTGGCGACATCCTGGATGCCTTCGTACGGGCTGGGCCAGTCGTCGGAAGAAATCAGGTCCGCATAGTCGAGCGTGCCGGTCTCGGCACCGAGCGTGGGGCTCTGCCCCACCTCGACCAGCACCGTGGCCGCGATGGACAGCTCGGCCGTATCCACGCCGCCATTGTCCGTGCCGCCGTTGTCCTGGATTTCGACCAGGGTGACGACGCGCTCGCCGACCGTGCCGGTGGCCCTGTCGGTGTTGGCATAGGCCAGGCCGTCGATTAGCGCGGTGGCGGCCTCGCCGCTCATGCCCGCGCTGCTGGTGATCGTGACGGTGGCGACGCCGCTGTCGGCATCAATGGCGACGCTCCAGGCATGGCCATTGGTGGTCGTACCGCTGCCTGCCACCAGCGCGACGGTGCTGCCGTCGATGCGCAGCGTTTCGCTTGCACCATCCAGCAGGCCGGAAACGGTGAGCGTCAGGCTGGTGATGGCCTGCACGCTTTCCACGGCGGACACCTCGACATCGCTGAACAGATCGGCGGCGGCCCTGCCCGCGTCCTGCTTGGTGCTGGCCGGCGTGGCGTTCACCAGCGGGGCGTCGTTCACTTCGGTGACGGCCAGCGCCAGGGTGATGCTGTCGGTGCCGCTGGTGTACTGGTCTTTCACGCCGAGCGTCAGGCGGATGCTGGTGCCGGGGTCCCCGCCCTGGTAGGTGTAGCTGATCTGCCGCAGCACCGCGTTGGCGGTGGCTGTGCTCACCTCGGCGGTGAAGAGGATGGTCAGCGTGCCGTCCGCGTTGGCAAAGTCGGCGATCTTCTCGCCGTCGAGCAGGATTTCATCATCTACCAGGGTCAGGCCGTTTTCTTCGATGAGGCCAAAATTATCGTCAGCGTTGGCGTTGCCTTCACGTTGCAGCGTGATGCTGGCACCGTTGTAGTCGCCGGTGCCGTCGGCCAGGGCGTCGAATTCGGCGTCGGAGAGGGTCAGATCGGCGGCGAGGGTGAGGATGGTGCCTTCGGTGTAGGCGACGACCACCGAAGTGCTGATCTGGCCCAGGCCCTTTCCGTTCCAGAAACTGCCGTAGTAGATGGAAGAGCCATCCGAGGACATGGCGTAGCGCAAGCCCTGTGCGCCGCTGGTACCCAGAGTACTGGATTGAGTTAGCGTGCCATCGGCGTTGACGCTGAAAATGAGGACGTTGCCGCCGTTGAGGCCTGCATAGAGCGCGGAGCCGTCGGATGAGAGCGCCAGGCCCCAGGTCTGTCCGGGATTGTAGGTGGTGGCGCTGGTAACGGTATTGCTATCCTTGTCGTAGTGCAGCACCTGAATGCCGCTCGTGCCGCGTGACACATAGACGTAGCCGCTGTCGGTGGCGGCAATGCTGCGCATGAAGGTACTGCCGCCAGACCAGGTGGTGGCATGGGCCAGGCTGCCGTCGTCATTGACGGTGTAAATGGCGACCCGGGAGCTGCCGGTCACGTAGACCACGCCATTGGCAATGGCCAGCGCATTGGAGGTGTCGATACCGTCGGTGTAGCTGTCGAGCAGGTTCAGCGAGCCGTCATCGGCGGTGGAATAAGCGTAGAGAAAACTGTTGGACACGACGTAGAGCGCCTTGCCGTCGTCCGACACCACCATCTGCCGGACGGTGGACGAATCGGCGATCTCGACGCTCAGGCCGGTGGCAGCGAGGGTGCCGTCCGCGCCCACTTGCAGCGTCGTGACGGTGTAGGTGCCTGAACTGTTCTTGCCCACCAGGTACACGTACTGGCCGTCGGCGGAATACACCGCCGAGGAGGCGCTGTCCAGACCGTCGATTTCGATGCCGTTACTGTCGTCGCCGTCATTGCTCGTGCCTTGCACGAACTTCTGCACCAGTGTCAGGTTGCCTTCGCTGTCGCGGCTGTAGACGTACAGCGTGCTGTTGCCGCCAGGCGTCACAGCGTGTCCGCCTGAGTCATTGCCTACGATCAGTAGGGTACTGTCATCGGATGATAGTTCCAGGCTGTAGACGTTCTGATTGAAGCCAGTGAGGTCGCCCTCGGAGGTATAGGTCAGGTTGATGTCGTCCGTGCTCAACACCGGTGCACTGTTATCCGCTTCAGCCTGGCTGATCACCCGCAGCATCAGGGTATGTTCGGCACTGGCGCCATGCTCGTCGGTCACGGTCACGGTGATGCTGTAGTCACCCACAGTGCTCGGCGTGCCGCTCAGGGTGCGCGTGGCGGGATCGAAGCTCAGGCCGGCTGGCAGTCCGCTCACGCTCCAGGTCAGGGTGCTGTCGTCATAGATGGCGTCGGCATCGCTGAACAGGCCGGCGTCCAGCGTCACGCCGTAGCCCTCGGTGCCGATGACGATGGATTCCAGAGTGCCAGGCGCGTTCGCGCTGACCTCGGGGGCACGGTTGGCGATCTGTTCGACCACAAGATCCATTTCGCGCTCGGCGCTGAGGCCAGAGGTATCCGTCACCTTGACCGTCAGCGTGAAGGTGCCGGTTTCGGTGGTCGTGCCGGAAATGGTGCGGGTGGCCGCATCGAAGGTCAGCCCTGCGGGCAGGTCTGTGACTTCCCAGGTCAGCTTGTCGTTGCCGGCATCCGTGAACAGATTGGCGGGCAGGACATAGGTATAGGCTGTCTCGCTGGTGGCCTTGCCCACGTCGGTGGAAGCGGCGGAATTCACCTGCGGCGCTTCGTTGGCGCGCAGCAGCAGCGTCACGCTGTTGCTGGCGAGCGCGCCGTCGCTGCCTTGTAGCGTGAGCGTGACCAGACTGCCCGCGACGGTGCCTGCGGCACTGGTATAGGTGAGCTGGCGCAGTACCTGGTTGGCGACCGCCTTGCTGGTGTCGGCGGTGAAGGCGACGGTCAGCCTGCCGTCGGTATCGACGGTGAAACTGGCGATGGCCGCGTTGTTCAGGGTGATGGAGTTGCCGGACAGGGCGAGATTGTTGCCGACGGCGAAGCCGAAGGTTCCGCCCGCGACGTCGGCACTGACGGTGAGGCTGGCACCCTTGTAGTTGCCGGTGCCGCCATCGAGCGCGTCATAGTTGCCGTCCTTGAGCGTCAGCCCGTCGGCGAACGCGGTGGGCTCGCCAAGGTTGAGGGTCTGAACATCGGTGTAGCGGGTGAGGTTGCCGCCTGCCACTAACAATGAACCATTGATGGAGACGGCGATGTCGCTGCCGCTGGTATTGCCGGCGATGGTACTGACCAGGCTGATCGAGCCATTGGCCACAACCGTATACACATTGATCGTGCCGCTGGAGGTTGTCGCATATAGCCGGTCACCCTCGGCGTTCAATGCCAGATCGCGGACGCCGCTGAGCGATGCCGAATCAACCTGAGTCAGTTGGCCATCGCTCAAGTGGTAGACGGAGAGGGTGCCGGAGGAGGGATCTCCCACGTACAGGTATTGGCCGTCGGCTGACGTTTCCATGGCATAGGCGACGGCGTCAGACCCTGTCTGACTGGTTGTGGTACTGGCCACCAGGGTCAATCGACCATCATCGCCGCGCTGGTAGACCTTCAATTCATGAGACTGCCAACTCACGGCAGCACTGTGCATGACGTAGACGAAATCGCCGGACGTAGCGATGACGCCGTTGCGATGCGCATCCAGTGTCTGCAATTGGCTCAATGCGCCCGTTTCGGTATCGCGGTTGTAGACATGGATCTCTCTGTTGTAGTTGCTGGAGGTGTCCACGTAGACCTGCGTGCCATCATCCGAAATCGCCAACCCGCCGCTGCCGCTGCTTGCGCCCTCGTTCAAGGTGATCGTTGCGGTATAGCTCAGTACGCCGTCGTTGATGCTCAACTGAACCAGCCTGCCACTGCTGGAAATCGTGTAAAGCGATTTACCGTCCGGGCTCACCACCATATTGCTGATGGCACTCAAATCGGTATGGGTAAGCGTCTGCAATGCGCTCAAGGCACCCGCGTCGTCGACGGCGAACACCTGGATGCCGCCGCTGCCGGCCACGTAGGCATACTGGCCGTCGGCGGAATAGGCCACCTCGGTGCCATTGCCGATACCCAGTTCATCGGGCGTGAAGGTTTCCCGGGCTTCCAGCCCGCCGTCGTTCTCCAGCACCGGCGCGACATTGATCTGGTTGTCGATGCTGATGGTGGCGGAAGCTTCCGGGGCGATTTTCTGGCCTCCGGTGTCTTCAAGGCTGGACAGGGTCACCTCGACGGTCCCGCTTTCAAGTGATTTGTCCAGTACTTGGTATTTCAGGTCATCGATCAGTTGTGTCGCCGCTGCTGCGTCAATGCCCTCGTCCGCCTCGAAGTTGAGGGTGATGGTGGTCGTGGAGGCACCGACGCTGACCGTGTAGCCGTAGCCGTTTGCATCGGTGAACCCGGTGGCCCCGATGTCCAGCGTGAGTTGCTGGCCGTCGACCACCAGTGCCTGGTTGGCGCCGCTGCTGTTCACCGTGATGACCAGTTCCTGGATCAGTTCCCCGCCGTTATCGAGGGTGATATCGACCGCCTGGAAAAGATCGATCTCCACCGGAAATGCATCGGTGCTGTCGGTAACGGTGACGGTGCTGTTGGTCGGGGTCGCTTCGACTCCGGGTGTCGTCTCGGTGGCGCCCACCTGTGCCGCCACATCGGCAGCAGTGGACACTGCGGCAGCATCGAGCAGGATGCGCGGCTCCAGGGCCAGTGCCAGGCTGGTGCGTTTCGTGCGTTTGCGGGCGTTCGGGATGGTGGTCATGTCGAAGTCCTGTCGGAGGATACGGAAACGGCCTGCGGTCACTCGACCAGGCGGACGTAATATTCGTGTTTGATCTTGTCGGTGATGTCGGTGAGGAGGCTGTCGATCTGGTCCTCGCCTTCACGGAAGCTGGTAGCGTTGGCGAAGGTCATGCTGCCCGTGCCCTGGGCACAGATGCGCAGAGGCGTTCCCGCCACGCTGTCGAACAGCACTCGGCCGAATTCTGACGGGTCCCCCGGACGGACCCCGATGAAGTGGAATTTCAGCTTCCTCTGCTGGAAGCTGTTGCAGAGACTCTGGAAGCGTCGAGAGGCCGCTTCCGTATCACCCTGGCCGGTGCCAGTCGACTGGCCATCGATGGCGGAGCCGACCTGGGCGGAGTTGTAGGCGTCGGTGTCGAACCAGTTGCCGGTGGTGTTGGCCAGCATGACCATGATCTTGACGTTGTCGGTGTTGTCTTCCGTGGCGAAGTCGAGTGGCAGTTCGCTATCGCCCCAGCCATTGCTGCCGCGCATGTTTGGGGACAGGGCATGGGCGGCCCAACCCATGGCGATGGCGTAGTTCGTGTTGAAGCCGGTGCGCATTTCGTCCAGGCGCTCTTCGATCTTTTCCAGGTCGTTCGTCAGGGGCAGCAGGGGCGCCCTGGGACATCCCACGTCGCCGATGATGTAGCGGATGTCGTTGGTGCCGCTGGCCTGGCCGAAGGTCGGGTTGGGGCCGGTCCAACTGATACTGGGTTCGGATGGGTGGTTTTCGGGCAGGTCGTGGCGGTAGTAGACCCGTGTGAACTGGCCTGCGGGTGGTTGGTCCCAGAAGTAGTTTTCGCCGAGCCGCAGGCCACGGTTCAGGCACAGGCGCTCGGTCATGGGGTCGGGCATGCGGCGGTCGCTGAGGTCCCGTATCCCGGTGCGGAACAGTGTGGTCAGCTCCACCGGGCGGATGGCCGTGCTGGTGGCCCAGCGGCGGATGCGGTTCGGATCTTCGGTGTCGTAGACATTCACTGTCTGGCTGAAAGGGATCAGGGAAATCCAGATGCGCCGTTCGTCACTTTCGTCGCCTTCGAGCAGGCGGTTGGCGAAGCCTTTGAACAGGCGGCGCAGGGCGGCCAGCTCGGCATCGCCTTCGGTCAGGCTGTTGGGAAGCACGATGGCGATTTCGGTCGATTTGGCGACCACCTCCGAGGTGGAGGACACCTGGATTTCTTCGCTGGCGGCACCCAGCATCGGCGCCTCGGCCTGGAAGCTTGCCATCACGGTGTAGCGGGTGTGGCCTTCCTCGTCGGTTTCCCTGCTCAGGGATACGTTGTCCTGGGCAATCCGCTCGGCAAGGCTGCTGTCCATGCCCAGGTTATTCTTTACATAGTTGTAGGCCAGAGGTGCCAGTGCCTCCAGCGAACGTTCGCCGTCCATCAGGTGCGCCTTGCCCACCGCCATGGCCGCCACATCGGTGGCTCGCTTTACCTGGGCCGCATCATTGGTCATACGGCTGGTTTCGAGCGAGTAGGCTGTCGACAGCAGGGCACCGCCCAGTGCCAGGACCATGAACGGAGCGATACCTCCATCCTGCTTGCGCATGAAGCCGCTGAACGGGTTGCGAGGATGGTGCGTGGTGCCTGGAGAGGCCTGGGGGTTGTTCGGGCCTTCATGCGCCAGGCCTGTCGTGGCGACCATGGCCGTCGGCCAGGCGCGATTCCCTGCGGCGGCCATTAGCCGCTGCAGCCAGTGGCGAAATAGGGCGTGGTGCTTCATGAGGGTATTCTTTTCCTGGGCCAGCAGCCGTTCGTCGAGTGGACGGGTGGGTTGGCAAAATAAGAATACTTCCCAATATCGGCAAGTTAAGCATTATTAAGAATGCTTAACGAAGGCTCCCGCATGGCGCGGCCCTGTCTGCCGGGGCTGCGGGAGGGCGGTCGCGCCACGCGTGCGAATAGCCGGGAAGAGCGCGCTGGGAAAGCAGGATGAGGGCCAGGCTTTTCGTCCAGTGTTCAGGCTTCCAGCGCTTTTGCCGAGCGCAAGTCCCGAGGCGCTTACTTGTCGCCCAGGGCGGGCAACTGCTCCGTGCCGCCCGGCCGTTCAGGACGCGACCAGATCCATGCGGCGCCGATGACCATCCCGCTGGCGGCGAGAAGCGTCAGCCAGAATGGCGGGCTGTGCCATGCCAGCAGGGCCAGGCAGGCGAGCATGCCGAAGCTGGCGAATGCCTTGCTTTTGCGTGTGATGACACCGCCGTTGCGCCAGTTGCGCAGCAGTGGGCCGAAGACCCTGTGCCTTTCCAGCCAGTTGCTCAGGCGCGGCGAGCTGCGGGCCGCGGCCCAGGCGCTGAGCAGGACGAACTCCGTGCTTGGCAGCCCGGGAATGAAAAGGCCCAGAATGGCGCAGCCCAGGCTGAGATAGGCCAGGAATACGAGTGCCAGCCGTCTGAGGCCGGTTGCGGGGGATTTTCTATATGAATGCATGGCAAGACTGCTGCGGCGGGCGAAGGCTGATGTGTATGGCGGAAGTGCAACGCATCTTCTCGGAGCCTGTTCACGATCTGTTGTGCGTCGGCCCTGCTGCGTTAAAAACAGACCCTGGCTCGCGAGATCGTGAACAGGTTTCCAGGGCAGTAGAGTTCAAGAGGGCGCTGGACGCCAGTTAATAAAGCTTCATGGTTATCAGGGAAACCGTTGCGGGTCTTGCGTTTGCCGGCCAGACGTTTCTCTCCGGGCAATTCGTCACATTCGCGGTGATAAAATTTGCTCATCGCGCTAATAAAGGGCATAGTTTCGCCTTCGTTCATTTACCCTGACACGGTCGTGCCCATGCGCCAACGCTTCGCACCCCTCGTGCCCTTCGCACTGACAGCCCTTCTGGCAGCCTGTGCTGCACAGCCGCAGCAGCCTGAATTGGTACAGCCGCCGCAGCCGCGCCTGCAGCCGCTGGTACTGCAATTGCCTGATGAACCATCGGCAGTGGCGCAGCAGGCAGAGCCGGCGCATGACTTCTCCGCCGAGCAGGGCTATGAAATGCCCGTGCTGGCCGACAGCATCCTCGAGAGCGGTTTCAAGCTTGTGGGAACGCCTTATCGCTATGGTGGCAGCTCGATCAGGACCGGCTTCGATTGCAGCGGCTTCGTCGGCTTTCTGTTTCGCGAGGAGGCAGGCATAGAGCTGCCCCGTTCGACGCGTGAAATGATCGACCTGGATGCCCCGCTGGTAAAACGCTCCGAGCTCGAACCGGGGGATGTGCTGTTCTTCAATGACCGTGGGCGTGGCCGTGTCACCCATGCCGGCATCTATATTGGCGATGACCAGTTCATCCACTCCTCGAGCAGCCGCAGCGGCGGTGTGCGCGTGGACAGCCTGGATGACAAGTACTGGCGTGCCAGCTATATGAAAGCCAAGCGTGTCCTGGCTCTCGCTTCCGTGGATGGCGCAACTTCCCATCATTGATGGATAGCCCCGCACCGATGGTGTCGCCCGAGTTTGTCGCTTCCGTAAAGGGTGCCTTGGCCGCGGGTGGCGGTGCTCCCGGAAAGCTTCGCGGGGCCCTGACATAGCCTTGTTTTTTGCCGGTTGCCCATGCACAGTGACCGCTCATCCGTCGGGAGCCGTTCTGTAATGCCTATGCCGGTCAGAATCTCACTGCTTGCCTGCTGCGCGTTGCTGGTTGCCTGTGCCGGCTCTCCCCCGCAGGTTTCTCATGAGCACTCCCGTGTCGTGGCATTTTCGCCGATGGCGGCCTCGGGTACGGCCGAGGACGTACTGTTCAGTGCGCTGGGCCTGGTGGGTACGCCTTATCGCTGGGGTGGCAATACACCCGAGAGCGGTTTCGATTGCAGTGGGCTGATCGGCTACGTCTATCGTGGCGCCGCCGGCGTGGTGTTGCCGCGTACGACCCAGGAGATGATGGGCGCGAGCGGCGCCAGGGTAGGGCGCGATGCCCTGCGCAGCGGCGATCTGCTGTTCTTCGCGACCAATGGCGGACGGCGGGTCAGCCACGCCGGTATCTACGTCGGTGATGGCCGTTTCGTACACGCGCCGTCGAGCGGCGGCACGGTGCGCCTGGATAGCCTGTCCAACAATTACTGGCACAAGAGCTATATAGCAGCCAAGCGGGTGCTTGGTGCGGAGAGCCTGGCCAGTAACCCGTAAGGGCCCGTGATTTCCCATGTTCGATCTCTTTATCCAGACCCTGGGCGTCACGGCTCCGGTGTTCGCCATGATGTTCCTCGGGCTGTTGCTGCGGCGTCTGGAGTGGATCGATACGGCTTTCGTCAGTACGGCATCGAGCCTGGTCTTTCGTGGCACCATGCCGACACTGTTGTTTCTTTCCATTCTGCGTGCCGATCTGTCGATGGCGCTGGCGCCCGCGTTGCTCGGCTATTTCTGCCTGGCCAGCGTGGCGAGTTTTCTGCTGGCGTGGGGCTGGGCGCTGTGGCGCTGCCCCCGGGCCGATCGTGGCGTCTATGTGCAGGGCGCCTTTCGTGGCAACAACGGCATCATCGGGCTGGCGCTGGCGGCCAGTCTTTATGGCGAGATCGGGCTTTCCCTGGGCAGTGTGCTCGCAGGCGTGGCGATCCTCTGCTACAACGTGCTCGCGTCGGTGATACTGGCGCTGTACAGCCCTGCCGCCAGTTCCGACGTGCGCAGCATCCTGCGCAGTATCGTCCGCAATCCGTTGATCATCGGCATCGTGCTGGCCATTCCGTTCGCCTATTGGCGGATCCCGCTGCCCGAGTGGCTGCTCGAGTCGGGCGACTATTTCGCGCAGATGACGCTGCCGCTGGCGTTGATCTGCATCGGCGCCACGCTCTCCCTGAGGGGGCTGCGTGACAGTGGCCGGGTCGCGCTGAGTTGCAGCCTGCTGAAAATGTTCGGCCTGCCATTGCCGTTGACGCTGGTGGCCTGGTGGCTCGGTTTCCGTGGAGCCGAGCTGGGTATTCTCTTCCTGTATTTCGCTTGCCCTACCGCGGCGGCCAGTTTCGTCATGGCCAAGGCTGTCGGTTCGAACCATCAGTTGGCGGCCGCGGTCATCGCCATCACGACGCTGATGGCGGTGGTCAATACCAACCTGGGGTTGTTCATCCTGCAATGGGGGGGCTGGATCTGATCGCTCAAGGGTTGTGTCGGGTAGGCGCAGCCGGAAGCTGGAAGCCAAGTCCACGTGCGCCGTGCGCACCGAGGGTGATCGCGCATCGCTTGCCGGCCCTTCTTCGAGCCGGTTGCCGGATGAAAGGCCGGGAATGCTCCCGGCCTTTGGCCTTGCGGGTCAGAAGCGGTAGGTCAGGCCCGCGCCGAAGCCGTGGGCACGGTTCTCGTACCTGGCCGAGTAGGCGCCGCGAGAGGGGCTGCTGCGGTTGAGCTTGGTGTCTTCCTCCCACAGGTAGCTGTAGGCGAAGTCGAGGGTCACGTCGTCGCTGGGGTTCCAGGCCAGGCCGAGGCTCACCGCGGTGCGGTCGCCGGAGGGAATGCGCGGCGAGCGGTCGACGTTGTTGGTCGGGCTCTGGTCGAAGGCTACGCCGCTGCGCAGCGTCCATTGCGGGCTGAGCTTGTAGGCGGCGCCCACGGCGTAGGCCCAGGTGTCGTGCCAGTGCTGGTCTTCGACGACGGGGTCCAGGGCCGAGCCCTGCAGCGCCAGTGGCAGGCCCGCGTTCTCGATGACCAGTGCCTCGAAGCGGCTCCAGCGGGTCCAGGTGGCGCCGGCATAGAGCGTCCACTGGTCGTCCAGCGCGTGGGTCACGGAGAAGTCCACCGACTCGGGCGTCTGCAGTTTCAGCGAGGCGTCGTATTTTCTATCCGCCCCCAGCAGCGCGAAGGTTCCACCGGACAGCCTGGTATCGCCTTCCAGCTTGTACTTGACCTTGGAGTGGTAGGTGATGCCGGCGCGGGTATGCGGGGAGAATTCGTAGAGCACGCCGACGTTGAAGCCCAGCGCGGTGTCATCGCCCTTGACCTTCACGCGGCCATCGTTGGTGCCGGGTGTGAAGGAGTTGAGCGATGCGCTTTCCAATTGCCCGTCGATACGGTTGATGGTCGGCCCGAAGCCGATCGACAGCCGCTCGTTGAAGCGGTAGCTGACAGTGGGTTGCACGGTGATCACGCGCACTTCGCTGTAGTCCCCGAAGTAACGCCCCTCGAAGCCGTTTTCATAGTCGCTGATCATGCCGAAGGGGACATAGATGCCGACGCCAACGGCCCATTTCTCATCCAGCGGCTTGACGTAGTAGCCCATGGGCACTGCGGTGAACGGCACCATGTCGCCATCGTTGCTGCCACTGACATGGGACGGGCTGCTGGTATGGCTGATGTCGGTGCGGGCATGGATGGCGGCGATGCCGAAGCTGGCTTCCTCGCGTTGCAGGCGAGCCATGCCGGCCGGGTTGCCGAACAGGGTGCTGGCATCGTCCGCCGCCGATGAACGACCGGCAAAGGATGTTCCCATGCCGCTGATACTCTGTTCGTTGAGCGCGTAGCCAGCGGCCAGGGCCTGGCCGCCCAGTACGCCGGCAGTCATGGCCAGTGTGGTTTTCAAGCATGCATTTTTCATTTTTGTTTTCATTATTGGTTCTCGCTTCAGGGGACGGTTCACGCCTGCCGGTTTTGACCTGGCTCATCCTGAATGGTGCCGGGCAGGCTCTGTTTCGCAGCTTGCGATCCGTTGGCGAGGGAGTGTAGCGCAGTCTGCAAGGTGACCGTTCGGACCATTCGTGACCTTATGGACAGATTTTCCGGGATGCAGGTGGCGATCATATGCGCGCCCGCCTTTGCGCCTTCATAAATGTGTGCACTGGCGTCGGGGTACGGTGCCTTGCGAGCGGATTGGCAATAGTGTGTCTGGCTGGCTTCTGGATCGTAGAGCATGATCTCGGGATCATCTTCCTTGTGCGAATGCCTGGTGGCGGGACGGGGCACGCGTGAATACTTCCCTGTAGCTCTTCGCTGCCATCCCTGGCGGCGAAGGCCCCGTCCCGCCACCAGGCATTCGCACAGCCACCTCCAGCAGAGCCAGTGGGAAAGAGCTGCTGAAACCGAAAGCCCTACCAATGATCCAGCAGTGCGCTGACGGCTTCTTCCATAGTCGCCGCGGTATTCGCCGCGAGCCCGTCCAGCCCCGCCACGAAACCTTCGTCCGCAGGGACGCCGACGAAGAGGCCCCTTATTCATATGCGCGACGGGTTCGTGCGTGTTTCGTAGCGGGGCCGTCCGGATTGGCGACATCTCGGACGCCCGGACAGCGCCAGCGGCCTACGATAAAATGCACACCTGATTGCCAATCCGCTCGCAACGAGGCAGCGTACTGGCCTCCAGCCTCCAGCCTCCAGCCTCCAGCCAGCCTCCACGGCCTGGCCTGGACGGGGCTCCATGCGATTGGGCTGCGGGATGTTCGATGTTTCCGCGCAAGATGGAGGCGGGACGTTATACTGCGCGCCTTTCGGCCTTATGCAGATCAGGCTCCGAACCGCTTCGCAAGGAGACGCCTTTGTCCCTGGAAATCCAATGGGTACTCGACAACGAGCAACTTGCCCGGCTGTGCCGACAATGGTGCCAGCAGCCTTATGTGGCGCTGGATACCGAATTCATGCGGGTCGATACTTTTTATCCGATCGCCGGGTTGCTGCAGGTCTGCGATGGCCGTGAGGTCTGGCTGGTCGATCCGCTGCGGATCGACGACTGGAGTGCATTCGCCGCATTGCTGGAAAAGCCCGAGGTGGTCAAGGTGCTGCATGCCTCCAGCGAGGACCTGGAGGTCTTCCTGCATCTGGCCGGTGCCTTGCCCGCGCCGCTGTTCGATACACAACTGGCGGCGGGCTACCTGAATATCGGTTTCTCCATGGGCTATTCGCGTCTGGTACAGCAGGTACTGGGTATCGAGTTGCCCAAGGGCGAGACCCGTTCCGACTGGTTGCAACGCCCGCTCAGCGAATTGCAGGTGCGCTATGCCGCCGAGGATGTGCAGTACCTGGCCGAGCTCTACGTTGCCCTGGGTGCCAGGCTGTCGGCCGAGAAGCTGGCCTGGGTTCTGCAGGATGGCGCCGAACAGGTCGGCAACCTGCGGCGTGTGGTCGATCCGCGTCAGGTCTACCGTGATCTCAAGCAGGCCTGGCGCCTGCAGCCGCAGCAACTGGCGGTGTTGCGCGAGCTGTCGGCCTGGCGCGAGACCCAGGCGCGCGAACGCGATGTAACGCGCAACCGGGTCGTGCGCGAAAACAGCCTGTGGCCATTGGCACGGACCCAGCCCGGGGACCTGGTCAGCCTGGCGCGTATCGAGGACATGCATCCGCGCACCGTACGCGAGGATGGCGAAACCCTGCTGGAGCTGATCCACCGGGCCGCCGCACTGCCCGAGGGGGACTGGCCCGAGGTGCTGCCGGAGCCGTTGCCCCTGGAGGTATCCACCCTGCTGAAGAAGTTGCGCGCGGTGGGCCAGCGCGAGGCGCAGCGGCTGGATATCGCGCCCGAGCTGATGTTGCGCAAGAAGGTACTCGAGGCCCTGCTCAAGACGGGGTACCCCGATGGCCCCTACCAACTGCCCGAATCCCTGCGCGGCTGGCGTCGCGAACTGATGGGGCAGGCACTGCTGGATACCCTGGAGCCACAGCCATGAAACGTATCTGTTCGATCTACAAGAGCCGGCGCAAGAACGAGATGTACCTGTATGTGCTGAAGCAGGATGCCTTGTCGCGGGTGCCCGAACCGCTGCTGGCCGCGTTCGGCCCGCCGATCCATGCGTTCGACCTGGTGCTGAGCCCGCAGCGCAAACTGTCGCGGGAAGATATCGAACAGGTGCTGGCGAATCTCGACCAGCAGGGCTACCACCTGCAGATGCCGCCGCCCGAGGACGATTACATCGAGCACCTGCCGGAAGAGTTGCTGACCCGCAACGATCCGATCTGATCATCGGCTTCAAGCTTCAAGCTTCAAGCTTCAAGTGTGGCGCGCTGTCCTGCCTGGCGATGACCAGCGAGCCACGCGCTATTGGCCATTCTCTGCGGCCGGGGCTTTCAGATTCCTTTCCAGTTGTTCGCGCTCGGCGATTTCCTCGCACAGCGCGCGTACGAATGCGTCCACCGCCACCGGCAGGTAGCGGGCGCCGCGTACGTAGACCCCGAGGTCGCTGAACACGCCGCCATTATCGGTCAGCGGCAGGTGCACCAGTTCGCCGCGGGCGATTTCCGCTTCTATGCCGATGCGGGTCTGGAAGGCGACGCCGATGCCGCGCCGGGCCATTTGCTGCGCCAGTTCCACCGAACTGGTTTGCAGGCTGGCCTGGTGGGAAATGCGGTTGCGCGTCAACAGCGGAGCCATCAGGTGGTGGATGGACAAGGCGCTCTTGGCCAGGATCAGCGGGTACTCGGCACAGGTGGCCAGGCTGACCTCGCTGCGTGTCGCCAGCGGGTGATCGGCGGCGACGATGGCACCGAGGCGGAAATGGCCGACGCCGAGTTGCTGCAACTCGGCCGTGCGCGGCAGGGCGAAGGCCAGGCCGATGTCCGCCTGGCCGCTGATGACCGATTCGGGAATGGCCTGCGAGCCAAGGCTGGTGATGCCCACGGTAATGCGCGGATAGCGCTGGTTCAGGCGTTCCAGCACGCAGGGCAGCAGGTCGATGGTCACGCCCTCGATGGTGGCGATTTCCACATGGCCGCTACGCAGCCCTTGCAGGGCATCCAGCTCGGAGCGCACGCGCTCGGCATCCTGCAGCACCACCAGCACATGGCGCGCGAATATCTCCCCCGCGGCGGTCAGGCGCAGGCCGCCGGGCAGGCGCTCGAACAGCGGCATGCCGATCTCGTCCTCGAGCTTGAGAATCTGCCGGTTCACCGCCGATGAGGCGATATTCAGGCGGCGCGCCGCCTCGCGGATGGAGCGGCAACGGCGGACCATGTCGAAATAATGGATGGCCGGGGAGTGGATATGCAGCTTGCGGGACATGGGGAGCCTTCGATTCCAGCCTGGTGTGCGGGGCGTCAGCGCGGCGGCGTGAGGCCGCAACCCTTGAGCACGATCTGGATCAGTGAGTCGGTGGCGCGGGCGAAGTCTTCCCGGGTCAGGCGCTTCTGGCCGACCATCTGGGTGATCTGCTCGGAAAAGTCGGCATAGTGCTGGGTGCTGCTCCAGATCAGGAAGATCAGGTGGGTGGGGTCGACCGGGTCCATCTTGCCAGCGGCGATCCAGGCTTCGAACACGGCGGCACGGCCACGGAACCAGACCCGGTAGTCCTGGCTGAAGTGCTCGGACAGGCACTCGCAGCCACTGATGACCTCCATGGCGAAGATCTTCGAAGCCTTCGGGTGGCGGCGCGAAAACTCCATCTTGGTGCGGATGTAGGCGGCCAGGGCCTGGGCCGGGTCGTCATCCACGCTGAGGTTGTCGAAGGCGCTGTCCCACAGTTCGAGGATATTGCGCATGACCTCGACATAGAGCCCGAGCTTGCTGTTGAAATAGTAGTGCAGGTTGGCCTTGGGCAGTCCGGCGCGCTGGGCGATGGCGTTCATGCTGGTGCCCTTGAAGCCGTAGCGGGCGAACTCCTCGGCGGCGGCGGCGAGAATGACGTCTTCGTTCTGTTGTCGGATACGGCCGCTCGGACGTTCCGGCGACTCGGTGTACGAGGGTATCTTGGCGTTCATGGGCTCCCTTCCGGATATGGCAGTACGGGGCTATCTGATAGCCTTTGGCCGCCCGGCGCAAGGGGAAACAGCCAGGGGGCGATCGCGCTATGCGTTCGAAGAGCCGAAAACGGCGCTGAAGGCTTGGGGCTGGACGACAGGCTTCTGCGTCCAGCTTTCCAGCCTCCAGCGCTTTTGAGCGAATGCCTGGTCGATAGTGCGATCGCCCCGGGGCTATCAGAAATGCGCCTTGATAAGCAGACTGGTGCTGTTCTGGTTGGTGTCGAAGCCGCTCCTGTCCTCGATGCCGTACTTGTTTTCCCAGTAGCTGTATTCCACCCCGACGTAGAGCTTCTTGGCACCGTAGTTCAGCGCCTTGCCCAGGTCGTACTTGATCTGCGGGTTGAAGTGCAGGTTGCGGTTCATGTAGTTGCCTGTCTTGTTCTTGGAGCCGGCGTCGTTGACCACCCAGTCGATGTAGCCGTCGAAGAGGATATCGGATTTGCCCACGGGAATGGTCATGGCCCAGGTGGGGGTGATCTGCCACTGGCCGCTGGGCTTGTTGCCGTAGGTGCCATCGGGCTTGCGGTAGTAGGTGTTGATCGCAAGGCGGTCGAAGCCGGGCACGTTCAGGTCGACGGCGGGGCCGAGCAGGTAGCTCTGGTTGCCGTCCTTGCCGCGTTCGTAGGTGGCCGAGATCAGCACATCCTTGACCGGTCCGAAGGCGAAGCTCTTGCCTGTGACCTTGCCGAGGGACAGGCGTGGGCTGAATTCCCCGTAATAGGTGCGTCCTTCGCTGCCGGACAGGCCGTTGAACCACTTGTGGTCGACGAACATGAAGAGGTCGCCCCAGCGCCAGCCACTGACATGCTCGAAGGTGACGGTCTGCTGGGTCTTGCCTTTCTGGCCGCCATCCACCTGGAAGTCCGTGCCGTTCAGGTAGGTGAGGCTGTTGCCATGCCAGAGCAGTGGACTGTCGGCCATGCCATAACCGCTGAACAGAAGGCCGGTGGCCAGGGTGAAGCAGGGCAGAGTGCGTTTCATTATAAGTGCTCCTGTCGATAGTTTTTAGTTGACCAATCAGTCAGGAAAAATGATGGCAATTCGTGTGCCATTATCTGTGTCAATGTTCTTTGTTTTTTAAAAATTCCTTTTTAATCAAAAGGATATTTTATTTTTTTGGCTGGATAAGAGGTTTGCATGGATGTCTATATAGGTGTGTTGATAATCAAATAAGCTGACTGACCGGTTGGTCAGGTTATTTTGTGGGTCAGATTTGTGCGGGAAGTGTTGGCGAGGGCTCCGTTTTGGCGCACGGATGGGCTGCCGGGCTTGTGCCGGCGTGGCGGCATTGTCAGCGTGGCTCGCGGTGAGCACGTATGGGAGAGCGAGCTTTTCGCCGCCCAGGGTGATCGGATGAAATCCCGGCCCATCGCCGTGGAGGCCGGACTCGCGGCGAATATCGTGGCGCCGATGGAAAGAGCCGCCGCTCGGTGCCTGGATCATTCACAGGGTTTTCGGTTTCCCGCTCTTTCCCTCAGGCAGTACCGCTAGTGGCTGTGCGGATGCCTGGTGGCGGGACGGGGCCTCGCCGCCAGGGAAGGCGGTGAAAAGCTACAGGGATGTATTCATGCGTGCCCCGTCAGGCATTCGCACGGGGACGATCAGCCCGAGGCCGCGCTGTACGATCCTGAGGCAGACACACTATCGGCAATCCCGTCGCACTGTCCCGCCCCTGAGGCAGGGCGGATGCCGGCGGGAGCAGAGGTGAGCGTTCATGCGATGGCCCTGTTCCGCCACCGTACAATCCGCGCACCGAAGGTTTTTCGTCTTGAAAAGGGTTGGCTCTTTTGACGGGAGCGACATTCGATCACCGCCAGTGCCCTGGGTATCAGTCGCTGTGGGCGCCGTGGGCGATCCAGTGGCCCAGTAGGTCACGTTCTTCCTGGGTCATCTGGGTGATGTTGCCCGGCGGCATGATTGGTGTGGCCACGGCCTGGGCATGGATTCTGGCCGCCATCTGGCGAATCTGTTCGTCGCTGTCGAACATTACCCCGGCCGGCGCGGTACTGAAGAACTCGCTGGTGGGGCTGGACGAATGGCAGACGGTGCAGCGCTCGTGGATGACTGCGCTGACCTTGCCGAAGGCACTGGCGGATATGCCGCCCGCGGCCTCGGCGGGAGGCTGCGTGACCTGCTGCCTGGGGGCGCTGACGAACGCCAGGCAGATCAGCGCGAGAGCGGCGGCCGGCAGTGCCCAGGCGAATCTGCGGGTTTGCTGGCGGGTATTGAAATAGTGCCGTACCAGCACGGCGATCAGGGCGATGGCGGCGAGGATCAGCCAGTTGTACTGGCTGCCGTAGGTGCTCGGGAAATGGTTGCTGATCATGATGAACAGCACGGGCAGTGTGAAGTAGTTATTGTGCCTGGATCGCAATAATCCCTTTCCTGGCAGGCCCGGATCGGGTTGCCGGCCTTCGCCTATGGCTGTCACCAGTTCGCGCTGGGCCGGCATGATGACGCGGAACACGTTGCCGACCATCAGTGTGCCGATCAGCGCGCCGACATGGATATAGGCGGCGCGCCCGCTGAACACCTGCGCATAGGCCCAGGCGGCGAACACGATCAGCGCGAACAGAAGCGCGCCGAGCAGGCCGGGGCGCCGTCCGAGGGGCGAGTCGCAGAGGCGGTCGTAGACCAGCCAGCCGGCGAGCAGCGAGCCGAGGCCGATGGCCACGGCGGCTGCCGGCGACAACTGGCTACCGGGGGCGATCAGGTAGATGGCGGGGTTCAGGTAGTAGACCACGGTGAGCAGGGCCACCCCCGAAAGCCAGGTGCTGTAGGCTTCCCATTTGAACCAGTGGAGCTTTTCCGGCATCTGCGCGGGCGCCAGCTTGTACTTCTCCAGGTGGTAGATGCCGCCGCCGTGGATGGCCCAGAGGTCGCCGGACAGCCCTTCCCCCGGGTTGTCGCGCTCGAGGTTGTTTTCCAGCCAGACGAAGTAGAAGGAGGCGCCGATCCAGGCGATGCCGACGATCATGTGCACCCAGCGGATACTCAGGTTCAGCCATTCGGTCAGGTGAGCTTCCACGTCATATCCCCCTGTCGACCAGAGAAAGCAGGACACGCTGGTCCTCGGGGAAGAAATGCTCGTCGCAATTGTTGCCGGCGCCGGCGCGATCGATCACCAGGAAGTCATCCTCGGGGGCGATGCTCAGCACCGGGTGGTGCCAGACACCGCGACGGTAGTTCACGCCCTGGCGGCCATTGCTGATAAAGGCGTGGATCTGGCCTGGTTGCGGTTCTTCGCCGATGGGCGCGACCACGATCAGGAACGGCTTGCCGTGCAATGGCATGAAGGCCTGGCTGCCCAGTGGATGGCGCTCCAGCATGGCGATGGGCAATGGCCGGGGCAGTGCCTGGGCGCGGAAGATGCTGATCAGCACTTCGTCTTCGGCGGCGGCTGTCTCGACCTTGCTCAGCCGGTGGTAACGGCGGGTGGAGCCGTTGTTGATCATGAAGAAGTCGCGTCCGGCGCTCTCGATGACATCGCCGAAGGGGGCGAAAGCGCTTTGCGTCAGGGGTTCGATGGTCAGGGTACGCATGGGATATTCCATATCGGTTGGTCGGGTTCGCAGCCCCTGGATAGGGTGATGGGGCTGGACACGCTTCTCACTTCGCCACCTTGCCGAACAGCCGCAGGCGGCTGACGCCGCCATCCGGGAAGATATTCAGGCGCACATGGGTGATCGGGCCGAGGGCGGCGATCTGTTCGGCGAATTCGTGTTCCTGGTGCATCGAGAGTTTCTGGCTGGGCAGCAACTCGCGCCAGAACAGGCTCTGGGTCTCGATCTGGGCGTCGGTGCCGCCTTTGACGAAGGCGCCCTGGATAGAGCAACTGTCCGGGTAGTTGCCCTTGAAGTGCAGGGTGTCGACGACGATGCGTTCGATCTCGCCCGGATGGCCGAGGGCTACGATCACCCAGTCGTTGCCCGGGGTACGGCGGCGCGCGGTTTCCCAGCCGTCGCCCATGTTGACGCCGCGACCGGGGTTGAGCAGGTTGCCCATGCGGCCGAAATGCTCGTCGGAGCAGGCCAGGGCACGACCGCCATTGAGGGCGGCGGCCAGGTCGATGGCTTCCTCTCCGCCCTGCGCGCTCCAGTCGCGGTAGGGAATGCCGTGCACGCGCAGGCGCGCTACGCCGCCGTCCGGGTAGATATTGAAACGCAGGTGGGTGAAGGGCTGGGCGCAGTCGAGCGCATGGTAGTGGTGGCTGTCGCCGCACAACTCGACGGCGGGCAGCACTTCCGTCCACTGAGTCTCCTGGTCCGGGTCGCCCGCGGCGACGAAGCAGGCCTCGAGGGACGCCGATGGCGGGTAGTTGCCGGTGAAATGACGGGTGTCGATGTCCACGCCCTTGAGCACGCCAGGGACGCCCAGGCGGATCACTGCATGGTCGTAACCCTCGAAGCGCTTGCGGCGGGACTCCCAGCCATCCATCCATTTGCCGTTGTCGTCGAACACGCCTTCCTTCCACACCGGCTCGCCGGGCTGCAGCATGCGGTCGGCGGCGGCGAACCAGTCATCGCTGACCTCGATGACACGGCTGCCGAGGCGGGCATCGGCCAGGTTGAGGTATTTCTCGAAGGGAGCTGCACAGGTCTTCATGGGAATGCTCTCGAATTACAGCGCCAGCAGGCGCAGCAGGGCGATCTTGTTGATTTCGGCGATGGCGCGGGCGAACTCCTGCTCGGGCGTGTTGTGCAGGCGTTCCTCGAAGGCGGCGAGGATCCGCTGCCGGTCGCTGCCCTTGACCGCCATGATGAATACGAAGCCGAAGCGCGACTTGTATGAATGGTTCAGGTACTGGAAGCGTTCGAACTCCTCGGCGCTGCAATCCTGGATGCCGGCACCGGCCTGTTCCGCGCTGGAGGCGGCGGTCAGTTCACCGCGCACGGCGGCCTTGCCGGCCAGGTCGGGGTGGGCGTTGATCAGGGCGAGCTGCCTGGCCGGGTCGGCATCCAGCAGCACCTGCGCCATGCGCGCGTGCAGGTGTTCGATCTGCTCGTCCGCCGCCGTGATGCCCTGTTCGAACAGCGCTTCGGCCACCCAGGGCGAATGCTCGTAGATATCGGCGAAGGCCTCGATAAAGGCCTCGCGGCCCAGGGTCGAGGGCTTGAGCGTGTGGAAGGCGGTCATCCTTGTGCTCCGAACGGGTGGGTGGCGTGCCAGTGGCGGGCGATATCGACGCGGCGGGCGAACCAGACCCGCTCATGCCCCTTCACGTAGTCGATGAAACGGCAAAGCGCGGCGAAACGCGCGGGACGGCCGAGCAGGCGGCAGTGCATGCCGATGGACAGCATCTTCGGCGCACCGGCGCGGCCTTCGGCATAGAGCACATCGAAGGCGTCCTTCAGGTAGTTGAAGAAATCGTCGCCGCTGTTGAAGCCCTGTACCTGGGTGAAACGCATGTCGTTGGTGTCCAGGGTGTAGGGGATCACCAGATGCGGGCGTTCCACGCTCGAGGCCGGGTCCCAGTAGGGCAGGTCGTCGTCGTAGCTGTCCGAGTCGTAGAGAAAGCCGCCTTCCTCGCGCACCAGGCGGCGGGTATTGGGCCCCGTACGGCCGGTGTACCAGCCCAGCGGGCGCTCCCCGGTGATCTCGCCGAGGATGGCGATGGCTTTTTCCATCTGCCGGCGTTCCTCGGCCTCGTCCATATGCTGGTAGTCGATCCAGCGGTAGCCGTGGCTGCAGATTTCATGGCCGTCCGCGCACATGGCGCGGATGACCTCGGGGTGACGCTGGGCGGCCATGGCTACGGCGAAGATGGTCAGCGGGATGCGCTGCTGGCGGAACAACCGCAGCAGGCGCCAGACGCCGGCACGGCTGCCGTATTCGTACAGTGACTCCATGCTCATGTTGCGCACGCCTGGCAACGGCTGGGCCGCGACCATCTCGGACAGGAAGGCTTCCGACTCGTTGTCGCCATGCAGGATGCAGCGCTCGCCGCCTTCCTCGTAGTTGAGCACGAAGGACAGGGCGATATGCGCGGCGTCGGGCCAGTGCGGATGGGGTGGCCGGTCTGCGTAACCGACGAGGTCGCGGGGATAGGGATTCACCTTGGAGGCCTCCTGCTTGTTCTGTTCGGGGCGGATACTGCCCGGTGCATGTCATGAGCAAAGCAAAAAACTTGCCCGATTGGTCAGGTTTTTGCTCGGGACACTATGCCGGTCGCGCTGCGTGACGGCAAAATCGCTACGCTGGTAGCACTGGCAATACCACCCCGAGCCTGGAGATCGAAGCCCATGGGGAAACTGACGACACACGTCCTGGATGCCGCCCATGGCTGTCCGGGAGCGGGAATCACACTGCTGCTGTATCGCCTCGAAGGCGACCGGCGACACTTGCTTAAAGAGCTGCAGACCAATGCCGACGGGCGCTGCGACCAGCCGCTGGTCGATGGCGAGGAGGCCCGGGAGGGCGTCTACGAACTGCATTTCCGCATTGGCGACTACTTCCGCGGGCGTGGTGTCGAACTGCCCGAGCCGGCCTTCCTCGATACCGTTGTGTTGCGCGTCGGGCTGTCCGCCGAGCGCCACTTTCATGTGCCCTTGCTGGTCTCGCCCTACAGCTATTCGACCTATCGGGGTAGTTGAGGCTGCCTTGTTATGGGGCGCACGGCCGTGTGGGTGCGCCGTTTTGTTGCATGCGACCGATGCCATCGGCAAGGTGCTTCGATAAGGGCGCCGGAGGCTGGACGAAAAGCCGTGATAGCCGCCGTTTTTCGTCCAGCCTCCCGGCGTTCTTTCCCCAGGAGCCCGTAGCGCGATCTCCCGTGGGTCTGTGCGCCCGGAGTCTTTCATGCCATGATGCCCGGAAAGACAAAGCGAGAAGAATCATGTTGGAAAAGCTTATCCAACGTGTGCGTGATTACTCCCCGCACCTCATGGTCACCTCCAGCCGTTACCCCGAAGCCGCCGTGCTGATGCCGGTGACCCGCAGTGACGATCCCGAGCTGGTGCTGACGCTGCGCGCCAGCGGTCTTTCCACCCACGGCGGCGAGGTCGCCTTTCCCGGTGGGCGGCGCGATCCCGAGGACAGCGACTTCATCAGCACCGCCCTGCGCGAGGCCGAGGAAGAAGTCGGCCTGCCGCCCGGCATGGTGGAAATCATCGGCCCGCTCAGCAGCCTGGTTTCGACCTATGGTATCCACGTCACTCCGGTGGTCGGCATCGTGCCGGACTATGTCGAGTATCGCGCCAACGATGACGAGATTGCCTCGGTATTCTCGGTGCCCTTGAGTTTCTTCTGCCAGGACCCGCGCGAATTCACCCATCGCATCGACTACCAGGGGCAGTCCTGGTATGTGCCCTGCTACCGCTACGAGGACTACCAGATCTGGGGACTGACCGCGATCATGATCGTGGAACTGGTCAACCTGGTGTACGACGCGGGTATCGAACTGCGCAACGCTTCCGCCTCCTTCATCGACCTGAGCCCGCGGCGCCCGCGCTGACCGGGCAAGGCCAGCGGGCTGCCGGCGAAGGCGAAGACATGGCGGCCATGCCTGGCTTGCGGCTTGCCGCCCGGCCTTGCATCATTACCGGCAATTCGATTGCCAGCCCCCTGGACGCCCACGACGATGGAAAAGGAAAGACCGCTGCCCTCGCCGTGCGTGAGTATCTGCGCACTCGATGAGCAGGATATCTGCACCGGTTGCCAGCGCAGCATCGACGAGATATTGCGCTGGAGCCGCCTGAACAATGACGAGCGCCGCGAGGTGCTCGCACGCTGCCACGAGCGGGCGAAAGCCGCCGGGCTGCTTCTCTGAAAACCGCTTGAACCGAGGAATTCCCATGCCCCGTATTGGTACCCCCCTGTCGCCCAGCGCGACCCGTGTCCTGCTGTGCGGCTCCGGCGAGCTGGGCAAGGAGCTGGTCATCGAACTGCAGCGCCTCGGGGTCGAGGTGATCGCCGTCGACCGCTATGCCGATGCGCCGGCGATGCAGGTCGCGCACCGTCACCATGTGGTCGATATGCTGGATGGCGCCGCGCTACGTGCGGTGATCGAGCGGGAAAGGCCGCACTATATCGTGCCGGAGATCGAAGCCATCGCCACCGCGACCCTGGTCGAGCTGGAGGGCGAGGGCTATACCGTCATTCCCACCGCGCGGGCCACGCAACTGACCATGAACCGCGAAGGCATCCGCCGCCTGGCGGCGGAAGAACTGGGCCTGCCGACCTCGGACTACCGCTTCGCCGATACCCTGGAAGAGTTCCGCGCCGGTACCGAGGCGGTGGGTTTCCCCTGCGTGATCAAGCCGGTCATGAGTTCATCCGGCAAGGGCCAGTCGGTCCTGCGCAGCGCGGTCGATATCCCGGCGGCATGGGATTACGCCCAGGCGGGCGGGCGTGCCGGCAAGGGACGGGTGATCGTCGAGGGTTTCATCGACTTCGACTACGAGATCACGCTGCTGACCGTGCGGCATGCCGGTGGTACCACGTTCTGCCAGCCGGTTGGCCATCGCCAGGAGAAAGGCGACTACCAGGAGTCCTGGCAGCCCCAGGCGATGACGCCTGCCGCGCGTGCCGAGGCCGAGCGCATCGCCCTGGCGGTGACCGAGGCGCTGGGCGGGCGCGGCGTGTTCGGCGTGGAACTGTTCGTCAAGGGCGACAAGGTCTGGTTTTGCGAGATCTCGCCGCGCCCGCACGATACCGGCCTGGTCACGCTGGTTTCCCAGGACCTGTCCGAGTTCGCCCTGCATGCGCGCGCGATCCTCGGGTTGCCGATCCCGGCCATTCGCCAGTTCGGTCCATCCGCTTCGGCGGTGGTGCTGGTGCAGGGCGAGTCGGCGAGTGTCAGCTTCGGCAATCTCGGCGCGGCCCTGGCCGAGGCGGATACCTCGCTGCGGCTGTTCGGCAAACCCGGCGTCAGCGGCCAGCGCCGCATGGGGGTGGCGCTGGCGCGCGATGAAAGCATCGAAAGCGCCCGCGCCAAGGCTTTGCGCGCCGCCCAGGCGGTGAATGTGCAACTCTGACGGACATGCCGGGGGCGGCTGGCTTGAAGCTTGAAGCTTGAAGCTTGAAGCCTCCCAAGCGAGGCTACGATGCACAAGCTGTGTTTCTTCGTGCCCGACAGCCATGTCGAGTCGGTCAAGGCGGCGGTTTTCGCGGCAGGCGGCGGGCGTATCGGCGATTACGAGCATTGCTGCTGGCAGGTACTGGGCCAGGGGCAGTTCCGGCCTCTGCCGGGCAGCGAGCCCTTCATCGGCTCACAGGGGCAGGTGGAGCGCCTGCCCGAGTGGAAGGTGGAGATGGTGTTGGAGGATGGATTGGTCGATGCCTGTATCGAGGCGCTGAGGGCCAGCCATCCCTACCAGACCCCGGCGTACGAGGTCTGGCCCGTGGGAGCTGGACGCCAGAAGCCGGAAGCTTGAAGTGAGTGAGCATCCTTTCATCGCTGGAAACTCAGGGCAATCGCGCTAACAGTCGAAAACAGCGCTGGAAGGCTGGACGAAAGAGCGTGGCAGCCGGTGTTTTTCGTCCAGCTTTCCAGTCTCCAGCGCTTTTATCGAAGCACCTTGCCGATAAATAACGGCATAGCGCGATTGCCCTGGCTGGAAACCCTGATGCTATTGACTTTCAGCTTCCAGCTTGTTTTCAGTCGATATATTCGAACAGCTTGACGATACGCTGCACGCCCGAGACGCCCTGGACCAGGCTGGTGGCGCGGTTGCCTTCGGCGCGGGTCACCAGGCCCAGCAGGTAGACGATACCGTTTTCCGTGATGACCTTGATGCGTGAGCCGGGCACGCTGCTGTCGGTCAGCATCTGGCTCTTGATCTTGGTCGTCAGCCAGGTGTCGTTGCTGCGGGCCAGGGCCGAGGACGGTTGCAGTATCTGCAATTCGTTATGCACGCGCTTGACGCGCTGCACCGACGCCGCGGCCTGTTCGGCCAGTTGCTTGAGTTCCTGGCGCGGCGTCTGGCCGGCCAGCAGCACCACGCCGTTGTAACTGGCGACGATGATGCGTGACGAACTTTCCAGGTCGGGGTGGGCCTTGGCGATATTCACCGCGGCCTTGGTTTCGATCAGCGAGTCGTCGATCTTGCTGCCGATGGTGCGAGTGCCGCGGTTGTCCTCTATCGGTTTGTCGCGGGCGGCCGTCAGCACCGAACTGCAGCCGCTGACGGCGACGCACAAGGCCAGTGCGGTGGCGGACAAGATGCGCTTGTTCATTCCTCACTCCCGAACAGTTGGTTGTCGATCAGGTCGCACAGGCAGTGGATGGCCAGCAGGTGGACTTCCTGGATGCGCGCGGTGACCTTGGACGGCACCCGTATCTCGATGTCTTCCGGCAACAGCAGCGAGGCCATGCCGCCGCCATCGCGGCCGGTCAGGGCGACCACCAGCATTTCCCGGTCATGGGCGGCCTGGATGGCCTGGATGACGTTGGCGGAGTTGCCGCTGGTGGAGATCGCCAGCAGCACATCGCCCGGCTGGCCAAGGGCGCGGATCTGCTTGGAGAACACCTCGTTGTAGCTGTAGTCGTTGGCGATCGAGGTGATGGTGGAACTGTCGGTGGTCAGGGCGATGGCCGGCAGGCTCGGGCGTTCGCGCTCGAAGCGGTTGAGCAGTTCCGAGGAAAAGTGCTGGGCATCGCCGGCCGAGCCGCCATTGCCGCAGGAGAGAATCTTGCCTTCGTTGAGCAGGGCGGTGACCATCGCCTGGCCGGCCAGTTCGATGCTGGGCGCCAGCACTTGCATGGCTTGCTGCTTGGTGTCGATGCTCGCCTGGAACAGTTGGCGGATACGGTTTTGCATGTCCATCTATAGTTGACCTTCGGTTGGCTGGCGGGCCTCATGGCCGTGGCGGGAGAATGCTAGGGTCTGTCGGGGCCGGGGCGCAAGCCGGCGTGTCTCGCGGGAGGCTGCCATGGAGTCAGCCATCGAAGGCATTGCGCAGCCAGTTGATCTCCTGTTCCGAGTCCATGGCTATGACATCGAAACGACAGGGGTGGTTGCTCCAGCGCTGTTCCTTCAGCAGAAAGAACTGGGCGGTGCGGATCAGCTTCTGCCGCTTGCGGGCGTCGATGCTTTCCAGCGCGCCGCCCCAGGCCGAGTGCTTCCTGTAGCGAACTTCGACGAATACTACTGTACCGCCATCGAGCATGACCAGATCGATCTCCCCGCTGCGGCAGGACCAGTTGCGCGCCAGCAGGCGCAGCCCCTTGGCGCTGAGGAACGCCAGGGCGCGCGCCTCCGCGGCGCGGCCGCTGTCCTGCCGGCGGTCGTCGTTCATGGCGTGTCGGCAAGACGCTCGATCTGGCCGTTACGGAACTGTGCCCAGGGCAGGCTGCGCTCGATGCGCCGCTCCGGGTTGAGCGTGAGGCTGCCGGACAGGCCGTCGAGGCGGGTTTCCGGCAGCGCCAGCAACTGGTTCAGGCGTGGGGCCAGCAGGTAGGCGTCGGCGCCCATGGCGTACAGGCGGCCCAGGCTGCTGCCGGCCTGGGGCCACTTCTGCTCGACCTGCTGGCGCAATGGCAACTGGCTGTCCAGCAGCCAGGGCGTTTCCGCGAAACGGATACCTTCCAGGTCCAGATACTGGGTACGGTCATTGCTGGCCGAGAACAGGTGTGAAGTGGCATACACCGGCAGGTCGTCGGCGTACTGGAACACCAGGGTCGGCTTGACCTGCTGTGCCTGCTGCGGCGTTGCGGCGAGGAACAGGAAGTCCACGTCCTGGCGGCGGGTCGGGGTATCGCCCGAGGTCAGTTGCAGCAGGCGCGCGATCTGTCCGGCCAGTTCCACCGGCTGGCCGATGGAGTCGGCGGCGACCAGGGTGCCGCCGAGTTCCTGCCAGCTCTGGCGGAAGGCCTGCTGTACGCGGTTGCCCCAGTCGCCGCGGGTGGTCAGGGCGATGGCCCGGCGGTGGCCGTCGGCCCAGGCGCGGTGGGCGACTTCGCGTGCCTCGTCCTCGGCGGCGAGGCCGAACTGGAACAACTGCGGCGGCGCGATCTGCCCGGCGTCACTGTAGTTGAGCGCCAGGGTCGGCAAGGGTAGGGCCTGGCGATCCGCCAGCTTGCGCACCTGTTCTTTCTCCAGCGGGCCGATGATCAATTGCACACCGTCGCGGGCGGCGCGCTGGTAGAGCTCGTCGATGGAGGCGATGCGGCTGCTGTCGTAGAGCTCGATCTTCAGTTCGGTGCGCTGCTCTGCCTGCGCTTGCAGGTGGGCGGCCAGGAAACCGTCGCGCAGGGCGCGGGCCGGGCCGGCCAGGGGGCCGTCGGTGGGCAGCAGCAGGGCGATATGGGTCAGTGGCTGGGCCTCGAGCCGCAGCAGCTTGCCGAGGGGCTCCGGCAGGCGCAGGGCCGCCGGGTGCTGCGGATTCTGCTGGCGCCAGTGCTCGATGGCGTTCTGCTGCTGGTTCAGTGTGCCGGCCTGTTTGACGGTATCGCCCAGCGCCAGCCAGCCCGATAGCGTCGGGTCGCTGTCCTGTTGCAGTTCGTCGCGGGGCAGTGCGGAAACCAGGCGCCAGATGGCTTCATGGTTATCCTCGGCGCTGGCGCCACTCAGCAGTGGCGCACTCTCGACCCGTTCGCGCGCCGCCGCCAGGAGTTGCTTGTCCGCTTCGAGGGCCTGGGCGCGCACCAGGCGGCTGCGTATCTGCTGGTCCAGCGGCAGTTCGCCGAGCCGCTCGAAGGCCGGGTGCTGGAGCGCGGCAAGCGCCTGCTGCGGGTTGCCGTCGGCCAGCGCCAGTTCCGCCGCGAGGGTGCTGGCGAAGATCTGCTGCGCCGGCTTCAGCAGCGCCAGGTCGAGTTGCCGCAGGATATCGCCCGTCTGTTTCAGGTTGCCTTGCTGGTAGCTTTGCTGGGCGGCCGCCAGGCGCAATTGGGCCGCCTTCTCCGGGGAGCTGTCCTGGGCCTGCTGCAGCAGTTGCTGGGTGCTGGCCTGGGGAGTGCGGGGCAGTTCGCCGAGGGTGGATGAAGGCGAAGAGGAGCAGGCCGCCAGCAGGGCGGCGAAGCAGAGCAGTAGCAGCGGGCGTAGACGGGCCATCATGGGTGGGGTTCCTGGGAGACAATGGCGAAGAATCGCCCGATTGTACCCAAGCCGGTGCCTCGCGGGGACATTGCCGGGCTACAATGCGTGTTTCCGCCATTTTCAGACGAGGTGTGAGCCGTGACCGCCACGGATATCCCGAACGCCACAGCGGGTACGCTCTATGTGGTCGCCACACCGATCGGCAACCTGGACGACATCAGCGCCCGTGCCCTGCGCATACTGGGCGAGGTCGCGCTGATCGCCGCCGAGGACACCCGCCATTCGCTGCGCCTGTTGCAGCATTTCGGTATCGATACGCCGCTGGCCGCCTGCCATGAGCACAATGAGCGCGAGGAGGGTGGCCGCTTCCTTGCCACCCTGCAGGCGGGCAGTGACGTGGCGCTGATTTCCGACGCCGGTACGCCGCTGATTTCCGATCCGGGCTACCACCTGGTACGCCAGGCGCGGCGGGCTGGCGTTCGCGTGGTGCCGGTGCCGGGCGCCTGTGCGCTGATCGCCGCCCTGTCGGCGGCGGGGCTGGCCTCGGACCGCTTCGTTTTCGAGGGCTTCCTGCCGGCGCGCCAGGCGGCGCGCCTGACGCGGCTGGAAGCCTTGCGAGAAGAGGCGCGCACGATGATCTTCTATGAGGCGCCGCATCGGATCGTCGAATGCCTGGCCGATCTCCAGGCGGTCTTCGGTGGCACGCGCCAGGCGGTGCTCGGTCGCGAGCTGACGAAGACCTTCGAGACCCTCAAGGGCTTGCCCCTGGCCGAACTTCGCCAGTGGGTCGAGGCCGATGCCAACCAGCAGCGTGGCGAATGCGTGGTGCTGGTGGAAGGCTGGCAGGCGCCCGAAGGAGAAGACGCGGTGGATGCGCAGGCGTTGCGGGTGCTCGACCTGCTGCTCGACGAGTTGCCGCTCAAGCGTGCCGCGGCATTGGCGGCGCAGATCACCGGCGTGCGCAAGAACCTGCTCTACCAGTTGGCGCTGGAGCGCAAGGCCGGCTGAAGTCGGCGCCATGTCCCGGTCTTGGGGCGCAGCCGGAAGCTGGAAGCGCAACCCACGCAGGGTGCGCCGTGCGCACCAAGGGGAATAGCGCGTCGCTTGCCGGTGCGCAGGGCACACCCTGCAACGGCTTCCAGCTTCCAGCAAGGCATGTTCCTTATTGGTCGATAAACTATTCATTGCTTGAGGGAGTAACCGCGATAACTCGTTTGCAGGAATTTCTACTGGGGTGCCGCGACAGTCTTCCGATGATCGTCGGTATCCTGCCGTTCGCCCTTATCTATGGTGCCATGGCCGCTCTGGCCGGGCTCGGGCTATGGCAGACGCTGGGCATGTCGCTGCTGGTCTATGCCGGTTCGGCGCAGTTTCTCGCTGTCAGCCTGCTGATGAGCGGTGCCGGGGTGCTGGTGATTCTGTTGACCACTTTTATCGTCAATCTGCGCCATATGCTCTACAGCGCGGCGCTGCAGCCCTATGTCGGCGCCTTGCCGCTGCGCTGGCGCCTGCCACTGGCGTTCGGGCTTACCGACGAGACCTTTGCCGTGGTGCAGCGGCGCTATCTGTCGCGAGGCATGGCCGGGCATGCGCGCTGGTATCACGCCGGCGTGGCGTTATCGCTGTATCTGGCCTGGGGCGGCGGCTCCCTGGCGGGAGTGCTGTTCGGCCAGCGTGTGCCGAACCTGGAGGGCTGGGGCCTGGATTTCGCCATGCTGGCGACCTTTATCGGTATCGTCGTGCCCGCCCTGCGCAATCTTCCCCAGATCGCGGCGGCCCTGGTCGCGGCGGGGGTGGCGCTGGCCTGCCATGGCTGGCCCTACAAGCTGGGGCTGATGGCGGCGGCGCTGGCCGGTATCGCCACGGGCGTCATGCTCGAACGCCTGGCAGCCACGGAGGAGGCGCAGCGATGCAGACCTGGTGGCTGATCATCGGCATGCTGGCGATCACCTTCGCCATTCGCTACGGCCTGTTCGCCTTTCCCGGGCTGCGCTTCCCGCCGCTGGTGCGGCAGGCACTGCACTATGTGCCGAGCGCCGTGCTGACTGCGATCGTCGTGCCGGGCATGCTGCTGCCACAAGGCGTCTGGGCGTTCAATGCGGAAAACGCCTATCTGCTGGCCGGGTTGCTGACCATCCTGATCGCCGCCCTGAGCAGGCACCTGCTGCTGACCATCGGCGGCGGCCTGCTGGCGTTTTTCCTGTTGCGCTGGGCAATGGGGCAGTTGCCGCTGTAGATTGCCGGTCCGGCCCATCGTTCGTGCAAGGAATCCCATGCGCTCGCCTTCGTCGCTCGCCCTGCTCGGCAAGAAACGCTTCCTGCCGTTGTTCGTGACCCAGTTGCTCGGCGCCTTCAATGACAGCCTGTTCAAGCAGGCACTGGTGCTGGCGATCCTCTACCGCATCGGCTCGACGGTGGATGCTAACGTACTGGTCAACCTCAGTGCGCTGTTGTTCATCCTGCCGTTCTTCCTGTTCTCGGCGCTGGGCGGGCAATTCGGCGAGCGTTTCGAGAAGTCGCGGCTGATTCGCGCCCTCAAGCTCTGGGAAGTGGCGATCATGACGGTCGGCGCGCTGGCGATGTGGTTCGCCCACCTGCCGCTCCTGCTGCTGGTGCTGTTCTGCATGGGCACCCAGTCGGCGCTGTTCGGGCCGGTCAAGTATTCGATCCTGCCGCAGGTGCTGGACGAGCGCGAGCTGATGGCGGGTAACGGCCTGGTGGAAATGGGCACCTTCCTGGCCATCCTCGGTGGCACCCTGGTGGCCGGGCTGCTGATGTCCAGCGAGCGCTACGCGATCCTGGTGGCGGCATCGGTGCTCGCCGTGGCCCTGGCCGGCTATCTCGCCAGCCGGCAGATCCCCCTGGCGCGGGCACCGCTGCCGGAGCTGGCGCTGGACTGGCATATCCTGCGCCAGACCCGGCAGATCCTGCGCCTGGGCTTCGGCCAGCACCGTTCGGTGTCGCGGGCGATGATCGGCAATTCCTGGTTTTGGTTCCTCGGCGCGACCTACCTGACGCAGATCCCGGCATTCGCCAAGGGCGTGCTCAATGGCAATGAAACGGCGGTGACGCTGATTCTCAGTGTGTTCTCGATCGGTATCGCCTCGGGTTCGATGCTCTGTGCCCGGCTGTCGGCGCGCAAGGTGGAAATCGGCCTGGTACCCCTGGGGGCGCTGGGTGTGAGCCTGTGTGGCGTGCTGCTGTGGTGGCATGCCAGTACCTTCAGCGCAGCGCCGCAGGTGCTGGGTGCCTGGGGGCTGCTGGCCGAGCCGGGGGCGCGCTGGATCCTGCTGGATATCTTCGGGCTGGGGCTGTTCGGCGGCATCTATATCGTGCCGCTGTATGCCCTGATCCAGTCGCGCAGCCCCGAGCACCAGCGGGCGCGGGTGGTGGCGGCGAACAATATCCTCAATGCCCTGTTCATGGTGTGTTCGGCGATCCTGGCGATCCTGCTGCTGGCGGTCGTCGGGTTGTCCATTGCGCAGTTGTTCCTGGTAGTGTCGCTGTTCAACCTGTTGCTGGCTTTCTATCTGTTCCGTGCGGTGCCGGAGTTCCTTCTGCGTTGCGGTGCCTGGCTGCTCGGACGTACGCGCCAGCGGGTGCGGGGCGAGGGTGGCGAGCGAATCCCCGCGCACGGGGCGGCGCTGTTGCTGGCGCGGCATGAGCGCTGGGTCGAGGTGCTGCTGATCGGCGGCGCCATGCGGCGGCCGGTGCATTTCTTCACGACGGATGTGCTGTCCCCGCCGTCCAGGCTGTTGCGTATATGCGGTGTGTCGGCGCTGGATGGCGAGGACGTGCAACTGTCGGGACGGGTAGCGGGCCTGATGGCGGCGGGCGAGCTGGTTTGCCTGTTGAGTCGCGAGCCAGCGCGGGCCAGGCAGGTTTTGCAGGGCCGTGCGCATGGCCTGGCAGTGCTGGAGATCGAGTTGCGCGAGGACGGGCCGCGTTCGCGTATCCTGCATGTCACGCTGGCTGGAGCAGTAGACCGCGAGTCGCCGTAGAGTGCGCCGTGCGCACCGCCAGGCGATACGGCATCCCCCGGTGCACACGGATAGGCTGAAAGGGCGGCTCAAATGCCCTGGGGGATTTCCTCGCCGCCCAGCGCCTCGAACAGCGACGGTAGGAACTGGATGAGCGTCAGCATCATCAGGGTGAAGCTGGCGTCCAGTTGGCTCAGGGCATCTTCGCCGCCATCCTGCTCGGCCTGTTCCTGCAGCAGGTTTTCGAAGCGCAGGCGCTTGATCACCAGTTTGTCGTCGAGAATGAAGGACAGCTTGTCCTGCCAGGCCAGGGACAGTTGCGTTACCTGCTTGCCGGCCTCGAGATGCTGCTGGATTTCATCGCTGGTCAGGTCCTGGCGCTTGCAGCGCACCACGCCGCCATCCTCGTGGGTGTCGCGCAGTTCGCATTCGTCCAGCACGTAGAAGTCGCTGGCGGCTTCCTGGGTCTTGACCCACTGGGTGAGGGTGGCGCTGGGGGCGATCTTCACGCTTAACGGGCGCACCGGCAGCGAACCGATGGCCTCGCGCAGGGTGGACAGCAGGTCCTCGGCCTTCTTGGCGCTGGACGAATCGACCAGGATCAGGCCCTGCTCAGGCGCGATGGCGGCGAAAGTGCCCGACTTGCGGATGAAGGCGCGGGGCAGGAAGGTCTGCACGATATCGTCCTTGAGCTGGTCGCGCTCCTTCTTGTAGACCTTGCGCATCTGCTCGGCCTCGATCTCGTCGACTTTTTCCTTGAGCGCGTCACGCACCACGCTGCCGGGCAGGATGCGTTCTTCCTTGCGCGTGGAAACCAGCAGGAAACCGTTGCTGGAATGCACCAGCGGCGCATCGGCGCCCTTGCCGAAGGGGGCGACGAAACCATAGGTGCTCAGCTCCTGGCTGGCGCAGGGGCGGGCGGGCTTGCTGGCCAATGCGGTTTCAAGTGTCTCGGCATCGAGGGGGATATCCTGCGTGAGACGGTAGACGAGCAAATTACGAAACCACATGGGATCTGGAACTCCGGTAAAGACGAAGCGTGCATTATTCATCCATGGGCGGGGCAGGCCAACCCCGGGGAGCGTCGCGGCGACAAGAAGATGCCGGAATCAGCGCTCTTTCTAAGTCTTTGGAAGCTTTGGAATTTTTTTTGAAAAAAGGGCTTGCCAAGGTCGGGATGGCTCTCTAGAATGCGCCCCACTTCGAGAGTGAAGGGTGATTAGCTCAGCTGGGAGAGCATCTGCCTTACAAGCAGAGGGTCGGCGGTTCGATCCCGTCATCACCCACCATCGAGGTAACGCGCAGCGGTAGTTCAGTCGGTTAGAATACCGGCCTGTCACGCCGGGGGTCGCGGGTTCGAGTCCCGTCCGCTGCGCCATATAGCTTCAAGGGGTCACTGAACGCCCCTTGGATACGAAGAAAGCGGCCAATGGCCGCTTTCTTCGTTTCTGCGTTCTGGAATTTTCCTTCTTGTCGGCGCTCTCCGGGCCCGGCGCAGGTAGCAGCGTTCATTCATGCCTGCTAAGCTCGACCGCTCGTTTTTGCTTCACTCCCTTACAGCGTAAAAAGGAAACAGCATGAGACATCAGCGTTTGGCGCCTGCGATCGCCCTGGTTGGCCTGGTCCTGGCGGGCTGTGACTCGGAAACCAGCGTCAAGCTGGACACTCCGGCACAAAAAGCGTCCTACGGCATCGGTCTGAACATGGGCAAGAGCCTGGTGCAGGAAGGCATGGATGATCTCGATTCCAAGGCTGTGGCGCTGGGTATCGAGGATGCCGTGGGCAAACAGGAACAGAAAGTCAGCGACGAAGAGCTGATGAAAGCCTTCACCGCGTTGCAGGAGCGTGCCGAAGAGCGCATCGCCAAGTTGAACGAGGAAGCGCTGGCCGCCGGCAAGAAATTCCTCGAAGACAATGCCAAGCGCGACGGGGTCAAGGTGACCGAGTCGGGCCTGCAGTACGAGGTGGTCAAGCAGGCCGAGGGTGCCCAGCCGACGGTCGATGATATCGTCACCGTGCACTACGAGGGCAGTTTGTCCGATGGCACCGTGTTCGACAGCTCCATCAAGCGTGGCGAACCGATCGATCTGCCGGTTGGCGGGGTCATTGCGGGTTGGGTCGAAGGCTTGCAACTGATGCATGTCGGCGAGAAGTACAAGCTCTACATCCCCAGCGAACTGGCTTATGGCGAGCAGAGCCCGAGTCCGCTGATTCCGGCCAACTCGGTGCTGGTGTTCGACCTGGAGCTGCTGGGTATCAAGGCGCAGCCGCAGGCTGGCGAAGGCGCGCCGGAAGCGGCCGGGAAGAAGTGATCGGCTGCCGCGCGCGTCAGGCATGATTGAGAGGGCGGCGCTTCGATTGTCTCGGTGCGCCGCTTTCTTTTTATAGGGGGGTGATGCCTTCGTTCTGGCGGTTCTGCAGGCTGCTGCGCAGGTGCTGGATCAGTTGGCGGGCGGCCTGGGTGATGCCGCGGGCGGCGGGTGTCAGGGCGTAGAGCGTCAGTGGCTGGGGTTGCTCCTGCGGGCAGGCCAGGCGCAGGGTGCCGGACGCCAGGTCTTCATGGCAGCAGCACAGGGGCAGGTAGGCAATGCCTATGCCGGCTTTCGTCGCCTCGCGCAGTAGGTGCAGGTTCTGTGCGGTGAATGCCGGGGTCTGCAGGCGCCGGTCCTGGTTGTGCAGTGACCAGGTGCGGGGGGGCGTGCCGAGGGCGAGCAGGTTCTTGTCCGGTACTTGCTCCAGGGTTTGCGGATTGCCCAAGGCTTCGATCAGTGCAGGGGTGGCGACGATGACCTTCTGCAGGCTGGCCAGTTCGCGTGAGACGATATCGCTGCTGTTATCCGGCGCTTCCAGGCTCAACGAGAGATCCAGGCGCTGTGATGCCAGTTCGACCTGGGCATCTTGCGGCAGCAGGGAAAAGCTTACGCGGGGATATTGGGTCTGGAAGTCGTGCAGCAGTTGCATGAGCCACTCGCTCAGGATGTCGGGAGCCGACAGACGCAGCAGGCCGCTGGGCGCCCCATTGGCCTGCTGGGCGCAGGCTTCGACGGCCTCCGCTGCTGCGAGCATTTCCAGGGCGTGCCGGTAAACCTGTTCGCCAAGGCTGGTCATGCTGAAGGAGCGGGTGTTGCGGTTGAGCAACTGCAGTTCGAGACGCTTTTCGAGTTGTATGATGCGGCGGCTCAGGCTGGACTTGGCGATGCCGGTCTGCTCTGCGGCGGCGGAGAAACTGCCGGCCTCGACGACGCGGATGAACCAGTACAATTCGCCCAGCAGGTTGGCCTGGGTCGTGGCCTGTGTTTGCTGTCTTTGGGATACTGTGTTGTCGTGTGCTGGGCTGTTCATTCGGCTTTCACTGTGCAGAGTCTGGCCAATCTTATGCTCCGTTTCGTCATGGGCCTTTTGGCTGAGCGGATGCCAGCTTTGGCAAAAGGGATTTCCGGATAATTCAACCGGGGATTTCACGGGTTGGACAGCGATTGCCGGGATTCTCTCGGTGGTGCGCTGCCAGTTCTGTCAATCGGATACCGGGAGCGCTCCGTTACCATGCACCGCAATCGTGATTTCTTGCCTGGCACTCCACATATTCTGGTGATCGATGACTCGCCCGAGGATATTCGTTCGCTACTGGTCCTGCTGCGCCAGCAACCCTGGCGTCTGACCCTCTCCAGCGATGCGCGTCAGGGCTATCAGCGTGCACAGGCTCTGCGTCCGGATCTTATCCTGCTCGATGTGCGTATGCCCGGCATGGATGGTTTCACACTGTGTCGCCTGTTGCGCGAAGCGCCAGCCACCCGCTTGCTGCCGATTATTTTCCTGACCTCCTTGGGCGCGGTGGACGAACGCCTGGAAGGGCTGAGCCTGGGGGGAGTGGACTATGTGCTCAAATCCTGTGCCCCGGAGGAAGTGCTGGCGCGGATACGCATACACTTGCAACTGGTCCGGCGTGGTACTGATGCCCTGGGCGCGATGCCGGCCGAAGACGTTTCCGCGGATCAGGTGATCCTGCGGGCAGCCATGCGCCTGGTCGGGCAGAATCTGGACTGCATGCCTTCGCTGGCGGAGATTGCGCGCAAGGTCGGTACGCACGACAAAAGGCTTTCGGCCATTTTTCGCGAGCAACTGGGGATCACGGTTTTTGCCTATGTCCGTGAAGAGCGCCTGCGTCGTGGGAAGGAACTGCTGGCCGATAGCGGGATGAGTGTGCAGGATATTTCCGAACTGATCGGTTTCCGCAGCGCCTGCAACTTCTCCACGGCTTTCAGGGAGCGCCTCGGCATGACTCCCAGCCAGTTTCGCGAGCAGTTGCAGAATGGACGGGGCGCTGATCCCGTTTGTCGCGCCGATGGCCCGGGGCGGGCCCGGATGTAGCCTGGTGGCTCCCGACGGGAGAGGAGCCTTTCCAACTAATAACTAGAGTGCTCTCGGTATGAATCGATACCGAGGGTGACCGATTGTCAGGCATGGGGTATTACCTGGCACCGCCGTGGGGAGGAATTGTGTACAGATGTATCGTGCCGTGGGGGCTGGCCTGCCTGGTTGCCGCCGATGCCTGGGGGCAGGAGGATGTGCTGGCGCTCGATCCGGTTGATGTTTCCGCCCGGCATCGCGCGGAGGTGACGCAGGATGTGCCTATCGCCATGACGGTGCTCGATGGCGAGCAACTGGAGCAGGCCGGACACTACGGTCTCCGGGATATCCAGCAGCAGGCGCCCGGGCTGGTCGTCTCCGGACATGGCCCGCGGCATGCCGGGTACGGCTTGCGTGGTTTCGGAGCCACGGCCTACAACGACGGGCTGGACAGTAGCGTCGGGATTTTCGTCGATGGCGTCTATCTGGGGCGCCAGGGCATGGCTTTCTCCGACCTCCTCGATATCGAACGCATCGAAGTGCTCCGTGGGCCGCAGGGCACCTTGTTCGGCAAGAACAGCAGTGCCGGCGCCTTGAACATCGCTACGCGCCAGCCGACCTTCCATGACGAGGTCGAGGCCGAAGCCAGCTTCGGTTCGTACGGCGAGCGGCGTTACCGAGCAACCCTCTCGGGGCCGTTGCTCGACGATGTACTGGCCGGACGTTTCAGCTTCGTCGACAGGAAACGTGATGGAACGGTCGACAACCACTATGACGGCAGTTCGCTCAACGACATCGACAGCCAGGCCCTGCGCGGGCAATTGTTATGGACGCCGAACGAGTACCTGAGTGCCCGGCTGATCGCCGACGTGGGGCGCGATGACAGTGCCAATACCGTATTGCCCAGCCACTACAGTGGGCAGAGCGATGCCCGGGCCGCGGCCCTGGGGTATCACATACTGGCCACGGCGCCTTTCGAGCGTGAGGTCTGGAGCAATATGCCGCTCAAGGCCAGGAACGATCAGAACGCCCTCTCCCTGCAACTGGATTGGCAGATGACGGATGACCTCGGCCTGACCAGTATCACGGCCTATCGGGACTGGACCTTGCGCGATGCCCGTGACGCCGATGGCATGGACCTGTCGATCGCCTATCTGGACACATCCCTGGATCAGCGCCAGTTCAGTCAGGAGCTGCGGTTGTCCGGAGCGCTTGGCAGCGACCTGGACTATGTCGCTGGCCTCTACTACTTGCAGCAGACGCTCGATCGCCGACATGCCGTCGAGTTCGGCCAGGACGCCAGTGCCTGGTTCGTTGCCGACCGGATGGATGAGTTGAGTCGACTGGGCTTGAGCCTGACCCACCCAAGCCAGGTCCCTTCATTCCTGCTCGACGGCGGGCGGCAGTCGATCACTGGCGAGCAGAAAAGCGACAGTCGTGCGCTGTTCACCCATGTCACCTGGCGCCCGTGGGCGCGCCTGGAGCTGACGGGTGGCCTGCGCTACACCTATGAGCGCAAGCAGGGCTGGGTGGCGCGGAATGTATCGGGCCTGGTGTCCCTGGATGGTTTGCCGCCGATCTTTCAGGCGGGTGGAGAGCTGCTGCGCGAACTGGCGCTGGGCGATTATTACTACCGGCGCGACAGCGTCGGGGAGGGGGATATCTCTTCCTTGCTCGGTGCCAGCTACCGCTTCAACGATCAGGTCCTGGCCTATGCCAACTGGTCGCGTGGGCACAAGGCCGGGGGAATAAATTTCGATGTCGTCGGGCCCCGGGCCGCAGCGACGTTCGATGCCGAGCGTGCGACTTCGCTGGAACTCGGGCTCAAGACGCGCTTCTGGCAGCAGCGTGCCAGCCTGGACCTGGCCCTCTACCAGACCGATGTGGACGATTACCAGGCGTTGACCCTGAGCCAGCCTGAACATATCTGGATGCCGCCCTTGCGCAACAACCTGCTGAACGTCGGCAAGGCTCGCCTGCGTGGCGTGGAACTGGATTCCCGGTGGCGGCTGCACTCGCGCATGGACATGCGCCTGGGCGTGGCCTGGAGCGATGCGCGCTATCGAAGCTTCGACAATGCCCCTTGCGGGCCGGGGCTGGCTCCGTCGCTGTGCGATTACTCTGGCAAGCGCCTGTACAACGCGCCGGAATGGAATGCTTCGGCCGGCCTCGATTACCACCATCCCGTCGGTCGCGGGCTGGAGGGGTTCACTGGCCTGGAGCAGAGCGTGCGCAGTGGCTATTACGGCACGCTCGAAGGCGGCAAGGGCAGTTGGCAGCCCGGTCATGGCCTGACCAATCTGCGTATGGGCCTGCGCGCCTCCGATCATGGCTGGGAGGTCGAGTTCTGGGTGCGCAACCTGTTCGACAAGGACTACATCACTGCGGTGTACGCCTCGCTCGGGCTTGGTGATTATGCCGTCATGCCCGGCGATCCACGGACCATGGGCATGACGATGCGTGTCCGTTTGTAGTTGCACCTTGTCCCTTGTGGCAAAGCCCGATGGCGCGCCGCAAGGTGCGTCTTGGCGCGCTTCCCAGCCTTTTGCGGCGTGGAGAGGCTTTGTTCGAGCGTATGAGTGGCTATCTTTCAGCTAACTCAGGGTTCGAAAATCTAGCCTTATGATGTTCGGCTGCTCTCCCTATATTGTCAGGCGACAGCCCATTTCCTCGTGTGTGGGGAATGGGTGGTGCCCTGTGGGCCCGCTTCCGGGGGAACTGCAGGTTCCAGGCGAGTGGATGGGTCGGTGGCGCTGTCGCCTTGTACGCGCCTGGCTCGGGCAATCTTCCTGTGCATAGATGAATGGGATTTGCGCTCGAATATTTTTTATTCGAGCGCTTCCGGTTTTTAGTCGTCTGTGCGCGCGGAAGATTGTGAATATTATATTCGAGCTATATGGCAGGCTCTGGATGTTGGTCCCGGAAGATTATGTGCCAAGCGTAGGCTTTATTTGACTTGGCTGGCTTTCGAGTGCCTGTGGCAGTTAGAAAAAACTGTCGGAAAACATTGGCTGTTTCATTAATAAACGGCGCGGAATCACTTTATTAATGATCGCGCCTCTCGATAAGTACGATCAGCTGCTGATAACCAGGCAAATGCCTTGAAGCAACTTGGGGATTTTTATGTCACCGTTCAATGCTCACCGCTCAACGATAACTGCTCCTAAGCTCTGGACGACTTCTACCCTATCGGTTCTGATCGGGCTTTCAACTTTATCTTTTGCCGCGTCTGCTGTGCAGAACGATAATCTGCTGGGTGTCGTTCAGGAGTCTCTGGAGTTCAATCCTGAACTGCAAACCCGCCTTGCGGCTTTTTATGCAGCCAGTGAAGACACTCGCGAAGCCTTCGGTGGTTATTTGCCATCAATTGATTTGAATGCTTCTGTCGGGCAAGGCAATCGACAGTTCGACAGCCGCAGTGACTATTCGCGCAACTATGCCGAGATTTCCCTGACTCAGATGTTGTTCGACGGCTTTCGTGTGCGCAATCGCCTGGCCAAGGCGGAACATACCAGCCGGGTGCGTTATTACGAGTTACTGAGTGAAGCGGAAACGAAAGCGCTCGAAGTGAGCGAGGCTTATCTCAGTGTGCAGCGCCACCGGGAGCTGGTCGCCCTGGCGCAGAAGAACCTCGATAACCACCGTCGTGTCCAGGGCCGGGTAGGCGAGCGCGCCCAGAGCGGCATCAGCAACCAGGCCGACCTGCAACAGATCAACGGCCGTCTTTCCCTGGCGCGTTCCAACCTGATGACCGAGGTCGCCAACCTGCAGAGCGTCACCGCACGCTTCCAGCGTCTGGTCGGGCGCCTGCCTGCCGATGCGCTGGAACCCGTTGCATCCGAAGTGGTGCGGGTGCCAAGCGATCTGAAGGACATCCTCGACCGCGGTTATGTGAACAACCCCGAGCTGTATGCGGCTTTCGAGAATATCCGTTCCGCCGAAGCCTCCCTGGGCGAGATCAAGTCCAACCGCTATCCGACTTTCGAGCTTGGGTTGCGCCATGGGCTGTACAAGAACAACAACAGCTTCGATAACCGCACCGACCCGGACCCGTACGGCAACGAAAGCATCGTCGAGCTGCGCGCCCGCTACAACCTGTTCCGTGGCGGCAGTGACCGTGCCGCCGAGCGGGCGGCGTTCCGCCGGATCAACCAGGCCGAAAGCCTGCGTGACAAGGCCTGCGTCGACCTGCGGCAGACCGCGACCATCGCCTACAGCGATGTGCTGAACCTGCAGGAAAAGCGTCAGTCCCTGGCCGCTCACCGTGATGGCGCCGCCAACGTGGTGGTCGCTTACCGTGACCAGTTCGATATCGGCCGCCGTTCACTGCTGGATGTGCTCGACTCCGAGAACGAGGTGTTCCAGGCCGAGCGTGCCTATGTGGATGGCAGCTATGACCTGCAGATAGCGCGCCTGCGCACGCTGCACAGCATGGGCCAGTTGCTGCCGTCACTGTCCGTTTCCACCGATTCGATGCCGACCCTGGAAGATCTGCGTAGCGGCGATGTCGCTCCGGACTCCAGCCGCTACTGCGCGGCTTACCAGGGCGGGGACTGGGGCGGCGACGCCTACCTGAACCAGCCGTTCCAGGCCAGCGAAGTGCTGGAGCTGAGTGGCGATGCCCTGTTCGATACCGGCAGCAGTGAAATCAAGGCCGGTTCCGTCGCGCGCCTGCAGAGCTTCGTGCAGCGCCTGACCCAGCAGGGCGGCCTACAGTCGCTGAGCATCGTCGGGCATACCGACAATACCGGTTCTGCAAGCCTCAATCGCGAACTGTCCTTGGCGCGTGCCGTGGCCGTGCGGGACTTTCTGCTAGCCAATGGCGTCGAGCAGGCGGCGATCTCCGTTTCCGGCGCCGGTGCCGACCGGCCCGTCGCCAGCAATGCGACCGCGCATGGCCGTGCGGAAAACCGTCGCGTGGAACTCAGTGTCAAGCGCAGCCAGTAAGTCACGGGTCTGACCCGCATGATCGTGCGGGCCAGACTGCCGCACTGGATGGAGCAGCACGATGGAAGTTTTAGTCGATGATCCCCTGAGCACCTGCCTGCTCTGGATCGCCCAGTCGAATGGGGTTGCGACGAGCAGGGACGCCATCGTCGATGGCTTGCCCCTGCTCGACGGGCGCCTGGCCCCTTCGGTCTTTCCGCGCGCCGCCGAGCGGGCAGGCTTCACCGCGCGCCTCGCGCGGCAGGACCTGTTGCGTCTCAACGAGTTGCTGCTCCCGTGCATCGCGCTCCAGCGAGGCAACAAGGCTTGCCTGCTGGAGCGCGTCGATGCGCCTTCGAAAAAAGCCTGGGTTCGCTTTCCTGAGCTGGACATGCAGTTGCAGGAAGTCGAGCTGGACGCGTTCCAGGCGAACTACAGCGGTGTCGTCATGTACTGCCGGGCGGACTTCCGCCTGCTGGAGAAGCACGATACCGGCGCCAAGCGAACACTCGCATCCAGAGGGCACTGGTTCTGGAGCGTGATCAGGGAAAACCGGGTGCTTTACCGGGATGTCCTGGTGGCGGCGTTTTTCATCAACCTGTTCGCGCTGGCCATGCCGCTGTTCGTGATGAACGTGTATGACCGCGTGGTGCCGAACCATGCCACCGATACCCTGTGGGTATTGTCGTTCGGGGCCGTCATCCTGATCTGTGGCGACCTGCTGCTGCGCATGTTGCGTGGCTGGTTCGTCGAACTGGCCGCGAGCCGCGCCGACACCCGGCTGTCCGCCCTGATCATGGAGCGTGTGCTGGGAATGAGGCTGGAACACAGCCCGGCGTCGATCGGCTCGTTCGCCTCCAGTGTCAATGGCTTCGAGGCGGTGCGTTCGTTCATCGGCTCGATGACCGTCACCGCGTTGCTCGACCTGCCGTTCTTCCTGCTGTTCGTGGTCATCATCATGGTGATCTCCTGGGTCATGGCCATTCCCGTGCTGGTCGGCGCCGCGTTGATCATTCTCTACGCCCTGTCGGTACAGGCCAGGATGCGCCAGTTGTCCGAGGTGATGAGCAAGGCCAGCGCGCAGCGCAGCTCCGGCCTGATCGAGAGCCTGAGCGGCATCGAGACGCTGAAGAGTTTCAATGCCACCAGTCGCATGCAGAGCAACTGGGAGCAGTCGACCCGGTTCCTCTGCGCCTGCTCGGGCAAGTTGCGCATGCTGGGCAACTCCGTGGGTTCGGGGGCGTCCTGGGTGCAGCAGATGGTGGCGGTGTGCATGATCATCGTCGGTGTCTACCTGGTGATCGACGGGCAGATGACACAGGGGGCTTTGATCGCCGCCTATATGCTGTCCTCCAGGGCCATGGCGCCGGTTTCGCAGACCGCTTCGCTGTTGACCCAGTACTACCAGGCCGCCACCGCGCTGGCTTCGCTGGAGCAGCTCATGGCCAACGGCCAGGAGCGCAGTGCCGACAAGCCACTGGTCAGCCGTCCGAAGCTGCGTGGCGAAATCGAGCTGCGCAATGTGTCGTTCAAGTATCCCGGCGATGAACGCGAAGTCCTCCGTGACGTTTCGTTGCACATCCGCGCGGGCGAACGGGTGGCGATCCTGGGGCGGGTCGGCTCCGGCAAGTCCACGCTGGAGAAGCTCATCCTGGGCCTGTACCAGCCGACCGCCGGGACGATCCTGGTCGACGGGGTGCACCTGGCGCAGTTCGACCCTGCCGAACTGCGGCGCAACATCGGCTATATCCCCCAGGAAACCCGGCTGATCAGCGGCACTGTCTACGAGAACGTCACGCTTGGCGTCGACAACCCGGAGCGTCAGCGCCTGCACGAGGCGATAGAGATATCCGGCCTGAAGGGCCTGGTCGGCGCCCATGCCGATGGTCTGGGCATGCAGGTGGGGGAGGGCGGCAGCCGTGTTTCCGGTGGCCAGCGACAGACCATCGCCGTTGCCCGTGCGGTCATGCCCGACAGCAGCATCCTGCTGTTCGATGAGCCGACCTCGGCCATGGACAGCACCCTGGAAAACCACGTCACGCGGGCGCTGGGGCAGTTCAGCCAGGGCAAGACACTGCTGCTGGTCACGCACCGTACGAGCCTGCTGGCGCTGGTCGACCGCTTGATCGTGATGGATGGCGGGCGTGTGCTGGCCGATGGGCCGAAGCAGAGTGTCCTGCAGGCCCTGGAAGCGGGCACCTTGCAGAAGGTGGCGCCATGAGCCAGCAGAAAGCGCCCGATGTGACTGCGAAGCCGGCCGAGCAGCAGGCGTTCGAGCACCTTGAGAGGTTGTCTGGCGCGGGCGCTTTCGGCCGTTCGCTGGTCGATCGCCTGTTCCGCCCGTTGTTCGCCGGCTTTCGCAATGGCTCCGCGCGCTGGGAGCAGGACGCCGAACTGGCGCTGGAGCGGCAGAAGGTGCTGCGCGCACGTGGGCTCCTCTATTCCATCGCGGCGATCTTCGCGGTGCTGTTGTTGTGGTCCGCGCTCACCCGGATCGACGAGGTGACGCGGGGCGAAGGCAAGATCATTCCATCCCGGCAGTTGCAGATCGTGCAGTCGGTGGACGGCGGTGTGGTCGAGGATGTCTTCGTGGAAGAGGGCGACGCCGTGAGCCGGGGCGATGTACTGGTGCGCATCGATCCGACGCGTTTCGTCGCCAGCTTCCAGGAAGGTAGCGTGCGCGTATTCGCCTTGCGGGCCAAGGTCGAGCGGCTGAAGGCGCTGGTCGATGACCTGCCATACCAGCCCGAGCGTCCGGCGCAACTGAGTGCCGACCAGAGCGTGGTGCTGGAGCAGGAGCACAGCTATTACCTCGAGAGCCGCAAGGAGCTCGAGCAGAAGCTGTCGATCGCCCGTGAGCAGCGGGCCCAGCGCCAGCAGGAACTGAGCGAGGTGCGGGCCCGGCTGCATGCGGCCGAGCAGGCCTATCGCATGTCCAGCCAGGAATTGCAGGTGACGCGGCCGCTGTTGCGTTCGGGGGCGGTGTCCGAGATCGACATCCTGCGGCTCGAACGCGATCAGGCGAGCGCCGATGGCGAGCGCCGGCAGGCCGCGGCGCGTGCCCGGCAGATCGAGGCGGGCATCCAGGAAGCCGACGCGCGCCTGCGTGAAGTCGAGCTGACGACCCGCAACCTGTGGCGCTCCGAACTGAGCGAGGCATCCTCGCAACTCAACAGCCTGGACAAGAATGTCGATGGCCTGGCCGACCGGGTGAAGTTTTCCGAAATCCGTTCGCCGGTCAACGGCACCATCCAGCGCGTGCTGTTCAACACCATCGGCGGTGTGGTGCAGCCTGGGCATGCGGTGATCGAGATCGTGCCTAACGACGACCGGTTGCTGGTGGAGGCCAGGGTCGCACCGAAGGACATCGCCTTCCTGCGTCCCGGGCTGCCGGCCACGATCAAGCTGCACGCCTACGATTTCTCCATCTATGGCGGGCTGGAGGCGCAGTTGCAGCATATCAGCGCCGACACCATCACCGATGAACGAGACAACACCTTCTACCTGGTGCGTGCGGTGACCACCGATGCCGAGTCTGCCCAGCGGCTGGCGGTCATTCCGGGGATGACCGCGCAACTGGACATCATCACCGGCAAGAAAAGCATCCTGGCGTATTTGCTCAAACCCATCCTGCGCGCCAAGGCCAATGCCTTGAGCGAGCGTTGATATTCATTCTTCAGGTGTGCCCGCTGCCGGGCGGCGGGGATAATTCGAATCGAGGTCCACTATGAACAATCTGGCAACCGTAGCTTCTCTCGTTGGTCAGGCCTGGGCCGTCTCGGCCAATGGCGAGCGGCGCGAGATCAAGGTCGGGGATGTGTTGCGGCGCGACGAGAAACTGGTCACCGAACCGGGTGCTCGCGTTGAACTGGATTTTGGCGACAACCAATTGCTCACCCTGCTTGGAGAACAGCAGGCCGACCTCGGCCAGATCGCGTCGAGCGCGCCTGTCTCCAGCAGCGAATCGCTGCCGCAGCAGGAGCGCCTGGTACGTGATGAGGCGGCACCGCGTGCGCCGGAACGGCAAGGCAGCTCCGGACTGCCGGCCGGGCACGATTTCGTCGAGCTGGTGCGTATCGGCGAGATCATCGAGGCCGATGGCATCACGCCGATTACCGTGGCGCGCATCCAGGAAATCCTCCGCCCGCTGGGCATGAGCCTTCCGGACCGTGAGTTCGACACCGACTGGCGCTACGAGCACCGAGGGGAAGACAACGGCAGCCGTGGCATGCCATCGGTCACGGTGCCGCTTGGCTCCGGTTCCACTTCTTCCAGCCTGACCATTCCCGAAAATGCCACGGTGCCCGCCACCGGGACGTTCGTCGTTACCGCACCCAATGGCCTGAAGAGTGTTTCCGTCGACGGTACGCCTGTCACGGAGACCACCCTGCGCGCGCTGGACCCGAACGATCCGACCACGCATGTCGTCATTCCCGGCAAGGAGGGCGACCTGACGCTGACCGGCTATGACCCGCTTACCGGCACGGTCACCTACACCTATCAGCAGAGTGGCAGCAGCAAGGATCACAGTGGTGGTGATGGCAGCATCACGGATACCTTCCCGATCATTGTTACCGACCAGCGCAACCTGACCTCGCCGCCGGGGGCGGTGGTCGTGCAGATCACCGATACGGTCCCCGAGGCAGTGGATGACCTGGCCACCATCGGTGAGGACACCCCGGCAGTGACTGGCAACGTCATCGACGGTGCCAGCGACGGCGACGGCAAGGACATCCTGGGGGCCGATGCCACGCGGGTCACCGGCGTCGTGCCGGGCAGCGTGCCGGCGGGCTCCCACGTGCCGGATGGCAATGTCTCGAGCACGATCACCGGGCAGTACGGCAGCCTGACGCTGAACCCGGACGGCAGCTACACCTATACGCTGGACAACGACAAGCCCGAGGTCAACGCGCTGAAGGATGGCGAGACCCTGGACGAGGTGTTCACCTACACCCTGACCGATGGCGATGGCGACCCGTCCACCGCCACGCTGACCATTACCATCGACGGCAAGACCGACGGCCCGCCGACCATCGTGCCGGAGGACGGCAACGGTGCCGACGATCCCGCGACCGTCGCGAGCATCGGGCAGGCCACGGTATGGGAGTCCGGCCTGGTGGAGGGCGATGGCTCCGAGAAGACCACTGGGGTCATCGATATCAGCGCGGCCGATGGCCTGGTAAAGCTGACCATCGGCGGTGTCGAGCTGGACCTGGCGATCTTGCAGGCCCTCGATCCGGCCGCCCCGGCAAGCCATGTCACGCTCACGACCGACCATGGCAGCCTGACCATCACCGGCTTCGACGCCATCACTTCCGTGGGGGGCGTGCCGACCGTCGGCAAGCTGCACTACGGCTATGAGCTGAGCACGCCTTACGACAACGCCTTGCCGGCCCATGCCGACAATGGCCTGGACGAGATTCCCCTGGTGGTGACAGATGCCGGCGGCGAGAGCGCCAACGGCAAGCTGGTGATCAATATCATCGACGATGCGCCGCTGGCCGAGGACGATGCCAACCGCGTCGGCGAAGATGCCCTGGCGCCGGTCACTGGCAACGTGATTGGCGGCATAGGTGCGGCCAGCGACGACGAGGAAGACCGTATCGGCGCGGATGGCGCGACTGTCACCGCCATCGGCAGCGACAACGTCGCGGGCAACACCTCCACGCAGAGCAACGGCGTCCTGACCATCGAGGGCGAGTTCGGTACGCTGACCATCGCCCCGGACGGCAGCTACAGCTACCAGTTGGACAACGACAATGCCGAGGTCAATGCGCTGAAGGACGGCGAGACCCTGAGCGAGGTGTTCAGCTATACCCTGACCGACAATGACGGCGATGCGGACAGCGCCAGGCTGATCATCACCATCGACGGCAGGACCGATGGCCCGCCCTCCATCGTGCCCGAGGATGTGAACGGCAATGATCCGGCGGACTTCACCACCCTCGGCCAGGTAACCGTATATGAACGGGGCCTGAGCGCTTCCGACAGCAGCCATGTCAGCACGGGCAGCATCACCATCAGCACGCCGAACGGGCTGGGTTCCATCGAGATTGCTGGCGAGCCTGTCAGCCTGTCGGCGTTGCTGGCACTGGACCCGCTCGACCCGGCCACCCATATCGAAATCGATACCCCCGAGGGCAAGCTGACCCTGACCGGGTTCGACGTCACCAGTAGCGTTGGCGGTGGCGCGGTACCGACCCTGGGCGAATTGCAGTTCAGCTATGAACTGGAAAATGTGCAGACCACCCCGGCCGACCCGCTCGACCCGGACGTCGGGCGCAGCAACAGCGAAACGATTGGCCTGAAAGTGATCGATGGCTACGGGGATGAGGCGGTTGGCAACCTGGTCATCAATATTGTCGATGACGTTCCCGTGGCGCGAAACGATGCCAACGAGATCGACGAAAACAGCCCGTCGGTCGCTGGCAATGTGGTGACGGGCCAGGTACCGGGCGATGCAGCCGATACCCAGGGCACCGATGGTGCGATGGTCACCGGCGTCGTGCCGGGCAGCGTGCCGTCGGGTTCCCACGTGCCGGATGGCAATGTCTCGAGCACGATCACCGGGCAGTACGGCAGCCTGACGCTGAACCCGGACGGCAGCTACACCTATACGCTGGACAACGACAAGCCCGAGGTCAACGCGCTGAAGGATGGCGAGACCCTGGACGAGGTGTTCACCTACACCCTGACCGATGGCGATGGCGACCCGTCCACCGCCACGCTGACCATTACCATCGACGGCAAGACCGACGGCCCGCCGACCATCGTGCCGGAGGACGGCAACGGTGCCGACGATCCCGCGACTGTCGCGAGCATCGGGCAGGCCACGGTATGGGAGTCCGGCCTGGTGGAGGGCGATGGCTCCGAGAAGACCACTGGGGTCATCGATATCAGCGCGGCCGATGGCCTGGTAAAGCTGATCATCGGCGGTGTCGAGCTGGACCTGGCGATCTTGCAGGCCCTCGATCCGGCCGCCCCGGCAAGCCATGTCACGCTCACGACCGACCATGGCAGCCTGACCATCACCGGCTTCGACGCCATCACTTCCGTGGGGGGCGTGCCGACCGTCGGCAAGCTGCACTACGGCTATGAGCTGAGCACGCCTTACGACAACGCCTTGCCGGCCCATGCCGACAATGGCCTGGACGAGATTCCCCTGGTGGTGACAGATGCCGGCGGCGAGAGCGCCAACGGCAAGCTGGTGATCAATATCATCGACGATGCGCCGCTGGCCGAGGACGATGCCAACCGCGTCGGCGAAGATGCCCTGGCGCCGGTCACTGGCAATGTGATTGGCGGCATAGGTGCGGCCAGCGACGACGAGGAAGACCGTATCGGCGCGGATGGCGCGACTGTCACCGCCATCGGCAGCGACAACGTCGCGGGCAACACCTCCACGCAGAGCAACGGCGTCCTGACCATCGAGGGCGAGTTCGGTACGCTGACCATCGCCCCGGACGGCAGCTACAGCTACCAGTTGGACAACGACAATGCCGAGGTCAATGCGCTGAAGGACGGCGAGACCCTGAGCGAGGTGTTCAGCTATACCCTGACCGACAATGACGGCGATGCGGACAGCGCCAGGCTGA
>NZ_QJUO01000010.1 GCF_004327335.1 Stutzerimonas kirkiae | reverse complement strand
TTGGCGGTAACGGTCAGGGCCGCCTTGTCGATGGTCAGCACGCCCTCGACGAAGGTCAGCGCGTAGTTGCCATCGCTGCCGCTGGCGGTCAGCAGGTAGCTGCCGGCGTTGGTGCCGCTGCCGCCGCCGGTGGTCACGCCGGCGAGCACGCTTTCGCTCTCGCCGTTGACCAGGCCGCTGGCGGTAAAGCCCGTTACGCTCTGTTGCTGGCCGTTGTAGGTGCGGGTGGCGCTGTTGGCGGTGACGGTGGCCTGGGCCTTGTTGATGGTAGCTGTCAGCCCGGTGGGCTGGAGCAGGTTGTAGTTGTCGGCATCGGTGCCGCTCAGGGTGTAGCCCGTGACGGTTACGGTTTTGTCGGTGCCAGCGTTCTTGTCGTTGAAGGTGCCGGTGCCTGTACCCGCAACGACGATCACGTCGGTGCCGATGGCCGTGACGCTGGCGGTGCCTGTCAGGGCAGCGGCAGCGGTGCCGTCATAGGTTTTGTTGTTGGCGGAAAGGCCAGTGACGGTGAGGTCAGCCTTGTCGATGGCCAACTCGGCGTTCGCATAACGGATGTCGTAGCCCTGCTGGCCGGAGTACAGGCCGTCGAAGATCAGGTTGCCATCGACAGTGCTGTAGGTGCCGGCATTCTTCGAGTGGGTGGCGTAGCTCAGGCTGCCGTCGAGGTTGGCGCCGGACAGGTCGGTGGCGTAGTTCGCGCCGCCGCTGGCGAGGTCGCCATCGTAGGTCTTGCCGGCAGCGGACAGGTCGGCGTTCACCGTCACCTGGGTCAGGAAGCTGCGCAGCAGCGGGGTGGTATAACCATCGTAGATACGCCAGACGCTGCCGCTGCCGCCTTGGGCGTCGATGTCGCTGCCCCAGGCGGCGAAGGTGGACAGGTCTTGCAATTCGGCCAGGGTCTTGGCGGTGCCCAGGGCGTTGTAGCCGGAGCCGCTGTTGATGGCATTGTCATCGGCATCGGTGGTGGCGTAGAAGGCATCGCTGATCGTGCCGCCGTTGTAGCCGACGAGCCCGCCGAGGATGTTGTTTGTACCGCTGCCGGTCATGCTGCCGGTGGCATAGGCGTTGCTGATGGTGCCACTGTAGTTGTAGCCGACGAGCCCGCCGAGGTAGTTGTTTGCGCCGGTGCCGGTCATGCTGCCGGTGGCGTAGGCGTTGGTGATGGTGCCGTTGTTGTTGTAGCCGACGAGCCCGCCGAGGTGGTTGTACGTGCCGGTGCCGGTGCTATTGACGCTGCCGGTGGCGTAGGCGTTGGTGATGGTGCCTACGTTGTTGCCGACGAGCCCGCCGAGGCGGTTGTTCGTGCCAGTGCCAGTGCCGTTGACGCTGCCGGTGGCGTAGGCGTTGCTGATGTTGCCTACGTTGATGCCGACGAGCCCGCCGAGGTAGTTGTTTGCGCCGGTGCCGGTCACGCTGCCGGTGGCATAGGCATTGCTGATGGTGCCGCCGTAGTTGTAGCCGACGAGCCCGCCGAGGTAGTTGGTTGTGCTGGTGCCGCTGCCGGAGACGCTGCCGGTGGCGTAGGCGTTGCTGATCGTGCCGCCGTAGTTGTAGCCGACGAGCCCGCCGAGGTAGAGGGAGCTGTACGTGCCGCTGCCGGAGACGCTGCCGGTGGCGTAGGCGTTGCTGATCGTGCCGTCGCTGTTGTAGCCGACGAGCCCGCCGAGGTAGTTGTACGTGCCGGTGCCGTTGACGCTGCCAGTGGCATAGGCGTCATCGATGCTGCCGGAGTTGCCGCCGACCAGCCCGCCGACGTTGTTGCGGCCAGTCACACTGCCGCTGGCATGGGCGTTGTCGATGCTGCCGCCGCTCCAGCCGACCAGCCCGCCGATGTTGTCAGTCGTGGCCGTGACGCTGCCGCTGGCATGGGAACCGGTGATGCTGCCGTGGTTCTGCCCGACCAGGCCGCCGGTTACGTTGGCGCCCGATACCTCGGCTGCGGAAGAGGCCTCGTCGATGCTGCCGCTGGCCTGGTTGGAGCCCGCCAGGCCGCCGATGTTGCTGCCGCCGGACGATACGCTGCCGCTGCTCCAGGCGTTGCCGATGCTGCCGCTGTTGGAGCCCACCAGCACGCCGACGTAGTCGCCCCCGTTCACCTCGGCATCCGTCAGCCCGATATCGCGGATGCTGCTGCCGCTGCCGGCATGGCCGATCAGCCCGACGTAGCTTTCGCTTGCGCGGTTGATGCTCAGCTCGAAGACCACGTGGCCCTGGCCGTCCAGGCTGCCGGTGAAGGCATTGCTGGCGTCGCCGATGGGATCGAAGCCGCCCGTGCTCCACATACCGCTGGCGTTGCTGCCATCGGTCGCGCTGGCGTCGATGTCGGCGGCCAGGGTGTAGGTCGCCGTCAGATCCAGGGCCATCAGTTGCAACTGGTGGGCATTGCCGATGCTGGTGCTGTATTCGCTGTAGAGAAAGGGCCGGGTCGAACCTTCGAGCATCACCCACTGCGGCGCGCCATCGGCATCGCGGGCGACCCAGACGCCGGGGGCGTCTTCGCTCCAGGTGCCGAAGCTGGCGTAGGCGGTATGGGCGTAGCGGTTGGCGGCGATATCGGTGGTGTTGGTGGCGCTTGTCCCGGTGCCTACGGCCTGGGCCTGGCCGGTGGAGCCGCTGTCCCAGTGGGCGTTACTGATCGTGCCGTCGTCGTTGTAGCCGACGAGCCCGCCGAGGGTGTTGTACGTGCCGCTGCCGGAGACGCTGCCGGCGGCGTAGGCGTTGCTGATGGTGCCGTTGTTGTAGCCGACGAGCCCGCCGAGGCGGTTGTACGTGCCGGTGCCGTTGACGCTGCCGGTGGCGTAGGCGTTGCTGATGGTGCCGTTGTTGTTGTAGCCGACGAGCCCGCCGAGGCGGTTGTACGTGCCGGTGCCGGTCACGCTGCCGGTGGCGTAGGCGTTGCTGATGGTGCCGTTGTAGTTGTAGCCGACGAGCCCGCCGAGGTAGTTGTACGTGCCGGTGCCGGTGCCGGTCACGCTGCCGGTGGCATAGGCGTTGGTGATGGTGCCGTTGTAGTAGTTGAGGCCGACGAGCCCGCCGAGGTAGTTGTACGTGCCGGTGCCGGTCACGCTGCCGGTGGCATAGGCGTTGCTGATGGTGCCGCCGTAGTTGTAGCCGACGAGCCCGCCGAGGTGGTTGTAGCCGGTACCCGTGCCCGTCACGCTGCCACCCAGCAGGCCGATGTCGCGGATCAGCGCGTCGGTGCCGGTACTCCCGAACAGGCCGAGATAGCCATGGGCCGATTCGATGGTCAGGTCGCTGATGCTGTGCCCCAGCCCGGCGAAAATGCCGGTGAAGGTGCTGCCCACCACTGCCTGGCCGTAAGTGGTGCCGCTGGCATCCAGATCCTGCGCCAGGGCATAGCGCCCGCCCAGGCCGGTGCTGTCGATGGCGTCCAACTGCGTCATGCTGTGGATCAGCGTGTAGGCCTCGCCGTTGATGCTCAGGCTCGCATTGCTGCCCGAGAGCGTGACCGGCGCGCCGATGTTGTAGTCGCTGCCGCTGGCGACCGTGCTGTCCTGGGCGTAGCCGCCATGGTTGAGCACCAGCCCGGCGCTGTCGCCGGTGGCGGTGATGGCGGCGTTGATATTGATGTCGCCGTGGGCGTTGAGGGTGAGGGTGGTGTCGGCGCTCCAGGTCACGGCGGCATTGACGTGGATATCGCCGGCTTCGCTGCCGGTCGCCACCGTCTGCAGGGTGACACTGGTGTTGGCCAGGTTGGCGTTGAGGGTCTCGGCGCCGATGCCGCTGTCGGTCTTCGTCGCGCTGCCGGCGGAGACGGTGAAGTCGGTGGGGTCGATCAGCCAGGTGCCGGTCTGGCCCTGCTCGGCTTTGGTGCTGACGCGGGTATCGGCGGCGATGCCGACCTTGGCCGCGCTGGTCTCGACGAAGCCGCCGTTGCCGCCCTTGGGGTTGGAAGCGGCGGGCGCGCTGGCATCCAGGGTGCCGGCCACTTCGGCCCTGCCGCCCTTGTCCAGGTCGGCCAGCAACAGGACCCTGCCTTCGCGCTCGGCCACGGTTCGCGCCTGCAGGGTGCCGCTGTTGCTGACCACCGCCGAGGCCAGGGCATTGGCGCCCTGGGCGTTGAGCACGATCTGCCCGCCGTCGGCGACGATGGCGCCGCCGTTGTGCACCGCCAGTTGCAGCTCGGAGGCGTCCACGGCGATCTGCAGGTGGCCGTCGGCGCCGGCGGCGAAGGTGATTTCCCGGCCGGCGGCGAGAATGGCATTGCCGCCATCGGCCTGGATGCTGCCGGTATTGCTCACGGAGGTGCCGAGCAGGGCCACGGTGCCGTTGGTGGCGGTGATGCTGCCCTGGTTGATCACCTCGCCGGTGCTGTTCTCGGTCAGGGTGAAGCGATCCTTGCCGGCGAGGAAATCCTCGTTGCTGATGGCCAGGGTCGAGGCGACGATCCCGCCGACGTCGACCTGTGCGCTCTGGCCGAACAGCACGCCGGCGCCATTGACCAGGTACACCTGGCCATTGGCCGAGAGGTTGCCCAGGATCTGCGAGCGGCTGCCGCCGGTGACCCGGTTGAGCGCTGCGGCATGGGCGCCGGGCTGGTTGAAGCGCACGCTGGCGTCTTTACCGATATCGAAGGACTGCCAGTCGATAATGGCGCGGTCGGAGCCCTGGTTCACCGTGAGGCTGGTGCCGCTCTGGCCGATATCGGCCTGGCCGGCAATGACCTTGCCACCGCTGGGCAGGGCGCCGGCGTCGAGGGCGAAGCCCGACGAGGGCAGGGCGAGCAGGCCGAGGCCGGCGAGTATCGCCAGGCGCAGCCGGCGCGCAGAGAAGGCGAACTGCCCCGTGACGGTAGCGCCGCCCACGGCCGCCGCGGCCTTGCCCTGGCCCCGGGCGGTTTCCGGGGCCACGGCCCAGGTGCCCCGGGCGCGGTTGAAGACCAGTCGATAAGCGCGGTTGATGCTGCCGTGGTGCCACATGTCGGTGTACCTCCCTGCGAGGGATTCGGTGCCGGTGAACCGGCATGGGATCAAGGGCGAGTCAGGCCGCCGGTCGTTGGTCTAGAACGCCTGGCTGAGGCTCAGCCAGGCGCGTGGGCCGCTGCGGGTGCCGTCCTGGTCGTGGTCGCTTTCGCCGCTGCCGGGGTTGTTGCCCAGGGGGGTCGCCAGCACGCCGTTGATGGCGAAACCCCTGGGGTGGCTCCAGGACAGGCCCAGGCCTGCGGCGTAGAGCGCGTAGCTGTTGCGACCGCTGTCGGCGGTATCCCAGCCCTGCCAGGTGGTGTGGCGCTGGCGGATCACGCCGCCATCGAGGAAGGCGTAGCCGTCCAGGCCGGGGATGCCGGCCCAGGGCAGCAGGCTGTGCAGTTCCAGTTGCAGCAGGGCACCGCTGTCGCCGCTGGCCTCGTTGACCGGGTAGCCGCGTACGCCGTAGGGGCCGCCGAGGCTGAACTGCTGGGAGGAGTCGAGGTTGTCGAAGGCCAACTGGCTGCTGAACCGACCGCGCAGGTACAGCGACGGGGCGAGCACCTGGTCGCGGCGCAGGTCGAGGCGCAGGTGGGCGAAGTCGCCGTCGATGCCGGCGCCGCCAGCGTCCTGCGCGCGGTCGGCGGCCAGGCGCAGGTCGGCGCGGCCACCGCTGAGGGCCAGGCGGCCGCTGTTCAGGCCACCGCCACCCCAGGCGTCGCGGGCATCGCCACGCAGTTCCAGGGTGGTGGTGGCCAGGCGGCGCTCACGCAGGGTGATGCCCAGGGTTTCATCTTCCTGGCGGGCCTGGGCCTGTTCCAGGCCGAGCCACAGGTTGTGCTGGCTGCTGCGCAGCAGGGGATAGTCCAGGCCGGCGCGGACAGTGCGGGTCTCGCCCTTGCTGTCGAGAATGGCGAAGTCCTTGCCGAGGCGATAGTGCACCTGGCTGTAGCCGAGCCTGGCGCGCAGGCCGTCATGGCCCAGCGGCAGGCTGTAGTCGGCGCCGAGGTAGTCGAGGTGCTCGGCGAGCAGGCCGCTCAATTGCAGGCGATCGCCGTAGCCGCTGGGGCCGTTCAGCGCCAGGCTGGCGAAGCCCTGGCCGCGCCCGGTGAAGCGGTTGCCGTAGTTGCTGGCGCCGAGCGCGCCGCTGATCAGTGGCGTGTCGCTCACGCGCAGGGCCAGGTCGCTGGTGCCTTGCGCCTGGCCAGCGCGCAGGGTGCCGTCGGCGCGCACGCCGGGCAGGTCGTTGGCCAGCAGCAGGCCGCGTTCGAGGGCCGCGAGCGAATAGGGCTGGCCGGCCTCCAGATGCCGCCCGACGGTGTTGGCGACGAACTCGGCATTGGCGCGGCTGTCGCCCGGTTGCAGGTCGATGCGGCCGAAGTGCCCCTCGATCACGCGAACCCGCAGGGTGCCGTCGCTGACATCCTGTTCGGGCAACTGGACGCGGACGAACCAGCCGCGCTCGCGGTACACGCCGACCAGGGTCTGGGCGGCGGCTTGCAGTTCGCCCAGGCTGATGGGGCGGTTCAGGTAGGGCTCGAACTGGCGGATCAGTTGGTCGTGGGGAATCAGGCTGGCGCCCTCCAGCTCGATTCGGCGGATGACGACCTGGGGCCCGGAGGTATCCACCACCGTCTCGGGGGCCACGGCCTTTGGCGGCTGCTGGATATCGGGCGTGCGCAGTTCCTGCTCGATCTGGCGCTGGATCTGCCCGGCGTCCGGGGCGATCTGGGCGTAGGCCGTGGAGCAGAGCACGGCGGAGGCGAACGCGGAGATCCAGCGGCTGCTGGCGCCGCCAGGGTGGCGATTGTTGGGCATGGCCGTTCCAGGTTGCCATACGCGGCACTGGCGGCCGTGCAGGGGCGTTGTGGGATAAGAGGCTTTCGCTGGCATGCGGAGGCATTGCTGTTCGCGGCGCATGGGCGAGTGAGGCGAACCATAAGTCGGCGCGCGTGGTTTTCCCATAGTCCATATGGACTGGCTGGCGGGGCTTGTGCGGCGGTAGCGGAAGCGCTTTCATAGGCCGATGAAGACCACGCCCATACTGCTTATCGACGACCACGCCCTGTTCCGCTCCGGGATCGCCATGGTGCTGCAGGCCAGTCTGGAGTGCGTGGAGATTTTCCAGGCCGGTTCGCTGGAACAGGCGTTGCGCCTCGCCGACATCGAGCCGTGCCTGGTGCTGCTGGATGTGCAGTTACAGGGCGTCAGCGGGCTGGAGGGAATCGAGTCGTTGCGGCGCAAGTGGCCGGTGGCCAAGGTGGTGATGGTCTCGGCGTTCGACCTGTCCGAGGTGGTTAGCGAAGCCGTCGAGCGCGGCGCCCTGGCGTTCATTTCCAAGACCGAGCGACCCGAGCGCATGCTGCAGCAGATCCGCGAGCTGTTGGCCGATGACGGCGCCCCAGCGCCCAGGAGTGTCGCCATTTCCCCTCGGCCGAGGCTTACCCCGCGCCAGTGCGAGGTGCTGGATCTGCTGTGCCAGGGCTTGTCGAACAAGATGATCGGCAGGCGCCTGAACCTGTCGGAACACACGGTACGCGGGCACGTACAGGCCATGCTGGCGGCGCTGCAGGTTTCCAGCCGCTCGGAAGCGGTGTTCGCCGCACGCCGGCTGGGGCTGATTCGTTGAGCGACGACCAGCGGGTTTACGCCGAACGGCTGCGGCTGGTGCTCGATGGCATTGCGCACTCGTTGCTGGTGGGCACGGTGCTGGCCACCCTGCTGGTGGTGGTGTTCTATTTCTCCAATGGCGAAGTGCAGGTCGCCATCTCGGCCGAGTCGAGCCGTGAGGTGGATGTGCGGGAGGCGACCATCGATTCGCTTGGCCTGGGCATCTGGTACCTGGCGTTCATGGTCGGCCGTGGGCTACTGGTCTGGTACACCAGGCGCACGCTTCGGCTTGGTTTCGAGCATGCCGATATGCCGCGGATCGTGCGGTTCCTGCTGGTCGGCAAGATCTACGAAGGCGTGGCCTGGGGCGTTTTCTGCTGGCTGGTGCTGCAGGAAAGCACCCCAGCCGCCGCGACGGCCCTGCTCCTGGCATTGATGGCGGCCATCAGCAGCAATGCCGTGTCGCTGCTGTCGCCGATCATCCGGCTCTACCTGGGGCTGATGCTGCCGATGCTGTTGCTGGCTGCGATTCGCTTCCTGGTGATGGACGGGCTGCTCTATCAGGCCATGGGGATCTGCTGCCTGCTGTATGTGGTCGGTCAGTACGGCCAGGCGCGGATCATCGGCCGTGGCCTGAGCAACTCGATCAAGCTGCGTTTCGAGAACCTCGACCTGATCGCGCGACTGGAGACCGAGAAGGCCCTGGCCAGCGCCGCCCGCGAAGAAGCCGAGCGGGCCAACCAGGCCAAGTCGCGTTTCCTCGCGGCGGCCAGCCACGACCTGCGCCAGCCGATCCATGCCCTGGGCCTGTTCCTCGAGGCGCTCTCCTACAGCCGCCTGGACGATGTTCAGCGTCAGGGCCTCGAGAATGCCAGGGCGGCCGGCGTGGCCTCGGCGGACATGTTGAACACGCTGCTGGATTTTTCCCGCATCGAGGCCGGCGTGGTGCGCCCCAAGCCCATGCCGTTCGCGTTGCAGTCGCTGTTTTACAAACTGGAGCAGGAGCTCGCGCCGCAGGCGGATGCCAAGGCGTTGATCTACCGCTCCCGGGAAACCCGGCACGTCGTCATTTCCGATCCGACCCTGTTGGAGCTGGTGCTGCGCAACCTGATTTCCAATGCCATTCGCTATACGGAGCAGGGCGGGATACTGGTGGCGTGTCGTTGCCGTGGCCGGCAGGTCGTCATAGAAATCTTCGATACCGGTATCGGTATCGCGCCGGAACAGCGGCGCGAGGTGTTCCGCGAGTTCCACCAGTTGGGCAATCCGGAGCGGGACCGGCGCAAGGGGCTGGGCCTGGGGCTGGCGATCGCCGAAGGCCTGGCGCGCTCCATGGGCCATCGCCTGTCCCTCGTCTCGCGCCTGGGGCGTGGCAGCGTATTCCGTGTCGAAGTGCCACTGGCGCAGGATGCGCTACCGGCCGGTGGACTGGAAAACCCGCCGCTCCAGGCCCTGCGCGATACCAGCCTGGAGGGCAAGCGGGTGCTGGTCGTCGACGATGACGAGTCCGTGCGCCTGGCCATGCGCCACTTGCTGAGCAACTGGGGCTGCGACTGCCGCGCGGTGGAATCCCTCGACGAGGTCTTTTCGCTGGACTGGAGGCTGCCGCCGCAGGCCGTCATCTGCGATTACCGCTTGCGCGAGCGGCAGACCGGTGCCGAGGTCATCGGTATGCTGAGGGCGCATTACGGCAACGATATCCCCGCGCTACTGGTCACGGGCGACACCGCGCCCGAGCGCTTGCGCGAGGCCGAAGCCAGCGGCATCCCGCTGCTGCATAAGCCGCTGGCCGCGGAGCAACTGCGCCAGGCGCTGCTGGAACTGCTCGGCGCATACTGACTGGCGCCGCCCGTCTTTCGCCGTGCGGCTGGCGAGTAGGGGTAGCTGGAAGCCATAAGCTGGCAGCGGAATCCACCGTGTGTTGCGGGTGAGAGTGCGCCGCCGGGGCACCCGGCAGCGGCTTCGGGCTTATGGCTGCCTCCAGGGGGGCACATCAGATATCGACATGCGCCCTGGCGCAGGCTGCGCTGAGCAAACTTCGCATCTCGCGCCTTGCCTCGTGTGAAAACAGGCGCCAGCGCGCTCACGCCGAAACGTCAACGGACCCTGGCCGAGCGGTCAGGGCTGCAGTTCCAGCCAGACCGGGCAATGGTCGGAGGGTTTCTCCATGGCGCGGATTTCATAGTCCACGCCGCTGGCCCGGGTGCGCGCCTGCAATGGGTCGGTGGTGAGGATCAGGTCGATGCGCAGGCCACGGCGGGGTTCGTCCTCGAAGCCGCGGCTGCGGTAGTCGAACCAACTGAAACGGTCATCCACTTCGGGGTACAGGGCCCGGAAGCTGTCCTGCAGGCCCCAGCTCTTGAGCCGTTCCAGCCACTCGCGCTCCTCCGGCAGGAAGCTGCACTTGCCGGTACGCAGCCAGCGCTTGGCGTTGGCCTCACCGATACCGATGTCGCAATCCTGGGGCGAGATATTGAAGTCGCCCATGATGGCCAGCGCGTCCCCGGGGGTGAAGCGCTCTTCCAGCAGCGCTTGCAGATCGGCATAGAAGCGGTTCTTGGCCGGGAACTTGACCGGATGATCGCGGCTTTCGCCCTGTGGGAAATAGCCGTTCATCACCACCACGGGGTTGCCCCGGGCATCGGCGAAACGGCCCCAGATAAAGCGTTTCTGCGCATCTTCACCGTCGCCGGGAAAGCCCTTGTGGATTTCCAGTGGCGCCTGGCGTGATAGCAGGGCGACACCGTAGTGTCCTTTCTGCCCGTGATAGTGGACGTGATAGCCCAGCGCCTCGACCTCGGCCCGGGGGAATTGCTCGTCGGAAACCTTGGTTTCCTGCAGCCCGATGACATCGGGCTGGTGTTTTTCGATCAGTGCGGCCAGTTGATGCGGCCTTGCACGCAAGCCGTTGATGTTGAAGGAAACGAGTTTCATGGTCAGGCCTTTCAATGTGGACGCGTCATTTTAGTCAGGCCGGGCGGATGGAGGGAACCTCGGCGCCGTGGACGGTTCTGAACTTCCAGGGAGCGCCAGGCACGGGCCAGCGCCGCTGATACCATGATCCCATGGTGTCACTTAAGGAATGAACGACAATGTCCGCCGCCGTCCGCATACTCGACTCCGCCCATGCCCGTGAGGCCCGTTCGCTGCTGTACCAGGCCTATCTGTACGAACCGACGTTCGCCTATCTGTTCGAGTCCGCCCGCCCCGGTTACGAGCGGCGCCTGCGGGCCACCGTGCGCGCCCTGGTCAGCCAGCATTTCGCCCAGCAGCAGCCCGCCATCGGCCTGTTGCTGGAGGACCGGTTGATCGCTGTCGCGCTGATCGCGCCACCCCAGCGGCGCCTGGCGATCACTGAAAGCTGGCTGTGGCGCCTGCGCATGCTGCTGTACGCCGGCCTTGGCAGCACCCGGCGCTATATCGACTATCAGCGAACCTTGCTGGCATCGCTTCCTCCGGGGCCTTTCCATGTGCTGCCGCTGATCGGCGTGCATCCGCAATATCAGGGGCAGCAGTATGGCGAGCAATTGCTGCAGGCGGTGCATGAATGGTGTGTGGAGGATAAACAGTCACAGGGCCTGGTCATCGATACCGGCAATCCACACTATCTGGACTATTTCCGTGAGCAGGGTTACGAGGAGCTGGGGCAGATCGCCATCGGCCCGGTGCTCGAGCATGTGTTCTTCCATGCCGCCACGCGGGAATGAAGACACTGGCGAAGTATGTCGGCATGGCCGCGGGTAATAACGTGCAAGGCAGACTTATACGCGGATGTCGTCCGCATGGTCGCTTGCGGCTGAACATCAACAACCCCTAGCATTCGCAGCCATGAAAGAATTCAAATGCTACGGCGCCTGCCTGGGCCTTTTGCTGTCGCTGACAGGAACCTGGGCGATGGCCGCTGAACTGGATGTCGAGGTCAAGCCGGGCAATCGCGCATTGCGACAGAACATCGAGAATTATGTCGGTGAACTGGGCGATCGCGATGAGCGGGAGTTGCTGCGTTACAGCCGGATCGCCCTGCAGCAGGCGGAAAAGGCCATGCAGGCGCTGGGTTACTACAAAGGCCAGGTGAACAGCGAAGTGATTGGCGGCGAGACGCCGCGCCTGCTGCTGAAGGTGGTTCCCGGCGAGCCGGTGCGCCTGCGCGGCGTGGTGCTCGGGCTGGATGGCGAAGCCGCCGACCTGGCGGCCTTCCGTGTGCCGCGCGGCCTTCTGAAGGAAGGCGACGTGCTCGATCACGGACGTTACGAGGATGCCAAGCAGCAGTTCCTCAACCAGGCCTCCAGGCATGGTTTCTTCGATGGCCGTTTCACTCGCCAGCGCTTGCTGGTCGACCCTGATGAAGGGGTCGCCGATATAGAACTGATCTTCGACAGCGGCAGGCGTTACCGGCTTGGCGATGTGGCTTTCCAGGGCGATTTCCCCTTCGACGAAGGCCTGCTGGCACGCATGGTGCCGTTCAAGGCCGACACACCCTATGATTCCGAACTGATCGCCGAGCTGAACCAGGCGCTGCAGTCCAGTGGCTATTTCGACGGCGTACGGGTCGATGCCAATCCGGAGCGCGCCGAGCAGCAGCGTATTCCCGTGGATGTGCTGCTGACCACCCGCAAACCTCGCACCCTGGGGCTCGGCCTGGGCTTTTCGACCGACGTGGGGCCGCGCGTCCGTTTCGACTGGACCCGCCACTGGGTCAATCCGCAAGGCCACAGTTATGGCGTGCAAACCGAGCTGTCGGCGCCAAGGCAGAACGTCGGGCTCTGGTACGAAGTACCGCTCGACCCGCCCTTGAGCAACAAGATGCGCTATGTCGCCGGCTACCAGTACGAGGAACTGGCCAATACCGACAGCCTCAGCCGGCTGCTGACCCTGGGCCCGGAGTGGCACCGGGAACTGCCGAGTGGCTGGCAACGTGTGCTGTCGCTGAAGTGGCAGCATGAGGAGTATCGCCTGGGCGACGACTCCGGGCTGAGCACCTTGCTGATGCCTGGGGTCAGCTACAGCTATCTGCGCAGTGACAACCGCCTGGACCCGAGCCGGGGCTATCGCCTGCAGTTCGAACTGTCGGCGGCCAAGGAAGGCGTGTTGTCGGATGCCAACCTGATCCATGGCAACGCCACACTCAAGGGCCTGACCACCCTGGCGCGCACTCATCGCTTTCTCGGTCGTGTGCAACTGGGCGGCAACCTGACCGATGGCTACACCAAGGTACCGCCCTCGCTGCGCTATTTCGCCGGTGGCGACCAGAGCGTGCGGGGCTACGACTACCAGAGCCTCTCGCCGACCAACTCCGATGGCGACCGCATCGGTGGCCGTTACCAGTTCGCCATGAGCGTGGAATACCAGTATTCGATCGCCGAACGCTGGCGCCTGGCGACCTTTGTCGACCAGGGCAATTCGTTCAATTCGCTGGATTTCCCATCGCTCAAGAGCGCCGTGGGGCTTGGCCTGCGCTGGGTTTCCCCGGTAGGGCCGATCCGTATCGACCTGGCGCACCCGCTCGATGGCGATGGTGGCGTACGCCTGCACTTTTCCATGGGGCCTGAACTATGAGGCGAAGCGTCCGCATCGGGCTGGCGGTGCTGCCCGCCATGCTGCTGGTCGTCGTGCTGGCGATCGCCAGCCTGCTGGCCAGCGAGACCGGGAGCCGCTGGCTGCTGGGTTGGGTGCCGGGCCTGCAGGTCGAGGGCTTCGACGGGCGCCTGGGCGGGCGCTGGCAGGCGCAGAGCCTGCAATGGCAGCATGGCGGGCAGCAGGTCCGGGTGCAGGCGCCGCGTTTGCAGTGGTCGCCGTCCTGCCTGCTGCGCCTGCGCCTGTGCATCGATGAACTGAGCGCGGCCAGGGTCGAACTGGTCTTCCCGCCCTCGACGGAGCCGGCCAGCGACGAGCCTTTCGAACTGCCGGATATCCGCCTGCCAGTGGCTATCCAGCTTTCACGTGTCGATATCGGCCCGCTGAACCTGAATGGCGACGAATTGCTGCGCAGTGTCTATCTCGAAGCCGACTGGCGGGAGCCGGGCGTGCAGATCGCTGCCCTGCGGGTGATACGCGAGGGCTTGCAGGCCGAGCTCTCGGGCACTTTGCACCCGCAAGGCGACTGGCCCCTGGCGTTGACCGGGCAGGCCAGCCTGCCGGCGCCGGATGCGCGGCCCTGGCAGGTGACGTTCGATGTGTCCGGTAGCGTGCGGGAAGACCTGGTGCTCGCGCTCAGCAGCGAGGGCTACCTGGCGGCCGAGTTGAATGGCAGCCTGCAACCCTTGCATGAGCATCTGCCGGGCAGCTTCCGGTTGCAGGTGCGGGATTTCAAGGCCAGCCCGGAATTGCCCGATACGCTGCGCCTGGATGAACTGGAATTGACCGCCAGGGGCGATCTGCAGGATGGCTACATCGTGCTGGGCACGGGACGCTTGCCGGGCAAGGGCGGTGTGGTCCGCCTGGCCCTGGAGACGCGGGTAACGGCACAAGGTGCGCAGTTGCAGGTACTGGAGCTGGACGCCGGCGAGAAACAGCGGCTGGCCCTGGAAGGCGACTTCGGCTGGGCCGAGGGCTTGCAGGCGAATGCCTCGCTGCACTGGAACGAATTCCCCTGGCAGCGCCTGTACCCGCTCGAGCAGGCGCCACCGGTCACGCTGCGGCGGCTGCAGGCGCAGGTCCAGTATGACGATGGCCGCTACCTGGGCAACCTCGATGCCAGCCTTGGTGGGCCTGCGGGTGATTTCACCCTGGTCAGTCCATTCAGTGGCACGCTGCAGGAAATCCACTTGCCGCAACTGGAGCTGGTGGCGGGGCAGGGGCGTGTCGCTGGCAGCCTGAGTGCGGGCTTTGCCGATGCCATCGACTGGACGGCGGACCTGGCCCTGAGTGATTTCGACCCTGCCTATTGGCTCGCCGAGCTGCCCGGCAAGCTGGCTGGCACGTTGAGGAGCCAGGGCGGCTTGCGAGACGGTGTGCTGAGGGCGGATGCCGAACTGGACCTGCAGGGTGAACTGCGGCGGCGTCCGGCGCGCCTGGCACTGCTGGCGAGTGGGGCGGGCGAGCAGTGGACCGTGCAGCAGCTACAGATACGACTGGGCGATAACAGTGTGCAGGGCAGCGGTCGCTGGGCCGAGCGCCTGGCCGGCCAGCTCGACCTCGACCTGCGCAACCTGGGCCAGCTCTGGCCGGGGCTGGCGGGGCAATTGTCCGGGGCATTGAAACTGGCCGGCAGCGCCCGCTCGCCCGAAGGCGAGTTGAGCCTTGGCGGGCAACGCCTGGCCTTCGAGGATAACAAGGTCGGGCAACTGCAACTGGACGCCTTGCTTGGGGCGGGCGAGCGGGCGCGGCTCGGCATCAAGGCCGATGGCATCCGGGTTGGCGAGACCGAACTGGGGCAGGCGACGCTGAACGCCAGTGGTACCCGCCAGCGCCATGAGGCGGCACTAGCGTTGCAAGGCCCGCTGTTGAAGTTGGCGCTGGGGCTCGATGGTGGTCTGCGTGGCGATGACTGGCACGGGCAACTGACCCGACTGGACCTGGATGCCCAGCGCCAGCGCTGGAGTTTGCAGGCGCCCGCCGCCTTGTCGCGCCTGGGCAACGGGCGTATCGAGCTGGGCGCGCATTGCTGGGTGTCCGGGCCGGCCAGCCTGTGCGCCGAGAAACAGCGGCTGATGCCCGAACCACAGATCCGCTATCGCCTGCGGGATTTCCAACTGGCGAGCCTGCAACCCTATTTGCCCGACGATATTGCCTGGCAGGGCGTGCTCAGTGCCGATATCCATCTCGACTTGCCGAGCGCCGGCCCTGACGGTCGCATCAGCCTGGATGCCGGCCCCGGCGTATTGCGTTTGCGCGAGTCGGGCGAATGGCTGGACTTTCCCTACCAGACGCTGTCGCTGGACAGCCGGCTGACGCCGCAAAAGGTCGATGGCAACCTGCGTTTCGATGGCGGCGACCTGGGCACGCTGGCGTTGCAGCTCAGCATCGACCCGCGCGGCGAACTCAAGCCGCTGTCAGGCGATTTCCAGCTCACCGGGCTGGACCTGGCCGTGGCGCGTCCCTTCGTACTGCAGGTCGATCGGCTGGAGGGGCAGCTCAATGGTTCCGGGCGCCTGTCCGGCACTTTGACGCAACCGGAGGTCAACGGGCGCCTGGTGCTCAGCAGTGGCGAAATTGCCGGCAACGAACTGCCGGTCACGATCGAGGCCCTGCGGGCCAACGTGCTGATCGACGGTGAAAGCCTGCAACTGGAAGGCGACTGGCGCAGTGGCGAGCGCGGGCGGGGGCAACTGAACGGCAGCCTCGACTGGCGCGAGGGGCTGGACCTGGACCTGCGGGTCAGTGGCAGCGACTTGCCGGTCGCCGTCGAGCCTTATGCCGAGCTCGATGTCAGCCCGGACCTGCGCATCACCCTGGTCGAGCGGCAACTGGCGATCAGCGGCAAGGTCGATGTACCGCGTGGCGCCATCACCGTGCGTGAGTTGCCGCCATCGACGGTAAAAGTGTCGCAGGATGCAGAGATCGTCGGGCAACAGCAGGAAGCCAGGGATGACGGCCTGGCGGTGCGCATGGACATCGCCGTCGAGGTCGGCCGGGAGCGCCTGCGCTTCTCCGGCTTCGGCCTGACCGCGGACCTGGCGGGCCACCTGCACATCGGCAACGACCTCGATGCCAGGGGCGAACTCAACCTCAACAATGGCCGCTACCGGGCCTATGGCCAGCGCCTGACGATTCGCCGCGCGCGCTTGCTGTTCACTGGCCTGCTGTCGCAGCCGTACCTGGATATCGAGGCGATCCGCCGCATCGAGGCCGAGAATGTGGTGGCGGGCCTGCGTATCTCCGGTAGCGCCGAGCAGCCGCGCATCGATGTGTTCTCCGAGCCGGTGATGAGCCAGGAACAGGCCCTGGCCTACCTGGTGCTGGGGCGTGCCCTCGGCGCGGACAGCGGCGACAGCAACCTGCTGGCGCAGGCGGCACTGGGCCTCGGCCTGATGGGCGGCTCCTCGTTCGCCGGCGGCCTGGCGGAGCAACTGGGAATCGAGGACTTCATGCTCGATACCGAAGGCAGCGGCAGCAGCACCAGCGTGGTCGCCAGCGGGCAGATCACCGAGCGGCTGTCGCTGCGCTATGGGGTCGGCGTGTTCGAGCCGGCCAACACCATCGCCCTGCGCTACCGCCTGACCCGGCGTATCTTCCTGGAAGCCGCCAGTGGCCTGGCCAGCTCCCTGGACCTGTTCTACCGGCGGGATTTCTAGACGGCGTCCAGGCTGGGGGATAGCAGGAGCGGGCGCCGTCGGGCACGAAAGCCTCGTCCAAGGGCGCTCCCTCGGCGAGGCTCAGGCGCAGCGGGCAGTCGGGGTGGCGGGCTGTTCGTCGGCCAGTACTGCGGCGATGCTTTCCCGGGCGCGGCGCGCCAGGGTCGAGCGGTCCAGGCCGTGGGGCTGGATCGGCGGCAGGAAGTGGATTTCCACGCTGGCCTGGCCGCTGGCGAGCAGCCGTTGCAGGTGGCTGGTCAACTCGTCATCGCCGAGGAACGGGCTGAGCGGGTCCGCCTGGTCGTGGCGGCGGTAGCGGATGGCAACGGGTTGCACCGGCGTAGCGGTTTCCAGGGCACAGCCCAGCAGGCGCGGATGGAAGGTGCGTACGCCAGTGCCATCGCTGGTGGTGCCTTCGGGGAAGATCAGCAGGGGGTGTTCGCGCCGCAGGTAATCCTGCAACTGCTGCCCGACCTGGCCGTGCTCGCCAGCGCCGCGGCGGATGAAGCAGGTGCCGGCATGGTGCGCCAGCCAGCCGATCAACGGCCACTGGGCAACATCGTCCTTGGACAGGAAGGACAGTGGCATCACCCGGCCCAGCATGACGATATCGACCCAGGAAACATGGTTGGCGACCCAGAGCATGGACTGCCTGGGCGGTTCTCCCACGATGCGCAGTTCATAGGGCAGTTGCCGGCCGATGCGCTCGAGGAACTGGCGGGTCAGGTATTGGCGCCGGGCCAGCGATGGCGGGCGGCCGCAGTGCTCGCGGACGGTCAGCCAACTGGCGGTCAGCAGCCCATGGCCGAGGATGGTCAGCAGCCCGCTGTAGCGCCTGAGGCGCAGCAGGCGCCCCATCAGACAGCCGCCTTGAAGTGCCGGGCATAGCGTGGGCAGAGCTCGTCGCGCTTGAGCAGGATGAAGATGTCGGCCACCTGGAATTCCGTGTCCCAACTGGGTTCACCGCAGATTTTCGCACCCAGGCGCATATAGGCTTTGAGCAATGGCGGCAGTTCGGCGATCACGTTCGCCGGCAGGTCGAGGGCGGGTAGTGGTTTCTTCGGCTCGGCGTGCAGGTGTTCTGTGCTCAGGTAGCGGTCGCGCAGGCGTTGCATGATCGCCTGGGCCTGGATGCCGCCGTCGCGCATGGAGACGCTGGCGCAGCCCATCAGGTAGCGGTACTGGCCCTGGTTCAGGACTTCCGCGAGTTCGCCCCAGAGTACGGCGATGGTGGCACCGTTGCGGTACTCGGCGTCGACGCAGGTACGGCCGATTTCCAGTACCGGCCCGCTCAGTTCGGTCAGGCCGTGCAGCTCGAATTCCGCCTCACTGTAGAAACGCCCCAGGCGACCGGCGGCCTGGCGGTCCAGCAGGCGCGTGGTCGCCACCAGTTGCCCGCTGCCGAGGTCGCGCACGCCGATATGCATGCAGTGCTCGTCGAACTCGTCGATGTCCAGCCCTTGTTCGGCGCCCTTGAGCTGGGCATCGTATTCGCTGCTGAAGACCTTGTAGCGCAATTCCTGGGCTTCGCGCAGGGCCTGTGGGGTTTGCAGGCGCTCGGCCTGCAGACGGCGGGGAAAGGCGATCATGTTCATGCTCTGTCTCCTGTGCGCCCTGGCTGGGTTTTCAGGGGCAGATTAGGTCTGCCCGGTGTCACTCGGGTTACTGAAACATGATGGTTGGATGACGCCGTCGGCTGCTGCGTCGCTGGAGGTGGCGGGAACTCTGGATGGTATTGCGGACCTATGTAAGGGCAGCGGCAAGCCGCAAGCCACAAGCTTGCGGCCTTGTCCCCTCATCACTATCCACAGGAGGATGTATGCGTTTTATCGTGGCTGTGCTGCTGGTTTGTTCGAGCGCCCTGTGCCAGGCCGACTGGCATGTCCTGGCGGACTCGTCGCGGGTCAGCTTCGTTTCGGTCAAGCGGGGCAACATCGCCGATGTGCACCGTTTCAGGAATGTCGCCGGGGTGATCGACGGGCAGGGCGCCGCGCGCATCACCTTGCCGTTCGCCGACCTGGATAGCGGCCTGGCCCTGCGTGACGAACGCATGCGCGAACTGTTGTTCGAGGTGACGCGCTTTGCCCATGCCGAACTGAGTGCGAATGTGGACCTGCCGCACTGGGAGCGGATGCGTGTCGGCGAGGTGCAGGCGACCACGCTGGAGTTCCAGTTGGATCTACATGGTCATCGGCAGCGCCTGAAGGCCGATGTGCTGGTCAGCCGCCTGGGTGAGAAGCGCATGCAGGTAGCGACCCTGGAGCCGATCCTGATCAAGGCCGAGTTGTTCGAACTGGAGGGTGGATTACTGAAACTGCAGGAACTGGCCGGTCTGCCCTCGATCGCATCCGAGGTGCCGGTATGGGCAGTGCTGGATTTCCAGCAGCGTCCCTGAGAACCTGTGTCCGGCGTCGGTTTCCGGAGTCGTGCTCGGGTGGAGAAGCGCTTGATAAAAGCTGGAGAAGTCTTTCCCTGGCGAGAAGGCAATGCCTTTCGCCTGTTGCTGGATGGGCCGGGGTTCTTCCCGGTGATGCTGGCTGCCGTCGATCGGGCGCGTTGCAGTGTCGATCTGGAAATATACCTGGTCGAGGAGAGCGATTGCGCCAGTCGCATGATCGACGCGCTGGTCGCCGCGGCAGACCGTGGCGTGCGGGTGCGTTGCCTGTTCGATGGCTTCGGCTGCCTGCGGCTCGGTCAGGTTTCGCGCCAGCGCCTGTTGCAGGCGGGCGTGCAGCTTCGCCTCTACAATCCGTTGGCATGGCGCCTGCGTTTTCACAATCTGCACCGTGACCATCGCAAATTGCTGGTGATCGACAGCACCCTGGGCTATGTCGGGGGTACGGGGCTGACCGACGAGTTCTGGAGCAGGGAAAGGCCGGAACGGCAATGGCATGAGGCGATGGTCGAGATGCGCGGGCCATTGCTGGCCGATTGGCAGAGGCTGTTCGATGCGCAATGGCTCTTCAGCAGGCGCAAGCGCATCTGGCAGATACCCTTGCCCCGGCGCCAGCCGCGTTTGCCCGTGGCCCCCATGGGCGCGGATGGCCAGGGGCGGGTGGCCTACACTGCGGCCCGCCAGCATCGGGACATCCTGCAGAGCCTGCTGCGTAACCTGCATCGCGCCGAGCGGCGTATCTGGCTGGCCACGCCGTATTTCCTGCCGACCGGCAAGGTACGACGCGCCCTGATCCGGGCGGCCCGGCGAGGTGTCGAGGTGCGTCTGTTGCTGACTGGCCGGCATACCGACAATCCACCCGTGCGTTATGCCGGCCAGCGCTATTATCCGAGGCTGTTGCGCGCCGGGGTGCGCATTCATGAATATCAGCCACACTTCCTGCACCTGAAGATGGTATTGGTGGACGACTGGGTAAGTGTCGGATCGTGCAATTTCGACCACTGGAATCTGCGCTGGAACCTGGAGGCCAACCTCGAAGCCATCGACACTGCGCTGGCCAGTCAGGTGGCTGCCAGCTTCGAGCGCGATTTCACCCGGAGCATCGAAGTGGATATGCAGTCCTGGCGGGCCCGGCCCTTGCTGACAAGGGTCTACCAGCGCCTGTGGGGAATGCTGGACAAACTGGTGATCAATATTTTCAACCGGAGTGGGCGATCATGACGACAGAGCGGAAAATCCTGGTACTGGCCGGTGACTACGTCGAGGACTATGAACTGATGGTGCCGTTCCAGGCCCTGCAGGCCATCGGTTATACCGTGCATGCGGTATGCCCCGGCAAGTCGGCGGGGGACAAGGTGCGCACCGCGATCCATGACTTCGAGGGCGACCAGACCTACAGCGAAAAGCCCGGGCACAACTTCGCCCTCAACTTCGATTTCGCGGCGGTGCGCGCGGACGATTATGCCGGCCTGCTGGTTCCGGGCGGGCGTGCCCCGGAATACCTGCGCTTGAACGACAAGGTGCTGGAACTGGTGCGAGCTTTCGACCAGGCCGGCAAGCCCATCGCCGCCGTGTGCCACGGTGCGCAACTGCTGGCGGCGGCAGACGTGCTCAAGGGCCGCGAGTGCAGTGCCTATCCGGCCTGTGCGCCGGAAGTGCGCCTGGCGGGCGGGCAGTTCGTCGATATCGCGGTCGACCAGGCCCATGTCCAGGGCAACCTGGTCACCGCCCCGGCCTGGCCGGCCCATCCCGCCTGGCTGGCAGCCTTCGTCAGGCTGCTGGGGGCCAGGATCAGTTTGTAAGGGCGGCAAGCTGCAAAAAAAAGCGCCTTGACGAACCCTGGTGTCGCGTCATACATCAAATGTCACAGCGCTCTTGCGTAGGGTGTGCCGTACGCACCTGAACAATCGGTGCCGCTATCCTTGGTGCGCATGGCGCACCCGCCCTACCGACATTTGATTCGTGTCGCGACACTAGATGCCCCCCGCGCTTTTTGCAGCTTCTTTTCTTTTCTTTATGAGTAGAATTTGTTTTCAACTGGAATATATTGAATTTGTCTCATGAGGCTCCGCTCTCCAGAATGCCTGCATCATTCGCATGGGAGAGTTGGGCATGGCCCTGGCACACAATCTTGGATTTCCCCGCATCGGTCGTGACCGTGAGCTGAAAAAAGCCCAGGAAGCCTTCTGGAAAGGCGAGCTGGACGAAGCCGGCCTGAGTGCCGTGGGCCGTGAACTGCGGGCCACGCACTGGCAGGTGCAAAAGGATGCCGGTATCGAACTGCTGCCGGTGGGCGATTTCGCCTGGTACGACCAGGTGCTGACCCACTCGCTGACCTTCGGCGTGATCCCCGAACGTTTCCGTCCGCACAGTGGCAAGCCGACCCTGGATACCCTGTTCGCCATGGCTCGCGGTGCCGTTGGAAAAGAGCGTCGCGACAGTTGCTGCGGCGCTGCCCATGCCCAGCCCTTGCTTGCACAAGAACTGACCAAGTGGTTCGACACCAACTACCACTACCTGGTCCCCGAATTCACCGCCGACCAGCAGTTCGAACTGAGCTGGGAGCAACTGTTCGAGGAAACCGCCGAAGCCATCGCCCTCGGGTACCAGGTCAAGCCGGTGCTGATCGGCCCGCTGACCTACCTGTGGCTGGGCAAGGCCAAGGGCACGGAGTTCGACCGCCTGGAACTGCTGGAGCGCCTGCTGCCGCTGTATGGGCAGATCTTCCAGCGGCTGGCCGGTTTGGGCGTGGAATGGGTGCAGATCGACGAGCCGATCCTGGTGCTGGACCTGCCGCAGGAATGGAAGAACGCCTACGAGCGTGCCTACAACCTGTTGCAGCGCGAACCGCTGAAGAAGCTGGTCGCCACCTATTTCGGCGGGCTGGAAGAAAACCTCGGACTGGCCGCCAACCTGCCGGTCGACGGCCTGCATATCGACCTGGTGCGCGCCCACGAGCAGTACCCGACCATCCTCGATCGCCTGCCGGCCTACAAGGTGCTGTCGCTGGGGCTGGTCAATGGCCGCAACGTCTGGCGCTGCGATCTGGAGAAAGCGTTGCAGGTGCTGCAGCACGCCCATGAACGGCTGGGCGCGCGCCTGTGGGTGGCGCCGTCCTGTTCGCTGCTGCACTCCCCGGTCGACCTGGAGCGTGAAGACAAGCTGGACGCCGAACTCAAGAGCTGGCTGGCATTCGCCCAGCAGAAGTGTGCCGAGGTGTCTATCCTGGCCCGCGCCCTGAGCGAACCCGAGGCCGCCGATGTGCAGGACGCCCTGGCCGCCAGCCGTGCCGTACAGGCCGCCCGAGCGGCCTCGCCGCGTATCCACAAGCCGCAGGTGCAGGCGCGTATCGCCGCCATTCGCCCGCAGGACAGCCAGCGCCCGGCACCGTTCGCCGTGCGTATCGAGAAACAGCGCGCACTGTTGCAACTGCCGGCGTTCCCGACCACCACCATCGGTTCCTTCCCACAGACTTCGGCGATCCGCCTGGCGCGGCAGTCGTTCAAGCAGGGCAGGTTGTCCGAGGCGGCCTACATCGAAGCGATGCAGAGTGAAATCCGCAATGCGGTGAGTTTCCAGGAGCGCCTGGGCCTGGATGTGCTGGTGCATGGCGAGGCCGAGCGCAACGATATGGTCGAGTATTTCGCCGAGCAACTGGATGGCTATGCCTTCACCCGCTTTGGCTGGGTACAGAGCTATGGTTCGCGTTGCGTCAAGCCGGCGGTTATCTATGGCGACCTGAGCCGTCCACGGCCTATGACCGTGGAGTGGATCAGGTATGCGCAGAGCCTGACCGGCAAGGTGATGAAGGGCATGCTGACCGGCCCGGTGACCATGCTGATGTGGTCCTTCCCGCGTGAGGATGCCAGCCGCGAGGGGCAGGCACGGCAACTGGCGCTGGCGATTCGCGACGAGGTGGTCGACCTGGAGGCCGCCGGCATCAAGCTGGTGCAGATCGACGAGGCGGCCTTCCGCGAGGGCCTGCCGCTGCGCCGCTCGCAATGGCGGCACTACCTGGACTGGGCGACCGAGGCGTTCCGCCTGTGCGCCAGCGGCGTGCGCGACGAGACGCAGATACACACCCATATGTGCTACAGCGAGTTCAACGATGTGATCGAATCCATCGCGGCAATGGATGCCGATGTGATCACCATCGAGACTTCGCGTTCGGACATGGAGCTGCTGGAAGCCTTCGAGGCCTTCGAGTACCCGAACGAGATCGGTCCGGGCGTCTACGATATCCACTCGCCGCGTGTACCATCGCTGGAGGAGATGGCCAACCTGCTACGCAAGGCGGCCATGCGCATTCCCGCCGGGCGCCTGTGGGTGAACCCGGATTGCGGCCTGAAGACCCGTGGCTGGCCGGAAACCGAAGCGGCACTGGTCAACATGGTCGCGGCAGCGCGCCAGTTGCGCGAAGAGCTGGCCTGATCCGGCCATGAGGATGTCCGGGCGCTTTGGCGCAGGTGCCTGCGCTCGAATGTCGTTATGGGTTCGCCCCATGGGAATCGTGTGCCGCCTCGTTACGACCGAACTGGCAATCGTGTGCCCGTCTATAGGGTGTATAGCGTGACCTCGGGCTCATCGCCTCTGTGCGGATGCCCGGTGGCGCGTGAATACCTCCCTGTAGCTCTTCGCCGTCATCCCTGGCGGCGAAGGCCCCGTCCCGCCACCGGGCATCCGCACAGTCACTTATCGACGTCGACGGTGCCTGTAGGAAAGAGCGCGAAGCTGAAAACCCTACGGATGATTCGGCACCGCGCCAGCGGTCCTTTCCATAGTCGCCTCGATATTCGCCGCGAGCCCGGCCAGCCGCGCTATGAAACACGCATGAACCCGTCGCCCATATGAATAAGGAGGGCGCTCTTCGTCGGCGTCCCTGCCAACGAAGGTTTCGAGCGTTAGCGAGTCCACGGGTACCAGGACACCGCCAGCGCTCTATGATGAAGCACATACTTGATTGCCAATCCGGAGGGCACGCCTGCCTGGGGCGGAGGAGAGCGCCCAGGCGATTGCCCTCATCAAAGTATCCGGGCACAGGCTCTGACGCGACACTAATCGGTGGTGTGTATCCTTTGCTCGGCCTCGACGTAGGCGGGGGTCTTGCCCACATCCGCGAAGATTTCATCCCCTTCCTCGGTGCGGATGACCTGTTCGCCCTTGATATAGGGGATCGCCGATTCCGCTTCATGGATGGCCGCATGGAGCAGGCCCTCGGTGATGGTCTGTTCATCCAGCCCGTAGATCTCGGCGAAAGCCTTGATCTTGACCAGATCGTGCCGGTAAAGGGTCAGGGTGGTTTCCACCCGTTCCTGTGCGGCTCGGGATCTGGTTTCCCACTGATTCAGCAGCGTCGCGAAAGTGCTCATGTCCGTCTCCAGTGATCCACGGGCCTGGATATCCAGCCTGTCCAGGCTCCTGCAATATCCGACCCCGTTGCGGACAGCGCGTTCTACCGCCAAGCCGTGCAGGGCACCTGCGCAGCAAGTCAGTGGCCCCGCTTCTTGGGTTGACCAGGACATTTCCTCTCCAGCCGGAGGCAGGTTCGTATGCCTCCAGCTCTCCAGCTTGCGGCCTATGGCAAGTCCCCTGGCATTCCCGCGTGCTCGATCGCATTGGCGATATGCCGCATGAGCTGGGCATCCATGGGCCTGCCCAGGTTGATGTTCAACCCGGGTATGGGGCGTTGGAACCAGCGCTGGTAGATATCGGTCATGTCGGGTGCGGCGAGGACGGCGAGCAGGGCATCGCGTACGACCAGTTCGAAGGCCCGGTCGTCCAGGCGCATCATGAAACCGTAGGGTATCGGTGCGCTCAGGGTTTCCTCGGAAACCCTGTATTTTTCAGGCTCGGGGCTGCCGGCGATCATGGTCTGGAGAATGATGTCGTCCATGATGAAGGCGCTGACCCTGCCTGTTCCAAGCAGCTCGAAAGCCGTCTCGTACGAATCGCTCGGGATGATCGCGAGGTTGAGCCGGCGCAGGCGGTTGGCCTGGTTGACCTGGCCGATGCTCACGGTGCCGCGGGTGACGCTTACACTGCGCCCCTTGAGGTCGTCGAACCGGCGGACCTGCTGTCGTTCGTGGGTCGCGTAGCGGGTTGCGCTGTAGAAAATGGCCGGGGAGAAGGCAACGTTGCGGCGTCGTTCGCTGGTATTGCTGGCGGTGTCGCAATCGATGTCGTAGTCGCCCCTGTCGAGCATTTGCACGCGTTTGTTGGCTGTATGCAGGACATACTCGATCGCCAGTCGCTCCAGCCCGAGCTGTTTCTGCAGGCGCCTGGCGATCCTCTGGCAGAGTTCGATCGAGTAGCCGACGACCTGGCCGTCGGCCTGGTAGGCGAATGGTGGCAGGCCGCCATAGCCGAAGCGGATCACACCAGTCTCGTGAATATGCTCCAGGGTGGAGGCGAGCACCGGCGGCCAGGTACCGCTCGCCGCCAGCAACAGGCCAAGCAATAGCGCGCGCGGGTGTCCGTTCTTCTGCTCCTGGCGATGCGTGGTCATCTGCCGTCTCCTCAATCGAGGTATTCGCCGGGGCTGGCGAATATGGCCCTGAGTTCGCTGGTAATGGGCAGGGCGAGGCTCTGCCCGTTCGGTGGGATCGGCGACTGGAACCAGCGCCGATAGAGGGTTTCTATTTCACCGCTGGCGAAGAGGTCGCGCATGGAGCGATTGACCACGGCCTTGAACCGCAGGTCGCCGGGGGGCAGCAGGATGCCGTAGGGTTCGGGGTTTTCCAGGGTCAGGCTGGAAATCTCGAAGGCCTGCGGGTTGTCGGAAGCGGCTACCAGACCCGCCAGCAGGATATCGTCGGCGACCAGTGCGGCGGCCTTGCCGTTTGCCACCAGTTCGAAGGCTTCCTGGTAATCGCGGGTGAGGATTACCGAGATGTTCAGGTAGCCGGCCCGGTTGAGTGCGTGGAGTTGCTCCAGGCCGAGCGAGCCGCTGGGGGCCGCGACACTGCGCCCGGCCAGGTCTGCCAGGTTGTGCAGGGCATTCTCTCGGCGTGAAACGAAGCGGTTGCTGGCCACGAAATGTGGGTAGCTGAATTCCGCCAGCTTGCGGCGCATGACGGTGTTGGTGGTGGCGCCGCATTCGAGGTCGATGCTGCCGTTGCCGATCAGGATGAAGCGCGTGGCGGTGGTGACCGGCATATAACGCACGTCGATGCGTTCCAGCCCCAGCTCCTGGCGGATGCCTTCGACGATATGCCGGCAGATATCCACCGAGTAGCCCATCACCTGGCCATCGGCGACATAGGACAAGGGTGGCGCATTGTGCCGGTGGCCGAGGGTGACGCTGGCGGTTCTGGCGATCCGTTCCAGTGTTTCGCCATCCTCCGCCGCATTCACCGCCGTTATCGCCACAGAGGCCAGCAGCAGGGCCGCGGCGATGCAGGCCGATGGCCAGAGGCGGCTGGCGCGGTTCCATATCCATGTGATCCCGATTTCTTTCCCAGGCATCTTTCTTCCCCTGAAGTCTTTCCTTGAAGTGAGCCGCTCATTCCTTGAATAGACTCGTCAATCCGGCTTATCCATCGGTCGTCTCATGTTGCGCCGGCATGGACATGCCGTGGCGATAGAACATGAAGCGGCGGCGGCCATCGTTCTTGGCCGCATACAGCGCTACATCGGCCCGTAGCAGCAGTTCGTGCGGGGTATGGCCGTCGTTCGGAGCCCGGGCGATGCCGATGCTCACGCCGACGCTCAGGGTGAGTCCGTTGCTCTCGATGGGCCTGCTGATGGCTTCGATCAGGCGTGTGGCCAGTCGCTGGGCCTCCTGCTCGGCGTCGCGCGCGATCTGCTGGATGATCGCGAACTCGTCGCCACCCAGCCGTGCGGCGGTGTCATTCGATCCCAGCAGCAGCGATATGCGCTCGCCGATCTCCACCAGCAGCTTGTCGCCGGTGGCGTGGCCGAAGCGATCGTTGACCACCTTGAAGTCATCCAGGTCGAACAGCATCAGGTTGAATCTCTGCTGCACGGCCAGTTTTTCCGTGGCATGGTCCAGGGTATTGTTCAACTGCGCGCGATTGGGCAGGCCGGTCAGAACATCGTGGTGGGCCATGTATTCCAGGCGCAATGCCCGTTCCTTGATCTCCAGCAGATGCTCGCGCTCGATGACGGCGGTGCGCAGCTTCTCTATCGCGCAGGCCAGGTCGCCGATCTCGTCGTCACGCTCGAGAAAGGGCGTGGTGGTGCGAGTGTCGTTGTGGGCAATGCGGGTCAGTGCCTCGATAAGGCGCGGAACCGGGCGGAAGACCCGGCGCTTGAGCAGGAACAGGCCGCCGAGGGTGACGGCCAGCACCGTCAGCAATACCAGCAGCGAGCGGTGTACCAGATCATTATGGGTCGCATAGAGTTCCGATCTCAGGCCAATGCTGGATACCACGCTGCCCAGCAGTTGCCCGTCCGGGGCCAGCACCGGCAGCGACGCGATGAAATGCTCTTCATCGCCGATATGGGCGAACCCCGTGTAGAACTGTTGCGGCGCCGCCAGTTGCAGAAGCGGGGGCTGTCCGTCCGGGTGGCTGCCGAGGGTACCCCAGGCATCCGCCACGCCGACCAGACGCTGCCTGCCAGGTTCGCGCTGGAACAGCCAGGCGTTGCTCTTGGTCTGGCTGGCGGCCTGCGCCAGTACATCGGCGGTACTGAAACCGGTATCGAGCACGGCAGTCGAATCGCCAAGCAGGCGCTCACTGAGGATGCCGGTTATCTGTCCATGCTCATCGGCGTCGACGGCGACGAAGGTATAGGTGTGGCGGATCACGGCGCTGACGATCTGCGCGTTCACCTCGGCCGCACGCGTCCACTGGTCACGCAGGCTGCGCTCCATGATGAAGAGCCCGGCCGCCGCGCCGAGAATATAGGCCAGCAGCACTCCGGCCAGCATGAGAGCCTGGATCTGGCCTTGCAGCGAGCGCCGCCAATTGAACAAGGGCGCGAATGGACGAGGTTCGCCGGAACGTGGTGCCGGCCCTTGTAGCCCGTCCGGGATTGATTTTTCCATACATTCCCCTATAGCGAATTTTCCTCTATTTCTCCGTGGTTCCGCTCAGGGCCGGCAGCATCGACTGCGTATCGCTCGTCGGCGAATCTGTAAAAACTCAATCTCTATTGCCGTAGATCAATGACATGGCTGGATGCCATCGTCGTTATATCAATCGTTACGCTTTAAAAGTCAACCGCGAAGTCAATATTGCAAGAAATTTCGCCTGCCCGGGAGGGGCTGTCGCGACAACGCGGCTTGCGACGAAACGGGAACAGACCCTACGCCATATGGCTCTGGGCCTCATGCAGTGCTTGCGAGCCGAGGGAAAAGAAAACAAGCCCCCAGGAACGCGAAAGCCCGGCTTGCATGGCCGGGCTTTCGCGTTCCTGGGTGGGACTGTTATTGCACTTCCACCGCCAGGCTGTCGGCGATCTTCTTCTGCCAGATCGCCGGGCCGGTGATGTGTACCGACTCGCCATTGGTATCGACGGCGACGGTGACCGGCATGTCCTTCACTTCGAACTCGTAGATGGCTTCCATGCCCAGTTCGGCGAAGGCCAGTACCTTGGACTTCCTGATCGCCTGGGCCACCAGGTAGGCGGCGCCACCCACGGCCATCAGGTAGACGGCCTTGTTGTCGCGGATCGCCTCGATAGCGATCGGGCCGCGTTCGGACTTGCCGATCATGCCGAGCAGGCCGGTGCTCTCCAGGATCTGCCGGGTGAATTTGTCCATGCGCGTGGCGGTGGTGGGGCCGGCCGGACCGACCACTTCGTCACCGACCGGATCGACCGGGCCGACGTAGTAGATAAAGCGGCCCTTGAGATCGACGGGGAGTTGCTCGCCCTTGTTGAGCATATCGACCATGCGCTTGTGCGCGGCGTCGCGACCGGTGAGCATCTTGCCGTTGAGCAGGATGGTCTCGCCCGGCTTCCAACTCTGCACTTCTTCCGGGGTGATGCTGTCGAGGTCGACGCGACGGGCGCTCGGGCCGGCTTCCCAGACGATGTCCGGGTAGGCGTCCAGCGAAGGCGCTTGCAGTTCCGCCGGGCCGCTGCCATCGAGCACGAAGTGGGCGTGGCGGGTGGCGGCGCAGTTGGGGATCATGCACACCGGCAGCGAGGCGGCGTGGGTCGGGTAATCCATGATCTTGACGTCGAGCACGGTGGTCAGGCCGCCCAGGCCCTGGGCGCCGATACCCAGTTGGTTGACCTTCTCGAACAGCTCCAGACGCAGTTCCTCGATGCGGTTTTGCGGGCCACGGGCTTGCAGTTCATGGATGTCGATGTGCTCCATCAGTACTTCCTTGGCCATCACCGCGGCCTTCTCGGCGGTGCCGCCGATGCCGATGCCGAGCATGCCCGGCGGGCACCAGCCGGCGCCCATGGTCGGCACGGTCTTGAGCACCCAGTCGACGATGGAGTCGGACGGGTTGAGCATGGCCATCTTCGATTTGTTCTCGGAGCCGCCGCCCTTGGCCGCGACATCCACTTCCACCTTGTCGCCGGGGACAATGGAATAGTGGATCACCGCCGGGGTGTTGTCCCTGGTGTTCTTGCGGGCACCGGCCGGGTCGGCCAGGATCGAGGCGCGCAGCACGTTCTCCGGCAGGTTGTAGGCACGGCGCACGCCTTCGTTGATCATGTCGTCGACGCTCAGGGTGGCGCCGTCCCAGCGCACGTCCATACCGACCCTGATGAATACGGTGACGATGCCGGTGTCCTGGCAGATCGGCCGGTGGCCGGTGGCGCACATGCGCGAGTTGATCAGGATCTGCGCCATGGAATCGCGCGCGGCCGGCGATTCTTCCTTCAGGTAGGCTTCATGCATCGCCTGAATGAAATCAACCGGGTGGTAATAGGAAATGAACTGCAATGCGTCGGCGACACTCTGGATCAGGTCGTCTTGTTTTATCACGGTCATGTGCGCGTCCTCTTGGCGGGGCGGAACGATGAGCAAACAGGGGCGCCCGGCAGGCACCCCAGTTGGAAACGGCGCGGCAGTATAGCGCGTCGGATTGACGCTGGCACGAAACGGGCAGGGTGATGCAGGGACATCGCGCCATGCCGTTATTCACCGGCAGGGCGCTTCGATAAAAGCGCTGGAGGCTGGAAAGCTGGACGAAAAACACCGGCTGCCACGCTCTTTCGTCCAGCCGTCCAGCCGTCCAGCGCTTTTCCCGGATTTATAGCGGGCGTCGTGGCGGTCCGCCGGGCTGTTAATATCGGCCTGTCCTATTCGCTGGAGGTGGTAATGAACGTACAAGTCATCATGCGCGATGGCGCGCCGGAGTATGCGGTGCTGCCATGGGCCGAATACCAGGCGTTGCTGGACGCCACGGGACGTACGCCAGATCAGCCGGCCATACAGCCTGGCCAGGCCTCGTTGGCGCAGTTGGCGCAACTGCGCCAGGAGCAAGGGCTGAGCCTCGAACAACTGGCTCGTACGGTAGGCATCAGCCCGGCCTACCTGGAACTGATCGAGCGGGGCGAGCGCGATCCGGATAGTGCCATTCGCCGGGTGCTCGCCCGGACCCTGGGGGTCTCTGGCTGGGGCGAGGCTTCTTGAACAGCCGGGTGCTGAGGATCAGCCGGGCCCAGTGGCAGGCGCTGCTGGATGCACTGGAGGTGACCCGGCGCGAGCGCAAGCTGCTGACTTACCGTTCCCTGCTGGAGCGTTTGCAACTGGCGACCCCGGCCATGCTCACCCTGACCTCGGCGCTGGAACACCTGGCGAGCAGGGATGCGGAGGCCGGGCGGCCCTTGCGCAGTGCATTGGTAATCAGCCAGAGCGCCAGCCGCTTGCCGCGCAGCGGGTTCTTCGACTGTGCGAAGCGGCTGGGCCGCTTCAGCGGAGATCCCGAGGGCGCTGCCGCCGTGTCCTGGCATGCCGCCGAGGTGGCCAGGGTGTTCGATTTCGATTATCCGGAGGCGACATGATCGTCTGGAAAATCCGGGCACGCATCGGCTACTGGTGTGCACGCCGGTTACTGGCATGGCGCTGGGCCGTTGCGCAGCCTCGCCTGTGGCGCTGGATGGAAGGGCAGTTCTCGCGTATGGCCAACCTGGGCGACAGGCCTGCGCAGAGTTTCTACGGGCATGTGCTGCTGTTTCGCGGCCAGGGGCTGGGCTCCCGCCAGGAAGGCATGCGCTTGTTGGGACTGGCGGCGCAAGCCGGGGATGGCAAGGCGGCCTATCAACTGGGTTGCCAGTGCCTGGCGGCGCGGCTCGAGCAGCCAGCCGATCCAGCACAGGCCGCGCAGTGGTGGCGGATGGCCGTGGATGCCGGCCATCCGTTGGCGGCATCGCGGCTGGCTCAATTGTATGAGCAGGGCGGCGAAGGCCTGCCCGGCGATCCACTTCTGGCGCAACGCTATCGCGCGCAGGCGGCCAGGCTCGGGTTCTGATCCTGATGGTTGTCGGTATCCAGCAGGTGCCAACTGAAACCGGGCTTCAGTTTGGCCTGGTGCTTGGCTTCCGATGCCAGGCCCGCGAGCATCGCCGCATCCAGCTCCTGCGCCCGGTATGGGCGCAGATGCACCGCGCCGACCGAAAGCGCCAGCAGCGGGTAGCGGGTCTGCTGCCCCTGGCGGTCCTGGGCGATGAAGCATCCATCGCTCAGGTGTTCGCTGCGGTAGAAGCTTCGGCAGCGTTTCTGGAAGTCCTCGAACAACAGTTCCAGCCGCCGCTGCCAGTCGTTGGGGCCGAGCACCAGCATGAAATCGTCACCGCCGATATGGCCGACGAAGTCGCAGCTGTAGTCGAGCCGTTCGCCCAGGCAGTGGGACAGGCACAGCAGTACCTCATCCCCCTTGGCATAGCCGTAGATATCGTTGAAAGGCTTGAAATTATCCAGGTCGACATAGCAGATGACCGCTTCACGCTCCTGTTGCAGCAGGCGGGCCAGGCATTGCTGAATCGGTACATTGCCGGGCAGCAGGGTCAGCGGATTGGCGTGACGTGCCTGCTGGATCTTCATCTCGGTGATCAGCTTGAGCACGTCGATGACTCGCCCCAGGCCGTGGTAGTCGCCTTCATGGGTGATGATGAAGTCTTCCTCTATGCGCTGTCGGGCACGGCTGGTCAGCAGCCGGCTGACCTGCTGCAGCGACTGGTGCAGTTCCACGGCGAGAAAGTCATCGCTCATCAGGCGACTGATCGGCTTGCGTGACAGCAGGTCGGTGGCGAAAGGCTTGAGCAGCGCTTCGGAGAGCAGGTTGCGGTGGACGATGCCGACCGGGCGGCTTCCTTCGTCCAGTACCGCCAGCGAATTGAGATTGGCCTGCATACGGAAGATTTCCAGCACTTCGCCGACCGGCTGCTCCTGGGACACGGCGGGCTGGCGTAGCAGCAGCGGGCTCAGGTCGCCGCTGTCTTCGTTGAGGCCGACCTGCGAGGGCAGAACGATCCGTTCGGCGTCCAGGCATGGCTGCTCCTGCGGGCGTCCGAGCAGATAGCCCTGTACCAGGTCGACCCCCATCTCCATCAGCACCGTCAGCTCTTCCTGCAGCTCGATGCCCTCGGCGATGACCTGTGAGTGGGAGGTCCGGGCGATCTTGAGAATGGACTCGACGAACTTGCGCTTGACCGCATCCAGGTGGATGCCGTCGATGAAGTAACGGTCGATCTTGACGTAGTCGGGGCGCAGTTCCGACCACATGCGCAGGCTCGAATAACCTGCGCCCAGGTCATCCAGGGCGATCAGGAAGCCCATGTCGCGGTAATGGTGCAGGGCAGTGTCGAGTAGCGCCACATCGTCGGTGGGTGACTGCTCGGTGAGCTCGATGACCACCTGCTCGGGAGAGAGGCCATAGGTCCGCAGGAATTCCAGGGTCCGGCCCGGCTTGTGCGAGGCTTCCAGCAGCGACTCGGGCGAGGCGTTGAGGAACAGCTTGCCGCGCAACCGCCGTTGGCTGAAGCAGCGGCAGGCGTTCTGCCGGCAGGCCATTTCCAGCTCGTTCAGGCGTCCGCCGTGGCGGGCCGCCGCCAACAGGTTGATCGGTGAATGCAGGGGGCTGTCGGACGGGCCGCGTGTCAGGGCCTCGTAGCCGAGGATGCGCCGCTCGGAGAGCGAAACGATGGGCTGGAACAGTGTGCTGATGTCGCCATGAGCAAGGATATGGTCCAGGCTGCTCGACTGCGAGGTGGCGGTCATACGGACCTCATGCGGTGGTCGCGGAAACGGAAAGGCCCGCACCGCGGGCCCTCCCATTTCATGCGAGCATGATGTCACTTTGATGACAAATTCTCTGCCGCATGCTTTTCAATATGCCTGGCTTTACCCGCATGCTTCTCAGTGGCTGGCCAGCCTGCTGTTGAGCTTCAGGTAGTCCAGCAGGATATGGCCGCTCTCCGAGAGGTAGGCATCATCTTCCGGCTTGCCTTTTTCCTCTTCCTCATGCACTAGCAGCTCCTCGTCTTCCTTCTTCAGCGCGTCCAGCGGTTCCTCGCCCTTGGCCACGCGCAGGGCGTTCTCCAGGGACAACTGGCGTTTTTCAATAGCGTCCTGCTGGCTGCGGCGACGTTGCTCGTTGAGGCTGACCGTGGTTTCCTGCATCAGCTCCTGAGCCAGGGCCAGGCGTTCGCGGGTGAACACGAAGTCCGGATTGTCGCGGGTGCGTGACTCGTGGCGCGCCTGCAGTTCGGCGAGGAAGGGGGCGAAAGGATTCTGCGGCGCGCTGATGGCCGGGCGGATGCTGTCCCAGGGCAGGGCCTCGGGCAGGGCGCTCTCACCGATTTCCTGGATATCCACATTGGCCGGATAGGCAATGTCCGGGAGCACGCCCTGGTGTTGCGTGCTCTGGCCCGATACCCGATAGAACTTGGCCAGGGTCAGCTTGAGTTCGCCATGGTTGAGCGGCTGGATCGACTGCACGGTGCCTTTGCCGAACGTCTGGCCGCCGAGGATCAGCGCACGGTGATAGTCCTGCATGGCGCCGGCGAAGATTTCCGAGGCCGAGGCGGAGAGGCGGTTGACCAGCACCGCCAGCGGGCCTTTGTAGAAGGCGCCGGGGGTTTCGTCGGCCAGCACATCGACGCGCCCGTCGCTGTTGCGCACCAGCACGGTCGGGCCTTGCTCGATGAACAGGCTGGTCAACTCGGTGGCTTCCTGCAGCGAGCCGCCGCCATTGTTGCGCAAGTCGATGACGACACCGTCGACTTTTTCCTCCTGCAGTTCCGTCAGCAGCTTGCGCACATCGCGGGTCGTGCTCTTGTATTCCTTGTCACCGGCCCTCAGCGCCTTGAAATCCAGGTAGAACGCCGGAATCTCGATGACACCGAGCTTGTAGTCGTGGCCAGCATGCTCGAGGTGCAAGATCGACTTCTTCGCGGCCTGCTCTTCGAGCTTGACGGCTTCGCGGGTAATGGCGACCACCTTGCTGCTCTGGTCGTTCGGTGCATTGCTGGCCGGGATTATTTCCAGCCGCACCACCGAGCCTTTCGGGCCACGGATCAGCTTGACCACTTCGTCGAGACGCCAGCCGATCACATCGACCATGTCGCCGTCGGCCTGGGCCACGCCGATGATCTTGTCGGCGGGCGCGACCTGCTTGCTCTTTTCCGCCGGGCCGGCCGGCACCAGGCGCACGATCTTGACGTGTTCGTTGTCGCTCTGCAGGACCGCGCCGATGCCTTCCAGGGAAAGGCTCATGTTGATATCGAAATTTTCCGCGCTGTCCGGCGAGAGGTACTGGGTGTGCGGGTCATAGGACTGGGCGAAGGCGTTGATATAGGTCTGGAACACGTCCTCGCCACGGGTCTGCTCGAGCCGGGACAGTTGATTGCGGTAGCGCTTGCCGAGCAGCTCGTCGATGGCCTTGGGTTCCTTGCCGGCGATCTTCAGGCGCAGCACCTCGTCCTTGACGCGCTTGCGCCACAGGTCGTCCAGCTCGGCCTCGTCCTTGGCCCAGGGCGCATTCTTGCGATCGATCAGCAACTGCTCGTCGGCCGTGAAGTCGATGTTCTCGCTGCCTTTCTCGATCAGCGACAGTGCGTATTCCAGGCGGCTCTGCAGGCGTTGCAAATGGCGCTTGTAGAGGGTGAAGCCCGGCTCGAGCTCGCCATTGCGCAGGAAATCGTCGAACTGGGTGCGCCAGGGGGCGAATTCCTCGAGATCGGCCGCGGTGAAATAGCTGCGTGAGGGATCGAGCATCTCGATATAGCTGTCGAATATCTTGACCGAGCGGGCATCGTTCAATGGCGGCTTGTTGTAATGATGGCGCTTGAGCAGCTCCACCACGTTGAGGCTGGCGATGACCTGCTCGCGGTCGGGCAGCAGGTAATCCCAGTAGGCGCTGTCCTTGGACAGCGCCAGGGCGGTGATGCTCTGCAGGCCGAGGGTCAGGGCCAGGCAGGTGGAGATCAGCGAACGTTTCATGGAGTATGGGCGGCGTGAGGATGGAAAATAACGCATATTAGGCCATCAGATTGGGCGCCGGTTCAGGCGCGGAAGCGAATTGGCCCGAGATGAAGCCGGTTGGGTTGCGGTGGCGGGCACAGACAGGACCACTATGGAGGCAGTATGAAGGCATTGCAAGGTATCGAAGGGCGTGTGGAGTGGAGCGAGCACCCGACCCCGGCCTGTGGCCAGGGGCAGGTGCGTATCCGCGTGGCGGCCGCCGGGCTCAATCGTGCCGACCTGTTGCAGCGTGCCGGCCTCTACCCGCCGCCGGCCGGTGTGACGCAGGTTCTCGGCCTGGAATGCGCCGGGGTCATCAGTGAAGTGGGCGGCGACGGCCCGTGGCGGGTCGGTGATCGTGTCTGCGCGCTGCTGGCTGGCGGCGGCATCGCCGAGGAGGTGGTGGTGGATGCGCGCCATGTGCTGCCGGTGCCGCAGGGGCTGAGCCTGGTCGAGGCGGCGGTGCTGCTGGAGGTCTATACCACGGCCTGGCTGAATCTCTACCAACTCGGTGGCCTGAAGCCCCGGGAGAAGGTGTTGTTGCATGCCGGCGCCAGCGGCGTCGGCTCGGCGGCCATTCAATTGTGCCGGGCGTTCGACAACCCGTGCTGGGTGAGCGTCGGCTCGGCGCAGCGGCTGGCCTACTGCGAATCGCTTGGCGCCCAGGGCGGCGTGCTGCGTGGAGAAGGGCTGGAGGCCCTGCGCGATTTCGCCCCCTTCGATGTGATTCTCGATCCGGTCGGCGCCAAGTATGCCGCGCTGAACTTGCAGTTGCTGCGCCAGGATGGCCGCCTGGTGGTCATAGGGCTGATGGGCGGGCGCAAGGCCGAACTGGACCTGGCGCTGTTGCTCGGCAAGCGGATTCAACTTATCGGTTCGACGCTGCGCACGCGAGACGATGACTTCAAGGCGCAGTTGCTGGCGCAGATGCGGGAGAAGCTGTGGCCGCTGTTCGCCGATGGCCGGCTGTCGCCACGCCTGGAGTTCAGCTTTCCCATCGGAGATGTCGAGGCGGCCTTCGCGACCCTGGAAAGCAATACGGTGGCGGGCAAGGTGGCGCTGCTGATCGACCCCGGGCTTTGAGCCGGAACAGCCGGAAAAGCATTGGAGGCCGGACGAGGTCGTCGCCCGGCCTCCAGTGCTTCAAGGCAGTTCGGCGCTGCGATAGAACGCTGTCAGTACCTTGACCAGGTGCGCCAGGTCCTGGCTGCCGGCCAGTTCGCGGATCGAGTGCATGGCGAAGGTCGGCAGGCCGATATCCACCGTGCGCACGCCGATGCGGCTGGCGGTGATCGGGCCTATGGTCGAGCCGCAACCCATGTCGCTGCGGGTGACGAAGCTCTGTACCGGCACTTCCTCGGTCAGGCACAGGTGGCGGAAGAAACCGGCGGTTTCGCTGCTGGTGGCATAGCGCTGGTTGCTGTTGACCTTGATCACCGGCCCCGCGTTGATCTTGGGCCCGTGGTTGCCGTCATGTTTTTCCGGGTAGTTGGGATGAACCGCATGGGCATTGTCGGCGGAAATCAGCAACGAGCGGTTGATGGTCCGCTGCAGCGCGTCCTCTTCCGGCAGGATGCGGCGCAGCACCTGCTCCAGGAAAGGCCCGTCGGCACCGCAGCAGGAGGATGAGCCGACTTCCTCGTGGTCGGTGCAGACCAGCATGCAGCTCTGCTCTGGCGTCGCCGCCAGCAATGCCTGCAGGCCGGCATAGCAGGAAAGCAGGTTGTCCAGGCGTGCGCCCGCGATGAATTCCCCGTTCAGGCCGATCTGGCTGGCCGGCTGCGTGTCGTAGAAGCCAAGTTCGAAGTCGAGGACTACATCGGCCACCAGGTCGTGCTCGCGACTCAACTGTTCCGCCAGCAGGGCGCGAAAGTCCGAGGCGTCCTGGCTGGCGACCTGCGCCAGGATCGGCGGCAGTTCCTTCTGGGCGTTGATGGCCCAGCCCTGGTTGGCTTCGCGATTGAGGTGGATGGCCAGGTTGGGGATGGTCGCGATGGCCTGCCTGAAGTCGATCAACTGGCTTTCGATATGGCCATCCCGGCTGTAGGTGAGGCGCCCGGCGAGGGACAGGTCGCGATCGAACCAGGGGGCCAGCAGGGCGCCGCCGTAGACCTCCACGCCCAGTTGCCAGAAACCCTGGCTATGCAGGTCCGGGTGCGGCTTGACGCGCAGGCAGGGGCTGTCGGTATGTGCGCCGACCAGGCGAATGCCCTGTTCGCTCATAGGCTGCGTGCCGAGCTGGAAGGCGATGATCGAGGAGTCGTTGCGGGTGACGTAGTAGCGGCCCCCGGCCTGCAGTTGCCAGCTTTCACGCTCGTCCAGGCGCTCATATCCGCCGCTGCGCAGCCTCTGCGCCAGGCTGGCGGTGGCATGGAAGGGCGAGGGCGAGGCACCCAGGTAGTCGATCAGTCCCTGGTTGAGTGTTGCTTGCATTGACACGGCTCCATACGGCGGTGGCGCGCAGTCTAGCGCATTCGATCCGCTTGCGAGCCCGGCTCGCTTCATAAGTGTGACTGGCTTTACAATCGCAGCTTTTTTTCCGGACCATCGCTCATGATCCCGCGGTTGCTCGCTGCTTTGCTGATGACATGCGTTTTTGCGGTACAGGCACAGGATGTTTCCTACTCCCGGGACATCCAGCCGATCCTCACCAGGAACTGCGTCGCCTGCCATGCCTGCTACGACGCGCCCTGCCAGTTGAACCTGGGCAACGGCGAGGGGCTGCAGCGCGGTGCGAGCAAGCTGCCGGTGTATAACGGCACGCGGACCAAGGCACAGGAAACCTCGCGCCTTTACCTGGATGGCCACGGCGAAGAGGCCTGGCGCCAGCGGGGCTTCCACTCGGTGGTGCAGGAGCAGGCTTCGCTGATGGCGCGCATGCTGGAGCTGGGGCGCAACAACCCGTTGCCGGCCAATGCCAGGTTGCCGGATGACCTGGACATCGGCATCAACCGCGAGAACCAGTGCCCGCTGCCGGGCGATTTCGACAGTTATGCACGCAAGCACGCCAGTGCCGGCATGCCGTTCGCCGTGACCGGCCTGGCCGATGAGGACTACGCGACCCTGCAGCGCTGGTTCGCGCAGGGCGCGCCGATCGAGATCGAAACGATACGGGCTACGGCGGACGAGCAACGGCAGATCGACGAATGGGAGCGCCTGCTCAACGGCTCGTCGGCGCGCGAGCGCCTGGCCAGCCGCTGGCTGTATGAGCATCTGTTCCTGGCCCATCTGCATTTCGATGGTGGCCGCACGGGGCACTTCTTCGAACTGGTGCGCTCGCGCACCCCCAGTGGCCAGCCGGTCGATCCGATCGCCACCCGGCGCCCCAATGACGACCCAGGTACCGACTTCCATTACCGGATCCGTCCGGTGCAGGGCGTGATCGTGCACAAGACCCACATCACTTATCCCCTGAGTGCACAGAAGCTGGCCCGCACACGGCAACTGCTGTTCGCCGGTGACTGGCAAGTCGAGCGGTTGCCGGGTTATGGGGCAGGGCACCGCTCCAATCCGTTCCTGACCTTCGAAGCGATCCCGGCCCGCTCCCGCTATCAGTTCATGCTCGACAACGCGGAATATTTCGTCCGCACCTTTATCCGCGGGCCGGTCTGCCGCGGCCAGATCGCCACCGATGTGATTCGCGATCATTTCTGGGTGATGTTCCAGCAGCCCGGGCATGATCTCTATGTCAAAGATGCCGGCTACCGGGCCGAAGCCACCGGGTTGTTGTCGATGCCCGGGCAATGGGACGAGATCGGCGACCTGCTCGGCCTGTGGCGCAGCTACCGGGACAAGCGCAACCAGTATGAGGCTTTGCGCACCAATAGCTACCGGAATGCCCCGGCGCCGGACTGGGAGCACATATGGTCCGGCAACGACAATGCGCTGCTGACGGTGTTCCGCCACCATGACAGCGCATCGGTGAACAAGGGCCTGATCGGGGGACTGCCGCAGACGTTCTGGTGGATGGACTACCCGTTGCTGGAGCGCACCTATTACCAGTTGGTGGTCAATTTCGATGTTTTCGGCAATGTCGCCCACCAGGCGCAGACACGCTTGTACTTCGACCTGATCCGCAATGGCGCCGAGCAGAACTTCCTGCGCCTCATGCCAGCGGACGGGCGCAAGGCGATCCTCGACGACTGGTACCAGAACGGCGGTCAGCTCAAATTGTGGATCGACTACCAGGCGCTCGATCGCAAGTCGCCGAGCGGCCTGCAACTGTCGCAACGGGAGCCGCTCCAGCAGTTCGCGGACGCCCTGCTGGAGCGCTTCGCCAGCATTAACGCGACACCCGACCCGATCAACCGTTGCCGGGGAAGCCATTGCCACCGTCCACGGCTGCATGCACAGATACAGGCGGCCGAACAATCTCTGAGCCGTCTGAGCGGGCGTCTGGCCGCAGGGCTAAAGGTCATCCAGCAACTGCCCGAGGCGACCCTGCTGCGGGTAGAAGCAAGCGACGGCTCGCGCGAGGTCTACAGCCTGCTGCGCAATCGGGCGCACAGCAACGTGGCCTTCATGCTCGGCGAGAGCCTGCGCTATCAGCCGCGGCTGGATACCCTGACGATCCACCCCGGGGTTCTGAGCAGCTATCCGAACTTCATCTTCAACCTGCCGGCGAGCGAGGTGCCGGGGTTCGTCCGCAGCCTGGAACTGGCGACGAACAGTCAGGACCTGGAGGCACTGGTGGAGCGTTGGGGAATAAGGCGCAGCCATCCGGAATTCTGGCGTTACTTCCATGACATGAGTGCCTATATCCAGGAAACCGAGCCGCTCGAAGAGGGCGTTCTCGATATGAATCGCTACCAGAATCTCTAGGGGTCATCGACGTTTCGCTTCAACTCATTGATTCAGATGGAAATATATTTCCAATCCAGTCCTTCGAACGGGCTTCTTCGAAGCACAAGCGGCCTTCGGCCTTCGATTAAAAGCGCTGATGGCTGAACGCTGGACGAAAGCGCTGGCGCCGTGTGCCGGTCGTTCAGCCTCCAGCGCTTTTCGGCTGTCCGTTTGTGCCTCTATCCGGCCATCCATGCCGAAACGTCAACAGCCCCAAGGGCCTGTTGACGTTTCGTCGCTTTTTCTCTGCCGCTACCCGCCGATCTGTACCTGCTACCTTATTTCCTACTGATTTAGTATGGCTTCAACCACGCGCCGGGTTGGCGTACACTGCATTCAAGTTCGCGAGGAGGCTTTATGAGCGCCATCACCATTACCGACGCTGCACATGATTACCTGGCCGACCTGCTGGACAAGCAGAATACGACCGGCATTGGTATACGAGTCTTCATCACGCAGCCGGGCACGCCCTATGCCGAGACCTGTATTGCCTACTGTAAGCCGGGCGAAGAAAAGCCTGACGACATCGCCCTGGCGCTGAAAAGCTTCACGGCCTGGATCGACGCTGTCAGCGAGCCTTTTCTGGAAGATGCCCTGGTCGATTACGCGACCGATCGCATGGGCGGGCAACTGACCATCAAGGCACCCAACGCAAAAGTGCCGATGGTGAACGAAGACAGCCCGCTGAACGAGCGCATCAACTACTACCTGCAGACCGAGATCAATCCGGGCCTGGCCAGCCATGGCGGCCAGGTGACACTGATCGATGTGGTGGAAGAGGGCGTCGCGGTGCTGCAGTTCGGCGGTGGTTGCCAGGGCTGCGGCCAGGCGGATGTCACCCTCAAGGACGGTATCGAGAAGACGCTGCTGGAACGTATTCCCGAGCTCAAGGGCGTGCGCGACGTGACCGACCACACCAACCGCGAGAATGCCTACTACTGACGAGCAGCGATGAGCGGCAAGCGGGGTTCCCGGGGCGCGCCATCATTCGCCGAAACCCGGGATGCTTTTCTTGCAGCTTGAAGCCGTTCCATCGGAACGATGCCATTATTTTGCCATGCATCGCCCATTCGACCTCCGGCTGGGATAAGCTTCTCGCTCGCTCCGAGGGTTCTGAGAGTAAGGCATGTCTCCCCCTGTTCTACTGATTTGTGACGACTCTTCGCTTGCACGCAAGCAATTGCTGCGTGCGCTTCCCCTCGACTGGCAGGTCACTGTCGAACAGGTCGATGGCGGTAGTGCGGCGCTCGAGCGCATTCGCCAGGGCGGCGTGGACCTGATGCTGCTGGACCTGACGATGCCAGAGATGGATGGCTATCAGGTTCTGGCCTGTTTGCGCGAAGAGGCCCATGACTGCCAGGTCATCGTGGTTTCCGCCGATATTCAGGAGCAGGCCGTACGGCGGGTATTGTCGCTGGGTGCCAAAGCCTTTATCCGCAAGCCGGCCGACCCTCTGCAACTGCTGCGGACCCTGGCGGACCTCGGGCTATTGAACGCACTGCGACAGATCGGCGAGCGCGGCCAGGGCGAGTCCATCGGTTTTCGCGATGCGTTCCGGGAAGTGGTGAACGTCGCCATGGGGCGGGCGGCGGCGCTGCTCGCCCATGTGCTGGGGGTGTTCATCCAGTTGCCGGTGCCGAACGTCAATATCCTGGAAGTGGGCGAGTTGCATATGGCCCTGGCGGATGCGGCTTGCCGGGACCGGCTGACGGCGGTTTGCCAAGGGTATATCGGCGGTGGCATAGCGGGAGAGGCACTGCTGATCTTCCACGATTCCGATATCCGCGACATGGCGCGGCTGATGGGCAGTGGCGATAGCTACCAGGACATGGAGATGCTCCTCGACCTGTCGAGCCTGTTGATCAGCGCCTGCCTGAGCGGTATTGCCGAGCAGATCGACCTGGTCTTCTCCCAGGGGCACCCCCAAGTACTGGGGCAGCATGCCTCGATCGCCGAACTGATCAATGTCAACCGATCGCGCTGGCGCAAGACACTGGCCGTGGAGCTCAGCTACAGTATCGAAGGCCATGACATTCATTTCGATCTGCTGCTGCTGTTCACCGAAGACTCGGTGGAACTGCTGTCGCGCAAGATCGCCTATCTGGTGAACTGAATGCTGTTGGACAAGAACCGTCTGGGCGAATTGCATGGCCTGCTGGCGATAGTGCAGAGCATCGACATCGGTGTGGTCGTGCTCGACCGCGACTATCGCGTGGAGGTCTGGAACACCTTCATGGAGAACCGTTCCGGGCGCTTGCCTTCCGAAGCCTTCGGCCAGCCGTTCTTCGAACTGTTCCCCGAAGTGGACGAAGCCTGGTTCCGGCGCAAGGTGGAAACGGTGGCGACGCTTGGCACGCCAACCTTCACCATTTGGGAGCAGCGGCCTTATCTGTTGCACTTCAAGAACTACCAGCCGATCACCGGGCTGGAAGATTTCATGTACCAGAACACCACGATCCTGCCGCTGAAGGGCCTGAGCGGTGTCGTCGACCAGGTCTGCCTGCTGATCTACGACGTGACCGATGTGGCGACCAACCGTCACCAATTGCAGGCGGCCAACCGGGAGCTGCAACGGTTGTCGAGCACCGACCGGCTGACCGGGCTCTACAACCGCGGGCACTGGGAAGAGCGGCTGCGCCAGGAATGTGCCCGCTATGGCCGCTCGGGAGGCCATGCATCGCTGGTCATGTTCGATATCGACCATTTCAAGAGGATCAACGACACATTCGGGCACCAGACCGGCGATACGGTGATTCGCCGGGTGGCCGATGTCGTGCGCATGACGGTGCGCGAGTCGGATGTGGCGGGCCGTTATGGCGGAGAAGAGTTCGCCGTGCTGCTGCCGGAGACCGACCTGGACGGTGCGCTGATCTTCGCCGAGCGCCTGCGTGAGGCGGTGCAGGCGCAGGAGGTGAGCTATGAAGGGCAGGCCGTCCGTTTCACCATCAGCCTGGGGATATCCAGCACCCTACAGGCCCCGCAGGGGCCGGAGCAACTGATCGCGATGGCCGACAGGGCCCTCTACGAGTCCAAGGCGCAGGGGCGTAATCGCACCAGTCTTTATAGCGGCTGACATGCCCGGCAGCCTCCGTGGCGACGCTCTCCTGCCGTGCTCGCGATGAAAACCCCTCACCGCGAGCTACACGGGGGTTTCGAAAGATACGGAAGCGGATGGGGTGTCGTTATGCCGGCATGCTCCAGGGCGACAGGTTGAGGCCCTTGTCGCTCAGACGCTCACGGGCCTGCTGCAGGATGCTGCCCAGTTTCACCGGGTCGCTGTAGACACTGCTGGCGATATTGCAACGACCGAGGATGCACGACTGGCTATTGTCCATGACGCTGATGCTGACCTCACCATTGCCGCCTTGCTGGGTCCAGGCCACGCAGTGGAAGGGCTGGAAAGCACGGTCAGTGATCAGAAGGGCATCGTTGAAGCGCAGTGTGTGGGTCATTGCAAGTATCTCTCTGGGGCATCCGAAATGTGCCGCGCGGCTCATCGCGTGTCGGCTTGGTACTGTTGATGCCGGCAGGGAGGCTGGAAGTCACATCGAAATTCGAAAAGTCGAAATTTTTATCGATCAGCCCAAAGTCTGAGCCTCAAGCTGCAAGTGAAAGCAATATCTATCTTGCAGCTTGCGACTGCCTACACCTTGAACTGGCTCAGCAGCCGGTTCAGGCGTTCCGCCAGTTCGTCCAGGTGCTTGCCGGCACCGCTGGATTGTTCAGCGGCCCTGGTGCTTTCCTGGGCCAGGGCGGCAGCCTGGGTGACATTCTGGTTGATATCCTCGGCGACATGGGACTGTTGCAGTGTCGCACTGGCGATCGAGGCGTTGAGGCCTGACAGGTTGCGTAGCGACTGGGCAATCTGGCCAAGGCTCTCGCCGGCCTGGCTGGCCTGCTCGACCGTCAGTTGCGAAGCCCGGTTGCTGGCCATGATCACATCCACGGCGGCGCCCGAATTCTGCTGCAGGCGTTCGATCATGCCCTGGATCTCCGCCGTCGATTGCTGTGTGCGCTGTGCCAGCAGGCGTACTTCGTCGGCCACCACGGCGAAGCCACGGCCCTGTTCGCCGGCGCGGGCCGCTTCGATGGCGGCGTTGAGGGCCAGCAGGTTGGTCTGTTCGGCAATCGAACCGATCACCTCGAGTACCGAACCGATCTTGCTGGTTTCCTGCGCCAGCGACTGGATCACATCGACCGCCTGGGTGATGGTGCCCGAGAGCTGGTCGATCTGCTGCAGGGTCGTCTCGATATTCAACTGCCCCTGGCGGGCCTGCTTGTCGGCGATATCCACTTCGGTGGCGGCCTGTTCGGCGTTCTTGGCCACTTCCTGCACCGCGTAGGTCACTTCGTTGACGGCCGTGGCCACCAGTTCCATCTGTTGCAGCTGTTGCTGGCTCTGGCTATGGGTGCGTTGCGAGAGTTCGCCAAGGCTGTGCGAGGAGTGCTTCAGCGTGTCGGAGGTCTGCTGCAACTGGCCGATCAGCGTGCGCAGTTTTTCCGTGAAGCGGTTGAAGTCCCTGCCAAGGGTCGCCAGTTCGTCGCGCCCGGCCACGTCCAGGTTGCGTGTCAGGTCCGCTTCGCCACTGGCGATGTTGGCCATGGCGGCTATCGAGTGCTGCAGGGGCTGGGTGATGCTGCGGATCAGGATCGCCACCATGCTGGCCATTATCAGGGCGATCAACAGGCCGATCAGCGAGAAGCGCAACAGGTAGTTGTTGAATTCCTGTTCCACGTCGTCGATATAGATACCCGAGCCGATGATCCAGCCCCATGGCTGGAACAACTGTACGTAGGAGGTCTTGGAAACCGGCGCACTCTCGCCCGGACGCGCCCATTGGTAGGCCACCGCGCCGGCTCCGTGCTGTTTGGCCACTGCGACCATCTCGTTGAACAGTTCCTTGCCGTTCGGGTCCTTGTGGCGTGAAAGATCCTGCCCCTCGAGTACCGGCTGCATCGGGTGCATGATCATTTTCGGTTGCAGGTCGTTGATCCAGAAATAGTCGTGGTCGTCGTAGCGCAGGGTGCGTACCTGCTCCAGTGCGGCTTGCTGGGCCTGCTCGCGGCTCAGGCTACCGTTGCTTTCCAACTGCTGGTAATGCTGGAGAATACCGGCGGCGGTCTCGACCACATGGCGTGTCATCACGTCCTTGCTTTCGTAGAGATCGCTGCGTACCTGCAGGATCATCAGCAGGCCAAGGGTGAACAGCATGAAAGTAGCGAATAGCGGAATCAGCCAGAGCCGCTTGCTGATCGGGAATCTGCGCAGCAGGTCCATTGTTTAGCTCCAGGGGTGAATATCTTTTCGTTTTTATGATCGTGCCGAATCATCAATAGATTCGCTGGCGGAGGTATTGTCGGAGATCGGCGGGCCATTGCCATCCCATCCTTTCGGAGCAGGCTCTATATCGGGCCTTTCCCGTACCACCGGAACGGTTATCGGCATGTCCGCGCCAATCTGTATGCCGGGTGCCCTTCGCTACGAGCGCTGCAAGCCGGCCGAAAGCCGCCACGGCTCCTGCGGGCCTTTGCCGGCTCTTGGCGTTTTTGACTTGCGCCGGGGCTTGCTGCACAGTACGCGGCTTTTTCAACTCCTGGCGGGTAGGTTCGAATGAACGCAGTGGTGGCGGCGGTCGGCATCATGCTGGTGCTTTCCTTGTGCCGTGTGCATGTGGTGATCGCTCTGATCGTGGGTGCGCTGAGTGGCGGCCTGCTTGGCGGGCTTGGTGTGGAGGCTACCCTGGCAGCCTTCAACAAGGGGCTGGGTGGCGGTGCCACCGTGGCGCTGTCCTATGCGCTGCTGGGGGCCTTTGCGGTCGCCATCGCCAAGTCCGGGCTGGCCCATGTGCTGGCCGACAAGGCGCTGGCCATGGTTGGCCGGCAGGAAGCGCATGGCGGCGGAGCGCTGAAGTGGATAATGATCGGGCTGCTGCTGGCGGTGGCGATTGCCTCGCAGAACATCCTGCCTATCCATATTGCCTTTATCCCGCTGCTGGTACCGCCGCTGCTGTTCGTGCTGAGCACGTTGCAGATCGACCGGCGCCTGATCGCCTGTGTGCTGACCTTCGGGCTGATCACGCCCTATATGTTCCTGCCGGTGGGCTTCGGCAATATCTTCCTCAATGAGATCCTGATGGCGAACATCACCCGCAGCGGGGTCGATGTGACGGGCATCAATGTCACCGAGGCCATGCTGATTCCCGCGCTGGGCATGGCGGCGGGCCTGCTGATCGCCTTCGTCAGTTACCGCAAGCCCCGGGTCTACGAACTCGACCGGCTGGAAAGCGGCTCTACGCAGAAAGTCAGCTATACCCCCTTGACGCTGCTGGTCGCGCTGGTGGCCATCGCCTCGGCCTTTATCATCCAGCTCTGGCTGGATTCGATGATCATCGGCGCGCTGGTGGGCTTCGTGCTGTTTTCCGCTTCCGGCGTGGTGCGCTGGCGCGAGGCGGATGACCTGTTCACCGAAGGCATGAAGATGATGGCGATGATCGGTTTCATCATGATCGCTTCATCCGGCTTCGCCGAGGTCATCCGCGAGACCGGGCAGGTCAAGACGCTGGTCGACGCCTCGGTCGACTGGATCGGCAACAGTCAGGCCATCGGCGCGTTGCTGATGCTGCTGGTGGGGCTGCTGGTGACCATGGGTATCGGCTCGTCCTTTTCCACGGTGCCGATCATTGCCGCGATCTTCGTGCCGCTGAGTGCCGAGCTTGGTTTCAGCACCCTGGCCATCGTCAGCCTGGTGGGGGCTGCCGGCGCCATCGGCGATGCCGGCTCGCCAGCTTCCGACTCGACCCTCGGACCGACTGCGGGGCTGAATGTCGATGGCCAGCACAGCCATATCTGGGACACGGTGGTGCCGACCTTCCTGCACTACAACCTGCCACTGCTGGTATTCGGCTGGGTGGCCGCGATGGTGCTGTAGGAGCGACTGGTGGCTGGAATCCATAAGCTGGAAGTGAGGATTTCGTACAGGTTCAAGCTTCAAGCTGCTCCCGTCACGCCAGATCGCGGAAGGCGGCCAGGGCCCGTTCGCGGCTGGCGGCCAGGTCGACGATCGGCGTTGGATAGTCGATGGGGTTGAACAGGTCGCTGGCCGGCGGCGCATGGATCGCCTTGTCGTCGAGGCCGGCCAGCTCCGGCAGCCAGTGGCGGATGAAGCGCCCCTTGGGGTCGAAGCGCTGCGATTGGGTGATTGGATTGAACAGGCGGAAATAGGGCACCGCATCCGTACCGGTGGAGGCGGACCATTGCCAGCCGCCGTTATTGGCGGCCAGGTCGCCGTCGATCAGATGACGCATGAAGAAGCGCTCGCCTTCGCGCCAGTCGATCAGCAGGTTCTTGCTGAGGAACATCGCCACCAGCATGCGCAGGCGATTGTGCATCCAGCCGGTGGCCTGCAATTGGCGCATGGCGGCGTCGATGATCGGCAGTCCGGTGCGGCCCTGTTGCCAGGCCAGCAGTTCCTGCGGCGCATCGCGCCAGGGCAGGGCTTCCGTCTGTGGGCGGAAGGCGCGATGGCGCGAGACTCTCGGATAGCCGACCAGGATGTGCTTGTAGAATTCGCGCCAGAGCAGCTCGTTGATCCAGGTGGTGGCACCGCTGTTGCCTGTATCGAACTCGCCCTGGTTGCAGGTCAGTGCGGCATGCAGGCATTGGCGGGGCGACAGCACGCCAGCCGCCAGGTAGGGGGAGAGCCGGCTGGTGCCCGGCTCGGCGGGAATGTCGCGGCGTTCGGCGTAATCCTCCATGGCCTCGTCGGCGAAGCGCGTCAGTGCCTCCAGGGCGGCCGGCTCACCAGCGGGCCAGTGGCTGCGCAGGCTGTCTGCCGGCGGCTGACAGCCTGGCAGCGGATCGGCAATCGTATCGCTGGCGATGGACAGCGGCGCCTGGGCCGCCGGGCGCCCCCTGGGCACCGGGGGCGCCGCGCGCAGGTGCTGCAGGCACAGGGCGCGGAACTGGCTGTAGACCTTGTAATAGTCCCCGGTGCGGGTCAACAGGCTGCCGGGCTGGAACAGCAACTGGTCGAGGTGGCGTTGCAGCGCCACGCCATCGGCGGCAAGCCGTGTCGCCGTGGCCTGGTCGCGGCGCTGCTCGTTGATGCCGTACTCATCGTTGATGTGCACGGTGTCGATACGCTGCTCATGGCACAGGCGGCCAAGCAGCTCCGGCACGGCGGACCAGTCGTCGCACTGGCGCACCAGCAGGGGCACGTTCAAGCGCTGCAGCTCATCGCGTAGCCGCGCCAGGTTGCGCAGCCAGAAATCCACCTTGCATGGGGCATCGTCGTGCTGCCGCCACTGGCCGGGGGTGAGCAGGTACAGGGCGACGGTCGGGCCGTCGCGCATGGCGGCATGCAGTGCGCTGTTGTCGTGTACGCGCAGGTCGCTACGCAGCCAGATCAATTGCATGGAAAGTGGTCCCAGCCCGTCGTTTCGGCGAGCACTGGTGGATAGGGGCACAGGTAGGCCTGGCGCTGAATATAGCTATCGGGATAGCGCTGGAAGTACGCTCGCAGCAGCTCCAGCGGGGCCGCCAATGGTCGTTTGCGCAAACGGTAGTCCTCCAGCAGGGCTTGCCAGCTCCGTTGTTCTTCCACGCTCAGGCGATGCTTCAGGTAGCCGGCGACGTGCAGCAGCGCATTCAGTTGGCGGCCATGCTCGGGGGGCTTGCCCAGGCTTGCCATGAGCCCCTGGATATAGCGTTTGCGGCGCTGTTCGAGAGGCCGCTCGGCAGGCCGCCCGAGCAACTGGCCGAGCGACTTGTAGCCCTGCGGGTCATAGGCGAGCAGCAGGTATTTGTAGCGCGCATGGAAGTCTGTCAGGGTGCGCTCGCCAAGGCCGTCGGCAAGCATTGCCTGCCAATCGGCGAGGGCGAAGGCGCGGGTGAAGAAGCTGTCGCGGCAGGGCGCCAGGGCCAGGTGGCCGATGACGGCCTGTGGATATAGGCTGCCCGCTCGCGTATCCACTGTTGCCGCAGGGCCGTGTATATGTCCGCAGAGGCCCGCGACGCCGTTGGCGTCCCCTGGCGGCAAGGCCAGCAGATGAAAGTGGCGCTCCAGCGCCGCCTGTGGTGGCCAGCCGCTGCACAGGAGTTCGCCGTCGAGGCCCAGAACGGCTTTTGTCAAAATGGCTGCATCCGATGGATTGATAGAGTCATTCCCCTGACCATGGGGCGGGCTGGCCCGCGAAGCTTTCATGGGCGCAAAGCCAGCCCGCTGTTACGGGATCAGCGTTCGTAGTAGCGCTCGTGCCACTCGATCAGTGGTTGCGGTGTATTGAGTTTCTGGCCATAGATGACCGAGTAGGTCAGTACGTTCTGCACATACTGGCGGGTTTCGTCGAAGGGGATGTTCTCCACCCAGACATCGAACGACAGGTGTTCGGCATCCTTCAGCCATTGCCGCACCCGGCCAGGGCCGGCGTTGTAGGCGGCCGTCGCGAGGACCCGGTTGCCATTGAACTGATTGTAGATCTGGCTCAGGTAGGCGGCGCCCAGTTGGATGTTGGTCGCCGGGTTGAGCACCTGCTGCTGCGAGGCGAGCGGAATGTCGAAGCGTTTGGCGGTTTCCTTGGCGGTCGCCGGCATCAGTTGCATAAGGCCGGTGGCACCGACATGGGAACGGGCATCGACCATGAATGCGCTTTCCTGGCGGGTCACGGCGAACACCCAACTGGGATGGATGTCACGCACTTTCGCGGCCTGCAGCAACTGGCTGCGATAGGCCATGGGAAAGCGTATGTCCAGGTCGTCCCAGTACTGCGCCTGGGTGATGGTGCGGATCGCCGGGAAATACCACTGCATGTCGTAGGCCAGGCGGGCCTGGGCGACCAGTTCGTCACGATCGAACTGGCGGCTGGCGTGATACCACTCACGGCGACCATCGACGATCTGGCCGCGCGCGTGGAACTCCAGGGCGCGCTGGATACCGGCCGTGGCGCGGACTTTCTGGCGTGTCGCGGCGTCGATTTTCAGCGGCTGGTGGTTGAACTTGTAGGGCGCCTGGATACGGTCCGCCGCGAGGAACCCGTAGAAGTCACGTTCCCCGGCGACCGGTTGGTAGAGTTTGCGCACCTGCTCCTCGCTGGCCCGGGCCAACTGCAGGCTGCGGGCTTTCCAGTAGCGCCAGCGGTTGCTGTCGGCCAGTTCCGTCGGGAAACGATTGATCAGTGCGTGGGCCTGTTGCCATTCGCCTTGGCGCAGCAATAGCCGGGCACGCCATTCGCTGACGGTATTGTCGCGCAGGTTCGGGTCGTAGTCAGCCATGACCTGGAGGGCCCGGTTATCGAACCGGCGGGCCAGCGTGAGGCCGACCTGACGGGCGATGGCGACTTTTTCCTCATCCGTGAAGGCGAAGCGGCGCGCATAGTCCTGCAGCAGGCCGAGGGCCTTTTCCGGGTCCTGGCGTGCCAGGCGGCGCAGGCCGAGCGAAACGATCTCGGCCATCTGCGGTGTGGCGGGCGTGAAGCGCGCCGGCTGGTTGAGCAACTGCGGCTTCTGTGCGACATCGACCAGCAGCTTCACCTGGTCCTCTAGCCTCGGCATTTTCTTGCCGAGGAAGGTGGCGAAACTGTAATTGCCGCTTTCGACCGCCAGCCTGGCCCGGCGCCAACGCTTGTCCTCGGTCAGCAGGCCGGCGGCCTCCCAACGCTCGAACAGCGGGTCGCAGCTGTTCGGCTGCGACTTGCCCACCAGCCACAGACGCTCTGCGGTCTGGTTGCCGGCCTGCTCCTGGCCATGGCTCAGTTGATACTGGCCGAACAGGCAGTCCAGTTCGGTGAAGTTCATGCCCTGGTCGTAATACCTGACGAACAGTGGCCACTCGCCGCGCGCCGCCAGCAGGCGCAACCAGCGCAGTTTCATCCAGTTGATCTGTGGCAGGTCGCCATGCCGTTCAAGAAAGGTCGAGACTTCTTCGTTGCTGGCGGTCTTCAGGCGTGCGGTCAGCTCGTCATAGGCAAGGTACGGTTCCAGCGGGTAGCCACGCAGGGCGCCGGCATGGCGCTTGTAGGGCGCACTGTCGCCTTTGGCCAGGGCCTGCTTGGCTTCATCGTAGTACTGGCGTTGTTGAGCCAGGCTGGCGGCCTGGCAGGCTCCAGCGAGCAGGAAGGAAAGGAGCAGGCAGAAGCTGAAACTGGAAAAGCGGCCGCGCATAGGACTACCGAAGGCAGAGGGTCTGGAATATCGCTGGTATGAGGCGGGTCGGGTCGCGACGCTCCTCCATGGGGCGCTAGCTTATCCTGCCGACGACGCCAGTTGAACGGGAGAAGCCACAAGTTACAACTATCCTTGGGCAAGGCGCTTTAGAAACCATCCTTCCAGGCGCGCAGCACGGCGAATACCTGTTCGGGGCAGGGGTTGCCCAGCAAGGGGTTGCGTTGCAGGCAAGCCTGCCTTATCTCCGCTTCCCCGGTGCGCAGGAAGGGGTTGGTGGCTTTCTCCAGCGCGATGCTGGAGGGCAGGGTGATCCGCCCTTGCTCGCGCAAACGAATGACCTGTTCCAGGCGGTGGCTGGTGTCATCGTTGCCCGGTTCCACCGCATGGGCGAAGCGCAGGTTGCCCAGGGTGTATTCATGGGCGCAATAGACCAGCGTTCGCTCCGGCAGTGTGGCCAGGCGCGACAGCGAATGGAACATCTGCTCCGGCGTGCCCTCGAAAAGGCGCCCGCAGCCGGCGGCGAACAGCGTGTCGCCGCTGAACAGGCGCGGCTGCTCGGGGTCGTCGAGGAAGTAGGCGATATGCCCGAGGGTATGCCCCGGCACGGCGAGTACCCGCAGGGGCAGGCCGAGCACTTGCAGCCTGGCACCGTCATCCAGGGCATGGTCGCGTTGCGGGATGTCCTCGTGTGCGGGGCCGTGCACCCTGGCGCCGCAATGGGCTTTCAGTGCCGGGACACCGCCGACATGGTCGTGGTGATGGTGGGTGATCAGGATGTCGCTCAGGCGCCAGCCGCGATTGAGTTCCAGCCAGGCCATGACCGGTGCGGCATCGCCCGGGTCGACCACCGCGCAGCGGCGGCTACCGGTGTCGGCGAGGAGCCAGATGTAGTTGTCGCTGAATGCGGGCAGGGCTTCTATCTGCAACATATGCCAGGTCGCCAAGTAATGGACAAAGGTGCATCCTAACAGGCAAAGGCAGTGGCGAACCTCAACGCGCCATGCGCGGCCAACGGGCGAAAAGAGCGCTGGAAAGAAAACAGCAGCCAGGCAGTGTCCTCATCCAGCCCCCAGCGCTTTTATCGAATCGGATGACACGGCATGGCATGATCGCCCTGCTTGCAACTTGGGGCTTGCCGCTGCTTCTATTTCCGAGGATACGAGCATGACCGATGCACCACGACTGAAAGCCGAGCCGCAATGGCTGTCTCTGGTCGATGCCGCAGGCACCTGGTTCGAGACGCCCCACGGGCAGCAGTTGCTGGGGCAGGAGCGGCGTTTGTTGCAGGTCGAGCTGGAGCGCTGTTTCGGCAGTTACCTGGTGCACTATGCGCCCTTTGCCGAAAATGCCCTGGAGTCGAGCTCGATCCGGCATTGCGTACGCCTGGGCGCGCCGCTGAAGGGGGCCGACATCATCTGTGACGAGCAGTCCTGGCCGCTGGGCGAGTATGCCGCCGATGTGGTGGTGGTGCAGCATGGCCTGGATTTCAGCCTGTCGCCCCATGCGCTGTTGCGCGAAGCGGCCTTCAGCGTGCGCCCGGGCGGGCACCTGCTGGTGCTGGGGATGAACCCCTGGAGCGCCTGGGGGGCTCGCCGGCTGGTTGCCGCTGGCGGTTTCCGCCAGGCGCGCTGCATCCGCCCGACACGTGTCGCGGACTGGCTGAGCCTGTTGGGGTTTGGCTTGGAGAAACGGCTGTTCGGGTGCTATTGTCCGCCGCTTTCTTCGGCCCGCTGGCAGGCGCGCCTGACTCCGCTGGAAAATCTGGGGCAACGCTATCAGGTGCCTTTCGGTGGTTTCTACCTGCTGCTGGCACGCAAGCTGACCGCGGGCATGCGCCCATTGCGCCAGGATCGCCGCGAGCCCAGGGGGCAGTTGCTGCCGATGCCTGTGGCCAAGGTCAGCCGGCGCAGTGCCGAATGAGCCGAATCCAGGAGTAGTGCTGTCCATATGAATGATGAGTCGGTGGTGATCTATACCGATGGCGCCTGCAAGGGCAATCCCGGTCCGGGTGGCTGGGGCGCCTTGATGGTCTACAAGGGGGTGGAGAAGGAGCTCTGGGGCGGCGAGGCCGAAACCACCAACAACCGCATGGAACTGATGGCGGCGATCCACTCCCTGGCCGAGCTCAAGCGCTCGTGCCAGGTGCGGCTGGTGACGGATTCGCAGTACGTGATGCAGGGCATCAACGACTGGATGCCGAACTGGAAGAAACGCGGCTGGAAGACTTCGACCCGTCAGCCGGTCAAGAACGCCGACCTGTGGCAGCAACTGGATGAGCAGGTCGGTCGTCACCAGGTGTCCTGGAGCTGGGTGCGCGGCCATACCGGGCACCCTGGCAACGAACGTGCGGACATGCTGGCCAACCGTGGGGTCGATGAGATTCGCCAGTCCCGGGGCCGGGGCTAGTCAGGAGAGAATGCAAGCATGCGCAGTGTAGTGCTGGATACCGAAACCACCGGCATGCCGGTGAGCGATGGCCACCGGATCATCGAGATCGGTTGTGTCGAGGTGATCGGCCGCCGCCTGACCGGGCGCCATTATCATGTCTATCTGCAGCCGGACCGCGAGGTGGACGAGGGCGCCATCGCGGTGCACGGGATCACCAACGAGGACCTGCTGGACAAGCCGCGTTTCCGTGAGGTGGCCGATGAATTCTTCGAGTTCATCAAGGGCGCACAACTGATCATCCACAACGCGGCGTTCGATATCGGCTTCATCAACAACGAGTTCGCCCTGCTCGGGCAGCAGGACCGCGCCGATATCACCGAGCACTGTTCTGTGCTGGATACCCTGCTGATGGCACGCGAGCGCCACCCGGGCCAGCGCAACAACCTCGATGCGCTGTGCAAGCGTTACGGTGTGGACAACTCGGGCCGCGACCTGCACGGCGCCTTGCTCGATGCGGAGATCCTGGCCGACGTCTACCTGACCATGACCGGCGGCCAGACCAACCTGTCCCTGGCGGGCGATGGTGCGGAGGTCGATGGCGGCGGGCGCGTCCAGCCTTCGCCGATTCGCCGCCTGCCCGCCGAACGCGGCAAGGGGGTGGTGCTGCGCGCCAGCGCACAGGAACTGGCCGCCCATGCGGCACGCCTGGCGATCATCGAGAAGGCGGCGGGCGCACCCCCGCTCTGGCTGCAACTGGAAGCCGGGGACAAATAAAGCTTGACAGGGCTTGCCCGGAGCTTGCCTGTCTGATCAAGCTTGCAGCTGCTCCTATAGCCGTAACTGGCCGATCGCCTTGCTCAACTGGCCGGACAGTTCCGCCAGTTGCGAACTGGTGGTGGCCGAGTCGACAGTCTGCTGCACGGTGCGTTCGGTGACATCGCGGATTCCGGTCACCGAGCGATTGAGTTCCTCGGCGACCTGGCTCTGTTCTTCGGCGGCGGCGGCAATCTGGGTATTGCTTTCGCGCATCTGCGCGACCGCGCCAGTAATCGCCTCCAGTGCCAGGCCCGCTTCCTGCGCCTGCTGTACGCAGTCATCGGCCTTGAGCGAACTTTCCTGCATGAACTCCACTGCATCGCGGGTCATGCCCTGCAGGTCGGCGATCATGCGGGTGATCTCGTCGGTGGAAACCTGTACGCGCTTGGCCAGGTTGCGCACCTCGTCGGCCACCACGGCGAATCCACGGCCCATCTCGCCGGCCCGGGCCGCCTCGATGGCGGCATTCAACGCCAGCAGGTTGGTCTGTTCGGCGATGCTGTGAATGACGCTCACCACGCCATTGATCTTCTGGCTGTCGGCGGCCAGTTGCTCGATGGTTTCGGCGGTCTGCTGGACACCCCGGGAAAGGCTGTTGATGGAGTTTTCCACGCGCTCGACGACGCGATGGCCCTCGCTGGCGAGGCGGTCGGCGTTCTGCGACTGGTCCCGTGTGTCGCGCGCGTGCTCGGCGATGTGATGCACGGTGGTGGTCATTTGGTTGATGGCGGTCGCGGCCTGGTCGGTTTCGTTCTGCTGGTCGAGCATGTCCCGGCGAACTTCGTCCATGTTGGCGGCCAGGCTCCGTGCATCCTCGTCGAGGCGCGCCGCCGAGTTGGCGACGGTGCCGACGATACGCTGGTAGCCGGATTGCATGGCATTGAAGGCGGTGGCCATCTGGCCGACTTCGTCACGGCTGTCCAGAGGCACGCGGACGGAGAGGTCGCCGCTGGTTTCGACGTGCAGCATCACATCCTTGAGGGTGTTCAGGTGGCTGAGCAGGAAGCGGATAAGGATCTGCGAGGACGCCAGCAGCGCCAGCATGAGCACCAGGACCGCCGCCGCATAGCTGAAGAAGTGCTGGGTCCATACCTGGGCGAAGCTGGGCGTGCGGGCCTGTACGGCGACATGCTGGCCATCGCCACGGGCCAGGACCTGGACGCCGATCAGCGGGTCATCGCCGAAAAACGCATCATGTTCGAGTGCTGTCCAGCCGGAGGGCGCGATCTTCTGGCCATCGATTTCCAGCGGCTGGCCGGCGGTGAATAATCGCAGTCTGCCGTTAGCGGGCAACGGCGCGCTGGCGGGCCAGCTTTCGACCAGGGCGGCGTACTGGCGGGCGTCCTCATGCGCATCGACACCGCGGGTCCGCTGTTCGAGTTGTATCGCGTACAACACCAGCAGCAGGGTGGTGACGAAGGTCACCATATTCAGAGCCCAGAATTTGTATTTCAGAGAAAGGTCGCGCATCCAGACAATCATTAATGGGTCTTCTTCGATTGAGGGGTCGATCATCTATGCAATAGCGGCAGCTTCGCAAGTTGCTTTAGCGGGTGTGGGTATCAGTGCAAACTGAAAAAACGACGGGCACAGGCCGTGGTGTGGGCCGCCAGCGCCGAGGGGCTTTCGCCTCGGCAGCGTGCGACATCGTATAGCACCTGCACCAGGTAGGCGGGCTCGTTCAGGTTGTTTCTGGGGCGCGGCTGCAGGCTGCGGGGCAGCAGGTAAGGGGCATCGCTCTCCAGCATCAGGCGGCCCGCGGGAATGTCGCGTACCAACTGCTGCAGGTGGGTGCCCCGCCTTTCGTCGCAGATCCAGCCGGTGATACCGATGTGCAGCCCCAGGTCCAGGTAGGCGTAGAGCGCTTGCCTTTCACCCGTGAAACAGTGGATCACCGCGTTGCAGAGGTGATCGCGGACGGATTTGAGGATTTCCAGCATCCGCTGGCTGGCGTCACGCTCATGCAGGAAGACCGGCAGGCCGGTTTCCGCGGCCAGTTGCAACTGGGCCTCCAGCGCGGCCTGTTGACGTTCCCGGGGCGAGAAGTCGCGGTTGAAGTCCAGCCCGCACTCGCCGACGGCGCGCACCCGGCTTTCCTGCAGCAACTGCTGCAATTGCCTGGCGCTGTCCGCCCGCCAGTCCTTGGCGTCATGCGGGTGAACGCCGGCGGTGCAGTAGAGTGAGCTGCCGCTGGGGTCCAGTTCATGGCATAGCGCCAGGGCCTTTTCGCTCTCAGCGATGCTGGTGCCGGTCAGCAGCATCTGCCTTACGCCGGCGTCATGGGCGCGCTGCAGTACCTCCTGGCGGTTGCTGGCGAAGCTGGGGTGGGTGAGATTGACGCCGATGTCCACCAGCGGTTCCGCTGGGTGGTTTTCCTGGGTGCTGAGTGCGCTCATGGCTGATCTTTATCAGGTGGTTCTGGCGGTATTGCCTGTGGTGGTCGCTGGGAGGCTGTGCGAATCTTCGCACCAGGCACCTGGTCAGCAAAAGTGGGAACGCACCATTCATGCGATTGCCTTCGGTCATTCTGCTGTTTTTACTGGCACAGGTCATGTTGCCGGCACAGGCTCGCCTGCAGGGGCCGCAGGCCTGGCACCCCGCCGACGCCGGCGCCAGTCAGGTCCGAGACCTGGCGCAGATCCGCCGCAGCGGTGTGCTGCGCGTGCTGGTCAACCAGAGCCGCAACAGCTCGGGCGAGATCAGGGGCGAGGCCGTGGGCATCGAGTACGCACGCCTGAAGGCTTTCGAGCAGTTTCTCAACCGTGATGCCGCTGCCGGCCATACGATCACCCTGAAGATCATTCCCAGGGCCAAGGACCAGTTGCTGGCGGCCCTGTTGCGCGGCGAAGGGGATATGGTCGCGCCCGGAGAGCGCCTGGGCATGCCGGCCGGCGCGGCACTGAGCCGAAGCCGGGCGCTGGTCGCTGATGTACCGATGGTCCTGGTCGGGCGCAAGGGCGGGGCGCTCTATTCGAGCCTCGAGCAATTGTCGGGGCGCAGTCTCGCGTTGCCGGCCGGTAGTGCGGCCGGACCTGCGCTGGCACGCCTGAATGAGCGCCTGCTGGCCAGCGGTCGGGCACCGCTGGTGATCGAGTGGGTTGACCCGAGCCTGGCGGTGGAGGATGTGCTGGAGATGGTACAGGCCGGTATCTATCCACTGACGGCGGTCGAGCTGAGCATCGCCCAGCGCTGGGCCCGGGTGATGCCGAAGCTGCGCATCGACCGGCAACTGACCCTGGGAGAAAAGGCCGGCATGCACTGGTTCCTGCCGCAGGAGGCCAGCATGTTGCGCGCCAGCGCGGACCGTTTCATCAAGAATTACCGGGCGCCAGACAACCAGGATGCGCTGTTCGAGCGGGTCTACAGGCGACTTTACCGGGTCCAGTACCCGCTGGACCGGATCGGCCGGCAACGCCTGGATGCCGTGCGCCCGGTGCTGCAGCGGCATGCCCGTGAGCAGGCGCTGGACTGGCTGAACCTGGCAGCCCTGGCTTTCAAGGAATCCACCCTCGACCCTTCTGCCCGTGGCGCTTCGGGCGCCATCGGGCTGATGCAGGTGACGCCAGCGACGGCGCGCAGCATGGGGGTCGGCGATGTGCACCGGCTGGATAACAATGTGCAGGCCAGTGCCAGGTACCTGGCCAGTATCCGCCGGCAGTTCTTTTCCAGCCCGCGACTGAACGAACGCGAGCGCATGGCCTTCGTGCTGGCGGCCTACAACCTGGGGCCGCAACGTGTGCAAAGCATGCGTGCCGAGGCGCGGCGGCGCGGCCTGAATGCCGACCAGTGGTTCTTCCAGGTCGAGCGGGTGGCGATGGATAGCGCGGGCATGGGGGTGGTCAGCTACGTCAACAGCGTCAACAAGTACTACCTGGCCTATGCCCGCGAGCGCTATCGGCTGGAGCGGTAGCAGCAGCTTGAAGCCGGAAGGAAAAGCGATAGCGTGACCTGCAACGGCTTGAAGCTTCTGACTTGCCGCTGCGCCTAGCGCTCCTGCTCGGCCTCGTATTTATCGAATGCATCACGGGCGATGATGCGCCCCAGGGCGATCAGTTCCGGGGCCTTGTAGAACTCGTAGAAGCGGCAGGCGCGGCGCGGTACGTTGATCAGCACATTGGGTGGATAACCGGCGATCTTGTACTGGGTCAGGGACGACTGCATGACTTCGAAACTCTGGTTGATCAGTTCCAGCAGCGAGGCCGGCCCACCGACATCGATCACCACTGCGCCTTCGGCGGACTTGGGGGCGCCCTGGCCGGTCGGTACGCTTGGCGGCTGCTCGTCGTCCTGTAGCCTGGCGATATGTTCTTCCAGATCACGGGCGCTGCGGCGCAGGAACGGCAGGCGCGAACTGATCGAGTTGATGACCGTATCGAAACGGCCGGGTCGGCTGATTTCCGGCAGCGGGTACTGCTTGTGATTGTTGCCGTTCAGGTTGACGGCGATGATCAGGTCACAGTGGCTGGAGACCACCGGTACGATCGGCAGCGGATTGAGCAGCCCGCCGTCGACCAGCATGCGCTTGCCCTGTATCACCGGGGTGAACAGGCTGGGAATGGCGGCCGAGGCGCGCATGGCCAGTTCCAGGCTACCCTCCTGGAACCAGATTTCCTGCTGGTTGGTCAGGTCGGTGGCGACTGCCGTATAGGGGATCGGCAGGTCCTCGATATCGATATCGCCAATGATCTCGCGTACGCGGGCGAAGACTTTTTCGCCGCGTACCGCGCCCAGGCTGAAGCTCGGGTCGAGCAGCCGCAGCACATCCAGGTAGTCCAGGCTCTCGACCCACTCCCGGTACTGGTCCAGTTTGCCGGCGGCGTGGATGCCACCGACCACGGCTCCCATCGAGCAACCGGCGATGCAGCCGATCTCGTAGCCACGTGCTTCGATTTCCTCGATGACGCCGATATGCGCGTAACCGCGCGCACCACCGGAACCCAGCACCAGAGCCGCTCGCTTGCCCATGTTCGCTTCCCCTTCGACAGGGGTGCTAGCTTCGGGCCTGTGCGGATGCGGTGCAAGCTTCATCTGCCAGTGGCTTTGCCGCGTCTTCGCATATGGAGGCGCAGCAGCCATTTCTCCAGTTCCGAGCCGAGCAGCACCAACAGCGCCGCGGCGCATACCTTCAGCCAGTCGTCCGCGCTCAGGGCTGCGGCACCGAACAGGTTCTGCATCGGTGCTGTGTAGGTATAGAGCAACTGCAACACGGCACAGGCGGCAATGGTCAGCAGGATCCAGGGATTGCCCAGCAGCCCTTCGCGGGTGAGCACGCTGTCGTGGATGTGCCGGCTGCTCAGCAGGTAGAACATCTCCGCCATGACCACGGTATTCACCGCCATGGTGCGCGCGGTCTCCAGGCTGGCGCCCTGTTCCAGTTCCCAGAGGAACAGGCCGAGGGCGCCGGTCATCATCAGCACCGAAACCAGCACCACGCGCCAGACGAAGAAGCCCGACAGCAGCGGTTCGCTGGGCGGCCGTGGCGGCCGGCGCATGATACCGCGCTCGGTCGGCTCGGCGGCCAGGGCCATGCCGAGGGTGCAGGAGGTCACCATGTTGATCCACAGCACCTGGGCCGGGGTCAGCGGCAGGGCGAACTGGAACAGGATGGCGCTGATCACGATCAATGCTTCGCCACCATTGGTCGGCAGCATGAACAGAATGAACTTCTTCAGGTTGTCGTAGATCGCCCGGCCTTCGCGCACGGCATTGCCGATGGTGGCGAAGTTGTCGTCCACCAGCACCACATCGGCGGATTCCTTGGCCGCCTCGGTGCCTTTCAGCCCCATGGCCACGCCGACATCGGCACGCTTGAGGGCCGGCGCGTCGTTGACGCCGTCGCCGGTCATCGCCACCACCTGGCCGCAGGCCTGCATGGCCTGCACCAGGCGCAGCTTGTGCTCGGGGCTGGCGCGGGCGAACACGTCGATATCCATCACCACCTGGCGTAGCGCTTCATCGCTCATCAGCGCCAGTTCCGCACCGGTCAGCGCCGGCCGGCCGACACCGATGCCGAGTTCGGCGCCGATGGCCCGGGCGGTGTCGGCGTGGTCGCCGGTGATCATCTTCACGCGGATGCCGGCGTCATGGCATTCGGCCACGGCGGCGATGGCTTCCTCGCGCGGCGGGTCGATCATGCCGACCAGCGCCAACAGGCTGAAGCCACCCTGGTCGATATCCTCGAAGCCGAGCAACTGCTGGCTGTCGTCGACCCGCCGGCGGGCCAGGGCGAGCAGGCGCAGGCCCTGGGCCGCGGTATCGGTGGCCATGCGCCGCCAGTAATCGGGGTCCAGTGGCTGTTCGCCGTCGAGGCCGAGCTGATGGTCGCAGATTTCCAGCAGGCGCTCCGGCGCGCCGACCATGAAGATACTGGTCTGCCCCGGGCCGGCATGGTTCAGGCTGGCGCGGAAACGGTGTTCCGACTCGAAAGGAATGCTGTCGCGGCACGTCCAGGTGGAGAGCACCTGTTCGCTTTCCAGCCGGTTCTTGGCCGCCAGCACCAGCAGCGCTGCCTCGGTCGGGTCGCCCTCGATCCGCCAGCCTTGCCCTTCGGGCTGGATGCGTGCGTCATTGCACAGCAGGCAGGCGTGGCCGATCAGTTGCAGGCGTTGCCGTTCCTCGGGCGATAGCTTGGCACCGTCACGGCTTATCTCGCCTTCCGGAGCGTAGCCGACACCGCCGACCTGATAGCGGGCATCGGCGCAGATCACCCGCTGCACGGTCATCTCGTTGCGGGTCAGGGTGCCGGTCTTGTCCGAGCAGATCACCGTGACCGAGCCGAGCGTCTCCACCGCCGGCAGGCGGCGGATGATCGCGTGGCGCCGGGCCATGCGCTGCACGCCGAGGGCCAGCATCACCGTCATGATGGCCGGCAGGCCCTCGGGGATGGCCGAGGCGGTGAGGGCCACGGCCATCATGAACATCTCGCCGGGATCATGGCCGCGCCACAGGGTGCCGAGGGCGAAGGTCGCCGCCACCATCGCCAGGATCACCATGGCCAGGCCGCGGCCGAAGCGGTCGATCTGCCGCAGCAGGGGCGTGGAGATGGCCTGTACGCGGGCCAGCATGCTGTTGATCTTGCCCAGTTCGGTTTGCGCCCCGGTCGCCACCACCAGGCCGCTGGCCTGCCCGTAGACCACCAGGGTGCCGGACCAGGCCATGCAATAGCGGTCACCCAGCGCGGCATCGGCGGCCACCGCTTGCTCGTTCTTTTCCATCGGCAGCGATTCGCCGGTCAGGGCCGCCTCGTCCACCCGCAGGTTGCGTACGTCCAGCAGGCGCAGGTCGGCGGGCACCTTGTCGCCGGAAACCAGTAGCACGATATCGCCGGGCACCAGTTCGCTGGCGTCCACTTCGACGCGGCGACCATCGCGCAGGACATTGGCCCGGGTGCTGAGCATGTTGCGGATGCTGTCCAGGGCGCTTTGTGCCTTGCCTTCCTGGATGAAGCCGATGATGGCGTTGACCAGCACCGCGGCGAAGATCACCCCGGTGTCGACCCAGTGTCCGAGCAGTGCCGTGACCACCGCCGCGCCGAGCATCACGTAGAGCAGGATATTGTGGAACTGCATGAAAAAACGCAGCAATGGCCCGTGGCGGGCGACTTCCGGCAGGCGGTTGTAGCCATGGCGTTGCCGCAGCAGTTCCACCTGCTCGGTGCAGAGGCCGGCGCGGTCGCTGTCCAGCGACTGGAGGCATTCGCTGGCGGGCAGTTCGTGCCAGTTCGGGTCGTGGGGGGCGGGCATGGCAGACTCCTGTCATTGGCTCCGGTGTGTCATGGCTGAAAAACCCTACGCAAGACAGGGGGTTCGAACAAGGCGCAGGACAGTGTCTTTGTCAGTAAAGATTACCGCTATCCGTCTTGCGCCATGGCACCTCGATAACCGTACCGGAAGTCATAGGCTGGAAGTGACATGTCACTGGCTTGCAATCCCTGGCGGAACCCTGGACGCTCGGATTCAGGCTTCAAGCGAAAGGGGAGACGTGAACAATGACCGAGTACAAGGTGTTCGGGGTGGAGCTGGCCGAACGGATCGCCCGCGTAACGATCGACCGCGCGGACAAGCTCAACGCGATGAATGCGGATTTCTGGCGGGAAATCGTGGAGATCTTCCGCTGGGCGGACGATGCCGACGAGGTGCGGGTGGTGGTCCTGGCCGGGGCCGGAGAGCACTTCTCGGCGGGTATCGACCTGCAGTTGCTAGGGGAGGCCGCCAGCCAGATGGGGCCTGATGCAGGCCGCAATGCCGAGCGCCTGCGCCGACGCATTCTCGAGTTGCAGGCATCCTTCAACGCCGTGGATGAGTGCCGCAAGCCGGTCATCGCCGCTGTCCAGGGGTACTGCCTGGGCGGGGCGATCGACCTGATCGCGGCCTGCGACATGCGCTACTGCAGCGAGGATGCACGCTTCTCGATCAAGGAGATCGACATGGGCATGGTGGCCGATGTCGGTACGCTACAGCGGCTACCGCGTATCATTGGCGACGGTATGTTGCGCGAACTGGCCTATACCGGTCGTACCCTGGACGGCCGCGAAGCGCAGGCCATCGGGCTGGCGAACCGCTGCTACGGGACTCTGTCCGAACTGCAGGAAGGCGTTCTGCAGGTTGCCCGGGAAATCGCCGCCAAGTCGCCACTGGCCATACGCGGCACCAAGCGGATGATCCGCTATATGCGCGACCACCGGGTCGATGACGGGCTGGACTATGTCGCGACCTGGAATGCCGCGATGTTGCAGTCCAGCGACCTGCCTGTCGCGATGGCGGCCCATATGAGTAAAAAGAAGCCGGATTTCGAGGATTGATGAGCCAGACGATGGGACAGACGATGACGCGGCGGGGTGTCTGATGGGATTGCGTTGGCAGGCTGCCTTGCTCGACCCCGGGGAACCGGGCGGGCTGGCGCTGGTGCATTGCCACCAGCATTTTCTGTGCGATAGGCAGGGCGTACTGTTCCCTCGCGATTGGCTCAAGCGCCTGGCGCTACCCTTGCTCAGCGAGCAGGGACTCGGCCATTTCGACGGCGAGCGAGTGTTCCTGCTGGTGCTGGAGCGCCAGTGCGAAGTACCCGGTGCGGGCTGGCTGGGGCTGCGCCAGTTGATGCAGGAGGATGACGATCACGAGCGCTATCGCATGCTCGCCTTTGCCGCACAGATCGCCACCTGGGCCAGCCAGCACCGCTTCTGCGGCAGTTGCGGCGCGCCCATGCGCCAGCGCCCCGGCGAGCGGGCGATGCATTGCGAGGCCTGCGGCACTCATCACTATCCGCGCATCTCGCCGAGCATGATCGTGCTGGTGAGCCGCGGCGACGAGATCCTGCTGGCCCGTTCGCCACGCTTCGTGCCGGGCGTCTATAGCGCCCTGGCCGGTTTCGTCGAGCCCGGGGAGTCAGTCGAGCAGTGCGTGGCGCGGGAGGTGCGCGAGGAGGTCGGGCTCAGTATCCAGCCGCCGCATTATATCGCCAGCCAGGGCTGGCCCTTCCCGCATTCGCTGATGCTGGGCTTCCATGCCGAATATGCCGCTGGCGATATCGTGCCGCAGCCCGAGGAAATCGAGGACGCTGCCTGGTTCCATGTCGAGCGCCTGCCGGTTCTGCCTTCCAGGCGTTCCATCGCGCGCTATCTGATCGAGCTCTATGTGGCCAGGCGGCTGGGCAAGGAGGAGCCAGCACCGCCGATCTGACTCCCTCGACGCCCCGCCGGCCGCTCAGTGTGGCGCTCGGGAAGTTACCGTCGCTTCGGGCGGGCCCGGCAGCAACAGTAGCCGCGTGCTGTTGCGTTCATCGAACAGCCGGCCCGCCAGCCGCTGCAGTCGCCGATGGTCGATGGCCGTGACCAGTTGCGCTTGCCGGCTCAGGTAGTCCGGAGTCCCCCAGGCCCGATAACCGAGGACCAGGCGTTGCAGTTGGGTGCCGGGGTCCGTCAGGCGTTCTTGCTCGCTGTTGGCCAGCGCCTGCAGGGCTTGCCGGCTCTCTTCGGGGGACAACTGTCGCGGCAGATCGCGCAAGGTTTTCAGGGCCAGTCGCCAGAGCTCCTCCACTCGCGCGGGGGCGCTGCTGAAGGTCAGGCGGCTTTCCACCCGATTGCTGTCCTGGTTCAGGCTGCTGTCGAAGACCAGCCTGTAGACGCCGCTGGCCTCGCTGCGCAGCGCCTGTTTCAGGGCGCGGTTGGCCATTGGTGTCAGCAGCCTGATGGCCGCGGCGTCTTCCGGGCTCCAGGGCAGTTCGCTGTAGCTGTTGGCATTCAGTGTGGCGCGTGGCTCCCGAGCGATGCGCAGGGTGGCGCTGCGCATGCCGGCGGCCTGTCGCCCGGACGCCATGTCGACGCCTGGCCTTGCCGGAGCCCTGGGAATCGCTGCGAGTTCCTCGCGCACCAGGCTTTCCAGCCGCTCCCGCGGGATGTCGGCCAGCAGGTAATAAGTGACCGGATGGCGTGCCAGTCGTTGCCAGTCTCGCCTGATGTCCTGTATCGACAGTGCCTGCAATTCCCCCTGGGTCGGCATTTGCCAGGTCGCGTGCGGATTCAGTAGTGCCTGTTGGCTGGCATTCTGGCGCAGTTGCAGGTCGTGGCGGACACTTTCCAGGCGCTGCTGGAGCTCCAGCCGCGATGCATCGAACATTGCCTCGTCCAGGCCCGGGGCCGTATGCAGGCCCCGGTAGAGGGCGAGCAATGCGCCCAGTTCGGCGCTGGGTGCGTTGGCGTGGAATTCCAGCCGTTGCAGGTTGTGCTCGAGGCTCAGGTTCAGGCCATGACTGCTTTGCCATTGCCGCCGTTGCTCGAGGCTCCAGGCAAAGGGCGCGCTGCGCGAGAGCAGTTGGCTGGCCATCTGTTGCCGCCAGCCGGTTTCAGCCGGGCCGAGTTCGCCGGCGCCGGTCTCGGCCTGCAGGTAGGCCCGCTGCAGCGGGAAGCCGGGCTTGAGCCAGACCAGCCGGTCGCCGTTATCGAGTTGCCATTGCTCTACCTGTTGCGCCGGGAATGTCTTGCGCTGGACGATATGACCTGGCCTGCCGGCGCTGGGGGCATCCACCGGGTCGACGGAGGGCGTGTCCTGGAGCGGCTGCGGAGGTTCCAGCCGCTGTCCTTGCCAGTGGGTGCGAAGCCCATTGAATCGCTCATTGGAGGCCAGCGTCAGCGGGCTGAGCCCTGGAGCGCTGTACTGGAGTATCTGGTCGGGGCTGGACAACCAGTGGCGTAGCCGCTGGTTGAGTTCGTCCAGGGTGATTCCGTCCAGTTGGCGCAGGGTCGACTGTGCGATTTGCGTGCGCGACTGGACGATGCCTTCGCGCAGGGTGGCATCGTTCAAGCGCGTGACCCATTGCTCGAAGCTGTATGGCTGGGCGTTGTCCAGCATGCCTTGGGCCGTTTCACGCAGGGCTTGGCGCGCGCGCTCGCCATCGGCGTGCTGTATCCCCCGCTGGCGCAGGCGTTCGATCTCCTTGAGCAGCACTGACAATGCATCGTCGTGCCGGCGTCCGTCAGGTGTAGCGGCGATGGCCAGGACGGAGGAATAGCGGCCGATCTGGTTCTTCCTTACCGCGAAAGCGCTGACGCCATCCTGCGGGGCCTGCCTGCGCAACTGGCGGGTAGCGGCGTCCAGCGTCATGCGGTCGATCAGCCGTTCGCGCAGCCCGGCCAAACCGGGCGCGCGGCTGGCGGCTTCATGCCCGCGAAACATCAACGCCAGTTGGTTGCTGCCGCTCTCGGCATCCTGGACGCGCACGATATGCAAGCGTGGCGCGAGGGTCAGTTCCCGGTAGCCCCGCTCCGACAGCGGAGCGGGCAGGGCGCTGGCGAAATAACGTTCGAGCAGGTGCCGGAAGCGTTCCGGGTCGATATCGCCGACTGCCGATAGGGTCATGTTGTTGGGGCGATACCAGCGCTCCTGGTAGTCCCGCAGCGCCTCCAGGCGTGCGCCGAGGATGGCTTCCCGGTTGCCGATGGTGGCGCGTGCCGGGTAGCGCGAGTCATGTCGCTGGGCGGCTGTGCGCTGGTCGTTCATGCGCTGGGCGACACCCAGGCCGCCGCGCCACTCCTCGATGACGATAGGGCGTTCTGCCTCCAGATCCGTCGCCGTGAAGTCGGCGGCGAATGCCAGGGTGGCCAGTGCCTGCAATGCGCGCTCCAGCTCCTGGACGCCCCGGGGCGGGCTGAGCAGGTACTGGGTGCGTTCGTAGTTGGTCACGGCATTGTAATGCAGCCCCTGTTGCCAGTGGTGTTGCTGCAAGTAGTCGCGCAGCCTGGCCGGCAGCTCGCCCTGGTTGTAGAAGTTGAGGTGCTCCAACAGATGGGCGACACCGACCTGCCGGTCCTCTTCGTCCAGCGAGCCGGCCTGGACGGTCAGGCGGATGTCCAGGCGTTCGTTCGAGGCATCCTTCGGCGTGCCCGGATTGACCAGGCGGTATTCCAGGCCGTTGCTGAGCTGGCCTCGGATAATCGCCGGGTCCCATTCGCTGGAAGGGGATATATGGGTGCAGGCGCCAAGCAGTGTGCTCAGTAACAAAAGAACATAGATGGGCATCGGTATTTTCCGCTGAGCCTGCCTATCTGGCAGGCATTCTTCGGGTTGTCGCACGCGACGCGAAAATCGCTCCCGGCGATTCTTTGGCGTGAAACGAGGTATGCACTCCCAGCCCCGATGGAGTCGGGTGCTGGGAGTCGCGGATCGCCTCAGAAGCGGTAGCCGACTTCAAGCCAGAATTGGCGGCCGGTCTCGTAGGAGGTGTAGGTGGCTCCGCTGCGGCTGTAGGAGGTGCGGTTGATCTTGTCGGCGACATTGGTGATGTCGACGGCGACGAACAACGATTGATCCTTGCCGGTGGGCCGTTCCCAATGGATGCGGGTATCCCAGGTCGGGGCTCCCTTGATACGGTGCTTTTCGTAGAGGTCGTAGCTGATACCGTCGATTTCCACCGTACCGGAAGTGCTTTCTATCTGGTCGTAGGCACCGCGATAGCGGAAGAAGTTGCTCCAGGTCAGGTGTAATGCCGGGATTTCCGTGATGCTGGTCAGGCGCAGTGTCCAAGGGCGGTTGAAGTCAGCGGCGGGCAATTCGCTGTAGCGCATGATCGAGCCATCGTAGACCACGTCCGCATCGGCATATTCGTCGGCGTCTACCGCCGAGTCGTAGTTGCCGTAGGCACTGAGGGTACGGGACCAGTCGGCGGCGAGTTGGAACGAGGTGCGGCTGCCGGCCAGATCCAGGGTGGGTTGTGGGGTGATGGTCAGGCTGACGTTGTCGCTGTCGCTGCGCCCGGCGTTGGTATAGAGGTAGTAGTATTTCGTGTAGGTGACGCCGTCGCCGTAGTCGAGCCCGGTGACATTGGCATAGGCCCTGACGACCTGGTCACGGCCATAACGGCGGACATAGTTGAGGCGGAAGTCGGTTTCCAGCCAGTGTTGTGCGATGCCCAGTGTCAACTCATCGTCGTAGGGGATGTCCAGCGAGGAAAACTTGTTGGTGTTGGCCGTCGTGATCATGTTCCAGTTGCCGGTGCTGCTGGTGCGGGTCATGGTGGTGTTGAGCGCCTGGCGGCCATCGGCCAGGCGATACTTGAACAGGTTGCGACCGTAATAGCGATTGGCCCCGGCACTGAGGACCGTCGCCTGGTTGTCGAACAGGTCGTAGCTGGCGACGAAGCGCGGAGCCAGGGTCTTCTTGTCCATATAGTCGTCGCCCTCGAAGCGCAGGCCCGGGCGCAGGGTCAGACGGCCCCATTGCAGGCGATCCTGCAGGTACAGGGCATACTTGTTTTCAGTGGCTTCGATCTTGCCGGCGGCATACCGTATTTTCAGGCTCGAGTACTGGCGGGTGCTGCCGTTGACCAGGTCGCCGATCGAGCAGAGATCACTGACGCCATCGCAACTGGTCCCGTTGTCACGGCGGAAGGCGGTCGTCGAAGATGCCGCATTCGGGCGCTCCCAGGTGGCCTTCTGATGGGACAACTCCAGGCCACTGGTCAGATTGTGCTCGGTGTGCAGCAGGAACAGCGGCGACCAGTCACTTTTGAGGCTGTAGGTGGCGCCGCGCTGTTTCTGCTCCAGATTCCCGTAGGAGCCCTCGGCGCTGCGGGATGTCGAGCTGCTGGACGAGCCCCAGTTCTTGCTGCTGGAGTAATACCAGTTGATGTAGTCGTTGGATTCGGCCGTGCGCGAGCTTTCCAGTTCGGTCAGCGCCAGCTTGTGAGTCCATAGCGCATGGTTGCCCTGCCATTCGCCTTTCAGGCTCCCCTGCCAGCCGCCGCTTTCCAGGTCAAAGCCGGAATCGATGCGGTTTTCCACGAAATAGTAGTCCTTCTGTGGCGCATAGGTCAGCGAGCCGTCCAGTACCAGCCGCTCATTGACGTTCCAATAGGTCTTGAGCAGGTAATTGTCGATGCGCCGGGTCTGGTCGGTTTTCTTCGTGTCGCCGGCATAGCCGCTTTCATAGCGGTACTGTGGAATGGTCGAGCGCTTCTGCGAGAAGTTCAGAATGGCTCCGAAGTCTTCGCTCAGGTGCCCCTCAAGGGTGCCGCGTACGGTGGTCTTGAGGAATTCCGGCTGGTAGTTGCCGGTGGTCGGGTGATCGAAATTTTCTTCCTCGCCGTCGATGACGTGGTAGTTGGTCCATTCCGAACGGGACATGGCGAAGGACAGCTTGCCATGCAGATCCGGCGTCGGGCGGCGGGTGATGGCGTCGATCACGCCACCGTTGAAGCCACCGTATTCGGCGGGTACGTTGCTGTCGTAGACCTTGACCTCTTGCAGCAGGTCGGCGTCCAGCGCTATGCCATGGGAGCGGCTGGGCGTGGTGTCGAAGGAGCGGATGCTGTTGAAGGTGTGATAGCCGGGGTCCAGGTCATTGTTGATGTTGATCCCGTCGATCATGAAGTTGTTCTGGTAGTAGCGGGCTCCGTTGATGCTGATATCCGCCGGGTTGATTTCGCCGGGGGTGTTGCTGCTCTGTTGCTGGCTGCTGAACTGTACCGAAGGGTGCATTTTCAACAGGGTGGTGATGTCGCCATTGGCCCCGGGGAAAGCCTGGATAGCCCGCTGGTCGATAATGGTTTCGCCGGGCAGCCCTTGCTCCTCATATCCCAGCACCAGTAGATCGGCAATCCGCAGGCTGTCCTCGATACTGCTGCCGGTGTCGCCTAAGGGACGGATTTCCAGGGTATCGCTGGCGGTCACCGTCCAGCCCAGGGCGGTGCCGCCGAGCAATTGCTCCAGGGCCTGCAGGCCCGACAGATTGCCTTGTACGGCGGATGCCGAATGCGACTTGACCAGGTCGCTGTCGACGCTGATCGGGATACCTGCCTGCTGGCCGAAGCTGAGCAGCGCAGAGCCCAGAGGCTGGGCCTCTATGGTGAAACGATGCGTGCCATGCAGCAGGCTGGTCACTTGTGTTTCGGCCGCCTGCAATCCATGACCGCCAAGGCTGCTCGCCAACAGCAGGGCGCTGGCCAGGCGACGGAGCATACGAGGGTTGCCCGTCGCATCGCGGGTGTTGGCTTGTGTATCCATGAAGAAATCCCCTTGCAAGTGCCAATGGCAAAATAAGTACGAATGAGTCGTAATTGTTCGAGCTTCGGGGAATGACGCAGGCCACGGAAAAATCTTCACGGCCCGTGCAATCTTTTTATGGTTTGTGATTCTTGGCGAGCAGCCTCAGGGCTATGGCTGACGCGAAGCCAGCAATTGCCCGCAGCGATTTCTTGTGCTTCAGTCGAGGGTAATGCGCAACTGCCCGTCAGGCAGTTCCTGCAAGGTCCCGTCATGGGGACCAATGGCGCTACGCAGGGAGGCCAATGGCGTGCGCAGGTCGTACAGGCCGGTGACACGCCGTGAGGCGAGGGCAGGCGAGGCGAGCTCGACGCGTCCGGGATAGTAGCGGGCGAGCTCCCTGATCACCTGGTCCAGCGGCTGATCCTCGGCGAGCAACTGATGCTGGCGCCAACTACCCATCTGCTGTGGCGGCCGGGTCTGCCGGGATAACTGGCCGGATTGGCGCTGCAACGACAACTGTTCTCCAGGCTCGAGCGGGGGCACTTGCCTACCGGCCACGGAAACCTGCAGCGAACCGCTCTGCAGGTCGATTTGCGCCTGCTGCGAGGTCAGGCTGGTCTGAAATGCCGTACCTGTCACCAGCACCTGCAATTCGCCGACCTCGACCCGGAATGGGCGCCGGCGGTCGGGAGAGACTTCGAAGAAGGCCCTGCCACCATGAAGAACCAGATCGCGGCTACCGGGTTGCAGGTTGACGCTCAGGTGAGTATCGGTGTCGAGATGCAACAGGCTACCGTCATCCAGCAGGACCTGGCGGATTTCCCCCACCTGGCTGCGGTATTCCTGCAACTGTGGCGGGCTGGCAGGCCAACCGAGCCAGAGCAGCACCAGGCAGGCCGCCAGCCCGCCAAGCAGTACCCGGCGTTGGTGGCGGCGACGCCGGGGCGGAACACGACCGGCGCCCGCACCGAAGGGGCTGACGGAGAGAGGGGTTGGCTGCCTGCCGGCGGCTGCCCGTGCCTGGTCCATCAGGGCGCAGGTCCGCGAGGCGCGTCGATAGGCCTCGGCATGGGACGGATCGGCCTGCAGCCACTGTTGCAGCTCCTCGCGCAGGGCGCTATCGGCAGGGGCCCGGCACAGGTTCAACTGCCAATTCAGAGCGGTTTCCCATACAGGATCGAATGCCTCGGCCGTGCCGGGCATGTCGTCCGCCGTCGCACCTGGCAACGGCGGGAAGTCATTCGGCTGCTTGGTGGCGTCCATCTGTGTTCTCATCCAGGCGGTTGGCGCAATGGGTAACGGCCGCACTTACCAGCTTGTGGGCCAATCCCATGGAAATATTCATTGTCTCGGCGATCTGCTGGAAGGTCATCCGGTTGAACCTATGCAGTTCGAAAGCCTGCCGCGTCCTCTCCGGGAGTTCGTCCAGGGCTTGCGCAATGATATGCAGGGCATTTTGCTCCAGTACCTGCTGTTCCGGCGAGGGTGTGCTGGCCGACATTTCGCAGAGCAGGGCTTCTCCTCCGGGATCGCGATGCTCGGCGGCCAGCCGCCGGTTGCTGTCCAGGGCCAGGTTGCGGACGATGCGATACAGGTAGTGAACGGGTTGCTGTAGTGGTGGTGTGGAACTGTCGAAACGCAGCCAGGACTCTTGCACTACATCTTCGGCCTTGGCCCGGCAGCCGACGATAGGCGTTGCATAGTCCACCAGGGCACGGCGATGCAGGGTGAACAGCGCGATTTTATCGAGCGATGCGGTCAAGTCAGTCGTTCACAATGGGGAAGGCCGCGATGGCTGAGCCTACTGTGCCCGCGAATGCGGGCCGATGAATAATGCTGGCGTTCGACAGTAAATCCGAATCATTAATATCAATCAAGGGGCCCAGGGTCTTCTGCCGGGGCGACCGCGCTATGCCGTTACCCCGTGGCAAGGCGTTTCGATAAAAGCGCTGGAGGCTGGAAAGCTGGACGAAACACCGGGTAACCCCGCGCTTTCGTTCAGCCTTGCGTTCAGCGCTCTTTGCGGCCCTTGCCCGCAAGTGGCGCGATCGCCACGGTCTTCTGCCTGAGGATATAGAGGCTCACCAGGACCGCGCTGGTGAGCATTGCCAGTCGCGCCCAGGGGAGGGGGACGATCCAGCAGGAGACGCCGATGCTCAGCCACATCAGCCCGATGGCGTAGCACTTGCCCTTCAGCGGGATGCCGTTGCCTTCCAGGTAGTCGCGAAACCAGGGGCCGAGGCGTGGATGGCCGACCAGCCATTCATAGAAGCGCCTGGAGCTGCGCACGAAGCAGGCCGCGGCCAGCAGCAGGAAAGGCGTGGTCGGCAGTACCGGCAGGAAGATGCCCAACACGCCGAGGGCGACACTCAACCAGCCCAGTGCCAGCAGCAGATAGCGCAGCAGCGGGCTGCGGCTCAGTGGAATATCGCGATGGGCCACGGCTGAAGAGGGCTGGTCAGTGCCGGCGCGGCTTGAGCAGTGCCGGTTTTTCCTCGGGAGCGTGACAGATCAGGTAGAGGGTGGTCAGCAGTTCGGGAATCTGCCCGGCCATTTCGCCGACCAGCTCGGCATCGGCGGCGATATCGGAGAACTCGGGCTGATCATCGAACAGACCTGACCCCACCATGATCGGCAGCAGCAGTTCGCTGACTTCTTCCTCGGCGTCTTCGAACCAGATTTCCTCGCGCATGAACACGCCCTCCATGAAGCCGATGCACCAGCCGCGCAGCTCGGATTCGTCGGGCTCGTCGCCGAGGGTCGGCTCGCAGGGCAGGTCCATGTCCTCGTCACTGGCCAGTTGCCGGGCGATATGCGCCTTTAGCTGTACCAGCGTCGCCTCGATGGCCTCGCGCTCGGTATCGTCGCTGTAGTGCGGCGGTTCGGCGAACAGGGCGTCGATCCACTCGCGCTCGGGCACCGGCTCGGGGCAGATGCACAGCGCGGTCAGGTAGCCATGGGCGGCGATGTAATCGAGTGCTTCCTCATGCAGGTCGTCTGCATCCAGGAACACTTGAAGGCGTGCGAGTTGCTCGGCGAATGACATCGTAGGCTACCTGGGCATGAAGAGTAGTGGAGAATTCTAGACGAGCCGGGAACTACAGGCTACCGCTTTGGGAACGCGCCAACCCGCGCGTTGCCGTTATCCACTGGCAGCGCTCGATTTCAGTTCTTGCCAGGGCCATGCAATTCTCGACTCGTTCACAGTTTCATGCGGGCATCGGGATTATCCATCGCGCCCTGGGGTTGCGGCGAAAGGCAACTGGTATACTGCGCGCCTTGTTTTGGAGAACCGCATGCTCGACCAGGCACAGCACATCCTCAAAGAAGTCTTCGGCTACGATGCGTTCCGGGGCCGGCAGAGGGCGATCATCGAGCAGGTCGCCGGCGGTGGCGATGCACTGGTGCTGATGCCCACCGGTGGTGGCAAGTCGCTCTGCTTCCAGGTCCCGGCCCTGTTGCGCAACGGGCTTGCCGTGGTGGTATCGCCGCTGATCGCGCTGATGGACGATCAGGTGGCCACGCTCGAAGAGCTCGGCGTCAGCGCCGTCGCCCTGAACTCCATGCTGAGCGCGGAGGAGCAACGCGAGATCGCGCTGCGTATCCGCCGCGGCGAAGTGAAGATGCTTTACCTGGCGCCGGAGCGCCTGGTGCAGCCACGCATGCTGGAATTCCTGCAGCAGTTCGAGATCGCCCTGTTCGCCATCGACGAGGCCCATTGCGTGTCGCAATGGGGGCATGATTTCCGCCCCGAATACCTGCAGCTCGGCCAGTTGGCGGAACTCTTCCCGAATGTACCGCGGGTGGCCCTGACCGCCACGGCGGATCGCCGCACCCGCGAGGAGATCGTCCAGCGCTTGCACCTGGAGCGGGCCGAGCGCTTCCTGTCGAGTTTCGACCGGCCGAATATCTTCTATCGTATCGTCGCCAAGGAGCAGCCACGCAAGCAACTGCTCGCTTTCCTTGCCGAGCGGCGGGGCGATGCCGGGATCGTCTACTGCATGTCGCGCAAGAAGGTCGATGAACTGGCGGCCTTTCTCAGCGAGCAGGGCTTCCCGGCGCTGCCTTATCACGCGGGGCTGTCGAACGAGCTGCGCGCCTACCACCAGAAGCGCTTCCTCAACGAGGAAAGCCTGATCATGGTGGCGACCATCGCGTTTGGCATGGGTATCGACAAACCCAACGTCCGTTTCGTCGCTCACCTGGACCTGCCCAAATCCCTGGAAGCCTACTACCAGGAAACCGGGCGGGCAGGACGCGACGGCCTGCCCGCGGATGCCTGGATGGCCTATGGCCTGCAGGATGTGATCTTCCTCAAGCAGATGCTCAACAATTCGGAAGGTGACGAGCGCCACAAGCGTATCGAGCAGCACAAGCTCGATGCCATGCTGGCGCTGTGCGAGGAAACCCGCTGCCGGCGGCAGACGCTGCTGGCCTATTTCGATGAGGAGATGCCGGAGCCTTGCGGGCATTGCGACAACTGTGTCGACAAGGTACGTACCTGGGATGCCACCGAACCGGCCCGCCAGGCGCTGTCGGCCATCTACCGCAGCGGGCAGCGCTTTGGCGTCGGCCACCTGGTGGATATCCTGCTGGGGCGTGAGAACGAGCGGATGCGTGAACTGGGGCACCAGCACCTGTCGGTTTTCGGCATTGGCAAGTCGCACACCGAGAGCGAGTGGCGCTCGCTGTTTCGCCAACTGGTGGCGCGCGGGCTGGTGGATATCGACCTGGAAGGCTACGGCGGCCTGCGCCTGAGCGATAGCTGCCGCCCATTGTTGCGTGGCGAGACGACGCTGGAACTGCGCCAGGACATCTCCAGCAAGACGGCCCGGGCCGGCAACGGCGCGGGCAGCCAGAGCAGGGCCAGCCAACTGGTGCGCAACGATGAACGCGAGCAGTGGGAAGCCCTGCGGGCGTTGCGGCGCAAGCTGGCGGAGGAGCACAGTGTGCCGCCCTATGTGATATTCCCGGATGCGACGTTGCTGGAGATGTTGCGCGGCCAGCCGGCCAGCCTCGGCGAGATGGCCGGTGTCAGTGGTGTAGGGGCACGCAAGCTAGAGCGCTATGGCGCGGCTTTTCTCGCGCTGCTCAACGGTGGCTCGGCGCAGGCGGAAAAGCCGGTGGCGGACCTGCGTCACGAGCTGGTTTCACTGGCGCGCTCCGGTATGACGCCGGAGCAGATCGCCTACCGGCTATCCTGCAGCGAGCGCAACGTCTACAGCCTGCTGGCTGAAGCGCTGGCTCATCAGGAGCTGACGCTGGAACAGGCACTGGATATTCCCGAAGACCTCATGGGACAGATACAGGATGCATTTCTGGATGGCGAAGGGGAATTGCCGCCCGTTTCGGCAATCACGGAGCGGTTCGCCGGGCGCGTGCCCGAGGGGGTGCTGTTCTGTGTCCGTGCGGCGCTGCAGGCGGAGTTCGAGCTCTGAGCGCGGCCGGCTTGTCTGGCACCTGATGGTCGAAGGGCCCCGTTCAACCTTTTTCCCGTATGAGTAATGGGCGGCGTCTCTCCGGCGCCAGCCCGGTCATGGATTCGAACAGGTTTCTTTCGCATGTCTTATCCCGATCAACATCGTTTCGCCATGCAGTTGGCGCAGCTCTCCCGTGGCTGGCGCGCGGAACTGGACAGGCGCCTGGCGGATCTGGGGCTTTCGCAGGCTCGCTGGCTGGTGCTGCTGCACCTGGCGCGTTTTGCCCATGTGCCGACCCAGAGCGAACTGGCCAAGAGCGTCGCCGTGGAGGGGCCGACCCTGGCCCGTCTGCTCGACTCCCTCGAGGCCCAGGGATTGGTGGAGCGGCAGGCGGTGGCGCATGACCGGCGGGCGAAGAACGTCGTCCTGGCGCCCAAGGCCCTGCCGTTGATCGACAGGATCGAAGCGCTGTCGCGGCAACTGCGCGAAGAGCTGTTCAGCGGTATCAGCGAGGATGAATTGCGCAACTGCCAGCAGGTGCATGCGCGAATCCTGGGCAATCTGGAACGGCATTGAACCGAAGCACCCAGGCCTTTCCAGTAGAAGCGGGCTTGCCCGCTAATAGCGCGCCACCGATCACGAAAGCTGCGCGCCAAGGCCGCCCCCGCGGGTAAATGAAGCCCTTTTGAATCAAGCATATGATTTTTACAGGAGCGGCCAGCGCATATCCTGGAGCGGCTTCAAGCTTCAAGCCACTCCCATACTCAAAAACTGCGACCCAGGTTGAGATACAGCGCACGCTCGCGCTCGTCGTTGAAACCATAGCTGAAATTCAATGGGCCAAGCGGTGTGTCGTAGCCGAGGAAGATACTGGCAGCGTTGATATAGCCACTGTCGAAGGCATTGTCATTGTTCCAGGCGCGGCCTCGTTCCAGTGATGCGCCGAGATACAACGGGAAGTCGAGTGGCAGGAACGAGCGTTCGCTCATGCGCCGATAGTAGAGCAGGCGCCCGAGGCTGACGTTCTGCCCCGAGAGGGCGTCCTGGCGGAACCCCGACAATTGCCGTGCGCCCCCGAGCAGGAAGCTCGATGTCACCACTTCAGTATCGTCCAGGGTCCTGCCGTAGCGCCCGCCGACCACCCAGGTATTGACCCCATGGCTGAATGCCTTGTTCAGGTCGATCCGCCATTGCAGGTAGCGTTCATCGGAGCCCAGGCTGTTGTCGTATTGGCGCAGGGACAGGTCGATTTCCTCGCCCTCATGGGGAAAGTCGACATTGTCCAGGGTATCGAAGGCGTATTGCAGCTTGTAGTAGCCCTCGGTGAAGCTGAACTCGGGCAGTTGCTGTTCGCCCACCCGCACACGGGCTTCGCCCCATGCCTGGCTGATACCGAAGCGGATCTCGCCATTGTTGGCGATCTGCCGTCCCAGGTTCAGGTTGTAGCCGTAGCGTTGCAGGCGGTACTCGGCGATCGGATCGTTATCCAGGATCGACTCCACATTAAGCGCATCGACGAACAGGCTGGGCGCGACGAACCAGCGTGAGCCTATGTCCAGTGGCTGGTAGAACTCGCTGTAGAGCTCCTGGTGGTCACCCAACTGGATACGCGTCAGCCATTCCGCCCCCAGTGGGTTGAGGCCGTTCTTGCGGTAGCTGGCGCCGATGTTGAAGGCGCTGTCGCCACGGAAGTCGTCCGACAGGTTGATGCCCAGGCGCAGGTAGTCGGTGCCGGAGCGCTTGCCCCTGGAGTCGATGACCAGGGTATTGCCCTGTTTGCCATGCTCGACCCGGTATTCGATCTGCTCGAAGTAATCCAGGCCGTACAGGGTTCCCATGTCCTTCTGCAGGCGCTCCAGGTCCAGTGGCTGCCCCAGCGGCTGGCGCAGGTAGCGGCGTATCACCCGGTCGTCGACCTTTGAGGTGTTGACGATACGTATGCTGTCGATACGCGGGGTACGTGGCTCCGCGCCTAGCGCCTGGGCGGTCGCGAAGTCACCGGAAGGCTCGCGCATGCCCTGCAGACGGTTTTCCAGGGCGCTGGCGGCGCGGTAGCCGGCATCGATGAGCTCCCGGGTACGACCGAAGTCGGTGGAGGCGAAACCGGCCAGCACGGGTTGTACCAGAAGGTCCTCGGCGCTCAGCGTCTCCAGTTGGCTCTCGGAGTTGCGACGGGTCATCATGGTGATCGACTGGTTGAGCACGTCCACCACCGTCAGCAATTCCTTGCGCGGTTTCAGCGGCGTGCCGATGTCCACCACGATCAGGCGTTCGACGCCCATGGCGCGCGCGACATCCATGGGCACGTTGTCCACCATGCCGCCATCGACCAGCAGGCGGCCATCGACTTCCACCGGGGCGAAGACCGCGGGGATCGACATGCTGGCCCTGATCGCCTGCGGCAGGTGGCCACGGCTGAACACGACCTTTTCGTCATTGGCGATATCGGTGGCCACCGCCCGGAAGGCAATGGGCAGGCGGTCGAAGTCGCGGGTATCGCTGACGTGTACCAGCAGGCGTTCCAGCAGCAGCGCCAGGTTCTGGCCCTGGATGACACCGAGTGGCAGGCCCAGGCTGCCATCGTCCTGGAAGCTAAGGCGGCGTTTCACCAGGAAATCCCGGTCGTCCTGCTTGCGCCTGAAGGGTACGTCGGTGCGTGGTGGGTCATCGGAGAGTACCTGCTGCCAGTCGAGCTCCAGGGCCAGCGCCTCCAGTTCGTCGGCACTGTATCCGGAGGCATACAGGCCGCCGATCACCGCGCCCATGCTGGTACCGGCGATCGCGTCGATGCGTACGCCATACTGCTCCAGCGCCTTCAGTACGCCGATATGGGCCAAGCCCCGGGCGGCGCCGCCGGAAAGCACCAGGCCGGTACGGGGCTGTGGCTGTTCCCCGGCCTGGCAGAAGACAGCGAGGAGTATAAGCAGGATAGCGAGGGCATGTTTCATGGCGAGGGCCGCGAGCGAGTCGGTGAAAGGCCGCTATTATAAGCGCCCACTTCGACTATCAGAGGTCTGCCATGGGCGAGAAACCGAAGATCGCCATTCATTACTGCTGCCAGTGCCAATGGCTGCTGCGCGCGGCCTGGCTGGCGCAGGAACTGCTGTCGACGTTCGCCGATGACCTGGGGCAGGTGGCGCTGGTGCCGGGTAGCGGTGGGATCTTCCTGATCAGTTGCGATGGTGTACAGGTCTGGGAACGCAAGGCCGATGGCGGCTTCCCCGAGGCCAAGGTACTCAAGCAGCGTATCCGGGATCTGATCGCCCCGGAGCGGGCCCTGGGGCATATCGATCGCTGACGCGGGCTGTTTTACTCAATCCTTACATTTCGTTGACTAAATGTTTTGGCTGCACGCGCCTAGAATCTGCTGGCGCCGATTCAGGCGTTCTCATGGAGTATGTCATGCGCTCTTCATCGTTTCGCTCGATCGTCGCCGGGGTCCTGGTGATCCTTTGCGGGCTGCCGGTCCAGGCCGAGCCCCGTGGGCCAGGTGGACCGGGTGGCGGTCATTCAGGCCCGGGGCGGCCTGATTATCATGCGCCGGGACCACGGCATGGGCATGGCCTGCCAAGTGCGGCCAGGGAGATATGGATCGGTAGCACGCTGTACTTCCTGGCCGCCGGCACCTATTACCTGTGGAATGCGGACCGCAAGACCTATGTCGTCGCTTCTCCTCCTCCAGCGGCCAATGTGGAGCCCGCCAACTATCAGGTGATCGCCTACCCGGCCAGCGGGCAGAGTACCGAGCAACAGGCCAAGGACCGCTATGAGTGCCATAGCTGGGCGGTCAGCCAGAGTGGTTTCGACCCACTGAGCGTTGCGCAGTCACCTTCGGAAACGGCTGCGACGCTTTATCGCCGGGCACAGGTGGCCTGCCTGACCGGGCGGGGTTACAGCGTCAACTGAGCAGCGCCGCAAGCTGCAAGCGAAAATTTCATGATGGAGCAAGCTTGACCGCTTGCTTCAGGGCCGCTTGCTCAGGCGTACCGCCAGCACATCGCAAGGCGCCCCATGCAGGATATCGTCGGTGGTCGAGCCCAGCAGCAGCGCCAGGCCGTGGCGGCCATTGCTGCCGACGACGATCAGGTCGCAAGCCAGCTCGCCCGCCAGGCGGTGGACCTCCTGGCGGGGTTGCCCATAGAGCAGATGGCGGCGCGCTGCCGGCAGTTGCGGATATTGTGCGGCAAAGGCATCCAGCCTGGCGCGCGCCTGTTCGAACTGCTGTTCCTGCAATAGGGAAAGATCCATCGGGACATCGCCACCGAACGCCATGGCCATGGGCTCGATGATATGCACCAGCTCCAGTTCGGCATCGCCGGCCAGGGCCTGGGCACGTTGCACGACAGGCAGGCAATCCTCGGTCAGGTCGATAGCGACCAGGATATGTTTGTAGGTCATGGTGCTGCTCCTGAAATGGCTCCTGCCAGACTTTATACGACCTACGGGCTGTCTATTCCAGCATCAGTTTGTTGCGGGAGTTGCTGTATCATGCCGGCAATACCCGCTGATAGAGCGGTCCGGCGATATTCCTGGAAGCCCTATGCTGATCTTCGAGAACGACTATTACCTGGCCTGGAGCCTCTATGCCGTGGCAGCGCTGGGTTGCATGCTGGCCTGGTTCCGCATGACGCGCTGGATGTGGCGCTGGCTGCGCGAACCCCTGCGCCTGCTGATGGCCGTACTGCTGCTGACACCGACCATTGTCGAGCCGACCCAGGGCATCTATGCGCCTGCGGTTGCGATCACCGCGCTGGACCTGCTGTTCCATGTCGGCGACAACGCCTGGCGGGCGGTCTCCGACCTGGCCCTGTATGGCCTGATTGCCCTCGCTGCCTATCTGCTGCTGGTACTGCTGCGTTGGCCGATCGAGCGCAGCTTTCGGCAACGGGCAGGTCGACAACAGGCCGGCCAGCAACAGACGAGTGCGGATACTCGCCCGCAGGCGCGTGCCGAGCAACGACCGAGCGTCCGTGAAAGGCTCGAGCCGCGCTTGTGATATCGACTGGATGATGGCGGAGAATTCCGATGTGCGAGTTGCTGGGCATGAGTGCCAATGTACCGACGGATATCGTCTTCAGCTTTACCGGGCTGATGCAGCGCGGTGGCAAGACCGGGCCGCACAAGGACGGTTGGGGGATCGCCTTCTATGAGGGCAGGGGACTGCGGCTGTTCCAGGACCCGGTGGCCAGTTGCGATTCCGAAGTCGCGAAGATGATCCAGCGCTACCAGATCAAGAGCGAGGTGGTGATCGGGCATATCCGCCATGCCAATGTCGGCAAGGTCGGACTGGTCAATACCCACCCGTTCGTGCGCGAGCTGTGGGGGCAGCACTGGTGCTTCGCGCACAATGGCCAGATGGCCGGCTTCGCGCCGCCGAAGGGCTTCTATCGTCCGGTTGGCGATACCGACAGCGAGAGCGCATTCTGCGATCTGCTCAACCGCATACGCCAGGCCTTCCCCGAGCCGGTCGCGGCCGAGGCCCTGTTGCCGACGCTGATCGAGGCCTGCAATGAATATCGCCGCCAGGGGGTGTTCAATTGCCTGCTGAGCAATGGCCAGTGGCTGTTCAGCTTCTGTTCGAGCAAACTGGCACAGATTACCCGCCGGGCGCCATTCGGCCCGGCGCAACTCAAGGATGCCGATCTGACGGTGGATTTCCAGGCGGAAACCACGCCCAACGATGTGGTGACGGTGCTGGCCACCGAGCCCTTGACCCAGAATGAGCGATGGAGCCTGCACCAACCTGGGCAATGGAGCCTGTGGCGCCTTGGCGAGTGTGTGGCTTCGGGGAGAGTCGACTGATGTTGCGTAGCTACCTGCGTCTGGTTCTGTTCGGCCTTGGGCTGTTGATCGGTGTGCAATGGCCTGGTTTCATCGAGGCCTATGCATTGCGTGTGGATGCGCATCGGCAGGAGGCCGAACTCGGGTTGCAGGGCTTTCGTGATACGGCCGAAAAGTTTTTCCAAGGCGACCTGGAGAGGCTGATCGCACACTATCGCGGCAGCGATGATGCGGTGATCCGCAGCGATGCCCGTAGCCTGGAACATCTGGTACAGCGGGTAGAACTGCTGGAGCGGGAATGGCAGGCCATGAGCGGCCCCTGGTATGCCCGCGCCTGGCACGTCGCCTTCGCCGCCGACCCGCAGTTGAGGGCGGAAACCTATACCGGTTACCGCTACCAGGTGCTGCTGACTCCGGAAGCGATCGCCTGGGGCCTGGGGGCGGCGCTGCTGCTGGCCTGGCTGGCGGAACTGTTGCTGTTGTCCCTGCGCCGGATGCTCGTGGGGCGGCCACGGGTGTCGCGTTTTTCCTGAGCCGGCGCTCCATTGCCTTTCCTCATGCTGATGCTGGGCGGCTCACGGCTAGGGCAGCCATGCTCTTGTAGGCACCACCTTGCATCTTCGCCGTAGCGCTGTCTCATATCGAACAGGTGTGCGTTTCACCATAAGCCGCTGGCCGGGGGTGAATACCGAGGTGACCATGGAATTGCCAATCCAGCGCTCACTGAAGAAGGGCATATGTCTGGCCGGGAGCAGGGCTGGGCGCTCATACGATTGCCCCGTTTCGCCACCGCGCAACCCGTGCGTGGTGGCCGACCCCGAAGCTTGTGCGGGCAAATCCGCTCCGACAGTTATCTGGAGAGACAGTCCATGGCCTGTTCGAGCCCTTGCAGGGTCAGCGGGTACATACGGCCCTGCAGCAGTTCGCGAACCATTGCGGTCGAGTGCGAGTAGCCCCATGTGTCTTCCGTATAGGGATTGATCCAGATGAGCTTCCTGTATCTGTCGCTGAAGCGCCGCATCCAGATATGCCCGGCTTCTTCGTTCCAGTGCTCGACGCTGCCACCCGGCTGGGTGATTTCATAGGGCGCCATCGCCGCATCGCCGACGAAAATCACCCGGTAGTCCTCACCGTAGGTATGCAGCAGGTCGAAGGTCGATGTGCGTTCCGCCATGCGGCGCAGGCTGTCCTTCCACACCGACTCGTAGATGAAGTTGTGGAAGTAGAAATACTCCAGGTGCTTGAATTCGCTGCGGCAGGCCGAGAAAAGCTCTTCGCAGACGCGGATATGGGCATCCATCGAGCCCCCCACATCGAACAGCAACAGCAGCTTGACCGCATTGCGCCGTTGCGGGCGCATCTGGATATTCAGCAGCCCGCCGTCGCGCGCCGTCTCGCTGATGGTGCCGTCAAGGTCCAATTCGTCCTCGGCACCCTGGCGGGCGAATCTGCGCAGGCGGCGCAGGGCCATCTTGATCGTGCGTGTGCCGATTTCCAACTGGTCGTCCAGGTTGCGGTATTCCCGCTGCTGCCAGACCTTGACCGCCTTGCCCTGGCGCTCGCCAGCGCTGCCGACGCGAATGCCCTCGGGGTGGTAGCCGCCCGATCCGAACGGGCTGCTGCCTCCGGTGCCGATCCAGCGGTTGCCGCCGGCATGGCGCTCCCGCTGTTCTTCCAGGCGCTGGCGAAAGGCCTCGATCAGCTTGTCGAGGCCGCCCAGGGACTGGAGTTGCGCACGCTCCTGAGGGCTCAGGCTGCGCTCGAACGCCTTGCGCAGCCATTCCTCCGGGATCATCGCTTCGAGATGCCGGTCGAGATCCTGCAAGCCATCGAAGTAGGCGGTGAAGGCCTGGTCGAACTTGTCGAAATGGCGCTCGTCCTTGACCAGCAGGCTGCGGGCGAGGAAATAGAACGCCTCCATATCGGCGAACACCAGGCCCTGTTTCAGCGCCTCGATCAGGTCGAGCAGTTCGCGCAGGGAAACCGGTACCTTGGCCGCACGCAGTTCATTGAAAAGACCGAGCAGCATAATTATCTCCGCGCGCGTTCAGCGTTTCTCGCGCCGGCTCATGAAAGCCAGGCGCTCCAGCAACATCACGTCCTGCTCGTTCTTCACCAGGGCGCCGGCCAGGGGCGGGATGGCCTTGCTCGGGTCACGCTGGCGCAGCAGCTCCACGCCGATGCTGTCGGCCATCAGCAGCTTGATCCAGTCCACCAGCTCACTGGTTGAGGGCTTTTTCTTCAGGCCGGGCACCTTGCGGATATCGAAGAAGATATCCAGTGCTTCGCTGACCAGCGTGGCCGCGATGCCGGGATAGTGCACGTCGATGATCCGCTCCAGGGTCCTGCGGTCCGGAAAGGCGATGTAATGGAAAAAGCAGCGCCGCAGGAAGGCGTCCGGCAATTCCTTCTCATTGTTCGAGGTGATGATGATGATCGGTCGCTGGACGGCCCTGACGGTTTCCCCGGTCTCGTAGACGAAGAACTCCATACGGTCGAGTTCCTGCAGCAGGTCGTTGGGGAATTCGATATCGGCCTTGTCTATCTCGTCGATCAACAGGATCGCCCTTTGCGGCGCGGTGAAAGCCTCCCACAGCTTGCCTTGCCTGATGTAGTTGCGAACGTCGTTGACCCGTTCGGAGTTCAGTTGCGAGTCGCGCAGGCGGCCGACCGCATCGTATTCGTAGAGCCCCTGGTGCGCCTTGGTGGTGGATTTGATATGCCAGGTGATCAGCGGCGCGGAGAAGGCGGCGGCCAACTGTTCGGCGAGCAGGGTCTTGCCGGTCCCCGGCTCCCCCTTGACCAGCAGCGGGCGTTGCAGGGTGACGGCGGCATTGACTGCCAGCTTGAGATCGTCGGTGGCGACATAGGAGGCGGTGCCTTCGAATTTCATCGGTTCTACCTTCGGGCCGGAATCACGCCACCGACTATAACCTTTTGCCCATGCGAAAAGGGCAGGCCGCATGAACGCTCACCTCCGTTCCCGGGCAGGCATATGCCCGGCTCAGGGGGTGAGACAGTGCGAGCGTACTGGCAATAGAGTGCGGTGCAGAGCGTGAGCTCGGGCCCAGCGTCCCCGTGCACATGCCAGGTGGCAGGACGGGGCTCGCGACAACACGGACAACAGAACACCGGCAGCGGTGTACAGCCAATCGCACACTCGACTGCCAATCCGCCCGCAACGGGGCGGCGCACGACTACCCGGCTTCCACGACCATGGACCGGGACTTCATGCGATCGCCCCGATGGCCGCGAAGGCTTTGCGTGCGGCGCTGGCCGATCACTGAGCAAGCCCACCTCAGCGGGGATATCTCCGCTTGTGTGATAGCGATCAAAGGTGGCCCGGTCACGCTTGTGCTGGCCGGGCAGTCATTCGGCTTGCCGGTTGCCGATGCTCGGCATAGGCTCTGGGGCTTGTCTTTGCCTTATTCAGGAACTGCAAGCATGAGTCGAATTTTCTCCGACAACGCCAGCACCATCGGTAATACCCCGCTGGTGCTGATCAATCGCCTGGGGCCCAAGGGTGTCAGCATCCTGGCCAAGACCGAGGGGCGCAACCCGGCCTATTCGGTCAAATGCCGTATCGGCGCGGGCATGATCTGGGATGCGGAAGACAAGGGCCTGCTCAAGCCGGGCATGACCATCGTCGAGCCGACTTCAGGCAACACCGGCATCGGCCTGGCCTTCGTCGCCGCCTCGCGGGGTTACCAACTGATCCTGACCATGCCGGCGTCCATGAGCCTGGAGCGGCGCAAGGTACTCAAGGCGCTGGGTGCCGAACTGGTGCTGACAGAACCGGCCAAGGGTATGAAAGGCGCCATCGAGAAAGCCCATGAGATCGTGGCGGCCGACCCGGAGCGCTTCTTCCTGCCGCAGCAGTTCGAGAACCCGGCCAATCCTGCCATCCACGAAAAGACCACCGGGCCGGAAATCTGGAACGACACCGATGGCAATGTCGATGTGCTGGTCGCGGGAGTGGGTACGGGCGGTACCATCACCGGCGTCTCCCGCTACATCAAGCAGACCAGGGGCAAGCCGTTGCTGAGCGTGGCGGTCGAACCGGCCGGTTCCCCGGTGATCAGCCAGACCCTGGCCGGGGAGGAGGTCAAGCCCAGCCCACACAAGATCCAGGGCATCGGCGCGGGCTTCGTGCCGAAAAATCTCGACCTGTCGCTGGTCGATCGCGTAGAGCTCGTAGAGGATGAGGAAGCCAAGGCCGTTGCCCTGCGTTTGATGCGCGAGGAGGGCATCCTGGCCGGTATCTCCGGTGGCGCGGCAATGGCGGCGGCCATTCGCCTGGCCGAGCAGCCGGAGCTGCAGGGCAAGACCATCGTCGTCATATTGCCCGACTCCGGCGAGCGCTATCTGTCGACGATGCTGTTCGCCGACCTGTTCGAAGAGAAGGAACTGGTGCAGTAATCCACGGCGAAAAAGAGCGCTGGAGGGCTTGGAATTGAACGACAAGGCACGCGCCCGAGTGGCAGCGTGCCTTGCTTCCAGCTTCCCGACAGTGACCAGGCGGCCCTTTGCCCTGAAAGATGATGCCTCGCCGCATGGATGCCGGCTGCGTAACGCATGGGCGCGAATACTGATCGCCATGTCCGGAAAATGACAGGCCACGCCATGCTGGGCGAAAATTGCTCCAGGTGATTTTTGCGAAACCGCTGTCATCTTATCGGCGGATTGCCGGTAGGATGCCGATCTTTCCCATCCCGCTCAGGTGCCTGCACTCCATGGCGCGTCCGCAATGTTCCCGCTGCTGTCGTCCTGTCAGCCACTGCCTTTGTCCATTGATACCCGATCTTGCCAACCATACCCGGCTACTGATCCTGCAACATCGCAGCGAAGCCGGGCACGCGCTGAATACCGCCAGGCTCGCGGCCCTCGGACTGCGTAATGCACAGCTCTGGATCGGCGAACATTTCGATGGCCTGGAAGCACTGCTCGAGGCCGAGGCAGGTGGAGCGGCGCTGCTGTTCCCGGGTGAGCAGGACGCGCCGCGAGGAAACAGCGCGCCGATCAAGCCGCGGTTGCTGGTGGTACCGGATGGCAGTTGGCGCAAGGCGCGCAAGATCCTGCACCTGCATCCATGCCTGGGGAAACTTCCACGCCTGTGCCTGTCGTCCGGGCAGATCAGCCGTTATCGCCTTCGCAAGGCGCCGATGGCCGGCGCGTTGTCGACCATCGAGGCCGTGACCCTGGCGTTGAACATGCTGGAGGCGCCGGCGCGTTTCGATGACCTGCTACGCCCCTTCGAGGCACTGATAGAAGGGCAGATAGCGGCGATGGGGGAGGAAACATTCCTGCGTAATCACGGCGACCAGCCCTGAACGGGGCTGGCCGGTTATCCGGGGCGGATGTCAGGCGGGGAAGAGTTCGCTCAGCTTGAGGGCCAGCATCATATCCCCCTCGGTGCGCAGCTTGCCGCCCATGAAGGCCTGCATGCCGTCGGTTTCACCGCTGATGATGCCCTGGATGGTTTCGCTGTCCATGATCAGGGTCACGTTGGCATCGTCGGATTCGCCTTCCCTGAATTCGCAGGTTCCATCCTTGACCACCAGGTAATAGTTACTGGCGTCGGTGATAGTGAACTGAAAGACCAGGTCGAGGCCGGCGGCGGCACTGGCATTGAACTTGGCTTGCATACCCTGGATGGTTTCGTCGACGGAGCTCATGGTCGGTTCCTTCTTATAGGCTGTGGGGCTTGCGGGCTGGTCCATCGGCATGATGGAGCCGGATGCCGCCAGGCTGCACGGTCGCGGCGCGAAAGCGCAGCGCTGCACGGTTTCGGCGAGGGTATGGGGAAGGCTCTGGAGTGTCAACGGAAATTCATACGTTTGTTTGAAATGCCTTTTTCTGGCTCGAAATGAGGGGCATCGGTATGCTGGGAAGCCAATGCATGAGCTCGCCTAGGAGGGTGTGTGGAATTTCTTGCTGACTATGCTGGTTTTCTGGCCAGGACGCTGACGGTGGTAGTGGCCATCATCGCCATTCTGATAGCCCTGGTTGCGATGCGCAGAGCGAGGGGCGGCCAGCAGCGCGAGGGTGAACTGGAGGTCCGCAGACTCAACGATTTCTATAAGGGTTTGCGCCAACGCCTGGAGCAGTCGGTGCTGGAAAAGGACGCGCTCAAGGCGCTGCGTAAGCAGGAAGCCAAGGCCGAGAAGGCCTTGCGCAAGGAGGAGGCGTCCGCAACGCGGGTCTTCGTGCTCGATTTCGACGGCGATATCAAGGCTTCGGCGCTGGACAACCTGCGCCATGAGGTAACCGCGATCCTGACCCTGGCGCGGCCTGTGGACGAGGTGGTGGTGCGTCTGGAAAGCGCTGGCGGCATGGTGCATGCGTACGGCCTGGCGGCTTCGCAACTGGTGCGTATCCGCAGCGCCGGTGTGCCGCTGACCATCTGCGTGGACAAGGTGGCTGCCAGTGGCGGCTACATGATGGCCTGCATCGGCGAGAAGATATTGGCGGCTCCCTTCGCCATTCTGGGCTCCATCGGCGTGGTGGCACAGTTGCCGAACCTTCATCGCCTGCTGCAAAAGCATGATGTCGACTTCGAAGTGCTCACGGCGGGCGAATACAAGCGCACACTGACGGTATTCGGCGAGAACACCGAGAAGGGCCGGGAGAAGTTCCAGGAGGACCTGGAAACCACCCACGAACTGTTCAAGGGCTTCGTGGCGCAATATCGCCAGCAGCTCTCGATCGACGAGGTGGCCACGGGCGAGGTGTGGCTGGGCAGCCATGCCCTGGCCCTGAAACTGGTCGATGAAATCAGCACCAGCGATGAATATCTGGCGGCTCGCGCTGCTGATGCACAGCTCTTCCATGTGCATTATGCGCAACGCAAGAGCCTGCCGCAGCGTTTCGGCCTGGCGGCGGCGACAGCCTGCGAGCAGACACTGGCGCGGGGCTGGAGCCGTCTGAACGAACAACGATTCTGGCAATAAGGAGAAGAAGATGACCCACTTCAAGGCATTGCAGGTGCATGAACAGCAAGGCTCTTTCGTTTCCAGTGTGGTCGAGCGCCGCGTCGATGAACTGCCGGCAGGTGAGGTACTGATCCGTGTCCACTATTCCTCACTGAACTACAAGGATGCCCTGTCGGCCAGTGGCAACCGGGGCGTCACCCGTGAATACCCGCATACCCCCGGTATCGACGCATCCGGTGTGGTCGCCGAGTCGTCGGTGAGCGAGTTCGCCGTGGGCGATGAGGTCATCGTCACCGGCTATGACCTGGGCATGAACACGTCGGGTGGCTATGGCCAGTACATTCGCGTACCGGCCGCCTGGGTGATCAAGCGTCCGGCCGGGCTTACCCTGCGCGAAGCCATGTTGCTGGGGACCGCCGGCCTGACTGCAGCGCTGTGCGTGGACAAGCTCGAGCGTGCCGGGCTGGAGGCCGACCAGGGGCCGGTGCTGGTGACCGGCGCCACGGGGGGCGTCGGCAGCATTGCCATCGCACTGCTTTCCAGCCTTGGCTACGAGGTGGCGGCAGTTACCGGCAAGGCGGATCAGGAGGCGTTTTTGCGCGCGCTCGGGGCGAGCCATATCGTCGAGCGTTCGGTGTTGCAGGCCGGCGTGGAGAAGGCACTGCTGAAGGAACAGTGGGCCGGCGCGGTGGATACCGTGGGCGGCGACATTCTCTTCAACGTGGTCAAGTCGCTACGCCGCGGCGCCAGTGTCGCCTGCTGCGGCCTCACCGCGGGCGTCAACTTCCAGGCCAGCGTGCTGCCATTCATACTGCGCGGGGTGAACCTGCTGGGCGTTGACTCGGTGGAGATTCCGCTGGTGGCGAAGGCTTCCATGTGGGACAAGCTGTCGCTGCAATGGAAGATTCCGCACCTGGATGAACTGGTCCACGAGGTAAGCCTGCAGGAGCTGCCGAAGGCCATAGAAACCACGCTGGCCGGCAAACAGGTAGGGCGCGTGCTGGTGCGACTGCAGGATGCCTGATTGAACCGGGCATCGCTGCGAGGAGGCCATCGCCGTGGGGCGGCCTTGGCCGCGACAGCCCTGTTCATCAGAGCTTCGCGGCCTGCGGGAAATCAGCCGCGGCGACGGAACAGCGGCAGCGGGTCATCCACTGCCGCCTGATAGGTCACGGAGAAGTCGTCCAGGCCCAGCAGGGCGTCATGCGGATCGCGATCGGCGCGTACGGCGAATGCATCGAAGCCGCAGCGGCGCATCAGGAACAACTGATCGCGCAGCACATCGCCGATGGCGCGGATCTCACCCTTGTAGCCATAGCGCTCGCGCAGCAGGCGCGCGCTGGAATAATGGCGGCCATCGGTGAATGCCGTGAAGTTGAGGGCGACGACCTGGAAATCGGCCAGGTGCTCGATGATATCCTCGATGATCTCTTCCGCATCCAGCCAGACACCCTGGCCGCCATCGCGCGCCTTGAGCGCCGAGGCGTGCTCCTTCCACAGGGCCAGCGGTACAATCAGATTACCGCTGTTGGGCAACGCATCCAGCGCCGTATCGGCTCCAACCAGGCTCCAGTCATCGTCGATGACGCGGTTGCCCTTAATGATTTGCTGCATAGACGCGCTCCTTGAAGGGGGCGATACCGATTCGCCGGAATGTGTCGATAAAGCGTTCATCCTCGGTACGCTGTTCCACATAGACGTTGATGATCTTTTCGATCACGTCGGGCATCGCATCCTGGGCGAAGGATGGGCCGAGGATCTGTCCCAGGCTGGCATTGCGCCCGGCGCTGCCACCCAGGGAAACCTGATAGAACTCGGCACCCTTCTTGTCCACGCCGAGAATGCCGATATGGCCGATGTGGTGGTGGCCACAGGCGTTCATGCAGCCAGAGATGTTCAGGTCGAGATCGCCGATATCGAACAGATAGTCGAGGTCGTCGAAGCGGCGCTGGATGGACTCGGCGATCGGGATCGACTTGGCGTTGGCCAACGAGCAGAAATCGCCGCCAGGGCAGCAGATGATATCGGTCAGCAGCCCGATATTGGGCGTCGCGACGCCCAGTTCGCGCAGTTCGTGCCAGAGTTCGAACAGGCGCTCCTGCTCGACGTCGGCGAGGATCATGTTCTGCTCGTGGGAGTTGCGCACCTCGCCGAAGCTGTAGCGATCGGCCAGGTCGGCGATGGTGTGCAATTGTTTGTCGGTGACATCGCCAGGCGCGACCGCGGTGCTCTTCAGCGACAGGGTGACTGCGGCATAGCCGGGCTTCTTGTGGGCCACCACGTTGCGCTGGCGCCAGCGGGCAAAGCCGGGGTGCTCGGCGTCGAGGCGGGCGAGCAAGTCGTCCTGGTCCTCCAGTTGCCGGTATTGCGGATCGACGAAGTACTGGCTGACGCGCTGGACTTCCTCGTCGGTCAGGGTGTTCGGGCCATCCTTGAGGTGCTGCCACTCGGCCTCGACGCGTTCGGCGAAGACCTCGGGGGTCAATGCCTTGACCAGGATCTTGATGCGCGCCTTGAACTTGTTGTCACGGCGGCCGTAGCGGTTGTATACGCGCAGCACGGCATCGAGATAGGTCAGCAGGTGCCGCCAGGGCAGGAAGGGTCTGATCAGGCTGCCGACGATCGGGGTACGCCCGAGGCCGCCGCCCACGGTCACGCGGAAGCCCAGCTCGCCGGCCTCTTCGACGCACTCGAGGCCGATGTCATGCACCTCGGTGGCGGCACGATCGCTGACCGCACCATTCACGGCGATCTTGAACTTGCGCGGCAGGAAGGCGAACTCCGGGTGGAAGGTCGACCACTGGCGGATGATCTCGCACCAGGGGCGTGGGTCGATCAGTTCATCCTTGGCGACACCGGCGAACTGGTCGGTGGTGGTGTTGCGGATGCAATTGCCGCTGGTCTGGATCGCGTGCATCTGCACGGTCGCCAGCTCGGCCAGTATCTCCGGCACGTCCTCGAGTTCCGGCCAGTTGTACTGCACGTTGGTGCGGGTACTGATATGGGCGTAGCCCTTGTCGTACTTGCGGGCGATATCCGCCAGCTTGCGCACCTGGGTCGATGACAGCAGGCCATAGGGCACCGCGACGCGCAGCATGGGAGCGAAACGCTGGATATAGAGGCCGTTCTGCAGGCGCAGAGGGCGGAATTCCTCGCCACCCAGCTCGCCCGCGAGGAAACGGCGCGTCTGGTCGCGGAACTGGCGTACGCGATCCTCGATGATATGTTGGTCGTACTGGTCGTAAACGTACATGAGACGTCCTGTTATTCAGGCTGATTGCAGCTTTTTACCGCGCACACGGTCGCGCGGATGCGCAAGATAACAGCAATCCTCTTATCCGCAAAATCGGACTTTTAGAATAAGAATATTCATTTTACCTATATGGATATTGCCCCGGTCGACACTTGGCAAAGGGCCATACGGCGGCTCGCACCTGACGCTATAAGCGGCTATCCATGCCCCTGGATGCTCTGTTTCAAGCTTCAGGGGTGCCACTGCCATAAGCCCTGGCGCGCAACTGCCCGCAGCCACCGTCGACTTCCTGGCCCGCCGAGTCGCGGATCTTGGTCAGGATGCCGTGGCCATGCAGGTAGCGCATGATCTGTCGCGTGCGCTCCGCGGTCGGGCGCTGGAACTGGTCATTCTCCAGGCTGTTGTAGGGAATGACGTTGAGGATGGCGAACTTGCCTTTGAGCAGGCGGATCAGTGCGTCCATTTCCTCCTGTGAGTCATTGATGCCGGCCAGCAGGGTCCATTGGTACTGGATCGGATAACCGCCATTGCGGGCATAGGCCTCGGCATGCTCGACCAGTTCCGCGGGAGGGATGCGCGGAGCCTTCGGCAGCAGGCGCTGGCGCAGCGAAGCATCCGTGCTGTGCAGCGAAAGGGCCAGGGCTGGCTTGACCTGCTGGCGTGGCAAGCGCTCGAATACCCGCAGGTCGCCCACGCTGGAAAACACCAGTTGCTTGTGGCCGATACCGCCGACCGTACCCAGCAGGTCGATGGCTTCCAGTACATTGTCGAGGTTGTGCGCGGGTTCCCCCATACCCATGAAAACCACCTTGTTGACCGATCTCAGGCTGCGTGCGAGCGCGACCTGGGCGACGATCTCCGCACTGCCGAGTTGACGCAGCAGGCCGGAGCGGCCGGTCATGCAGAAGACGCAACCCACGGCACAGCCCAACTGGCTGGAAACGCACAGGCCGCCACGCGGCAGCAGCACGCTCTCGACCAACTGGCCGTCCGCCAGCGCCACCAGCAGCCGGTTCGAACCGTCGCCATCGGGGTGTTGCGCATGGATGCGCGCCAGCCGTCGCAGGATCGCCTCCAGCTCGGGCAGGGCCTGGCGCACGCCGAGTGGCAGGAAGTCTTCGCTTTTCTGGCGACGCGTGCCGCTGCCGGGCGGCAGGCCCTGCAGCCACATGCGCATCAGGCGCTGGCTGTGGACAGCCTTGGCGCCCGCGCGGGAGAACTGTTGGTAGATATCAGCTATATGCATGGTGTCTTCGAATCAAGCGAAACGGCGGTTGCTGCAGGCAATGCCGATCAGCATCAGGGCGACCGCGGCGAAAGCCAGGCCGAGGGAACTGTAGTGCGCAATGGCTCCGATCAAGGCCGGCCCGGCCAGTACCCCGGCGAAGCCTATGGTAGTGGCGGCGGTCACGGCCTGGTGCACCGGCATGCTCTTCTGCTGGCTGAGGGATGAAATGAGGACCGGGGAGACATTGGCGCAGCCCAGGCCGCAGAGACCGTAGCCGATCAGCACCAGGGGCCAGGCCTCGGCCCATATGCTCAGGAAGATACCGCCGGCGGCCAGCAGCCCGCCGAACAGAATGACCCGCGCCGTACCCAGTGCCCGGGTGAGCCGGTCGCCGGTGAAGCGCCCGCAAGTGACCATCAGGGCGAAGCTGGCATAGCCCAGGCCACCTCGCGCTGTATCCAGCGCCTTCTCCTGGGTCAGGTAGAGCGCGCTCCAGTCGAGGATGGCCCCTTCGGCCAGGTACACGACGAAGCACATCACGCCCACCAGCATCACCATGGCGTTGGGGCGCATGAACGAGACGCCGCCGCCGGGGGCGCGATCCGGCAGGAAGCCCCGGTAGACGGCGGCAGTGCCCGCGAGCAGCAGCAGGATCAGCGCAATGGTACCCGTGGCGGGGCTCAGGCCGCTCATCAACAATCCGGTCAGCAGCAGCGAACCACTGATGGTGCCCAGGCTGAACATGCCGTGAAAATTCGACATCAGGCGCTTGCCGGCGCTGCGCTCGACCAGCAGTGCCTGGATGTTGAGTACCACATCCAACACACCGAGGCTGCCGCCGAAACAGAACAGCGCCAGAGCCAGCAGTGGCAGGGCGCTCGACAGGACCATGCCGGCAAGCGCCAGGCTCAACAGCAGAACGCAGCCGACGATCACCGGGCGGATACCTATCCGCGCCACCAGCAGCCCGGAAAGGGGCATCCAGGTCAGCGAGCCGATACCGATGCACAGCAGCAACAGGCCGAACAGCGCATCGCTTATCTCGATGCGCTCGCGTGCATAAGGCACCAGCGGCGCCCATACGGAAAGCCCCAGGCCGGCCATGAAGAAGCCGCTGCGGGTCGCGCGGCGAATCAGCGGAGAGTCGTTGCTGTCGGTCATGGCTGCTGCGCAAGGAGTGGCTGAAAGACCTGCATTCTCGCCTGCAGGCCCGTATTGAGGGCGGCCAACATACACCAAAGACGATGACGCTGCTCCTGTCGCCTGGCAAGCCCGGCGGGGGAGTGCGCCATGCGGGGCAAAGAGCCGAAAAGAGCGCTGAAAGCTCGAGGCTGGGCGGAACCACTCTTGCCGCCGCCGGTGTCCGGATGACGATCCGGTGCCGTTGCCCTGGCAGGGTCAATGAGGGCAGGGCAGAATAGGCACTCATCCGGGTTCTTGCTGCACAGGAAAAGGCGTCGATATGAAATTCACCGAACGGGGCGACCGGTATGCCTAGCCTGACCCTGGATATCGCCATTTCCCCGGAGCGCCTGCTGGCGCTCTACCAGGGGCGGGCCAACCGGATCCTGGTGCGCAGCCGCGAAGGCAAGCGGGTCAGCCTGCCGGCCCACCACCTGCGACCGTTCTTCGCGCGGGAAGGGTTGTATGGCAGCTTCGTGCTGGATTTCTCCAACGAGGGCGAACTGATCAGCCTGCGCCGTCTCAAGGGGTAGTCGCGGTGGATGATGGCGGCTTTGCGGGTGCGCCATATACCGGGATCCATCCATGATGTAGCCGCATTCTGCCGCCGCGCCATGAAGCCCCTGTTATACTGCGTCACCGTCATCATCTCGACTCTGGATTGCGCATGTATAACCTGGCCCGCCAGTTGCTCTTCAAACTCACTCCAGAAACCGCCCATGAGCTCTCGTTGGAACTGATCGGGGCAGGAGGTCGCCTTGGCTTGAATGGCCTGCTGACGCGCAAGCCGACGCCGTTGCCGGTCAGTGTGATGGGGCTGGATTTCCCCAATCCGGTCGGCCTGGCAGCCGGTCTGGACAAGAATGGCGAAGCCATCCTGGGGCTGTCGCAACTGGGTTTCGGCTTCCTCGAGATAGGCACCGTCACCCCGCGGGCACAACCCGGCAACCCCAGGCCGCGCCTGTTCCGCCTCGCCGAAGCGCAAGCGATCATCAACCGCATGGGTTTCAACAATCAGGGGCTGGACGCCTTGTTGGCCCATGTGCGGGCGGCCGGGTTCAAGGGCGTGCTGGGCATCAATATCGGCAAGAACTTCGATACGCCCGTCGAGCAGGCCGAAAGCGATTATCTGCTCTGCCTGGAGCGCGTCTATCCGTATGCCAGCTATATCACGGTGAATGTCAGCTCGCCGAATACACCCGGGCTACGCAGCCTGCAGTTCGGCGAGTCGCTCAGGCAGTTGCTCGATGCGCTGCGCGTGCGCCGGGAAGCGCTGGAGATCGAACATGGCAAGCGGGTACCACTGGCAGTCAAGATCGCGCCGGACATGAGCGACGAGGAAACCGAAGCGGTCGCCCGCAGCGTACTCGAGGCTGGCCTGGACGGAATCATCGCGACCAATACCACCCTGGCCCGTGACGGTGTCGCCGGCCTGGCGCATGCCGATGAGGCGGGCGGGCTCTCGGGCGCGCCGGTCCGTGACAAAAGTAGCCATACGGTGCGGGTGCTGGCGGAAACCCTTGGCGGCCGTCTGCCGATCATCGCGGTCGGCGGCATCACCGAAGGGCGCCATGCGGCCGAGAAGATACAGGCCGGTGCCAGCCTGGTTCAATTGTATTCCGGGTTCATCTACAGGGGGCCGGCACTGATTCGCGAAGCGGTGGATGCGATTGCCGCGTTGCCACGCTGAGCCGGTCGGACAGGGGCTCTCGCAGAGCCCCTGGTGTGACTGCTGGCCGGGATCAGCCGACTGCTCGTAATTCGTTCAGCCTGTGCAGGCCGGCGGTGCCGGTCAGGCCGTCCCAGTTGTCGCCCCGGCCCTCACGCCAGCCATTGATCCAGGCCTGGCGGATGCCGGGGTGGGAAAAGGGACACAGGTCGCGGGACTTGCCATGGATGCCATGCTGATAACCGCGCAGAAATGCTCGTTCCATCGGATCACGCTTGAGTCTTCTCATTGGGTATTGCCCTCAGTGGTTGACTGGTGTTCCTGCTCGTTGCGAGGCTTTTCGTTGTAAAGCCTCGTGGGAACCGCTGCCGGCGTGGCGGTTCCCGGCCAGCGCATACGAATGGCTGGCTGGTCGAGTTCTAACCCAATGCCCCTGTGGCTGGAATGATCGTTTTGTCATAAGCACGTAACCCGACCATGGAACTGCCCTATAAGCTTTGCCGCCACAGCGCTGTAAGGGGCGGCCCTGACAGACTTTTTCGCAGCGGGAGAGAATCGCTCCCATTGCCATAATGACCATGATCATCCGACGAAGGGATGCTCGCGGCTTACCCATTGCGACTCACGGATTTCACATGAGCGACCGCCACGAACTGATACTGACGTGCCCCAAGGGGCTGGAAAACCTGCTGCTGGCCGAGGCGAGCGAACTCGGCCTGGAGGATGCTCGCGAGCAGGTCGCCGCCGTTCGAGGGCAGGCGACCCTGGAGGTGGCCTACCGGCTCTGCCTCTGGTCGCGGCTGGCGAATCGCGTGTTGCTGGTGCTCAGGCGCTTCCCCACGCAGACGGCGGAAACCCTCTATCAGGGTGTGCATGAACTGGACTGGTCCGAGCACCTGGCTGCCGACGGTAGCCTGGCCGTCGAGTTCAGCGGCGTCGGCTCGGGCATCGACAATACGCATTTCGGTGCCCTGAAGGTCAAGGATGCGATCGTCGATCGCCTGCGCACCCACGGCGGGCAACGGCCCGCCATCGACAAGCTGAACCCCGACCTGCGTGTCCACCTGCACCTGGAAAGGGGGCAGGCCGTGCTCTCGATCGACCTGTCCGGGCACAGCCTGCACCAGCGCGGCTATCGCCTTCAGCAAGGGGCGGCACCGCTGAAGGAAAACCTCGCGGCGGCGATCCTGATCCGTGCCGGGTGGCCACGCCTGGCACGCGAGGGCGGGGCGCTGGCCGACCCCATGTGCGGCGTCGGCACCTTTCTCATCGAGGGGGCGATGATCGCCGCGGATATCGCGCCCAACCTGAAGCGCGAGCGCTGGGGTTTCTCGAACTGGCTGGGGCATGTGCCGGCCATCTGGGCGGGCCTGTGCAGCGAGGCACAGGCCCGCGCCGAGGCCGGACTGGCCCGGGCGCCACTGTGGATTCGCGGCTACGAGGCCGATCCGCGGCTGATCCAGCCGGCGCGCAACAATATCGAGCGCGCCGGGTTGGCGGAATGGGTGCGTATCTACCAGGGGGAACTGGCGACCTTCGAGCCACGCACGGACAAGGGGCAGAAGGGGCTGGTGATCTGCAACCCGCCCTATGGCGAACGCCTGGGTGATGAGGCGAGCCTGCTTTATCTCTACCAGAACCTTGGCGAACGCTTGCGCCAGGCCTGCCTTGGCTGGGAGGCGGGCATCTTCACCGGCGCGCCCGAGCTTGGCAAGCGCATGGGGCTGCGTAGCCACAAGCAGTATGCTTTCTGGAATGGCGCGCTGCCATGCAAGCTGCTGTTGTTTCAGGTCGAACCGCAGAACTTCGTGACCGAGCGCCGCGAGCAGCAGGCCGTGCCGACCGCGCGCCTGAGCGAAGGGGCGCAGATGTTCGCCAATCGCCTGCGCAAGAACCTGCGCACCCTGGGCAAGTGGGCACGCCGCGAAGGGGTTGAATGCTACCGCCTGTATGACGCGGATATGCCCGAATATGCCCTGGCGGTGGACCTGTACCGGGACTGGGTGCATGTGCAAGAGTACGCGCCGCCGCGCTCCATCGACCCGCTCAAGGCCCAGGAACGGCTGATGGACGCCCTGGCGGCACTGCCGCAGGCGCTGGAGGTCCCCCAGGAACGCATCGTCGTCAAGCGCCGCGAGCGCCAGAGCGGCACCCGGCAATACGAGCGCCAGGCGGCCAGGGGCGAATTCCTCGAGGTCGCGGAGGGTGGCGTGAAGCTTCTGGTCAACCTGACCGACTACCTCGATACCGGGCTGTTCCTCGACCATCGCCCATTGCGCTTGCGCATCCAGCGCGAAGCGGCAGGCAAGCGCTTCCTCAACCTGTTCTGCTACACCGCCACGGCAACCGTGCATGCCGCCAGGGGCGGCGCACGCAGCACCACCAGCGTCGATCTTTCCAGGACCTACCTGGACTGGGCGCGGCGCAACCTGGCGCTCAATGGGTTTTCCGACAGGCAGCGCCTGGAGCAGGCCGATGTCATGGAGTGGCTACGCAACGACCGAGGCGAGTACGAACTGATCTTCATCGATCCGCCGACCTTCTCCAACTCGAAGCGCATGGAAGGTGTTTTCGATGTGCAGAGGGACCATGGCGAGTTGCTCGACCTGGCCATGGCGAGGCTGGCGCCAGGCGGGGCGTTGTATTTCTCCAACAACTTCCGGCGTTTCTCGCTGGATGAGGACCTGGCCTCGCGCTACCTCATCGAAGAGATCAGCGGCACGACCCTGGACGCCGACTTCCAGCGCAACAACCGCATTCACCGTGCCTGGATGATCAAGGCCGGGAAATAGCGGCGACCGATGATGTGGCCGTGGAGCGCCGTCGGCGCTCCACGCCTGGGGATTCGTTCAGATCGCGGCTGACGCCGGGGCTTGTGGGCGGGATGACGCTTCGCTGTCCTGCGGGCTGTGGATATTGACCGCATGCAGCCCCTTGGGCCCCTGGATGATATCGAACGTGACCGCCTGCCCGGCTTTCAGTGTCTTGTAGCCATCCATCTGTATGGCCGAATAGTGGGCGAACAGGTCCTCGCTTTCGCCATCGGCCACGATGAAGCCATAGCCCTTGGCGTTGTTGAACCACTTGACCTTACCACTTAGCATGCTGGTATCCCTCTGCAAAGGAGTCCATTACTGGAGTAACATCCATTTCATTCCGCGCTGTGCGGCCCAGGGCCCATTGCGCGCAACCCGTTGCCGATGTAGGCACCTTACCGTTTTTATCATCGTTTGGCTGATAGTCAAGGCGGCTCGTCGGCTGCTGTGAAACACGTCAACCATTGCGGCTCCCCGGCCCAGATCGAGAAACCGATACGCATGCATGCAATACCCGATATCCGTCAGGCTTCCGACCAGGAGCACCACGACGACACAGATGGTCACGATTCAGGCATCGCCGTGCAGGAAGCCAAGCCTGCGCTGCAGGCGCCGCCGATGTATAAAGTGATCATGTTCAACGATGATTACACCCCGATGGATTTCGTCGTCGAGGTGCTCGAAGGCATATTCAGTCATAACCGCGAACAGGCCACCAGGATCATGTTGGCCGTTCATACTGAAGGAAAGGCGGTCTGCGGCATCTACACGCGAGATATCGCTGAAACCAAGGCCGCTCAAGTCAATCAATATGCAAGGGAATGCCAGCATCCGCTGCTCTGCGAGATAGAGAAAGACGCTTAATCCGAAGAACGGTCCAGGCAAGAGGTGAAGCTATGTTGAATCGAGAGCTGGAAGTCACTCTGAATCTGGCCTTCAAGGAGGCCCGTGCCAAGCGTCATGAGTTCATGACGGTGGAACACCTGTTGCTGGCGCTGCTCGATAACGAGGCCGCCGCCACGGTACTGCGCGCCTGCGGGGCCAGCCTGGACCGCCTGCGCCATGACTTGCAGGAGTTCATCGACTCGACGACGCCACTGATTCCTCAGCATGACGAGGAGCGCGAGACGCAGCCGACCCTGGGCTTCCAGCGGGTGCTGCAGCGTGCGGTGTTCCATGTGCAGAGTTCGGGCAAGCGCGAGGTGACCGGCGCCAATGTGCTGGTGGCCATTTTCAGCGAACAGGAAAGCCAGGCGGTATTCCTGCTCAAGCAGCAGAACGTGGCGCGCATAGATGTCGTCAACTATATCGCCCATGGTATTTCCAAGGTGCCCGGCAACGAGCCTGCGGAAAACGATGCGGAAATGCAGGACGAAGAGGCGGTCGAGGGCGCGAGCGCAAGCAGCCCGCTCGATTCCTATGCCAGCAATCTGAACGAGGCCGCCCGCCTGGGACGCATCGACCCGCTGGTCGGGCGCGAGGCCGAGGTGGAGCGTGTCGCGCAGATCCTCGCGCGGCGGCGCAAGAACAATCCGTTGCTGGTGGGCGAGGCGGGGGTCGGCAAGACGGCGATCGCCGAAGGGCTGGCCAAGCGCATCGTCGACGGCCAGGTGCCCGACCTGCTGGCCGACAGCGTGGTCTATTCCCTGGACCTTGGCGCGCTGCTGGCCGGCACCAAGTACCGGGGCGACTTCGAGAAGCGCTTCAAGGCGCTGCTCGGTGAGTTGCGCAAGCGCCCGCAGGCGATCCTGTTCATCGACGAGATCCACACCATCATTGGCGCCGGCGCGGCTTCCGGCGGCGTCATGGATGCCTCCAACCTGCTCAAGCCATTGCTTTCCTCCGGAGAAATCCGCTGCATCGGCTCCACCACCTTCCAGGAGTTCCGCGGCATTTTCGAAAAGGACCGGGCATTGGCCAGGCGCTTCCAGAAGGTGGATGTCAGCGAGCCCTCTGTGGAGGACACTATCGGCATACTGCGCGGCCTCAAGAGCCGCTTCGAGCAGCACCACCATATCGAATACACGGACGAGGCGCTGCGTGCGGCCGCCGAGCTGGCGGCACGCTACATCAACGACCGGCATATGCCGGACAAGGCCATCGATGTGATCGACGAGGCTGGCGCCTACCAGCGTCTGTTGCCGGAAGAGCAGCGGGTGGACAGTATCGATGTCGCCCAGGTGGAGGATATCGTGGCCAAGATCGCCCGTATTCCGCCCAAGCATGTCACCTCTTCGGACAAGGAACTGCTGCGTAACCTGGAGCGGGACCTCAAGCTCACGGTATTCGGCCAGGACGATGCCATCGGCTCGCTAGCGACCGCGATCAAGCTGTCGCGCGCGGGCCTGAAGGCCCCGGACAAGCCGATCGGTTCGTTCCTGTTCGCCGGCCCGACCGGCGTCGGCAAGACCGAGGTGGCCCGCCAACTGGCGCGCGCCATGGGCATCGAGCTGGTGCGTTTCGATATGTCCGAATACATGGAGCGGCATACGGTGTCGCGCCTGATCGGCGCACCGCCGGGGTATGTCGGCTTCGACCAGGGCGGCCTGCTGACCGAGGCGATCACCAAGCAGCCGCATTGCGTGCTGTTGCTGGATGAAATCGAGAAGGCGCATCCGGAGGTGTTCAATCTGCTGCTGCAGGTGATGGACCACGGTACGCTGACCGACAACAACGGGCGCAAGGCGGATTTCCGCAATGTCATCCTGATCATGACCACCAATGCCGGCGCGGAAACCGCAGCACGCGCCTCGATCGGCTTCACTCATCAGGATCACACTTCGGACGCCATGGAAGTCATCCGCAAGAGCTTCACGCCGGAGTTCCGCAACCGCCTGGACAGCATCATCCAGTTCGGCCGGCTCAGCCATGAAGTCATCAAGAGCATCGTCGACAAGTTCCTGGTGGAGTTGCAGGCGCAACTGGAAGACAAGCATGTCACGCTCGAGGTGTCGGAGCCGGCGCGCAACTGGCTGGCCGAGCATGGCTACGATGCGCAGATGGGCGCACGCCCCATGGCGCGCCTGATCCAGGATCGCATCAAGCGCCCGCTGGCCGAGGAAATACTCTTTGGCGAGCTATCCCATGGTGGTGGCGTGGTGCATGTGGACATGCAGGGCGAAGAACTGCATTTCGAGTTCGAAGTCGCCGAAGAGATGGCCTGAGCCTTTCGCGATGGCCAACTAAAAAGCCCGGCAAGGTGACTTGCCGGGCTTTTTAGTGATCGCGGATCAGCGTGCGCGGTAGGTGATACGCCCTTTGCTCAGGTCGTAGGGGGTCAGCTCGACCCGAACCTTGTCGCCGGTGAGAATCCGGATGTAATTCTTGCGCATCTTCCCGGAGATATGCGCGGTAACGACGTGCCCGTTTTCCAACTCCACGCGGAACATGGTGTTTGGCAGGGTGTCGACGACAGTGCCTTCCATTTCGAAGCTGTCTTCTTTCGACATTCAGTAAAGCCCTCGATAACCAAAGATTGGCCTGACACAAGTCGATGTCCAGGCAAAAGCGGCGGGTATTGTGCCCGAAATGGCCTGCCGAGCCAAGGCTTCAGTTGAGCAGTACCCAACGCTGGTTGACCAGAAGCTCGATTGGCCGGTATTCGGTCTTGTAGTTCATTTTCCGGCAGTTCCTGATCCAGTAGCCGAGGTAGAGCGCTTCCAGGCCCAGGCGGTCGGCCTCTCCCAGTTGCCACAGAATGGCGTAGCGCCCCAGGCTCCTGTGGGCCATCTCGGGTTCGTAGAAGGTATAGACGGCAGACAGGCCGTTGGGCAGTACGTCGGTGACCGCAACGGCCAGCAGCCGCCCATCCAGCCGGAACTCGTAGAAATGGCAGAAGGGCAGGTCCCTGACCAGGAAAGTGGTGAATTGCTCGCGGCTTGGCGGGTACATGTCGCCATCCGCATGGCGCTGCTCGATATAGCGGGCATACAGCGAGTAGATCTCATCGTTGCAGGTCGGCCGGCGTCGTTCGACCCGCAGGTCGGCGTTGCGCTTGATGATGCGCTTCTGCTGGCGCTTCAGGGCCATGCCGGCGACGGGCAGGCGAGCGGCTATGCAGGCGCTGCACTGCTGGCAGTGAGGACGGTAGAGGTGGTCGCCACTACGGCGAAAGCCGACTTCGGATAATTGCGCATAGATCTGCTCGTCCATCGGCTGGCTGGGGTCGAGGAACAAGGTGGTGGCCTGCTGGCCCGAGAGATAGCTGCAGTCATGCGGCTGTGTGGCGTAGAACTTCAGACGAGCCAGCGAGGTCATGGTCAAGCCTCATGCATTTCATGGCTGTCAGTTTAGGGGATACTCGCCCGACCTCGCCAGTTGGACTCGCCCGGTCGGCCCAGCGCGCCATGCAGGATCGCGGCGAACTCCGTGCGTGGTATCTCGCGGGCGCCGAAGCTGGCCAGGTGGCGGGTATGCATCTGGCAGTCGAGCAACTCGAAGCCCCATTCCCGCAGGCACTCCACCAGGTGGGCAAAGCCGATCTTCGAGGCATCCGTGGCGTGGCTGAACATCGACTCGCCGAAGAACAGCCTGCCCATGGCCAGGCCGTACAGGCCACCGACCAGTTGCTGTTCCTGCCAGACTTCCACCGAGTGCGCCACGCCCAGCTCATGCAGACGCAGGTAGGCGCGCTGCATCGGGCTGGTGATCCAGGTTCCGTCGGTATTGCGCCGCGGTCCGGCACAGTGGCCGATGACGGCCTGGAAGGCCTGGTCCAGGGTGACCTGGAAAGGCTGTTGGCGTATGCGCTTGCGCAGGCTGCGTGACACATGCAGCTCACCCGGGAACAGCACCATGCGCGGGTCCGGCGACCACCACAGCAGTGGCTGGCCATCCTGATACCAGGGGAAGCAGCCATGCCGGTAGGCCGCCAGCAGCCGTTCGACGCTCAGGTCGCCGCCAGCCGCCAGCAAACCGTTCGGTTCGCGCAATGCCGACTCGAGCGCAGGGAACGCCAGTTCGTCACGCGACAGCCAGGCCAGCATCGACACCACTCCAGCTCAGTTGTCCAGGTACTTCTCGGCATCCAGGGCCGCCATGCAGCCGGCGCCGGCCGAGGTGATGGCCTGGCGATAAACATTATCGGCCACGTCGCCGGCAGCGAATACGCCGGGAATGCTGGTGCTGGTGGCATCGCCCTGGTTGCCGCCCTTGACCACCAGGTAGCCGTCGTGGGTTTCCAGTTGGCCCTGGAACAGTTCGGTGTTGGGTTTATGCCCGATGGCGATGAAGACGCCAGCCAGCTCGAGGGTTTTCTCTTCGCCGGACTCGGTGCTTTTCAGGCGCACGCCGGTGACGCCGCTGGCATCGCCCAGCACTTCTTCCAGGGTGTGGTTCCAATGCAGGCGGATATTGCCGCTGGCGGCTTTCTCGAGGATCTTGTCCTGCAGGATCTTCTCCGAACGCAGTTTGTCGCGGCGGTGGATCAGGTGCACTTCCCTGGCGATATTGGACAGGTAGAGCGCTTCCTCGACCGCGGTGTTACCGCCACCGATCACCGCGACCACCTGGTTGCGATAGAAGAAACCATCGCACGTGGCGCAGGCCGACACGCCGCGACCGGCGAAGGCGTCTTCCGAGGGCAGCCCCAGGTACTGGGCCGAAGCGCCGGTGGCGATGATCAGCGCATCGCAGCTATAGGTGGCATCGTCGCCCTTGAGCAGGAACGGGCGCTGCTGCAATTCGGCGGTATGGATATGGTCGTGGACGATCTCGGTGTCGAAACGTTCGGCATGTTCGCGCATGCGTTCCATCAGGCCCGGGCCGGTCAGCCCTTCGACATCGCCTGGCCAGTTGTCGACTTCGGTGGTGGTGGTCAACTGGCCGCCCGGCTGGATCCCGGTGATCACCAGTGGCTTCAGGTTGGCACGGGCTGCGTAAACGGCCGCGGTATAGCCGGCAGGGCCAGAGCCGAGAATGATCAGACGTGAATGCTTGACTTCACTCATAAAAAGCCCTCATAAGCCTTTGTTTCGAAATGGATGAACCTGTGCCGCGAAAAGCACACAAAGAAAACTGGCGGTTATGCTACACCGAAGCATCGCGAAAAGCCCAAACCGGCTTGGTATGCGCGCTGCATCATCCGTACAATGCCGGAGATTCCAGTTCATCGAGTGCGCCCTGGCGCAGGATATAAAGCGTTTTGAAGAATCCCATACCAGCGGCATCTATTTCGGCCTGGCGACAGCAACTGGGTTCGCGCCTGAAAGAGGGGGCGCTGATCGCCCTTGGCGTGCTCTGTGCCTACCTGTGGATGGCGCTGCTCACCTACGATGCGGCCGACCCGGGCTGGACCCACACCAGCAACGTGGACCAGGTGAAGAACGCCGCCGGGCGCGCCGGCGCCTGGTTCGCCGATGTGCTGTTCATGGCGCTTGGCTACTTCGCCTACCTGTTTCCGCTGTTGCTCGGGATCAAGACCTGGCAGGTGTTCCGTGCGCGCCACCAGCCCTGGAGCTGGAGTGGCTGGCTGTTCTCCTGGCGCCTGATCGGCCTGGTGTTCCTGGTGCTGTCCGGCTCCGCACTGGCCTATATCCATTTCCAGGGCGCTGCCGGCCTGCCGGGTTCGGCGGGCGGAGCCCTGGGCGAAAGCCTCGGGCAATGGGCCGAAGTCACCTTCAATGTGCAGGGCAGCACCCTGGTGCTGCTGGCGTTCTTTCTCTTCGGCCTGACGGTGTTCACTGACCTGTCCTGGTTCCGCGTGATGGACCTGACCGGCAAGATCACCCTCGATCTGTTCGAACTGCTCCAGAGCTTCTTCAGCCGTTGGTGGAATGCGCGCAACGAGCGCCGGCAGATGATCGCCCAGTTGCGCGAAGCGGACGATGTGATCAGCGAGGTGGTGGCGCCGGTGGTGGCGGACCAGCGTGAGCGCGTGCGTGCCAAGGAGCGCCTGATCGAGCGCGAAGAATCCCTGAGCCGCCATATGAGCGAGCGGGAAAAGCGCGTGGTACCGGTCATCGAGCCGCCGGCTCCGGCCAAGGCCAGCGAACCGAGCAAGCGGGTGCTCAAGGAGAAGCAGGCGACCCTGTTCGTCGATACGGCGGTGGAAGGCAGCCTGCCGCCGATTTCCCTGCTGGATGCGGCCGAGAAGAAGCAGAAGCAGTTTTCCCCGGAATCCCTGGAGGCGATGTCGCGCCTGCTGGAGATCAAGCTGAAGGAGTTCGGTGTCGAGGTCATCGTCGAGTCGGTGCATCCGGGCCCGGTGATCACCCGTTTCGAAATCCAGCCGGGGGTGGGGGTGAAGGTCAGCCGTATCTCCAACCTGGCCAAGGACCTGGCGCGCTCGCTGGCGGTGATCAGCGTGCGGGTGGTCGAGGTGATCCCCGGCAAGACCACGGTCGGTATCGAGATTCCCAACGAGGACCGGCAGATCGTGCGTTTTTCCGAGGTGCTGTCCTCGACCCAGTACGACGAGGCCAAGTCGCCGGTCACCATCGCGCTGGGCCACGATATCGGCGGCCAGCCGGTCATCGCCGACCTGGCGAAGATGCCGCACCTGTTGGTGGCCGGTACCACCGGTTCGGGCAAGTCGGTCGGCGTCAACGCGATGATCCTGTCGATCCTTTTCAAGTCGACGCCGGACGAGGCGCGCCTGATCATGATCGACCCGAAGATGCTGGAGCTGTCGATCTACGAAGGTATTCCGCACCTGCTGTGCCCGGTGGTCACCGACATGAAGGAAGCGGCCAACGCGCTACGCTGGAGCGTCGCCGAGATGGAGCGCCGCTACAAGCTGATGGCGGCCATGGGCGTACGCAACCTGGCCGGCTTCAATCGCAAGATCAAGGAGGCCGAGGAGGCCGGCACGCCGCTCGGCGACCCGCTCTATCGCCGCGAAAGCATGGAGGATGAGCCGCCCCTGCTGAAACCGCTGCCGACCATCGTGGTGGTGGTCGACGAATTCGCCGATATGATGATGATCGTCGGCAAGAAGGTCGAAGAGCTGATCGCGCGCATCGCGCAGAAGGCGAGAGCGGCCGGCATCCATCTGATCCTGGCCACGCAGCGGCCCTCGGTGGATGTCATCACCGGCCTGATCAAGGCCAATATTCCGACCCGCATGGCCTTCCAGGTATCGAGCAAGATCGACTCGCGCACCATCCTCGACCAGGGCGGCGCGGAGCAACTGCTGGGCCATGGCGATATGCTCTACCTGCCACCGGGCACCGGGCTGCCGGTCCGCGTGCATGGTGCGTTCGTTTCCGACGAAGAGGTGCACCGCGTGGTCGAGGCCTGGAAGGCGCGGGGCGCTCCCGACTATATCGAGGACATCCTGGCCGGCGTGGAAGAGTCGGGCGGCGGCTTCGAAGGAGGCTCCGGCGGCGACGGTGAAGACAGCGAAAGCGACCCCTTGTACGACGAAGCGGTGAATTTCGTGCTGGAAAGCCGCAGGGCTTCGATTTCCTCCGTACAGCGCAAGCTGAAGATCGGCTACAACCGCGCCGCGCGCATGATCGAGGCGATGGAGATGGCCGGCGTGGTCAGCGCCATGAATACCAACGGCTCGCGCGAAGTGATAGCGCCGGGCCCACATCGCGACTGATGTCGCACCGAGGCATTATGCAATTGATCCGTTCGCTGTTCGCATCCGCCCTGCTGGTCGCCATGCCGGTGCATGCCGATGCGCTTTCCGCCCAGCGCCTGAGCGGGCTCCTGACCCAGGCGGAAACCCTCACCGGGCGCTTTTCGCAACTCTCCCTGGATGGCAGCGGCACGCAACTGCAGGAAACCGCCGGCGAACTCGCGCTCAAGCGCCCGGGCCAGTTCCGCTGGCATACCGACGCGCCGATGGAGCAGTTGCTGGTGTCCGACGGCAAGCAGGTCTGGCTGTATGACCCGGACCTGGAGCAGGTGACGATCCAGCAACTCGACCAGCGCCTGACCCATACGCCGGCGCTGCTGCTGTCCGGCGATGTCTCGCGGATCAGCGAGAACTTCGAGGTCAGCCACAAGGAGGCGGGGGAAGTGGTCGACTTCACCCTGACGCCCAAGGCCAAGGACACCCTGTTCGATAACCTGCGGCTGTCCTTTCGCGGTGGTGTGATCAACGATATGCAACTGATCGACAGTGTCGGGCAGCGCACCAATATCCTCTTCAGCGGTGTGAAGATGAACCAGCCGATCGACGCCGGGCAGTTCCATTTCGAGATTCCCGAAGGGGCTGACGTCATTTCCGAGTAAGTCATTGCCCGGGCAGTGATTGCAGATACGAGGAGCCATCCCGCGATGGATCTGTTCAAGCGCGAACCTGTCGCCCAGCCCCTGGCGGCACGTTTGCGCCCGGAAAACCTGGATGAATACGTCGGCCAGCAGCACCTGCTGGCGCGCGGCAAGCCGCTGCGCGAGGCGCTGGAGCAGGGCGCCCTGCATTCCATGGTGTTCTGGGGGCCGCCCGGGGTTGGCAAGACCACCCTGGCGCGACTGCTGGCCAAGGTCTCGGATGCGCATTTCGAAACGATTTCCGCGGTGCTGTCCGGGGTCAAGGAGATCCGCCAGGCGGTCGAGGTGGCCAAGCAGCAGGCCGCGCAATACGGGCGCAAGACCATCCTGTTCGTCGATGAGGTGCATCGCTTCAACAAGTCGCAGCAGGATGCCTTCCTGCCCTATGTGGAAGACGGCACGCTGATCTTCATCGGCGCCACCACCGAAAACCCATCCTTCGAGCTGAACAATGCGCTGCTGTCGCGGGCGCGCGTCTATGTGCTCAAGGGGCTGGACGAGGCCGCGCTGCGGCAACTGGCCAACCGCGCCCTGCATGAGTCGCGAGGGCTGGGCGCACTGCGACTGACGCTGCCCGAGGAAAGCCTGGCGATCCTGATCGCCGCCGCCGACGGCGATGGCCGGCGCCTGCTCAACCTGCTGGAAAACGCCGCGGACCTGCTCGAGGCCGGGCAAGAGATCGCCCCGGAGCTGCTGCAGAACCTGCTGGGCGACAGCCGTCGCCGCTTCGACAAGGGTGGCGAAGCCTTCTACGACCAGATATCGGCCCTGCACAAGTCGGTGCGCGGTTCCAACCCCGATGCGGCGCTGTACTGGTTCGCACGTATGCTCGATGGCGGTTGCGACCCGCTGTATATCGCCAGGCGAGTGGTGCGCATGGCCAGCGAAGAGGTGGGCAATGCCGACCCGCGGGCACTGGACTTGTGCTTGAGCGCCTGGGAAGTGCAGGAGCGCCTGGGCAGCCCGGAGGGCGAGCTGGCGGTGGCGCAGGCCATCGTCTACCTGGCCTGTGCGCCGAAGAGCAATGCGGTCTATAGCGCCTTCAACGCCGCCCGCCGCGATGTCGCGGACAACGGCTCGCACGAGGTGCCGCTGCACCTGCGCAATGCGCCGACCCGGTTGATGAAGGAGCTGGGCTATGGCGAAGAGTATCGCTATGCCCATGACGAGCCGGATGCCTATGCCGCCGGGGAAGACTACTTTCCCGAAGCCATGGAGCCACGCCGCTACTACCAGCCGGCGCCGCGTGGCCTGGAAAGCAAGATCCGCGACAAGCTCGAACACCTGGCGCAACTGGATCGCGACAGCCCGCGACAGAGGCGCAAACCATGATACGCATGCTCGTCATGATCGCCTGCGCCGGGGTGGCCGGTACCCTGTTGCGCTTCGCCGCCGGGGTCTGGGTCGCCCAGCACTGGCCTCGCCAGTACTTTCTGGGGACCCTGGCGGTCAATCTGCTCGGTTGCCTGCTGATCGGCTATCTCTATGCCTTTTTCCTCGATCGCCCTGGCCTGTCGCCGGAATGGCGCAACACCCTGATCGTCGGCTTCGTCGGTGGGCTGACGACCTTTTCCAGCTTTTCCCTGGACAACCTGCGGCTGCTCGAAAGCGGCCAGTTGGCCACACTGTTCGGCTATCTCGGCCTGAGCGTATGCGGCGGCCTGCTGGCGACCTGGCTGGGCCTGACCCTCGCCAGGCTCTGAGCCGGGAAGTACACTGCACAACCCGCTCTCCCTTACTCAAGATATTCCAGAAGACGAGAACCACCATGCTTGATTCGAAACTGCTGCGCAGCCAGCTACAGGATGTCGCGGCCCGTCTGGCCACCCGTGGCTATACGCTGGATGTGGCGCGTATCGAAGCGCTCGAAGCACAGCGCAAGACCGTACAGAGCCGCACCGAACAGCTCCAGGCCGAGCGTAACGCACGCTCCAGGGCCATCGGCAAGGCCAAGCAACAGGGTGAGGACATCGCACCGCTGCTGGCCGAGGTGGACCGCATGGGCGCCGACCTCGAGTCGGGCAAGCGTGAGCTGGACAATATCCAGACGGAGCTCGATCAACTGCTGCTGAACATTCCCAACCTGCCCGATGCATCGGTGCCGGTCGGCGTTGACGAGGAGCAGAATGTCGAAGTCCGCCGCTGGGGCTCGCCGACGAGTTTCGATTTCGAAATCAAGGACCACGTCGCCCTGGGCGAGCAGCATGGCTGGCTCGATTTCGAAACCGCCGCGAAACTCTCCGGCGCACGCTTCGCGCTGATGCGCGGGCCGATCGCCAGGATGCACCGTGCCCTGGCGCAGTTCATGCTCGACCTGCACACCCGCGAGCATGGCTACGAGGAAGCCTATACACCTTATCTGGTACAGGCCCCGGCCCTGCAGGGGACCGGCCAGCTACCCAAGTTCGAGGAAGACCTGTTCAAGATTTCCCGGGAAGGCGAGGCGGATTTCTACCTGATCCCGACCGCGGAAGTGTCGCTGACCAATATCGTTTCCGGTGAGATTCTCGATATTCGCGCGCTGCCGCTGAAATTCGTCGCGCATACGCCCTGTTTCCGTAGCGAAGCCGGCGCCTCCGGCCGCGATACCCGCGGCATGATTCGCCAGCACCAGTTCGACAAGGTCGAGATGGTGCAGATCGTCGAGCCATCGCGTTCTTTCGAGGCACTGGAAGAGCTCACCGGCAATGCCGAGAAAGTCCTCCAGGCGCTGCAACTGCCTTATCGCGTACTCGCGCTGTGCACCGGCGACATGGGCTTCAGCGCCAGCAAGACCTACGACCTGGAGGTCTGGGTGCCCAGCCAGGGCAAATACCGCGAAATTTCCTCCTGCTCGAACTGCGGCGACTTCCAGGCGCGCCGCATGCAGGCGCGCTACCGCAACCCGGAAACCGGCAAGCCGGAACTGGTGCACACCCTCAACGGTTCCGGCCTGGCGGTCGGCCGCACGCTGGTCGCGGTACTGGAGAACTACCAGCAGGCCGATGGCTCGATCCTTGTGCCCGAAGTGCTCAAGCCATACATGGGCGGCATCGAGGTGATAGGTTGAACGCATTCGGCCAGCCCTCGCGGCGAGTGCCGGGGCGCTGAGCGGTATGGAATACCTCCCGCTGTTCCACAGCCTCAAGGGGCGGCAGGTACTGCTTGTCGGCGGCGGCAGCATCGCCCTGCGCAAGGCCCGCCTGTTGAGCCAGGCGGGTGCCCTGTTGCGTGTCGTCGCCCCGGAGATCGTTGCGGAGCTGGAAGAACTGGCGGCGGATTGCCGACGGCGCACCTACCTGCCCGATGACCTGGGCGGCGTATCGCTGGTGATCGCCTGCACCAGCGATACTTCGGTCAACGCCCGGGTCTCGCAGGATGCCCAGGCACTCGGTATCCCGGTGAATGTGGTGGACGCCCCGGCGCTCTGCAGTGTCATCTTTCCCGCCATCGTCGATCGTTCGCCGCTGATCGTCGCCGTTTCCAGCGGTGGCGATGCCCCGGTGCTGGCGCGGCTGGTACGGGCCAGCATCGAGACCTGGATCCCCTCGGCCTATGGCCGCCTGGCCGGGCTGGCCAGGCGCTTCAGGGCCACGGTCAGGGGGCGCCTGCCGGATGTACAGCAGCGCCGGTTGTTCTGGGAAGAGGTTTTCCAGGGGCCTATCGCCGAACAGGTCATGGCCGGCCGCGACGACGAGGCCGCGCATCATCTGCAGGAGCGCCTGGACAACTTCGGCGCGCCGGGGCGGGGCGAGGTCTACCTGGTCGGCGCCGGACCGGGCGATCCCGACTTGCTGACGTTCCGCGCCCTGCGGCTGATGCAGCAGGCCGATGTGGTGCTCTATGACCGCCTGGTTGCGCCGGCGATCGTCGAGCTGTGCCGCCGCGATGCCGAACGCATCTATGTCGGCAAGCAGCGGGCGCGGCATGCCTTGCCGCAGGAACAGATCAACCGGCAGTTGGTCGACCTGGCCCTTGCCGGCAAGCGTGTATTGCGGCTGAAGGGGGGCGACCCGTTCATCTTCGGCCGGGGCGGGGAAGAGATCGAGGAACTGGCGGCCCACGGCATACCTTTCCAGGTCGTGCCGGGGATCACCGCCGCCAGCGGCTGCGCCGCCTATGCCGGGATTCCCCTGACCCATCGCGACCATGCCCAGTCGGTTCGCTTCGTCACCGGGCACCTGAAGGATGGCAGTTGCGACCTGCCCTGGGCGGACCTGGTCGCACCCGGGCAGACCCTGGTGTTCTACATGGGGCTGGTGGGGCTGCCGATCATCTGCCGGCAACTGATCGCCCACGGCCGCGCCGCCGCCACGCCGATCGCACTGATCCAGCAAGGCACCACGGAGAACCAGCGGGTCTTCACTGGCACCCTGGCCGACCTGCCCCAACGGATCGCCGCCGAACAGGTGCAGGCACCGACGCTGCTGATCGTTGGCGAAGTGGTCACGCTGCGCGACAAGCTGGCCTGGTTCAAGGTCTGATCAGCCAGCGCCCTGGAAAATACCCCTGCCTGGCAGGCGTTCCCTGCCATGTGGGCTGCCCAGGCTCGATTGCGGCCCCTTGGGTACGATGCCATTGGCATTGATCGAGCGGTGGCTCTGGTAATAGTGCCGCTTGATATGCTGCAGATCGACCGTCTCGGCGATACCGGGCCACTGGTATAGCTCACGCAACCAGCCCTGCAGGTTGGGGTAGTCGCTGATGCGTCGCAGGTTGCATTTGAAATGCCCATGGTAGACCGCGTCGAAGCGTACCAGCGTGGTGAACAGTCGCCAGTCCGCCTCGCTCAGGTACTCTCCGGCCAGGTAGCGTTTGCCGTCCAGCAACCCCTCCAGCTCGTCGAGGGTGGCGAAGACAGCATCGAATGCCTCCTCGTAGGCCCCCTGGCGGGTGGCGAAACCGGCCCGATAGACGCCATTGTTGAGGCTGTCGTAGATATGGCTGTTGAGCCGGTCGATTTCCTCCTGCAATGCCGTGGGGTAGAGGTCCAGGGTCGACCTCGTCAGTTCATCGAAGGCAGCGTTGAAGATGCGGATGATATCGGCCGACTCGTTGTTGACGATGCGCCGGGTCTTGCGGTCCCAGAGAACCGGCACGGTAACCCGGCCACTGTAGTCGGGGGAGTCCAGCGTGTAGAGCTGGTGCAGGTATTGCAGCCCTTGCAGGGCATCGCCGCTCGAGCCGAGGTTCTGGTCGAAGGTCCAGCCATGCTCCGCCATCAGCCAACTGACCACGGAAACGCTGATCAACGACTCCAGCCCCTTGAGCCTGCGGTAGATCAGGGTGCGGTGCGCCCAGGGGCAGGCGAGCGAGACATACAGGTGATAGCGACCGGCTTCGGGCTGGAAATCGCCATCGGCGGTTATCCAGTCGCGATGCTGTGTCGCCTGGCGCCGATACTGGCCATCCTCGTCGATCTGGTCTTCCTGATCGAACCATACACCTTGCGCAAGACGCCCCATGCCTACCTCCTTCAATGGTCACTTTTCCGACAGTCTATGTCCTATGCGACCACGGAAACGACCGAAAGACTGCTGATAACCATCTTGCCAGTCGATCGGTCAGAGGCAGTTGGTCGGCCTCGGCAGGCCGGCCAGGCGGGCGGCGCGCTTGGCTGGCGGCCCCTGGAACAAGGCATTCAAGTAAAGGCTGTTGCCTTTCTCCGGGCCGAGCTTGAGGGCCACGTACTTGATCAAGGGGCGATTGGCCGGGGCGAGCTGGAACTCGTCGTAGAACCGCCGCAGCAGTTCGAGCACCTCCCAGTGCCGCTCATCCAGCTCGATACCTTCCTCCCGCGCCAATGCCCGTGCCACCTCGGGCTGCCAGTCGCTCAAGTTGACGAGGTAGCCATCCGGGTCCAGAGGGATATCGCGGTCTTCTATACGCAATGCGCTCATAGCCAACTGTTGCTTTTCGAGTAGAGGCCGCAGATATCGACGAATGCAGGGTAATCGATGGCGATCAGCCGCTCGGGCAGATCGCTCAGCGAGCGCGCCTCGATATCTTCAGCCAGGGCATACAGGGAAATATCCCGGGGCAACCGTTGCAGCACCTGGCGCCGGGAGGTGCCGGGGGCGAGGGCATGCACGGCATCGCCGCATAACAGCAGCGCATCGCCGCCCTGCAGCAGCCTGAGGCAAGTGTCCAGATGGCCGCCTTCGAAGGGCGAGAGGGAGAGAATATGCAGTGTGCTCATCAGAGGGTGATCACATGGTCATGGTTGTCGACAAGGGCGCGCAGCCCCTCGTCATCGAGAGGGATCGCCGCGATCGCCAGCGGTCGTTGCAACAGCCCGCGCTCGCCCAGGCTGCGCTGGCAGACATGGATAGCCTCTACGCCGAACAGCGGCAGGGCTTGCAGATTGGCGGTCATGTCCTTCTGTTCGAGGTTGCCCGGGGATTGCCCGGGAACCAGTTGGAACACGCCATCGTCGATGAGCAGCAGCGAAATCGGCAGATCGAAGGCACCGCCGGCCAGGGCGATATCCAGCGCCTCGCGTGCGCCGCTGCCGGACCAGGGCGACCGCCGGCTGATGATCAGCATGGAGCGCATGTTCAAGACCCTCCGAAGCAGACCAGGCGCTCGGACTGCTGGGCCGCATCATGCAACTGGCCGAGCCCCGAGAGGCTCCAGCCACCCGCCAGATTGACCGCCGGACGGGCATGGCGGGTGGCTTCCTGCTGGTCGAGTACACCACGCCGCAGGGCTGCCGCGACACACACGACGCCATCGAGCTGGTGTGCCTGGATGAATTGCCGCCATTGCAATGCCATGTCCGACTCGTCCTGGGGAAACACGACATTGGCCGATGCCGTGTGCACGCCGTCCTGGTAGAGGAATATCCGCACGATCTCATGCCCCTGCTGCAGGACAGCCTGGGCGAAGCGCAGCGCCCGGCGCGCCGCAGGCGAGTGGGGAGGAGAGAACAGGGCAATGGCGAATTTCATCCAGCGTATCCGCATCGGGGAACCGGCCGCCATGATACTGCGCCAGGCCATGAAAACGAAAAGCCCCGAGAGGCGAGGCCTCCCGGGGCCATTGGCTACCCTGGGCGGCTCAGTCGTCCGAGCCGAAGATGCCCAGCAGTTGCAGCAGGCTGATGAACAGGTTGTACAGTGCAACGTACAGGCCGATGGTCGCCATGATGTAGTTACGCTCGCCACCGTGGATGATGGCGCTGGTCTGGAACAGGATGCAGGCCGACGAGAACAGCACGAAGCCGGCGCTGATCGCCAGTTGCAGGCCACTGATCTCGAAGAACAGGTTGGCCACGACCGCTCCCAGCAGGACGAAGAAGCCGGCGGTGATGAAACCGCTGAGGAAACTCATGTCCTTGCGCGTGACCAGTACGAAGGCCGACAGGCCGAAGAACACCAGGGCGGTCATCGACAACGCGGTGGAAACCAGCTCGCCACCGTTGGCCATGCCCAGGTACATGTTCAGGATCGGCCCGAGGGTATAGCCCATGAAACCCGTCAGGGCGAAGGTGGAAACCAGGCCCCATACCGAATTGCGCAGCTTTGCCGTGAGGAAGAACAACCCAAGGTAGCCGACCAGCAGGACGATCAGGTTCGGGTAGGGCGCATTCGCCTGCATCGCCATGTAGGCGACCACTCCGCTGAAGGCCAGGGTCATGGCCAGCAGGCCATAGGTATTGCGCAGAACGCGGCTGACCGCTTGCTGGTCCGCCTGCGCATGGCCAAGCGCGTATTCATGTTCGTGCATGATGGCACTCCTGTGGGGTAATGTTCGAACGGCACGATCATAGCAGAGCCGATACTGCGAATTGACGACAGTGTTTGACAGTGTGTGTCGATTCGGTACTATAGCGCCGCGAATTTGGAGGTGTGGCCGAGTGGTTTAAGGCAGCGGTCTTGAAAACCGCCGTGTGTAACAGCACCTAGAGTTCGAATCTCTACGCCTCCGCCATCTGCTACCACGAAAGCCCCGTATTCCGGGGCTTTCGTGTTTCTGGGGTATTATCCAGGCGTCCGTATTCATTTCCAGAAGGAAGCGTCTCATGAGTCGTCCGCGAGTTCTCCAGGTCGGGTTCCTGACGGAGCGCTTTTCCAGCAGCCTGTCTGCCCATTACGATGTGCAGCCTCTGTGGCGGCAGCAGGATCCAGACGCCTTTCTGCTGAGGCATGGCGGGGAGTTCGAGGCGCTGGTGACTGCGGCGCGGCATGGCTGCCCGCAGGCGCTGCTCGAGCGCCTGCCCAATGTCAAGGCGATCTGCAGCTTTGGTGTCGGTTTCGACTCCATTGCCGTTGATCATGCGCATGAACGTGGCATCCAGGTCAGCAATACTCCGGATGTGCTCAACCAGTGCGTGGCCGATCTGGCGATCGGGCTGATCATCGACACGGCTCGTCGTTCGGTGGAAGCCGATCGCTTTACCCGTGCCGGGAAGTGGCTCCAGGGCAATTTCCCCCTGGGCCGTCGCGTCAGTGGCAAGAACCTGGGAATCGTCGGGCTGGGAGGAATTGGCAAGGAAGTGGCCAGGCGCTCCAGTGGTTTCGACATGCCGGTGCGCTACCATAACCGGCACCCGGTAGCGGACTGCCTCTATCAGTATGAAGGCGACCTGCTGGAGCTCGCCAGGTGGGCGGACTTCCTCGTGCTCTGCTGCCCGGGAGGGGCTGCCACTCACCACCTGATCTCGGCCGAGGTCCTGAAAGCCCTGGGGCCTGATGGCATCCTGATCAATCTGGCCCGTGGCAGTGTGGTGGATGAACAGGCGCTGGTGGCCGCTCTTGGCGGTGGTTCGCTCAAGGCTGCCGGCCTGGATGTCTATGCGGATGAACCCAGGGTTCCCGAGGCATTGTTCGAATTGCCGAATGTCGTGCTGCTGCCGCATATCGGCAGTGCGACGGAGGAGACACGCCTGCAGATGGAGGAGCTGGTACTGGCCAACCTGCATGAGTTCTTTGCCAGGGGCAGGGTGCTGACCGGCGTCTGAATCAGCGCCGCCCGGTGTTTCAACGCCGGGCGGCGCGCTTCTTCATATTCAGAAGCTGATATCGACCTTGGTCCACAAGGTACGCCCGGGTTCGCTGATCGACTCCGGGTTATCCGCGACGAAACCGAAACCGGCATTGCCCGCAAGGTTCAGGTGCTCGGTGTAGTCACGGTCGAACAGATTGTCTATTCCCGCACTGAGCCTTACCTGACGGCTGACCCGATAGGCCCCGTTCAAGGAGAACACGGCGAATCCCGGGCTGTCGTCGAAGTCCTTGCCGACCACATTGCCTCGCCCTTCGGCGATGCGATTCTGGGCCGCGACGACGCGCCACAGGGCGCCCGCGCTCCAGTCGGACCTTTCGTAGGTCAGGCCGAGTCGTACCTCGAGCGGTGGCATCTGTGGCAACGCCTCGCCATCAGAGCGGTTCTTGCCCCAGGCATAGGCCAGGGTGGCATCACCCTTCCAGTTCGCATCGAGCCGGTAGCTGGCCCCCAGTTCCGCGCCCATGATTCGTGCATCGATGTTCTGTGCGCGGCTGGTGGTTCCCATCATGCCGGGGGTATAGGTGAACAGGATGTAGTCCCGTATCTGGCCCAGATAGCCAGAGGCCCACGCCTGCAGCTCATCACCCGCATACTGGACGCCAAAGTCGAACTGGGTGGTCTTCTCCGGATGGATGGCATCGAAGGCATTGCGCGAGCCCAGCGGGCCGCTGCCGGGCGAGAACAACTCCCAGTAGTCCGGCATGCGCTGGCTATGGCCCAGCCCGGCATAGAGCGTGGTGGGCTGGCCACGGAGGTCGATCTCGTAGCGCAGGAATCCGCTCGGCAATGTCTCGTCGCGACTGTCGCCCAGGGTGGGATTGATGGTGGGCATCATGCTGCCCAGTGTCTGGCGATAGTCCTTGGCCGAGGCCCTATCCAGGCGCGCACCGCCGATCAGGCGCTGCTGTTCGTCGGTGCGCCAGGTCGCTTCGGTGAATACGCCATAATTGTGGAACAGCGCATCCCTGACCCTCGGGAACTGTCCCGCACCGGTGAACGCCCCGCTCATCATGGCGTAGCTGGATCTGCGTCCCCGATGCTCGCTGCGCATGGCATCGAGCCCCGCGATCACCTGCAGGGTATCCCAGTCGAATGTCGCCGCGACCCTTGCCCCGACAGTGCGCCGATCGACATTGGAAGCCATCGGATAACGCATCATCGGCATGGCGTCATACGGATTCGGGGTGCGCAGGCTGTAGTTGTCCATGATGTGATCGGCATAGTTGTAGTAGACCTGCGCCTCGACCTTGCTCAGTACGTCGCCGATATTTTCACGAACCACCCGCAGCCCCAGGCTCTCACGCAGCAGCTTGGTCGCGTCCATGCCGCGCCCGGCATAGCGTGATTCGCCATCACCCTTGCCGGCGCTCAGCTCGATCAGCGTATCGCTGTCGGGCGTCCAGCCAAGAGCGATATCGCCGCTCCATTTTTCCCAGCGCGAAGGCATGCGCTCACCGTCGCCACTCTTGTAGTCGTCGGCCTGGGCATGGGTGCCGATCACTCGCAGATAGCCTTCCTCAGCCCCCAGCGAACCATCGAAGACTTTATCCAGGCGCCCGTTGGAGCCGACCAGGAAGCTGGCATCTACACGCCCTCCCAGCTCGCTGAAACGCTCCGGATCGCGCTCGAAGAGCACCGTTCCGGCGGAAGAGCCAGCTCCCCAGATAACGGTTTGCGGGCCTTTGATCACGGTCAGTCGATCAAAGGTGGAGGGGACGATATAGGATGTGGGCGCGTCCATTCTGGAAGGGCAGGCGCCGATCATCAGCGTACCGTTACTGAGGATGTTCAAACGCGAGCCGAACATGCCGCGCAGCACCGGATCGCCGTTGCTGCCACCGTTGCGAATCGAGGAAAACCCCGGGATCGTCTTCAGGTAATCGGCGCCATCGGTTGCCGGGACAGGCTGCCGGGGCTCCTTGGGATTGGTGACGACAGTCAATGGCGACGCTTGCTGCACGGCGGTGATGACGGTGCTTTCGAGCTCTGCCGAGGTGGGCGAATGTTCATGGGCATGCAACGGCGAGACGGCCAAGAGCCCGAGGGAAATGGCGAAAGCCTGGCGCCAGCGAATGAACGTGGCGGCTGGCTCGAAGTGGCCCATAGCATTCGGGCACGGTAATAGAGTGGATTCCATGGTGATTCCATCAGTCGAAAATTGGCTTCGTTTGCTTGCGACTTTCAGGATGCGGCGGGAGGGGCACGGGGG